>NZ_FQTY01000019.1 GCF_900128955.1 Tissierella praeacuta DSM 18095
GACTTCTCATGATAAATCTTGTTTCAACCATGGTTCATACTCTGTTTTCCCATGTCCATGAGACCTCCCCAGGTAAGAACAACAACCTTCCTCCCATGTAACCGTCACATTTACTGTAAAGAGTTCGGGTAGTATTGGACTTTGTTTTGTTAAGCAAACTCATCCTCCCTAAATCAGCCTTATGTGATTTCTGTTCGTCGGTTCAGGATTTTGCCTTCGGCTTCCTTCAGATTCCACGTCGCCATGGACACCCTTGCCTTCAGCTAACGGTTCCTACTACCAAGCCCGTAGTGGACTTTCACCACCAAGTTGTTGCCCATGCTGGGCACACTTAAAAACCTCTTAAAGACATATCTTTAAGAGGTTGTAAGTATCCATTTACTATAGAATTGTAATGTTTTCAGCTTGTAGACCTTTAGCGCCTTCTACAACGTTGAATTCAACGTCTTGACCTTCTTCTAAAGTTTTGAATCCTTCTTTGTTGATTTGTGAGAAGTGAGCGAATACATCGTTTCCTTCCTCAGTAGTAATAAATCCAAATCCTTTTTCTGCATTAAACCATTTTACTGTACCTTTCATTGCATATACCTCCGAAATTTTATTTCTTTAATTCTTTGTAAAAATACCAACAATAAAATTTCTTTACTATATGCAGATAAACCTCTGTACCCATAGAAATTATTGTGTATTGATTATTTACTTCCGAATTAAAGCTACAATCTAATCTTAACATACTCTAAAATAGATTGCAACTACATTTTATATCTTTTTTAACAAATTATAGACTAAATTTAAATTAATAGCATAATGGTTCTATAAATTATTTGGATATTCTTAAATCAGAATAATCAACTATTTCTCTTGTATATTCTTCATCCATTAATGGTGAAGACAATATATAATCGGCAGAAGATTTGTTAGTAGCTATGGGAATATCGTATAAAACGGCAATTCTAAGTAATGCCTTTATATCTGGATCGTGAGGTTGAGCTTCTAATGGATCCCAGAAAAAAATTACCATATCGATCTTACCTTCAACAATACGAGCTCCAATTTGTTGATCTCCACCTAAAGGACCAGATTTAAATGCTTTTACTGGTAATTCTGTACTTTCAGATATTCGCTTTGAAGTAGTTCCTGTACCACATAAAAAATGCTTAGATAATATTTCCTTATTTTCCTTTACCCAATTTATTAAATCATCTTTTTTATTATCATGGGCAATAAGAGCTATGTTTTTTTGTCTTTCCATTTTTATTTTCATCATTTACACCTCCAAAATTAAATAAATTTAACATTAATTTTTTATTTTAAACATAATATAGCTATTTTATCATTAAATTGGGTAATATTATATAGAATAATTTATTTCACTATTTTTAGTGTTATTAAAATAGTGTATATATTAACATCATTAACCAAATTTAATAAATTTTAATAAATAAAGGAGCGTTTTATATGAACACAATGATTCAAAAGTATGTAACACAAGGATTTATGACTGAAGCAGAAGGAAACTATATTGAGGAGGCTATTGATAAAAAGGAATCTATTATTGTATCAGGCCATAGATCTGCTGGTATAAGACCATTAATGGCTACTCTAATGGCAGTAGCTAAGGGTAAATTTAAATCAATTCAAGTTAAAGGTTTTGAAGATTTGAATAAGGATGTAGAGTATTTCCTTATTCCTGGTCTAGATAATTTAGATTTTGAAAAATTAATTGGTGAAGCTATGGCAAAACCAAATACATCGTTTATATCTTTAAAGGAACCTGAGCATCCATATTCAATACTAAAACTACTAAGACAAGTTTATAAAGAAACAGAAGATACTTCTAAAGTATACCACCTCATAGAATGTGCTAAGATTGATAATGTACCAAAATTAACCAAGATTACAAAAATGCATCTAGAGGAAAAAGGGAAAATTATAAAAGTAGATTTTGAAGGTTAAAAAACAAGTTAGGTTTAATCGCCTAACTTATTTTTTATCATTTTCCACTTTGTTATTCCCATTGAATGAATATCCTTAGTATTACTATCTAAAATCTTATGGAAATATTCATGTTTACCTCTATTATCGTATAATTCTTTACTACCAGATAATATTGTTTTTCCATAAACAGTTTCTTTTTTATATAAAATTTCAAATTCACTTAATATATAGTTTTCATAAATATCTTCTGGGATAATTTCTAACATCCAAGCAAGATATTTAGTATTATTAACATGATTATTGTAATCAATGTCTAATCTTCTTACATGAAAATCAATATATTCTTCTATTTCTATTTCTTTTTTGAAATCATAAAAGTCATCAAAAGTCTTTTCCTCTATTAGATTAGAAGCTTCTACAAATTCTAATGGTATTCTAATGGGTCTTTTCTTTTCCATATTTATAAATATCCAAACTGTAGAAGCTCTTCCTATTTCTATTTCCTTCTTATCATATATAATAAATTCCCTATTAGCATAAAATCTATCAATGCTAGAAGTCCATGTTTCAATGGTTATTTCTTCTTTTACATCTGGATATCTACTCATCTTAACCTTCCAACGGTTAAGCATCCAACAATAGTTTAAGTCTTGTAATTTATCAACACTAAATCCAATATGCTCGGTATGTGCACTTGATGTTTCTCCTAGATATGTGAGCATTGCCAGAGGTGTAGCCCGTCTATATTTGTCCGCATCATAATATGGAATCTTAAATGTTTTTCTATATTTAAACATAAAAATCAACTCCTTCAAGAATTAATATCATTATAGACATTATATACTGTATAAAAAGCCTAGAAAGCAGTTTAAATTTTAAGTTACATTTCTAATCCATTTTTTAGACTTAACTCTTGGTAAACCAATAACTGCTTTAACTATTTCTTCAACAGAAACCAATATAAAAACAATGTAAACTGGCAATCTAAATATTAAAACCCCAACAAATGCTAAAGGCACTCCTACTAACCACACAGAACCCATCTCAAGATACATAGAAAATGTAGTATCTCCACCACCCCTAAGAACTCCAACAATTAATGTAGAATTAAATGTTCTTATGAAATAAAATAATCCTGAAAAAAATAACAATTTCCTTGATAAATTATATACATCTGGCTCAAGATTTTTAAATAATTTTAAAGTTATATCTGGTGTTAAACTTAATATTGCACCCAATATTAACCCTGCAATAGTTGACATAATAAGAAATTGTATTGCATAATCATATGCTTGTTCTTCATCTCTAGCACCAATCTTATTACCTACCATAACTGTACAGGCATTTCCAAGCCCTCTAACCATTACAAAAAAAATATTTTGAATAGTCCCTGAGACCTGAACTGCTGCCGTTGCCTCTGCTCCCATTTTTGCATAGGCTGCAGAATACATAACTTGTCCCAATGCCCAAAATGCTTCATTGATTATTACAGGATAAGTAGTCTTTAAATATCTATTTATAAACTCTTTTTTCCAATCTGTTAGTTCCCTTAAACTAGCTGCAAGAGGTTTTATGTTTTTATATATGAAGTAAAAAATAAAGCTAATTTCAACTATTCTAGCAATCAAAGTTCCATAAGCTGCCCCTTTTACTCCAAGTTCTGGAAAACCAAAATGACCAAAAATAAGTAAGTAATTAAATATCGTATTAGTTATAAAAGATATAGCTGAAACTACCATGGGCATTTTAGGTTCCCCAATACTTCTAGATGCTATACTAAAAGCAAATCCTATACCTGTTATTATATATGATAGAGATACTATGCGTAAATAGTCACTTCCTAACCTTATTACTATTTCATCATCAATAAAAAACTTCATAATCATTTCTGGAGAAAAGAAAGCAACTATGGTAAAAACAAGTCCTGCCAAAGTACTTAAACTTACTGCTAATCCCAGTATTCTCTTTATGTTTTCTATATCTTTCTTTCCCCAAAATTGAGATATAAAAATTGAAGATCCACTATTGATTCCAAAAATAATCAAAGAATAAAAAAAGAAAAGTTGATTTGCTAATCCTACTGCAGCTATACTTGATTTGCCTAACTGGGATATCATCAAAGTATCCACCATGTTTAATGAGGATGTTATTAGATTTTGTAATGCGATTGGAATTGCTATTGCTAGCATATCTCTTAAAAATTCTTTATTCTTAAAAATTTGTTTCATCTATTACCTCCCATAATATTATGTAATAAAAATATTATAATACCTAACACCATTATTTTATTATATAGTATTTTCTTTGATTTAGATACACTATTTCTTTTAATGATTGGTAGTCATAAATAATGGTACCTAGTATAAGGTACCATTATTTATTATCTCATGCCATATCTAGTATGGTCATTTCCTAAGTAATTTATATTTGCATAAATCCTAACCATATTACTATTATCCTCATGCTCAATTTGAATATTCGTAGCTCTTCCATCGTCTCCCCGTCTTTCTAAGTGGTGATTTATAATTTCTGAAGCTATCTTTTCACTATATTCACCATTGTACACCTTATTATACTCATCCGCTGTCATCTCCAATATTGACTTATGAACCCCATCCTTAACGAATCTTTTTTCCACAATATTATTAAATAGCATACTTAAGACCTCCTTTTATAATTACTAATAATTAATTTAAAAAACTCCTTTATAGTATCTTTTCTATAAAGAAGTTTTTTATGTGGTTTTTTATATATAAAATCATATATTTATCTAAGTTTTTATTCTAAAAATCTCTATTTTCTATCCATACTATTTATTTACCTAAAATTTTATCTAACAATCCCAGTGAGCTTAATAGCACTATAAATATAGCAAATGGTACTACATATTTAATTAGTATAGTCCAGAATCTTTCAAGTTTAAATTTTACTCCTGGACTTCTTTTTACCTCAGCTATAGCTTCATCTACACCCCAAATATATCCGATAAATATTGCCATTAAAAATCCACCTATAGGCATCAATATATTAGATGTAAAAAAGTCTAAGCTATCGAAAACTCCTCTATTAAACAATGGGATATGAAAATCCGCCATCGGTCCCATAGATAAAGAAGCAAATATACCAATTATAAACATTAATGTTGAAGCAATGGAAACAGCCTTGATTCTAGTCCATTTAAGACTATCAATACAATAAGCTACTGCTACCTCAAGTAATGAAATAGCCGATGTAAGAGCTGCAAAAAATACTAATACAAAGAAAATTATACCAAATATTGTTCCAAAAGGCATTACTTCAAATACTGCTGGTAACGTGATAAACATAAGCCCTGGACCTTGACTAGGTTCAAATCCAAAGGCAAATACTGCTGGCAAAACAGCAAACCCTGCTAACAATGCTACTGCTGTATCTAAACTCGGGATTATAAGAGCATTCTTTTCTAAATTCTCATCCCCCTTCAAATAACTTCCATAGGTAATCAGAGCTCCCATCCCTAGAGATAATGAAAAAAATACTTGGCCTAATGCATCAACTAAAACACTAGGTCTAAATTTACTAAAGTCAGGCTTTAAATAATAAGAAAGACCTGCAGAAGCACCATTAAGTGTAACTGATCTTATTGCCACTACAATCAACATAACTAGCAATGCTGGCATCATAAATTTACTTGCCTTTTCTATTCCATCAGATATCCCCTTAATTACAATAGCTACTGTCAATACCATAAAAATACCATGATAAATTAAGGGTTCTACTGATCCTCCTATAAATCCTGTAAAATAAGCTGCTTTATCAGAACCAATCTTTCCAGTTACAGTTGCCACAATATATTTAATAACCCATCCACCTACTACACTATAATAAGATAAAATTAGAAATGCAGTTAAAATTCCAATAGATCCTAAAAACCCCCAATTTTTATTCAGCTTTTTATAAGCTCCATATGGATCAAGTTGTGTTTTTCTACCTATAATCATTTCTCCCAACATCATGGTAAATCCAACTAATACTACTATCAATAAATAAGCTACAACAAATACAGCACCACCATTTTTCCCTGCTAAGTATGGAAATTTCCATAGATTACCTAATCCTACAGCAGAACCTGCAGCAGCCATAATAAATCCGAAACTAGATCCCCAAGAGCCTCTCCCTTCTTGATTATTAACTTTATTATCCACGATATCCCTCCTCTAATATTTTTTGTTATATTTATGATTTTAAATGATTATACTATATTTATATGCAAAAGTAAATGAATATTGTGACTATTCTGTAAGTTTATTTTTTGTCAAAGTTTTATTTAATATTTAGTTGAATTTTATAGATAGACCATAATAAATAATAGAAGCAAAAGAAAAGCAACAAATATTATAAAACAATATTTGTTGCTTCATTCTAATCTTCCAGTATTTCAATCCCTACTGATTTCATTAAATATTTTGCATTTGTTGATGTTGATTTACCTAGTTTGATTTTATAATCAAAGTATATTTTATTATCTTTATACTGCTCAGAGAAATGATAGTTTTTTATCCTATTGTACTTATCTAATATACATAATTCTAAATCATGGGTAGTTATGGCTCCTATTACCCCTAATTTATTAAGATTTCCAAGAACATTTTTAGCACCTAGTATTCTATCTTCAGAATTTGTTCCTCTAAAAATTTCATCAATTAAAAAAACTATCTTTTTATTTTCATTTGCAGCATCAATAATTTCCTTAATTCTAAGTAACTCAGCATAAAAGGTTGATATCCCATTTTTCAAATCGTCTGTTATTCTCATAGATGTATATATATCTAATATTGGACATGACATTTTAGTAGCATGTACAGGTCCTCCACTATATGCTAGTGCTAGATTTATACCTATAGTTCTTAAAAATGTTGTTTTACCCGACATATTTGACCCAGTAATAATAAAAATACTATTATCCATTTCTATATTGTTTAATATCCTATCACTACTACTTATAAGGGGATGACCTAATTTTTCTGCCATTACTCTTAATCTTGAATTTTCAATAGTTGGAAATGAAACCCCTTCATCTATTTGCATTAAAACACTCAAACTCATTAATGCCTCGATTTCTCCTATAGCTTCAACCCACATCTTCACTTTTACCCCATATTTATTTTTCCAGTTTTCTAATAAAAAAACACATTCATAATCCCATAAAAATAACCCATTAAATACTAAATATATTAAAGCATTGTTATATCTTAAATTAATTTTTTCTGTAATCTTATCTAGCTCTTTTATTGCCAATATAGATGAATACTTTTCATTAAATAATATTTCTTTAATATCATTTAATTTTTCAGATTCAAATTTTTCTTTCTCCAATAACTTGAGTATATTTACATAGGTTTCTAAATTATATCTGAATCCTCCTACTGGTCTTATAATCCCATTAATTTTTGAAAATCTTATCATCCATAATAAAAATTGAAATAATATTAAAAATGGAATTAATATATATATTTTCTTGATTTTAAATATTATAATTATCCCTGATAATAGTATAAAAAATACTGGGAGAAAATGAATTAACGCTCTTATTCTTTGTGATTTTATCAAAACTTCTTTGTTTTCTGCATATTCTATTAACTTTTCTGGGTCTTGCAATTGTTTTTTATGCTTCCCCCCTAAATATTCTAACTCTTGACAAAAATCTAGTTTATTACTAAGTTCTTTTATTGCTTCCTGTCTTAAATATATTTCATCTTTATCATATTTAGCTTCCAACAAAGTTTCTGCTAATATCCTTCTGCCATTCCAAGTATTTGCTATATTTATAAACTGAAATAAAGACTTTTTACCTACTATATCTAAATCCAAGGAATATCTATGTTTCTTATTTATAAACTCTTCTCCAACATCCCTAAAATCAAGCCAATCACCATTAATTCTAGCTAAATATTTATTATTTATATTTATGATTTCTTTTGCAAAATTTAATTTCTCTTTAATTATGTTGTGATATACTATTAAGGCAACAAATATCATTGCGAAAACAAAATCTATAGCCACATAAATTGACTTATAGTTTATCTTAGTAATTCCATATGTAATGGCTATAATCCCTAAAAATATTATAAATCTAACAGTGCTAATTAAGCTAGATATATTACTATATTTTTTAACATTTTCATTCTGCTCCTGTATTCTTATCATAAATTTATCTTTAATCATATTAAATCATCCTTTTGTTCTTAATTACTTTCTAAACTTATCTATAGGATAATAACCTAATTTATTTTTTTAATTATATTCTCTACTATTTTCATAACTAAGTAAAATATACATCTTCTATAATATTTTCAATATACTCAATTATAAAATTCCAAGTCAACTTGTTTAATAAAGTTTAGTAAAAATTCTATATTTTAAAATTTACCAAATCAATTATCAAAAAACTTAGACGGGGATTATGAGAAAATTATTATTTCAAGCATTATTACTAACAATTATTATGATACTCTATGATAAACAAAAAAGAAACTTAAAAATAGTATATTGCCTAATATTATTTAATTGAAAACAACTAATGAGCATAATATTGGCTCATTAGTTGTTTTCAGAATCCTTATACCTAATATAAACACTCATTCTTTCTTCATAATATTTTTCTTCTCCTTCTTCAACTATAGTATCATCTTTATAATCCTTAGCACTTTGAAGTAAACTAACCAAATCACCACTTTCAATATCATCTGAAGTAACTTCACTAACCATTACTAAAATTTTATCATTTTCAATAAATAATCCATATTTTTTAAAATAACAGCTGTTCTTTATAAAAGCCTTATGTGCATCAATTAAAATCTTTGCTATATTTTCTATGGTTACATTCTCAACATCAACACCAATATTAACCTCTGCATCTATAGGTAATGATTTATCAAATTTCATATCAAGCTGCAAAGCATCATTACCATTTTCATAAATAGTCTTATCATACATTACTCTCGTATTATTTTTTTCATATCCAAGCTCTTTGGCAATAATTCTTTTTGCAACATCAGTGTATTCATGGGAAAGACTTTCAATTGTATTGAACTTTTTTAGAACAAAACTTTCGTAATTATCATGATGTACCTTACCATTTCGATAATAAATATTAAACTTAGTATCTATACTTGTTCTTGATTTAGCTTTTGATATATATTCATTAAACTTAAAATTATAAATTGGCTTTTCCACTTCCAAATCAAGAAAAGAATAATTCTCTTTTACATATTGGTTGATTGTTTTTTCTGCAATCTTTGCAGATATTGGATTTCCCAAAAAAGCATTAGTAATAAAAAGTATTCCTCCAATCAAAAGTATGGCAAAAAGTCCTGCAAATATTTTAAGTATTTTGTTTCTTATATTTTCCATATTATTCACCTTTCCCAAATGCAAATTTTAAAAGCATGCTAATGATTACTCCTAAGACTATTAAGCTCGTATATATAGTACTATAAAATAGACTACCATATAAAGCCATCCAATCAAATCCACTTTCTATTGTCCATGCTATTATCTGCCATAAGTAACTGGAAATAAATACGAATACTGGAGTTAGATACCACTTTCTTTTTAAAATTATAAAAGATAACCCTCCTATTAAAGGCATTATAATAAGGTTATAAAACATGGCCATAGAATTTGTTAATGCTATTCCTGTAACAGTTCCAATGACAAGAATAAAAATTTGTGTTATAAAAATATTTTTTTTGATATTATAAATTATTTTTTTATCATTTATAGACTTTCGTTCCGAACAAATATCTTCAAAGGCTTCAAATTCCTCTTTACAACTATTGCAGGATTTAATATGTTCATTCACTATTTTTTCACTATCCTCACTTGCTACACCATCTTTTACAAGTGGAATTAAATCTAGTATTATATCACAAGAAATATTCTTCAATCTATTCCCTCCTTTTGTAAAATAGATCTTATCCATTTTTTGGTTCTAAAGTCAATTACTCTTGCTGAACTCTCCGATATATTTACTTCCTCTGCAATTTCTATAAAACTATAACCTTCTAATCTCATGCTTACTATTTTTTGTGT
Source organism: Tissierella praeacuta DSM 18095 (assembly GCF_900128955.1). Taxonomy (GTDB): domain Bacteria; phylum Bacillota; class Clostridia; order Tissierellales; family Tissierellaceae; genus Tissierella; species Tissierella praeacuta. Next base: position 10,012 of record NZ_FQTY01000019.1, read on the forward strand.
ACGCTCATCTTTTTCTAATAACAAATCACTTATTCTGTTGGCTGTTTCTTTTGTAATCAATTTTTCATCTATTGTATCTGCCACATATAATCCTAAAAGATCGTTATATTCAACCATTGTTTTTTCTTTTCTAATATTCTGTAGCCATAAGTTTCTAGCTATGGAAAACAACCATGTTTTTATTGAGGATCTACCTTTAAAGTTTATAATAGATTTAATTGCATTTATAAAAGTCTCTGACAATAGATCCTCTGAAAGATCAGGATTATGAGTCAAAGAAAGTAGATATCTATAAATATCTTCTTTATAAAGTTTATATAAATTTTCTATTTCCTTCATCAAAATCCTCCTTTCATATAATTAGTCACATTTATTGAAAAAATGTTACAAAATAATTTCACATATCATGAAAATAAACACCTTATTTCTATAGCTACAATTATACATATAAGTAAATATATAATTAAGTATGATTTATACTCTTCGATAAAAATATTTTTATATACAATATATCTCTTAGTGTCATTATATTTAAAATTAAAGTTGTAAATGGATACTTTAAAATTTAAAATCAATTAATTTATTAGTAAAACTTTATTAGTTCAAGAAGTTGTACTAGAAGAATTAATAAAATTTATGAATTTATTAAAATATAAACATCAGATTATTATAATTAAAGGATTCATGAAAACAATAAAAATAGCAAAAAATAATAATTAACCTCTAACTTAAATTAGACTACATTTCTTTAGAAATGTAGTCTAATTTAATGAAATAATGAAAGTTGCTCTAGTTCTGAAGTCATAAGATTTGATGCTGTTATACCAATCAGCCTAATTTTATTATGTATCTCTATTTCATCTAAAAGTTCTAGAGCAATATCAAATATTTGGGAAAAGTCCTTAATATATTCATTCAAAGTCTTACTTCTCGTCTGAACTATAAAATTCTCGTCTTTTATTTTCAATGTAATAGTCCGTCCATGTATATCTTTCTTCATTAAATCGTATGATAATTCTTCTGAAAACTTTTCTATATATTTTATAAGAACATCTATATCTTTTGTGGCTTCATCGAACGTACGTTCCACTCCTAATGATTTCCTCTCACGTGTAGTATTGATTTTCCTGTAATCTATGCCACGGATTCTATTGTATATTTCCATCCCTGCTTTCCCAAAAAGTTCTATAAGAAACTCTTCTGAAAGTTCTAGTAAATCTTCAATAGTATAAACTCCTATACCATTTAGTTTCTCAGCAGATTTTGGACCTATTCCATGTACTTTTCTAACTGGTAGTGTCAATAGTATATCAGGTACCATATCTTCAGTTATTATTTTTATACCATTTGGCTTATTCCAATCAGATGCAAGCTTAGCTAAAAATTTATTATATGAAATTCCTACTGACATAGTTAATCCTGTACTTGATATTACCTTTTCCTTCATTTTCTTTACCACTTCTACTGGCTCCATATTTATTTTAGAGATATCTAAATAAGCCTCATCTATGGATACCTGTTCAATTAAATCTGTAAAACCATATAATATACTGAAAACTTCTTTGGATACTTCCTGATATCTTTTCATTCTAGGACGTATATAACAACCTCTAGGACATTTTTTCTTAGCTATAAATATAGGCATAGCAGAATGAATCCCATATTTTCTAGCTTCATAGTTGGCAGTAGTTACAATTCCATGATTACTTAGTCCCCCAACTATAATAGGCAATCCTTTAAGTTTAGGATTATCCTGTTCCTCCACTGATGCATAAAAAGCATCCATATCTACATGGATAATATTCAATTTTTCCATTTCTCGAAAATCTTGTGTATCCATGTTTTCATCACTTCCTTGTTTGGATTGTAATATTTGAAAACTGAACAGGATTAAATGCCCTTATTGGTAAAACACTATTCCCCAACCCACTATCGATATAAAGACTTATATCTTCTATTTTAAAAATTCCTTTATCATACTTTGGAAAAAAATCCTGTCCTGGAGCTACTATTGCTCCTATTAATGGAAGTCTAATTTGTCCACCATGTGCATGTCCAGATAATATTAAATCCTCTTTTCCGTTTAAAATATTTTCTATATTATTTGGTGAATGTCTCAATAAGATATTATAATACTCTAAATTCAAATCTTTAGTCATCTCTTGATAATATGAAATTTCCTCCTGTACTCTAGCTTTGGAATAAAATTTAAGACCTATAAGATTTATTTTTTCATCATTTACTACAAATGTAGTAGCTTTATCTTCCAAGATAATTATCTTTAGCTTTTCTATTTTCACCTTTAGCTCATTGTATGATTTATTCCTAATTTCATGATTTCCTTGCACAAAATAAATATCTTTATCTAACTTTGATAAAGCTTCAAATAATTTAACTACAGTATCTAATTCTGTATCATCATGATCTATAATATCACCTGTCAACACTATAAAGTTCGGATCAAATTTTTTTATATTAGCTACCAATTTTTCTAAATCAATTAAATTATTAGAATGAAAATCAGATATTTGAGTTATTCTAAAGTTACTCTTTATTTTATTAGAATCTATTCTCACATCTCTCACTCTAAATTTACTTATCTGATTATAATTATAAAGATATAAAAATACTATTATAGCTATGATAGTAGATATAATTTTTAATAATTTCACTTTAATCCTCCTATTGCTAGAATAATATATTGATTATATCATAGAACTAGAGTTTGCTCAATAGATATATTATTACTTTTTTACAACATTCTTTCTTGGGATTTAATCACCTTTTAATATAGTATTTGCAACTATATTAGAAAGTAAAACCTAATAATTATCAAATAACTTAAGAATATACAATAACGACAATTTTCAACATCCAACAATTAGGAGAGATAATTTATTTGACCAAATCCAAAATTCAGTATAACCATTCAATCAATTGTTAATACCAATATAGAGATTCATCTCATTTTTTTATAATAGTTACAGTTTTCTTTTAAGTACTTTTCAATAATATAATTCAAAAATCAAAAGCCCATTAATCTGAGCTTTTGATTTTTATTGTAGAATTTTTTAAGATGGATAAATTACACCGCAAGCTATTCTCTTACCAGAGTTACCAGCTGGTTGTGATCTATAGTCATCTGGATTAAGATGTATAATTACGGATTTATCTATAACATCTTCAGGTTTGAATTTATTTGTAAAAAAACTCATTCTAGCATATCCATTATTTGAAAATAAAACAGGAAAATCTCCAGAGTGATTCCCATGAGGTTGATTTGTAGGATTGTAATGTCCTCCTGCAGATTCAAATGGATTATCTGGATTAGTAATTTCACATATTCCCTTTTCATGTATGTGAAATCCAAAAGGTCCTATTGGTTGTTGACTATCTTCTGCTGGTTTATATAAAGGTAATCCCCACACTTCTACACTTACTTCTGTACCACCTTCTACATCATCAAAAAATACTACACCATGTAAATTTGAATATAAATTACCACCTTCTATTTTTGCATATGCCTTGGTTCTATTTTCAAAACACATACTTATCTCCCCTTTCCAATATATAATATGAAGAGATATTAAAATATGTGTGATATGGATATTTAAATTAAGTAAAAGGGACATATTGAAATTTTTAGGGTGTTTTTCAGTAGCCAAAAACTACTGGAGAAGATGAGAAACTAATAGACAATTTACTTTCTTGAAATCCAAAAGTCCAAGAAGTATGTAAAATGAAATAACTGAAATAGCTTAGACAGTCAAATGGCTGCCATTATTGTATATACATGTGGTTATTAACCGGTTCTTTCCAACTTTAATTGATTTGATGGAATGATTCTAATAGGAATAGTTGGTGTTCTTGTTGTTGCTGTAGCAGGTACTTCAACACGAGCAGGAAATAACCGAAACATATATTTTCCCACTGCCTCGGACAAGTTTTTTAAAAGATAAAATCGATCGCTGATTTGAACGGCTCCTGGATGAGCTTCTGTTATAGCCGAAGAATAAACCTGTGACCCATCTCTGGATACAATCTCAATACTTGGATAATTCCTTAACCATTCTATAACTGGCTCTTTATCTCTAGAATCAAGTATATCAATTATTCTGTGGGAATCAAGATCAACCATAATAGTTCCATAAGAATATCGTTTTTTAAACGCAAAATCATCTATGCAAACTCTAATGGTACCATTTTTATCCATAGAGACAGGCATTTTTTTAAGCAGATTACATATTGTACCTTTACTTACTATGGTCATATCTGATTTTAATATTTGTGCTGTAGATACTGAGCTTACCATAGTAGATAGTCTTAGAATTTTCCCAATTAATCTATTAATCTTTCGAGATTTAGGAGTAATAAAATTAAATTTTTCTGCAAAAGTCCTATAGCTACAGTCTTAATTATCGCAAAAGTATTTTTTATTGTTTAGTATAATAGTAACCTGTTTATCCTGTAAAGGCAAATCCTGAAATTTTCTTCGGTAAACAGAGTGAACCCTAGATGACTTCTTTCTACAATAGGGACATACTATCTCATGTCGGCTTGACTCTACAGTAATGATAATATTATGTCCATGTGTTTCATGAGTTAAATAATTGAGTGCAGGATCTAATGATTTCACAAATTCATCCATATATAATACTTCCATCCTATCTATTTTATTAATTAGATATTAGTATTCTATATAAATCAATTTATATTCATCTAAAGTTGGAAAGAGCCTATTAACCGCTTACGTTTTTACTTTGTCAACAGTCTAAAAAGTGTAAAAGTGCAAGAACTATTGTCCTTGCACTTTTATAATAAATTGTGACTACTTATTAGCTATTTCAAAACTAATTACAATTTTAAAATGTAGAAATTATTTATTTAATACTATAGAATAATAAATACTTATACATATTGAATCTTTTATATTGATTTTATTTAACATTAACATACCTTTTAATAATTATTCAAATACACTCATATCCCATGTGCCATTGCCATAGAAATAATATACATGATCCATTGCAGCATATACTCCAAGAAGTACATCTGAAGTTTCCCCTGTTAGTGAAAATCTAGCTGTAGAAGGATTCGGTTTATATGATCCTGTAACTCTAACCCTTCCCCAAGAACCATCATCATATATTGACCAAGCTTTACTTCCATCATTGTCCCAGTCAGCAACATTCTTATTAAAATCACATTTAAACTTTGCACGAGAGTAATAATATCCTATTACTTTTTCAGAAGCTTTTAAAGCATAAGTTTTTGATGTCTTGGTATACATCCAATCAGAATCTCTTCGCATTAAAAAAGAGTTAACATTGTCTATAGTATTTCCATTTTTATCTAATGCTTTAAACTCTCCTAAAGAAATAGCTAATAATATATTTTATAAATTGTAATTGTAAATTAATGGATCTCCATATTTATACCACTTACCGTCATAAGTAAATTCTATATTTTTTATATTATTGTTTTTTAAAATTTTTAGTAGATCCTTATTTTTCACAATTTCGTTAAAAGTTACATCACTAATATTCTTTAATTTATTTTCATACTCTTCATCATTATAGTAATATACTTTTGTCTCAAATTTTAAAGTATCTTCTTCTAAACCTAATCTATTAATTTCATATTCAGATTTTTCATTTAGGGATGAAATATTTGATTTGAAAACTTCAAATATAGTTCTATCAAATAAATTTAATTCATCTTTTTGCTTTAATGATAAGCTTTTAACATCACTATCAGTTTCTATAAACTCAATACTATTATTTAAATCTGCAGATGAATAAACTATATCTATTAATCTCACCCTTGTCAGTTCAATTCTGTTTTTATTTGAAATAGTTTCTAATAGTTTTTGTTTAAATAAATCAGATATTTTTTCCTTTTCAACATCATCTAGTTCTTCATTAATATCTAAGTAAATTTTCACAGACATATTGTTCAACGATTTTTCATAACTATCTTTTTTTAATAATAACTTATCTTCATATAAAACTATTTTCTTTAAACTTAACTCATCAAATTCTTTTAAAGTAGACTCTACATTATCTGTCATATATTTTTCAACATCGACTAAAGATAAAGAATTAATGGCCTCTATTTTTATAGCAACACTTTAATCTAATCACATTTCCCACCCTTTCATATTGAAATAATTAATTACTATAATGACTCTTGAAACATTCTGATATTAATTTACTATAGAATACCATTTCTATAAAATCAAACTAAATTGTAATATAGATTTTTATCTTGTACTAAGGTTATTATTTTTTAAAACTCCTAAATTATTATTAAGTATAATATAACTTAAATATTCTAATTTATATGTCGTTTTCTGAATATTTACTAAGTTTTTTATAACAATAATAGACTTTATTTTACATAAAAACAGATTAACTATTGGCTAAATCATAATTAACCATTGCCTGAATTTTTGCAGAAAATTCGCTTATCTCATTGAATAGAGTAATTTTAATAAAAGCAGATGGATATTTAATTTCTTGTTCTTTACTGCTTTCTATGACTTTATCAATTGCTGAAATAATTATATCATAATTAATATTTTGTAATTTGCTGATGCCATCAAATCTACTTATCTTTCTGCCTCTAATTTTAGTATCATCAAAATAATACATTTCATAAATAGCCTTTTTGACAGCTTCTATCCAAGGGTTATACAGATAATCATAACATTGTTTATTATCAAGTCCTAAATTATATAATAAATCTTTATAGGAAATAAATCCTTTATTTCTTATCTGCTCATCCATATCAATCATATCAATTAATCCATCTTTTTCATTTAATAAAAGATAATATTCTTATGCAAGATTTCTCTGCTGATATGAAAAATAAAATTTGGGTTAGTGAGATAACATATATTCCTACTAAAGAAGGATTTCTATATCTGATGGCTTATATGGATTTATATACTCGTAAAATTGTAGGTTGGTCTATGGATAAAAATATGAGAGAACAATTAGTAATTGATGCGTTAGAGTCCGCTATATGGAATGAATCACCCCATGAAGGCCTTGTTGTGCATACCGAATGGAAGATCTCAATTTATTGGTAAGAGGTACCACATTGAAGTTGAAAAACATGGTATTATTCAAAGTATGAGCGATGCTGGTAATCCTTATGACAATGCCATCATGGAATCCTTTAATAAATCATTAAAACAATGCTAACAAAAAAACAATGCTAACAAAGTCTTTGCCACACGAGAAGAGGCTAAAAAAGCCATATTTGAATACATAGAACTTTTCTATAATAGAAAGTGAAGGCACTTCTTCCCCTTGATATTTATCTCCTTTAGAATATAAAAAACTGAACCTGAGCAAATAGGCCATTCATCAAGTCCGCCTAACTGGGTCTAGTCCATGATGTGTCTTATTTAATTTTTCTTATTTCTTCTATAATAGTCAGTGCACAATAGAATATTGTAAAAATGATACCAACACTAAAACTTACTATAATTGAAAAATCTGATTGGAATATTAAACCCAAAATTAGGTTTATTCCAAACATAGTCAATAAAAATATAGAAAGAGTATATAAGACAGCTTTTAATACCTTCTTCATAAATCTATCATGATCTTCTAGTATTTTTTTGTCTTTATTATCCACAGAATTCTCTCCTTCCTATTGCCCATTTTATACCGATGTACATGTGAAATATTTAGAAAATTAATTTAGGTAGGTAAAAATCACATTTATAGTTTCCTCAGAAAAATTAATAGGAAAAATATCATAGTAGTATTTCCTATCCAAATGAAAATCATCTTTATTTAGTTGTTCGATTGCTATATTTTTATTAGATGTTATAATGAGTCGGTCAATATATCCATTTTCTAATCTGTTTTCCTGATTATTTGAATTCTCATAATGAAATGACATCATATAATATGGATTACTATCACTTCTCATTCTTTCATAGTTTAAAAAATCAGTAGATATAATATTTTTAATCATAATTGAATTTAGTCCCATTGTAATTTTCTTCAGGTCTTCAGGTGATTTAATTTTAATATTTGTATTTAGATCTGCTGAATTCTTTCCAGACTCATTAGCATAATATTTATGAATCGAAATATATTCAGGAACTTTAACACTATCAATGAATATATTCCTTGAAGGACGCATACGAAACAATATTAACTCATATACTAAAATGCTTATTATGAAAATATTTATTAATAAATCTCCTAATATATACAAATTATTATACTTATTCTCATTTAGTTTTCTTTCCCTATAGCTATTTACTAACTTCTCAATTAACAAAACAAGTATTATTAAACTAAAGGTACCAAAGCACACCCAATAAGTATACTTTAAATTATAATTATTTGACAAAAATATTTTATATAAACATACATTAAACACTACTATTAATCCTATTCTTATAGTAAGTATTGAGATAACTGATTTATTCTTTAAAATATCTACTTTTCTATATTCATTTATTGGAATTACTATAAATTGTACGAAAAGAACTATGCTAATATTTATATATTGCACCAACAGAGGAGCTTCTATTAATCCAAATATAAAAAACAGAATAAGATTTATTCCTAAAATGTAATAAGCTAAATTCTTTTTTATATTTGATATATTCATAGGTTTCCCTCCCCCCTTCCATATCTTTATATGAATTTTTTGTTTCGTAATATTATTCTACTAAAAATTACTTATATGGACAGTATAACATATTTACAAGAAATACTTCCATTGTTTACCTACCTTCTGAATACCTTACTTTATTTTGAGGATAACTTACCTATATATTGATTCTTAATACTTTATATCATAATTAAAATCAAACCTATAAAATTTTATGCTCAATAATGTATTTGCTTAAAATCACCTTCCAAACATCAGAGTTAATTGTATTATCAAATAGATCTGATGAGAATTTAGTATAATGTATTTTATCTTGATTTATTAATAAATCCTTCTTCACATTCGATATTTTTCCTTCAGATAATATAATATCTATATCATCTCTATTCAAAATATTTAAGGCATCATGTAACTGTGGTATTTCATAAGGTTTTATTCCGCTACATAACATCTTTATTTCTCCAATTTCAAAGACTTTTAAATTTCTTTCATTTAATGTTCCTATGTCTATAATGTTAAAGTTATAATTTTCCATGGGAATATTACCATTGAAAAATAATCCACTCCATTTTGTGAAAAATATTCATCATTAATAGGGATATTGAAAAAGAAATGGGAGTGGATTTTTTCAAGATGACTATTTCCATTTGCTTCTGTATATGATACCTTTGCCCCTATACTAGATAGATAAGATGCCATATTCATTGCTGTAGTAGTAGTTCCCACTCTTGTCATAGCTCCTGCTATTATAATCTTTATGTTTTCTCCTGTGAATGAGTATTGTGTAATTGTTTCTATATCAAAATCCATACTTATATTCATGGATTTTAATAAATATTCCTTATTCATTCCCTGGGGACTTACACATATACGTATTTCTTCTATTATCTTTTCAATGTTTTTAGCTGTTATTATATTATAAGTTTGGGTTTCATCTACGATTCTATTTAATGAAAATTCTCCTGAAAGCTTTTTTACAATTATATCTTTTTCCTTTGTGGGAGTATCCTCTTATGAGCCTTTGAATGAGTGATTAACTTATTCAAAGCTCTATTTTCGGGCTCATATCCGACACTTAAACAAAAATAAAAAAGAAGCTATATTCTTAGATTCTCATCATCTGGAGCAATATTTTCCTTATTGAAAAAACAACTAAATTACACACTTACCTATACGGATTTATATTTAATCTGTTTAATAAGTATTTAATATCATCATAGTCTTAGTCTGTTATTCCTGCTAGAAGTAATTTCATAGTCAATAGATGTTTTGATGCTACAGGAACAATCTTTAAACTATTAACAGATTTTGAGTCACATGAAAGCAATGTCATTGCTGCTTTAGATCTTTCGTATAGCAACTTTTCTTCTTCGTCATTATTACCATGAATTATTAGAACTGGGCAATCAACATCTTCTAATAATTTCTTCTGATTAATCAGCTCAAAATCTTCCAAAATTCTTTTATCAATTACAATCTCTTTCCGTACTTTCAGTGATGTATATTCTGTTAAATACCCTTTTCCCTCCAGTTCTTTCATTTGTTCTTTTGTAAAGACTTCGAGCCAGTTATACTTCATGGAATCGGTTAAAGCACCTGACAAAACCATTGTTATTATTTCAGGACTATAGCTTTTCAAACAAATAAGAGTTCCGAGACTATGTCCATAAAGGGCAATTTTTTTATATCCCTTTGACTTTACAAATTCAATGGCATGCTTCAAATCATCTATTTCTTTTTCAACAGTCAGAATATCATCATCACTTTCTCCACAACCACTAAAGTCAAAAAGTAAAGCACTATAACCGGATTTATTGAATGCTATAGCAAGCCTCTCAAATCTTCCTTTTGAATACTTATCAGACATAAATCCATGACACATTACAATTATTGATTCAGAGTCAGCTGAATATATATGTCCAACTAATTTTAAGTCCCTTGAGTTCTTAAATGTAACTCTTTCCATCATACTTCCCTCCTAACAATTGAATTTAAAGCTTACCCCTTATATAAATATACCTTATTCAATTAAAGGCTCACAGCAGATTTCAACCCTAGATGTTTCTTATCTTAAATTAAAGTCTGCATTGATAAGTTTATTCTGTTAGCAAATACCACATATACAGCTATTATAGGATATCAGCAACTTTTATGCCTTATTAATCAATCTTTATTTGAGTACAAATTATTTTTACAATTTATGTATAATTGATTTTAATTCAATTAAATCATCAATAACATAGTCTGCTTTTGATAGTTCTTCTTCACGTGCAAAATCGAAATTACATCCTATGGATACTAATCCATTATCCTTCGCTGCATTTATATCCGAAATACGATCTCCCACAATTGCCCCTCTCTGAATATTATACTTTCTTAAAATAAACTCAACTAAATTAGATTTATCTAATGACTCAATCTCTTCTATGCTATAGAAGTCAAATATCCAGTTATCTAATTGATAAAAACTTACAATAGTTTTTAAGTATTCCTTTAATCCATTACTAGCTATGAATATTGACCAATTGTTATCTCTTAAATAACTAAAAACATCTTCTACATGTGGATATAAAGCACCTTTACCATTTTTTATATTCTCAATCAATACTTTAAGGAAAAATGAATCTGTAAATTTTCTCACCTCTTGTGAGTGATCTGGTAATAAAATCTCCCATACTTTTGGTAATGGAGCACCCATTATCTTACGATATTTTTCAATTGGAATTTCTCCATTCCATTCATTAATTGATTCTAAATAATTAAAAGTTTCAAGTAATGATATTTCTAAAACCTTATTCGTCTGAAAAAGTGTTCCATCCATGTCAAATATAATAGATTTTTTTGTTGAATTCTGTTCATTATATATAATTTCTGTCATATTATCCTCCTATTTGCAATTTATATTTCTGCTTATTTCCTATAACGTTCGAGTATTGCCAAAATTTCTAAAGGTTGGATAGCTATTATCTTAATATGATTTTGTCAACGGCTAGTCCAATATGAAATTTGTACATATTCAAAACTATTGTAGGATTACTATTTTTCAATTAACAACATAGTCCTCAGATATAAATTGATATACCTTTATAAAATTACTTAAGCTTCCATATGATCTTTCATTATATTCTTTTCATCATATATCCTTCAAATCTAAAGAGAACTTACAAAATGGCTCCAGAGACTCTGCTATAAAAATGCTGAAATCTTTTTCTTAATATAAATTCTTCACATAACAAAGAATATATCATAAGTGACATGTAAATATTCTATAAACAAAAAAACAATCATATTGACTAAAATTTAAGAAATTGTCTTCAGCTCTTTTATTCATTTTAACGATTTACTTATAATACACTTTTACATTAAATTATCAATCTCCTCTTGGATTGTATTATAAAATTTCAATATCTCTTGGAACATATAAACATCTTCATCATTTAGTAATATACATTCTTTTCCATCTGCTCTTTCAAAAAGCTGTTCATAATATTCTTTTATATCCTCCCCGTTTATTGGTTCAATAGAATTATAATTATCCCATAGTTGTTGAAAACCATTACTTAATTCAGAATTTATAAAGCGAGATTTTTTCTTGAATCCAAATATACTTCTTTCTAAATTACGATGATATATTTTAAAGCATTTTATATCTTTATAATCTATATATTTTTTCTCATTATTTAAAATCATATTATCTACCTCAGCTTTACTCTTACTAATTGAATTATTTATCTCATATAAAAATTGTTGTTTATCTTCATTTATATATCTTTTTTGCTTAGAATAAATACTATTAGAAAATAAAAGCGATACAATACTAATAAATATTAATATCACTACCCATGCCTTCAACTTATTAAGTATAGTCAATTTACTTCCCCCTTTTTATAACCTAAGTAAATACTGCAGTATTTATAAGTTTCAGTGATAAAATTTAAATTTTTATCTTCAACTAAATCTATATAATATTCTTTTAATCTACTCTGTTTGACTTCATATATGCTTTCATATTAAATAAAAAAACAGCCTAAATTCAGACCACATATTAACTATAAAATATATGGATATCTTAGAATAATATCTGAGTTAGATGCTAGAGATATAATAGCTAATCATAAAGGAATATATAGAACTTCTTTATAATAAAAAGAGGTGGCACTCTTCCCTTAGATATAAATGTTCCATTACCTTCTCTTTTTTAAATCCAAATAAATTTTTACTAAAAATACTTTTAATTTCTATTTCTCCTCAATATAAAAATACCATAAGATTCTTTTATAAATAATACGGTATTTCAATGAAATATTAAGTTTTAATAATCATGATGTTTAACATATATAAAACTTTAACAAGAAACTAAATTTTCACTTCTATAAAATCATCTTTGCTACTAATTCACCTTCTTCAATATTACCTGTTTCCATAAACCATAATGATGCATAGAGTGATTTTGCTACAACCATTAAAATTATCAAATGTAACTTTCCGTAATTCTACCATAAATAGCTACCTTAGTTAATATAATCTTCATCTTAACTTTTGCCTTCGAATTTAGAACATCTATATTTTAACTTAATCTTAAATTAGTCTGATTTGCTAGTCATCTCTTTATAAATTCGCTCTAAAGTAATTAAAGCTGGACTTAAAATTCCAACAATCAAAAATAAGGTTTCATAGAGTTCATTATTAAGTACTGCTCCTATAGCAATACCTATGTATCCTCCTAGTATTGAGAGTAAAACTAAGGCCATATTTTTTACACCTCCCTAATAAAACTATTAGTAAGTCAATATCTTTCACTACTATATTATAAAATCTCATAATCATAACAGCATTATTTTCTATGCACTAATAGAAATTAATAAATTTGTATCCTTCATTTCTTTCTGTTCTTAAATTAACCAGTCCATATTTACCTCTTGATTCCCAATATGAAACATAAGAAAGTCCTGGTTTGAATTATATATTTCTAGCACCCTCTTAATATCTTCTTCTGCTATCTCTTTTATGGTCAATTTTTTTGTCTTTAATATCATCCTGTATTCTCCTATTATTAATAATTCTATTTAACAAAAATAATATTTTAATATTTATTCTATAAAATATTATTCTATATTTTTATTATTCTATATTTTTTTTCAAAATCCTTCTTTTTAAATTAAATATCTCCCAAAACATAAAGCAAGTAATTTGATTGATATCTTCTGAATAAATTTAATAGCTGTTTTAAAAGAATTATCATGAAAACAATTTATGGGATTTAACTTTTTAAAATATATAATATAGATACCTAGTAATTAATGACAAAGCCCTAAGAACCCATCATTCTTCTTTCTTAAATATCTCCCTATAGTTAATATACATTTCTAATATCTTCTTATTTTCATGAAAAAATTTATATAGAATCTCTAAATTATTAATCGTACTAGATGAAATGTAATGCTCTATTAGTTCTGTTTGAATTAAAGTATTTTCTTTGCATCCTATAAAATGCAAAAACTTTTCTATGGTATTGTGTCTATTTAATAAAAATTCTCCTAATTTTTCCCCATCCTCTGTTAAGGTTACAATTCCATATTTCTCATAATTAACTAATCTTAACTCCCCTAGTCTTCTTACCATCTTTGAAGCAGATGAGTCCTTTACATTCAATAGTCTTGCCAATGTATTTATTCGAATATATGGTTCTTCTAAACTATTTCTATATATCATTTCAAGATAATCTTCTAATGCTGGAGTAAGTAAAGTCCTGCCATACTCATTTAACTCATATCCTCTTACTGTACGAAATTTGCTATTCAATATCATCACTCCTAAAATTTAACTAATAAATTATATATTATTATATATACGAGTAACACATAGAAAGTATTTTACATATTTTAGTGTAGGGAAAGTTTTTTTCCCAAGACTAAAATATATTTCTTAGGGGGTTTTTTATATGGATAATATTTATATTCCACTTAACTCATTATCAATTGGAGAAAAGTGTAAGGTTAAAAAATTAATGTCTGAGGGGTTAACAAGAAGGAGATTATTGGATTTAGGATTAATTGACAATACTATAGTAGAACCTTTACATCAAAGTCCTTCAGGTGACCCTATTGCTTATTTTATTAGGGGCGCTGTAATTGCCCTTCGTTCCGATGTGGCTTCTATGGTTTTAGTAGAAAAACTTTAAATTAGGAGGGAAAGTTTATGGGTTTAACTAGCACATCCACAGGAATAGGAATTTTAGAACAAGAACTTAAAATTGAAAAAAACTCATTTGATGATAAGGTTATAGCCTTAGGTGGAAATCCTAACGTAGGTAAGTCTACAGTTTTCAACAGTCTAACAGGACTAAATCAACATACTGGTAACTGGCCAGGGAAAACAGTTACAAATGCACATGGAAATTACTTATATAAAGATAGTAATTTTATCTTAGTAGATATACCAGGCACATATTCTTTAATGTCAAATTCTATAGAGGAAGAAGTTGCTAGAGATTTCATATGTTTTGGAAATCCAGATGCAACAGTAATTGTTGTAGATGCCACTTGCTTAGAAAGAAATCTCAATCTTGTATTACAAACCTTAGAAATTACTTCCAAAGCAGTAGTATGTGTTAATCTTATGGATGAAGCAAAAAGAAAAGGTATAAAAATAGACTTAGAAGAACTATCTAAAGAACTTGGTGTTCCTGTCGTAGGAACCAGCGCTATTAAAGGAAAAGGATTACAAGATTTGATGAATTCCGTTTATAATATAGCCTTTGATAAAGTCAAATTAAATCCTATAAAAATTCAATATGAAGAATCAATTGAAAAAGCTATATCTAACATTGAAGCAATACTAAAGCCATTAATTGGAAACAGATTAAATACTCGATGGGTTGCACTAAAACTTATTGATGGAGATATTACGTTAATCAACTCTATAAATAAATATCTTGGATTTAATTTAATGGATAAAAAGGATCTAGTAGCTCAAATTCATAACTCAAGAAAATCTCTAAATGAAGAAGGAATTACTCATGATATACTTCGTGATAAAATAGTTAGTCATTTAGTCAATATTTCAGAAAACATTAGCAACAAAGTTGTTTCTTTTAAAAATGAGAACTATAATAATTTTGATAGAAAAATAGATAAATATCTTACATCAAAGAAAATAGGAATTCCTATTATGATTTGTCTTTTAGCCTTAGTTTTCTGGATAACTATTACAGGTGCTAATTACCCATCCGAAATGATTGCTAAAGGATTATTTTGGCTGGAAGATAAAATCACGTTAGTTTTTATATGGATGGGTGCCCCCACTTGGTTACATGAAATGCTAGTTTTAGGAGTTTATCGAACTCTTGCCTGGGTAGTTTCTGTTATGCTCCCACCTATGGCTATATTTTTCCCATTATTCACATTGCTTGAAGATTTAGGTTACCTTCCTAGAGTTGCCTTCAATCTAGATAACTTTTTCAAAAAATCCTGTGCTTGTGGAAAGCAAGCTCTTACTATGTGCATGGGTTTTGGTTGCAATGCCGCAGGTATAATTGGCTGCAGAATAATTGACTCCCCACGTGAACGGCTAATAGCAATTATCACCAATAACTTTGTACCTTGTAATGGAAGATTTCCTATATTAATAGCCATCATTTCAATGTTCTTTGCTGGAGCTATAGGAGGTCCTTTTGAATCTATACTATTAACATTAATTCTTACTAGTGTTATAATTCTAGGTATTATAATGACATTGATAGTATCTAAAATATTATCCAATACAATACTTAAAGGAATCCCCTCAAATTTCACCTTAGAATTACCGCCTTATAGAAAACCACAAGTAGGTAAAATAATAGTACATTCAATCTTTGATAGAACCTTATTCGTTTTAGGTCGAGCAATCGTAGTAGCTATACCTGCTGGTCTAGTTATATGGATTATGGCAAATATTTATATTGGAAATTCAAGCATATTGACTCACTCTGCAAACTTTCTAGACCCATTTGGAAAATTAATTGGATTAGATGGTTATATATTAATGGCATTTATTTTAGGTTTTCCAGCAAATGAAATAGTTATCCCAATAATAATTATGAGTTACATGGCTACTGGTTCTCTACTTGAATTAGATAGTCTAGTACATTTAAAGGAACTTCTTATTTCCAATGGCTGGACTTGGTTAACAGCTGTATGTGTAATGCTATTTTCATTAATGCATTGGCCTTGTGCCACTACATGTCTTACTATAAAGAAAGAAACTCAGAGCCTAAAATGGACTATTGTTTCTTTCCTTGTACCCACTATAACTGGAATTGTGATTTGTTTTTTAGTAGCAAATAGTATTAGATTAATTGGTTTAATTTGATTTTAGTAATATAAAACTAAGCTAAGATAATTCTTAGCTTAGTTTTATATTGCCATTTTATTACTCCATTTTCCACATCTATCCCCAAAACATCCAATATTACTATTATTCTCGTTGATTGTAACTACTTCACATCTATTTGCACATCCGTTACATTCAAAACTTTTAGAAATAAATTTATTTTCAGCAAGATTAAAGCCTTTAAAATTAGTTTTTCCATTTCTTTCAGCTGCTTCCCTACCTATTATTGCTGCACCTATAGATCCCATAACATTATAATGCTCTGGAACAAATATCTCAAAACCTAAAGCACTTTCAAATGCTGACCTTATCCCCTTATTTGCAGCAACTCCTCCTTGGAAAAACACCTTAGGCATGATTTCCTTGCCCTTCCCAATATTATTAAGATAATTTCTAACTAAAGCATCACAAAGTCCTCTTATTATGTCAGATTTATTATATCCTAACTGCTGTTTATGTATCATGTCTGACTCAGCAAAAACTGCACATCTTCCAGCAATTCTCACAGAAGTGTTTGATTGCAATGCATAATCTCCAAACTCTTCTATTGGAATATCAAGTCTTTCTGCCTGCCTATCAATAAATGAACCTGTACCAGCTGCACAAACAGTATTCATCCCAAAATCAGATACTACTCCATTTCTTAAGATAATAATCTTTGAGTCCTGCCCTCCAATTTCAATTATTGTTCTTACATCCTTATCTATTTCAAGAGCTGCAACTGCATGAGTTGTTATTTCATTCTTTATTGCATCGGCTCCTATTAATGTAGCAGCTATATGCCTGCCACTTCCCGTAGTACCTGCTCCTCCAATTTCAATATTACTATATTTATCTTTTAATATTTTCAGACCATCTTGTACGGCTTTTATTGGACTTCCTTTAGTTCGTAAATATATTTTTTCTATTACATCCATTTTATTATCTAATATTACAAGATTCGTACTTACTGAACCTACATCAACTCCAAGATAATGCATATCTCCTTCTCCTTTCAAGCAAGTCTACAAATGCTTCAATCCTAGTAACAAGACCAGCCTCACCAGTCATTTCATCAACTACAAGGGACATTATAGGAAAATCTTTATCCTTTGATATTGTAGGAAGGATTGCTTTGGAAACTATTTCTGGCATACACCCCATTGGAAATATTTGAATAGCCCCATCAAATCCTTCTTCATAAGCCAAAACTGCCTCGCCGATACACTCCCTTGCATGACCTCCTATTCCAAGGTTAAGATATTCCTTTGCTCCCTTTTTTATATCAAGTGAATTTAATTTAGTAGGAACTAATATCATATCTTTAACCCACCAACTAGGAGTTAATTTTCTTGATGTTGTAACTCCATAATCCATCAACTTATCTTCAATATATAAGTTTGAAAATGGCTCAATTACAGTATAAATTTCACCAATTATAGCTATTTTTATGGGATTTTTATCTTTATCTATCTCTATACTACTTAAACTATCTTTATAACCTTCTAGTAAATTAATCATTTCTTTAGGACTATTACATTTTAAAGCCTCTTTTTTACAGCTATTTAATATTCTTTTACATTGACCATTGACCTTTTCATATCCAGCTAAATAATGAGCCTCTGACTCTATTTCATCAATTAGATTTATTACCTTCTTTGCATCAGTCAAAACCTTTAGCTTTTGATATTTTGACTTACTACTTTGGGAAGACAACTTATTTATTCTATTATATAACTCTTTAATTCCTATATCTCTTGGAGCATCAATTACTATAAAATCTAAATTATACTTAAGTTTTTTTAATAAATTTATTTGCAATTCACAGTATTCTCCGAATCTACATGGCCCACAGCTTCCTGTAATTATTACTGTATCTGCTCCCTTTTCAATTGCTTGTATATAATTACCTATCATTATTTTAAATGGTAAACACATTTCTTCTGGAGAATATAAAGAACCAATTTCCAGGGCTTCTTTATTACTTAATGGGGGCATTATATAGTCTATTTCCAGTCCATCAAATAATGCCTTCGCAGCTAAATATACATTCCCTAAATGTGGAGCTGTTATTTTCATCTTATTAACTCCTTTCCAACATATCTACAAATGCTTCTATTCTTGTATCAAGACCTGCCTCACCAGTATGTTCATCTACCTTCAATATCATAAAAGGAAAACCCCCTATTTTGTCCCTAATAAGTTCAACTACTACAGAATCTATTCCACACGCAAAGGAAGATATATATATAATTCCATCTACCATCTTTTCTCTAGATACATTTGCTGTAAAACCATAGGAATTTCTTGCAAATGTCCAAAAAGGTTTTTTATATAAGTTTTTAACTTCCATATCTATTAATTTATCATCAATAGATTCCTCTGTTATAACACCTACTCCTAACTCATTAAGCTTTTCTATTATATTCATATTAATAAATTTATCGTAAATATTATATGGATGTCCTGCCAAAGCAACTCTCAATTTATAATTCTCATCTTTTATACCTTGTTTATGGTTTTTCTGCTCATTCAAGGCAATATTAAATGCTTTTCTTATTTTAGAGCCGTCTTCTGTTATTTTACTTCCCGCTCCTTCCGCCCAACTATATAGTTTTTTCTTTGATATAGCATAAATAGGTTCTATAATTGTTTGGGGAATATCTGGTATACTATTTAAAACCATTTCAGGAAGTCCACAAAACTTTGGACATATATATTCTCTTTTCCTGACCTGCATTATTCTAGGAATTATAATAATGTCAGCCCTATCCTTTAATGAATAAACATGTCCATGAAATACCTTAACTGGAAGGCAAGCTTCGTCTACTGAATATTTAATACCTTCATTTAATATTTCCGTATTAGTATCAGGTGAAACAATTACTTCTGCTCCCAATTCAGAGAAAAATGTCTGTAAAAAAGGATGATATTTATAATATAATAATCCTTTAGGAATTCCTACCTTCATATTTACCTCCTCTATAAATTAAGATTACATCTGTATATTATTGGCATAATTCCAAAAAGTATTCAACTATACAAATGAATTCCATAATTCTAAATAAAAAGTTACCTACCAACACATCATTAAAATAAATTTCTTTAAAACCACTTTATAAAAGAGTTTTAAAACAAAAAACCTATAGACTTAATACTTATAATTAGTCTATAGATTTTATAAAATTATCCTTCAAGATAGGCCTTTTTAACTCTTTCATCTGCTACTAATTTTTTTGCATTGCCTTCTATTTCAATTTCTCCATTTCTGATTATATAAGCTCTATCTGCAGCATTAAGTGCCATATTTGCATTTTGTTCTACTAATAAAATTGTAGTTCCATCTTCATTTATATTTTTTATAATAGAAAATATCTCCTTTACTATTATAGGAGCAAGCCCCATAGAAGGTTCATCTAATAAAAGTAAATTTGGTCTTGACATCAAAGCACGACCTATTGCAAGCATTTGCTGTTCTCCACCAGATAGTGTTCCTGCCATTTGCTCTTTTCTTTCCAGAAGCCTAGGAAATAAGGAAAACACTTTATCAAAATCTTTCTTTATTTCTTCTTTATCATTTCTTATATAAGCTCCCATTTCCAAATTTTCCATTACACTCATTTTAGAAAATATTCTTCTTCCTTCTGGAACATGAGATATACCTAATTTAACAATATCTGGGGCATTTAAATCATTTAGATTTTCCCCATTTAACTTTATTTCTCCACTTTTAGGTTTCTCCATTCCTGATATAGCTTTTAATGTTGTACTTTTACCAGCTCCATTTGCACCAATAAGCGTAACTATTTCTCCCTTTTCAATTTTTAGACTTATATTTTTAAGTGCATGGATAGCTCCATAATAAACATTTACATTTGAAAGTTCTAGCATTGTGCAGCCTCCTCACCTAGATAGGCCTTAATTACTCTTTCATTTTTTTGTATCTCTTTTGGTGTTCCACTTGCCACTAAATTTCCATAATCAAATACAAATATTCTTTCACAAATATTCATAACCAAAGACATATCATGTTCTATAAGAATTATCGTAAGATCAAAAGTTTCTCTTATCCATTTAATTAAAAAATTAAGCTCCTTTGTTTCTTTGGGATTCATTCCTGCTGCTGGCTCATCTAATAAAAGTATCTTAGGTTTTGCAGCTAAAGCTCTTGCAATTTCAAGTCTCCTTTGATCTCCATAAGGAAGATTCTTTGCAAATTCATCTTTCTTATCTAATAAATTAAACTTACTTAAAAGCTCTATTGCTTCATCATAAGTATTTCTTTCAGTTTTATAATATGAAGGTAGCTTAAATAAAGCTGAGGCTACACCATATTTCAAACCATTATGAAACCCAATAAGTACATTGTCAAGTACCGTCATATTTTGAAAAAGTCTTATGTTTTGAAAAGTTCTAGAGATTCCATAATGAGTAATTTTATGGGGTTTTAAATCTTTAGTAACTACTTTTTTCTCTAAATCATAAACTATTTCTCCTGATGTAGGAGTATATATTCCCGTTAATAAATTAAAAAATGTTGTCTTTCCAGCACCATTTGGCCCTATTAGACCAATGATTTCTCCCTTCTCTATGTCTAAACTAACATCTGATACTGCTTTAATACCACCAAAATTCTTGGATAGATTACTTACTTTCAACACTGACATTTTTTATTCCCCCCTTCTTTAATAACTTAAATTCTTCTTTGCCTAAAAGTCCTGTTGGTCTATAAATCATTATAGAAAATAGAATAAGTGAGTAAATTACCATTCTAAGCTCTGGTATTCTCTGAAGGAATAATGAAATCACAGATAAAGCAATTGCACCAACTATTGAACCTGCAATACTTCCCATTCCACCAAATACAACAATTACTAATATATCAATGGATTTCATAAATCCAAAAGAATCAGGTTTTATAAAGTAAAAATAATTAGCATAAAGTGAGCCTGCAATTCCTGCAAAAAATGCTCCAATGGAAAAAGCTAATACTTTATAAAAAGTAGTATTAACACCCATAGCCTCAGCTGCTATTTCATCTTCCCTTATGGATATACATGCTCTTCCATGATATGAATTAATAAAATGTTTTATTAACAGTATTGTGGCTACTGTCATGAAAAAAATCCAAGTCCAATTTGTATATTGTGGAATATCATTAAATCCAATAGCTCCGCCTATATATTCAGTATTTAGTGCTAAAATCCTAACTATCTCCCCAAATCCAAGTGTAGCTATAGCAAGATAATCACCCTTTAACCTCAACGTTGGAATTCCAATAATAACACCTGCAATTGCAGCCACAAGCCCAGATGCTAATATAGCTAATATAAAAGGTTGACCCAATTTAGCCGTAAGTATGGCCGATGTATATGCTCCTATTGACATAAAAGCTGCATGCCCTAATGAAAATTGACCTGTAAATCCAGTAATTAAGTTTAAGCCAAGAGCCAAAATAATATTAATGCCAATTAGAAAAATATTTAATTGTAAATAAGAATCTATAATATTCCAATTTATTAAAACATTTACTAAAAAATAAATTGCTATTAACACACCAAAAATCGTGACATTTTTTTTATTTAATTCTTTCATCTTTCTTCCTCCTATACCTTTTCTTTTACAGTCTTACCTAAAAGCCCATTAGGTTTTAATAATAAGACTATAATAAGTATTGAAAAGGCAACAGCATCCTTAAATACTGATCCTCCATAAGCAGAAACAAGGGTTTCAGTCATTCCAAGAAAAAATCCTCCAAATACTGCACCAGGAATAATTCCTATTCCTCCTAATACTGCTGCAACAAATGCTTTTAATCCAGGACCTGCTCCCATTAGAGGATTTATAGTATTGTAATATACTCCCACAAGAACCCCTGCTGCTCCTGCTAATGCAGAACCAATAGCAAATGTAATTGATATAGTCTTATTTATATCTATTCCCATAAGCTCAGCAGCATCCTTATCAAGAGAAACAGCTCTCATGGCTTTGCCAACCTTTGTCTTATGAACTATATATTGAAGACCCATCATCAATATTATAGTTATTAGAATAATGTATATATTTTTTATATCTACTATAATTTTACCGTTAAATAAAGTAAGGATTTTACTCTTTAAAACTTCTGGAAATGTTCTTGTATCTGGTTTCACAAAATATACCATAATATATTGTAAAAATAAAGATACAGATATTGCAGTAATAAGAGCTGCAATTCTTGTTGAATTTCTTATAGGTTTATATGCTACCTTTTCTATTATCACTCCTAGAATACTACAAACTAACATAGATATTAACAATGAAGGAAGAAAACCTAGTTTTAGAAAGGTTGTTAATGCAAATCCCACATATGCCCCCATCATATAAATATCTCCATGGGCAAAATTAATTAAATTTATTATCCCATATACCATGGTATAACCTAATGCTATTAGAGCATATATACTTCCTAGCGATATCCCGTTTATTAATTGCTGTAATAGTTGTTTCATTTATAACTTCCTTTCTATAAAAGTCTATAAGAACAATGTCTTTAAATTTTCAACCATTTAAAGACATTGTTCTTTATTCTTATTTTGGATCTAATTTTTTTAAGAATGTTGGAACTCCGTCTTTCATTTCTATAATAGTTACAGATTTTACCGGATTATGGTTTTCATCTATGGATATAGTTCCCGTTACTCCCTTGAAGTCTTTGGTTTCTGCAATAGCATCTTTTAATTTCTCTGAATTTGCTTCCCCAGCTCTCTCTAAAGCATCTTTTAGAAAATAACCTAAATCATATCCTAAAGCATTAAATGCATCTGCATCTTTGCCATATTTCACTTTGAAATTTTCTTTAAATTTAACTACTTCTTCTGCATCGTCCATTGGAGAATAGTGGCTTGAGTAATACACCTGATTTAAAACATCTTTCCCTGCTATTTCAGTAAGCTTTGGAGATTCATATCCATCTCCTCCAAGTATTGGTACATTTAATCCTAATTCTCTTGCTTGCCTAACTATTAACCCTGTTTCTTCATAATAACCAGGAACAAATAATACTTCTGGGTTTAATCCCTTAAGATTTGTTAAAACTGCTTTAAAATCTGTATCCTTTGCTTGATAAGCTTCTTCTGCTAATATTGTTCCGCCTTGAGATGTAAAGGTTTCTTTAAACGCTTTTGAAAGTCCCTTTGCGTAATCAGAAGTATTATCAGCTAAAATTGCAGCATTTTTAAATCCTAAATCCTTTAAGGCAAACTCTGCCATCATAACTCCTTGAAAAGAATCACTAAAACAAGTTTTGAATATATATTCTCTAACCTTTCCATTACTATCTACTGTAACATCATCAGCTGTAGCTGAAGCGGATATTAGAGGAATTTTATTTTGCATAGCTGCTGGTGAAGCAGCTTTTGTATTTCCAGATGTAGCTGGTCCAAGTAATACTACAACCTTATCTCTAGTAGCTAACCTAGTAGAAACATTGGCAGTTTCTGTATCTTCAGACTTATTATCAACTTTAATTGGATCTATTTGTTTTCCAAGTACTCCCCCATCTTTATTTATTTGCTCAATAGCCAATAATACTCCATCACTTAAATTTTGACCGTAAGTTGCAACAACACCTGATAACTCATAATTTAATCCAACTTTTATTGTATCTCCACTAGCTTGATTACTTGAGGTTTTAGATGTGCATCCAGCAACAAGACTTAATATAAGAACAAATGATAATACTCCTAATAATTTTTTATTCACTTTAAAACACTCTCCTTATAATTTTAATATTTTATTTTATCCTAATACCATCTTCATCTATATTAATAATCATATAAAATAAACGCCTCCTTTAAAATTTCCATTAAAAAAGCCTCTATATGTATATTTAATACATATAGAGGCCAATTATAGCGTTACCACTCTACCTTATAACTATCTCACGATAATTAACTCATTAGGTTCAATATTAAACCCTGACCTTTTAACGGGGTCTACCACCGATATAACTTACTTAGTTCAGCTATATAACTCCGAAGTGATTGTTCCCTATTATATCAATACCGGCTCTCATCTACCCCAGTTCTCTGTAATTGATGACTTTAATAGTTCACTCTTCATCTTAGTTTTATTATTTAATTTAATATTAGATTGCAATCTTTTTATATTTAAGAACTAATATAGCATGATAAAGTATTGCTGTCAATAAGATTTTGAAAAATTTTTTGAAAAAATTTCAATTAACCAAATTTTCAGCATTATTTTAAACCATAATTTTTTATATTTTATATGCTTCCTAAGGCTTTGAATTAATTCGCTTTACATAAATTGGAACATAAGTTAATTTACCATTTTTTCTTGTACTTTCCATTATAGAAACCTTATCTACAATCATTTCCATATTATGAACTTCAACTAACTTTTCTATCTTATTGAGTTCTTCTGTAAGAATTATCTCTCTCCCTAAAGTTATATGTGGAACAAATCCTCTTTCTTCCTTTTGATATCCATAAATCTCCAATCTCTCTTCTAGTTTAGAATATAATAAATCTAATTCTCTATTGGGTTTCAATCCTAGCCAAATTATTTTTTTGTTTTTCCTAGTAAATTCTCCAAGCTGATTAAAGATTAATTGAAAGCTTTCCTGATTTAATAATGTATAATCAAGAGCTTCTTTTAACTTGTTTAATTCATTATCCTTCATTTCACCAATAAATCGAAGTGTCAAGTGAAAATTTTCTTTATTAGTAAAATTACCTGTAGCACTATGTTTTTTTACTATCTGTTGAATTTTATATAAGTATTCCTTTATATCTCCTGTAAATTCTATGGCTAAAAAAACACGCATATTTCCCCCTCCTAAGAAAGAATTATATTAATTATTATATACAAAAATTTCAATTTTTTAATAAATATAATATTTTATTCTAATATCTAACTATATTGTAATACCTTAGAAATCATAATCAACTTATTTTTGAAATACTTATATTAAATAAAATGCTTTTTATAAATTCCAGTTATACTTTGCCCACTATAATCTTAAATTCATGATTTAATCTTTTTTCAAGAAAATCCAAAGATTAAAATTATTAGGCTTGATGTTTTATTTATTATTTGATATTATTAAATAATAAATATACCCTGGGGAGGTTTGTTTGTGAAAGAAAAATTTCTTAGTATATTGTCGATTTTTACAGCTTTTGGTGCAGCTTTTTGCTGAAGTGGAGGATTAATATTAGCATCCCTAGGTCTAGGGACAATAGGTACTGCTTATTTATCTAATTTTACAAAATATAAGCCTATTTTTGTTATAGCCACTGCTGCTTTAATATATTGGTCCTATAGATTAATTGAAAAAAGAAATTCTAACAAAACAACTAAAATAATATTCTGGACTGCTACCATTATTTCAATTTTAATTTTATATTCTCCAACTATATTAAGATTGTTTTTTAATTATTAAAAAAGGTTTATTAAGTACTAATCACTTAATTTTAAGATACTATATTCTTATAACCATGATTAAATAACACTTTTAAGAGTTATGTTTGAATTTGCCTTTTTCTTCTCTCTTATATATTTAGTAAATACATTTAAACAATAAACAGATGTTTTAAGAATTTAATTTGCTTATTAAATATCTTTGTGGTATTATTTTCATATAATCAAAATATTAAATAAATAGTTAGTCACTGGGAGTGCTGGAAAGGCCAGCTGAGAAAAAGACCCTATTAGTCTTTTATCCCCTAACCTGATCTGGATAATACCAGCGTAGGAAAGTGTACAAATACTTATAGAATTTATTTATATGTACATTAAGCACAAATCCTGCATTGGGATTTGTGCTTTTTTATTTTTTCACTAAGGGGGTGACAATGATGAATTTACGAAAGTTAACTCTATCATCTTTATTAACAGGAGTTGGTGTTATTAGTGCTCATATTATTTATATCCCTATAGGAATATCAAAGATTTTTCCAGTCCAACATGGAATTAACTTAATAATGGCTATATTACTTGGCCCTTGGTATGGAGTTGCAGTGGCATTTCTTATTTCATTAATAAGAAATATATTAGGAACTGGCTCATTTCTTGCCTTTCCTGGTAGTATGATTGGTGCATTTTTAGCTGGTATACTGTATAAAAAAACCAATAAATCAATTTATGCAATGGCAGGTGAAGTATTAGGCACTGGTATTATTGGCGCATTAATTTCATATCCAATAGCAAAATATTTTTTAGGAAAAGAAGCTACCTTGTTTTTCTTTGTAGGTCCTTTTATTCTAAGTTCTTTTGCTGGAACTATTATTGGATATTCTTTACTGAAGATAATTTCAAAAACAGGAATTTTAAATACTTATCTTAATAAAAATGAGGTGAAATAAAATCAAAAAATTATTAACTATAGCAGGTTCAGATAGTTGCGGAGGAGCTGGAATACAAGCTGATTTAAAAACATTTTCAGCTCATAGAGTTTATGGAATGAGCGTTATTACAGCAGTAACAGCACAAAATTCCCAAGGTGTTTTTGCTGTACAAGATATTTCAGTTGATATTATTCAAAAACAAATAGAAGTAATTTTTGATGATATATTTGTAGATGCGACAAAAATTGGTATGGTTTCTAAAACTGAAACAATAAAGGCAATAGCTGATACTCTTAGTAAATATAAAATCAATAATTTAGTTGTTGACCCTGTAATGGTATCTAAAAGTGGATTTCATCTCTTACAACCTGATGCTAAAGAGACTCTAATAAATCATTTATTTCCTATAACAACAGTAGTTACACCTAATATTCCAGAGGCAGAGGTTATAACTGGATTGGAAATACAAAATCTCAATGACATTGAAAAAGCTGCTAAAATCATCTATAAAATGGGGCCTAAATATGTATTGGTTAAGGGAGGACATATGGAAGGCGAAGCTTTAGATGTATTATATGACGGACAAAAGTTTAATTACTATAACTCCCCTAGAATTAATAGTAAAAATACTCATGGGACAGGCTGTACATTATCATCTGCAATTGCTTCTAATCTGGGAAAAGGTCTTTCTGTTACAGAGTCTATAGAAAAAGCCAAAATCTATATAACTCTTGCTATAGAAAACTCTTTTCCTATAGGTAAAGGAGTTGGTCCTGTCCACCATTTTTATGAACTATATAAATAATTTTAATAGGTGAAAAATATGAACTGTTATAATGAAATATATATAATTTTAGAAAAAATAAAAGAAAAAACTCCTCTTGTACATCATATAACTAATTATGTTACTGCCAATGATTGTGCAAATATTGTATTAGCTTTAGGGGGAAGTCCAGTTATGGCAGATGATCCAAAGGAAGTCGAAGAAATGGTATCAATAGCTTCTGCATTAGTATTAAATACTGGTACATTAAACGAAAGAACTATAGAATCCTTTATAATAGCTGGAAAAAAAGCTAATAAATTAGGTATTCCCGTAATATTGGATCCAGTAGGTGTAGGTGCTACTAACTTAAGAAATAAAACTGTAGAAAAAATTCTTAAAGAAGTAAAATTATCAGTTTTAAGAGGTAATATGTCAGAAATAAAAAATATTTACGGTCTAAATAGCTTAACTAAAGGGGTAGACTCTACAGATAATCCTCTAAATGGCGGAAAAGAAATATCTATAAGTTTAGCAAAGCAATTAAATTGCATAGTGGCAATAACAGGTTCCGTAGATATTATCTCTGATGGCAAAAAAGTTTTTTATATTAAAAACGGCCATGAAATATTATCAAAAATAACTGGTACTGGATGTATGAGTTCGTCTTTAATAGGACTTTGTTGTGGGACTGGGAAAAGTCCTTTGTATGGAGCTATAGCAGGAATAATGATAATGGGTATTGCTGGGGAAAAAGCAAATAAACGTTTGAAAAACTTTGAAGGCTTAGGAAGCTTTAAAGTTTACTTGCTAGATGCTGTAAGTACATTTTCACAAAATGATATTAAAGAAAGGGGAAATCTCTGTGAAATCCTATGAAAATATTAACTATAAACTTTATTTAGTAACTGATAGAGATGTTTTAAATGGGAGAGATTTTTTAAAAAGCTTAGAACAAGGAATATTAGGCGGAGTATCTGTTGTTCAACTTAGAGAAAAAAATACTAACTCACTAGAATTTTATAATCTTGCAATTGAAGTAAAAAAATTAACTGAAAAATATAATATTCCTTTAATCATTAATGATAGAGTAGATATTGCATTAGCAGTAGATGCTGATGGTGTTCACGTTGGACAAACCGATTTACCAGCTAATATTGTAAGAAAAATTATAGGTAAAAATAAGATTTTAGGTGTATCTACTGCCAACCTAGAAGAAGCCAAAAAAGCTGTAGATAATGGAGCTGATTATATTGGCGTAGGCGCTTTATTTCCAACAGTTACCAAAACAAATACTCGAAAGGTAAATTTAGACCAACTTAAGTATATTAAAGAAAATACTAATATTCCTATTGTTGGAATAGGTGGAATTAATGAAATTAATGTGAGATCTGTAATAGAAACTGGTGTAGATGGGGCAGCCATAGCTTCTGCCATATTATCAAAGACAAATATAAAAGAAACGGCTGAAAGTTTATATAATGAGATTCAGTTAAGTTTTAAAAACAGAAGATAAATACTAAAATAAAGGGACTAATTAGTCCCTTTATTTTTTCCTAAAACTTTCGTCCTCCTCCACCATGAGTATTTCCACTAGAAGAAGTATGAGTTGTACTTCTTCCGCTGGAAGAATTGGAATTATCAGTAGGTTTTGGAATGATTCTATGTGTTACAAAAGTATCTATTAGTTTATCTTCATTCAAAGTTAAATTTACAAAACTATTCTTTTTATAGGCAAAAGAATTCCCTTTTCTTCGAGTTTTATTTCTTGATTTTGTCTTATATGTTGATTTTATGGTAAAGTAAAATATGCTACTAATCAATAGCCCTCCCATTATACTATCTCCTATTAAATCAGTAAATATTAATTTCTTTTTAGGTTCTTCAGGTTTATTATATTGATTTGATGGGATTCCAGACTCAAGATAACCCTTAGTCCCTTTTAAAAATCCCATGGCAGCCCCATAGTAATCTCCATCACCTAAACCACTGTCAAATACATTATCTAGTATTTTTTCAATTCTTTTATCTGTTAAATATCTAATACCTATGCCAGAAGTAGATATATAAGCCTCCCTATTATCCATATCTATTAAAAATAATATTCCATCATGGTTGTCTCCTACTCCAAATCCTCCATAATCAAAAAAGTCATCTGCATATTCCCTAGATGTTTTCCCTTCAGTATCATTAGTGGTTACAATAACTATATCCATATTATAAGCATTAAATAAACTATTTGCCTCAGTTTCTAATTTAATTCTCTCATCTTCGCTAAATAGCACAGCGTCATCAAATACTAATGATTTTTCAGCCGATACAGTAACTGGATTAAAAATAAATATGGTTAATATTAAAGATAATATTAAACTCATTAATCTTTTAGCTATATTAGCCACATCAATATCCCTCCTATTAGACTAGCAATAACAGTTGCTATAAAAACTATTATACAGACATTAAATGCCTTTTTCTTACTAAATGGAAGTTCTCCAAAAGCTTTACCTGTCTGACCATTTACCGCATATACATAGGTCTTTCCCTCGTAAAGATAGGTCAATATCCACATAGGCAAAAGGGTATAGTTCCAATTTTTATAGTTTATCTTAGAATTATTTCTGACAACATTTACTCCATTAAATCCAGATATAGTTTCATTTATCAAAGATTTTGAATATTTATTAACTCTATCCTCTACTTTAGGACTAATATCTTCTTTTGGTATATCGTATTGCTCTGCAAAAAAACCCGAAAGATATGGCATAGAAAAATCTATAGCCTCATCTTCATTATATGGAGCTATTCCATCTAAGAGGTTATCATCTATTTTAGTAAATGCCAATTCGCCTACATTCCTTATATCTATCTGACCCTTTCTCACAATTTGATATTTCTTGGTTTCCGTAAATTCCATATCTCTGCTTCTCCATATTCTAATAGTTCTTCCCTCTCCCATATAATCTATATCAACTTCACAGTCAGCCCACCAATATGGCAAATATATTCCTGTTATCTTTTCCAATTGTGAATCACTATAAAAATCATTAGGAACAAATTTCTTGTTCCCAGCCCAATATAAAAACATCTTTTTCGCCTTATTTTTATCAATAGAAAATGGTATCATTTTATTTGGCTGAAAGTCACCTGTTAGCCTATCTGATATTATAACTGGATTATGACAATAATAACAAAATGTGGCAGTAGTAGTATCATCAGTGACTACTTTTGCACCACAACTATTACACTCATAGGACAATAGCTTTCTATTTTCATCTTTATCTGTTTCTCTATATATATCTTCAATTTCTTCTTCAGTGTATTCACTTAAACAAAAATCACATTTAAATTTCTGGAATTCAGGTTTAAAATGTATTCCTGCCCCACAACTTGGACATTTATAACTATAAGTCGCCATAGTCCACCTCTTTTCAAATTGCCGAATATTTAAATCCCACTAAAACTTGGTTCCACACTCTGGACAAAACTTTGGATTTTCTCCTGTTGGCTTATATCCACAGTTGGAACATTGTGCTGGAGTTTCTCTCTTTGTTCCACATTCTGAGCAGAAATTACCTGAATTTTTTGCACCGCAATTTGTACAGAACCAATAGCTTTTCGGTATATTTTGGGCTTGGTTTTGTTGACTTTGCTCTTGATCCATTTGATTTTGATTAGATGCTGATGCAGCACCCATAAAACCACCTGCCCCTTGCATTCCTATTCCCATACCCATAAAAGCAGTGGCAGCTCCTCCTTCATTTGAACCAGCAGCTTCCAATCCTCTAGCAATAGATCCCTGTACATATCCTTCTCTCACAGATGGTTCACCTAACATAGCTCCTTTGTTTCTCATATTGATTAATTCTTTAGACTCATCATCATAAGAAATACTTGCTATACCTACAGATTGGATTTCCATTCCTCTCATTCTCTTCCAATCATCATCTAGAATATTTGCCATATATTGGCTTAACTCCCTACCTTTTGAAGGAACGTGGGATATACGGATTCCATCAACTGACATTTGATTCATTGCTGACTGTAACGCTTCTAAAAACTCTGATAAATATTGCTCATTAATATCTTCTATATCTACTTTATCCTTATTTCTTGGTATTGCTTCCATATAAAACAGTATTGGATCTGTTATTTTTATAGAATAAGTCCCAAAAGTTCTTAAAAATAACTCTGAATTATAAAAATCATCAAAATAATTTAAAGGATTAGGCGTCCCAAATTTTATTCCCTTTATCTCTTGTAAATTAATATAGTATACTTTTTGAGAAGTAGGTGTAACTCCACCGTATTTTACACGCTGGAAAGATTCTTTTAAAGAATCCTTGAAATTTCCATTAAATAAAGATGGTAAAGAAGAATTATCTACTTTATAATATCCTTCTTCAGCAGTATAATCTACTATTTTCCCTCCATCTACTAGAATCATAAATTGATTTGAATATACATGAATTATTGATCCATTTGAAACTGTATTTTCTGTTGCTCTTTTATTGGATCCCCTTCTAGAATCTTTTCTAACAGTTATACCAGATGTAAATACAGTGCTATCACTCATATCATTAGGTTCAATTACTTCTAACCATTGATCGGCAAGTGAGCCTCCAATAGCAGAACTAATTGCTTTTATTAATCCCATTTTCTTTACCTCCTCATAGAATATATTTAGTATTATACTATAGATTTTATACCCTTTGTATAATTTTTCAATTTAATATCCATACATTAATTATAAGATATAGAATATTATGGGATATGAATATAAAAATATTTTCGAAAAAAATCCTTGACAATTAGGTTTATAATTCATATAATAGTCTTTAAATAAATATTTAGCTATGATGAGGGCTAGTAAATAGAAAGATTCTAAAAGGAAGGAAGATCCACCGACTGAAAGATCTTCTAAGATTATTTCTTTTGAACCCACCCTCTAGGCTGCAAATGATAAAATTTGTCCGTTTCGCCAACGTTATTGGCTTCAAGGGGGTTAGGCTTTGTTTTTATTGCTTAATCAATTTGGGTGGTACCGCGAATTACCTTCGTCCCAGTATTGGGATGAAGGTTTTTTTATGACCTAACACAACGAAGGTATCCAGTAAGTAAGTTTTAGTTTAGGCAATAGGAGAATTTATTTAAATTGTCAATTAGTGAAAGGAGAGTTTAAAATGGAAGTTAATAAATTAAAAAATAATAATTTATCTAAAAATATAGTATTAAAAAAAGTTGAACAAGATAAACATGTCCCTGACGATTTTTATTCAACTACAAATTATAAAACTTTAGTTTATCATAATCATAAATGGATAGAGGTAAAAAAACAAAGAATGGATGCACTTATAGTCATAGATGAAAATGGTGCCTCATGTAAAAAATTAAGAGATATTAAAAAGGGTGATATGATAGTTTGCGGCGATTCAGGTGTTAAGATAGTAAATGATAATGAAATAAAAGTAGAAAACTCTTTTAACTTTATGAATAGTTCCATATCTTCAGAAAGAAAAAATAATATTCTTATAAAAGATCTAGCTTCTGAATTATTCTATAATAATAAAAAACTAACCATAGTTGCAGGGCCTGTTGTAGTCCATACAGGGGGAGATTATTATCTCTCAGAACTCATTAGACAAAATTATGTTTCCAGTTTATTAGCTGGAAATGCCCTTGCAGTTCATGATATAGAAAAAAATCTATTTGGCACTTCTTTAGGAGTATGTGCAAAATCAGGTAAAGTAGTCAATAATGGCTATAGAAATCATATGAGAGCTATAAATCAGGTTATGAAATATGGCTCTATAAAAGAAACTGTAAAAGCTAAAGCATTACATTCAGGTATAATGTATGAGTGTGTAAAAAATCATACTCCTTTTGTCCTGGCAGGAAGTTTAAGGGATGATGGTCCATTACCAGATACCATAACTGATATGATAGAAGCTCAAGAAGCCTATAATAAGTATCTACAATCTTCAGATATAGTATTAGTCCTTGGCTCCATGCTTCATGGAATTGCTAGTGGAAATATGCTTCCTGCAAGCATTAAAATGATGTGTGTAGATATTAATTCTGCTGTAGTTACAAAACTATGTGATAGAGGAAGTAGTCAAACTACAGGTATTGTAACAGACGTAGGTTTATTTTTAAATCTATTGGTCTATGAAATTGAAAACTTAAAAAATAACTTAGGCACTAGATTAGCAACCTAGTGCCTGTTAACCCTATAATTAACTATTCATTGCATGGTCTTTTTGCAACTAATTCTATTTCCACATCTGCACCAAGGGGTAATCCTAAAACAGCTATACATGTTCTAGCTGGATATGGCTCAGAAAAATTCATTTTATATACTTCATTCATTTCAGAGAAATTATTCATATCTGTTAAATATACATTTACCTTTACTACATCATCTGAAGTAAGATTAGCCGCTTCTAATACCTTAAACAAATTAACAAAACACTTTTTAGTTTGCTCTGTTATATTCCCTTTATTTATTGTTTTTGACTCTGAGTTCATTGCAGTTTGTCCTGATAAAAAAACTAATTCTCCAGCATCAACTGCATGTGAATATGGTCCTGAGGCTGATACTCCTTTTGCATTATAAGCTTTTCTTCCCACAATATTCCTCCTTATTTTATATTCTATTATAAGATTATATATTAATTTCCAATTTAATTAAAGAATTCTATATCCACCATCAATTATTTAAATAGTCTATAGTAACTAGAGTAACTTTATCAAAGAAATATTTATTTTTTCCGCGCTTAACTTATAGATAAATTAGTTCTAGTTAGAAATGATATTTATAATAAAATAATCTTATGAAGATATAGAACAAGAAAATTCTTGGACAACTAAATATACTCTTTAGTTATCCAAGAATTTTACTATAAAACAAGCTATTTTATTTCAAAAAGGGGAAGATGTTCTAAGAATATAATATCTTCTCTATCTGCTGCTTCACCTTCTGCCAATATAGCTGCTTTAGCAGCAACAATACCTCCTACAGACTCTATAAGCCTTTCCAATGCTTGAATTGAACCTCCAGTACTTATAACATCATCAATAATAGCTACTCTTTTTCCTTTTATATACTCAGCATCCTGCTCATCTAAACATAATAATTGCTTCTTTTGTGTAGTGATGGAAATAACTTCATCAACAATTGGTGAGCTCATATATGGTTTAATACTTTTCCTCGCTACAATATATCTTTTCATCTTTAATAATCTTGAGATTTCAAATACTAAGGGAATTCCCTTTGCCTCTGCAGTTACTAATATATCAACTTCAGGTAATTTCTTTACAATTTCAGAAGCTGCTGCACAAACAATTTCAGTATCTCCTAATATTACAAAACTTGCAATACTAAGATTATCACTAATTTGTATAATAGGTAACTCACGTTTTACTCCAGCCACTTCGATAAAATATGTTTCTTTCATTATTTAAACTCCTCCTTAATATATTAAATTCCTAATATACTAGCAAATCCTTTAAAAATAATCCCTGCTAACATACCTAAAAACGGATCAGTTATTGCTGTTACAGTCATAGTTATTCCTCCAACAATAGATCCCCCTGGTATGCCTGTTGCAGTTAAAGCAGCTGTAGCATTGACAGGTGCTGTTACAATTGCTCCCAATACAAACAAAAATCCAGCAATTGACTCACTAGGTATATATTTTCCCATTTTAGGAAGTAATCCTGCAAATAAGATAATTGCCATTAAACTCATCATTAAAACGCCTGACATCAAAGGATGTGGTGCACCTCCTGTTGCAGAAATAATAGACTCAACAGGCCCTCCTCCAAACATTGCAGATGCTAAGTCTGCTAAGCTGCTTACAATAGATAAATGGTCGATATTTATATTAGTATTTGCAATACTTCCAGTGATTTTTCCGAAAGCAATATTTGCTCCAATATTTAGACATATCATTGCCAGAGCACCACGAATAACAGAAATATTTATAACAGGTTTTTGGAAAACAATCTTTTCCCTCTCAATAATATTGATATTAGATTTTTGTTTTAATATCATTGCCATTACACTTGTTATAATCACTGAAATTGCAATTGTATATACTAAATCTTTTGTAATCATATAGGTAATGAAACTAATAGCAATAGATCCAAAACCAACCATCTTATTTTTTCTTGCCATATCAATAGCTACACGTGTTAACATAATACCTACACCTGCCATCATTCCACTTGTAATTGCAGGTCCTATAAAAGTTACAATTCTTTCAAGAAGACCAAATATGCCTATAATAGTCATACCCACTCCACCTAAAATAACCATGGATATTCGTTCTCTCATATCTTTTCCCATTGTTCCTGCCAACGTAATAGTTTCTGCTTGGAATGAAACTGGGGCTACTACACCTAAAACTAAACATCCAACGGCACCAACAATAAATGCAAAAGCTGTAGGAACTGATGCAAATCCAAATGATAATGCCAAAAGTCCTTGAGGTAATCCATTAAGAATAACACTAAGTGCTGCAAGTAAATCTTTTAGTAAATCCATTTATGTCTCTCCTTTACTTTGCCCTCAAACAATGGAATACATGAATACAACAAAGGACTGAATTCTTTCCTATAGGAAAGAATTCAGTCCTTTGAAAACGAAAACAAAGGTTAGAAATTATATCTACCTTTGTAGTTTTATCTGTTATCCTGACCCATAGTAGGATAGTTTACGGTTATCCTGTAGAAACTCCCGAACCATATTATCGAGATTATATGAAAGCAAATATTTTATTTTAACGTAATAAATATACCAGATTTTTCGACATTTTGCAACATTTTTATTCTTCATATCAAAACTCCAATCAAATGTTGTTTTTATGGGCAAATGGGTATTATTATATTATCATAGCATTAAAAGGAGGAATATTTTTGAAGGCATTAATTACTTTTAGATATAAAGATAATGAAATGAAAAATCTGGAAAACTTAGGTTTTGAAATAATATTCAAGGATGAAAGAGATATAAACTTTTCCGAGGAAATAAAGGATATAGATTTGATGGTATGCTTTGATCCATTTAATAAAATAGATATTGAACTTTTCCCAAATCTTAAATGGATACAACTTTTAAGTGCAGGTATCAACCAAGTACCAATAGATAAAATTCTAGATCAAGATATTATTCTTACTAATAACAGAGGTGGATATAGTATACCAATAGCTGAATGGATAGTTCTTAAAATATTAGAAATGATTAAAAATAGCAGAGAATTTTATGATAAACAAAATAAAAAAATATGGAAAATGGATACTTCAATTTTAGAACTTTACGGGAAAACTGTAGGATTCATAGGAACTGGTTCTATAGCTCAAGAAGCTGCTAAAAGACTAG
Source organism: Tissierella praeacuta DSM 18095 (assembly GCF_900128955.1). Lineage (GTDB taxonomy): Bacteria > Bacillota > Clostridia > Tissierellales > Tissierellaceae > Tissierella > Tissierella praeacuta. The sequence goes on from NZ_FQTY01000019.1 coordinate 47,498, forward strand.
AAGGATTTGGTGTAAAACTCCTTGGAATTAGCTCTCGTGGAAAAAATGCAAATCATTTTCATCAATGTTTTAGTATAGATAAAATAAATGATATAGTTTCCCAATGTGATTTTTTAGTAATAGCTGCTCCATATACAGATAATACTCATCATCTAATAGATGAGAATGTATTTTCAAGTATGAAAAATGGAACTTATTTAATAAATATTGCTCGTGGAAGCATCATAGATGAAAACGCCCTTATTAATAATTTAAAATCTGGTAAAATCAAAAAAGCTGCCCTTGATGTTTTTGAAGTAGAGCCTTTATCAGAAGATAGTCCTTTATGGGAAATGGATAATGTAATTATATCACCTCATAACTCTTGGGCTTCAGAAATGTACAGTAGGAGAAGATATGAGATAGCCTATGAAAATATGAAAAGATATATAAATAAGGAAGAACTTATTAATGTGGTTAATTTAAAAATGGGATATTAGTTAATGTAAGTGAAATTTGTGTCTAAAGAAGATAAAGACACAGATTTCACACTACTATTTTAAATATCTTTTAGCACTATAACTATTATAAAGTACGCCTCAAAAACTCTCTTGTACGTTCCTCAAGGGGATTATTTAAAATCTGCTCTGGACTTCCATCTTCTGCAATAACTCCTTTATCCATAAATACTACACGATCAGCTACTTCCTTTGCAAATCCCATTTCATGAGTCACTACTAGCATAGTAAGTCCTATCTCAGCAAGTTCCTTCATAACCTTAAGGACTTCCCCTACCATCTCTGGATCAAGAGCAGATGTAGGCTCATCAAATAGCATAACATCAGGCTCCATAGAAAGTGCCCTAGCAATAGCTACACGTTGTTTTTGACCTCCTGATAATTGTTTTGGCTTTGCATTAATATATTGATCCATTCCAACTACTTGTAAATATTTCATAGCTACCTTTTCTGCCTCTTCTTTAGAGCGTTTTAACACTTTCATTTGCCCCACAATACAATTACTTAAAACATTATGATTATTAAATAAATTAAATTGTTGAAACACCATTCCTAGCTTTGTACGATATTCGTAAATATCATGATTATCATCTAAGATATTTTCTCCTTTATAAAGGATTTTACCACCACTTGGTTTCTCTAGAAGGTTTACACAACGAAGAAGGGTTGATTTTCCTGAACCAGATGAACCAATAATACAAACTACTTCTCCTTTGGTTACTGAAAAATTAATATCTTTTAACACTTGATGATTTCCAAAGGATTTACTTAAATGTTGAATATCAATAACCTTTTCCATATTTGCCTTCCCTCTCTAATATTGATTAGCATTGCACTCTTTTGTCCTACCAATCATAGCTTTTTTTACTTGCATTTCATTAGCATACTTAACATAATTCTCAGGACCATCTAATCTTCTTTCAATATAACGTAAAATTCTTGTTATAGTAAATGTCATTATAAAATAAAGAACACATGCTATAAAAAATGATTCATAATATTTAAAGTTATTTCCAGCCACGGATTTTGTTTGAAAATATAATTCAGTTACAGAAATTACATTAAGAACTGAAGTATCTTTTATATTAATTACAAATTCATTTCCCATTGCTGGTAAAATATTACGTATTGCTTGTGGTAATATGACATTGACCATAGTTTGAATATGGTTCATTCCTATAGCTTGAGCAGCTTCAAATTGTCCTTTATCTATGGAAACAATGCCCCCTCTAATGATTTCTGACATATAGGCTCCCGTATTAATAGATACGATAAATATAGCTGCAAATATTCGATTCATATCTACACCAAATGCGGCAGCAGATCCATAATAAATTACCATAGCTTGTACAATCATAGGTGTCCCACGAAATATCTCTATATAAATCGAAAAAATAGTATTTACAAATTTAAGAATAACTTTCTTTGCTCCATTTTCAGGAATAGGGATTGTACGTACAATACCTATTAATAAACCAATAATAAAACCCACTACGGTACCGATCATGGAGATCAAAAGTGTCATACCAGCTCCACGGAGAAACATTGGTCCATTAGTTGAAGCAATTTTTAATATCGACTCAAAATTCATCTTTCTCCTCCTTTTACTCAGCTGATGGTTGATTTTTAATAACAGTATCCATAATAGCTGTTTGTTCTTCTTCTGTAATGCCTTTTAATATTTTATTGATCTTTTCAGTTAAATCACTGCCTTTTGCTACACCTACAGCTATAGCTGTATCATCATCTGATGTATTAAATCCATCTTTAAACTCTATCATTTTAAAGTTTTGATTGGCAGTTTCAGCACTAATACCTTCTGGTCGCTCAGAAACATATCCATCAATTATCCCAGATTCAAGAGCAACTCTAATTGCTGTAAAATTGTCCATAGCTGTCTGCTTGTCTACATCTTTAATCTGATCGATCACTGAGTAATGGAATGTATTTAATTGACCAGTTATCTTAGCTCCTTTAAAATCTTGGATAGAAGTAGCATTTTCATATTTTCCACCTTTTTTAACAACCATGACTAAATTGGATTTATAATAGTTATCCGTAAAATCAATAGCTTCCTTACGTTCATCTGTTGGTGACATACCTGCAATGATTGCATCTATCTTACCAGAAGTTAATGCTGGTACAAGACCATCCCATTCAGTTTTAATTATAACTAATTCTTTTCCTAATCCTTCTGCAATTTTCTTGGCGATTTCTACATCATATCCACCTGCAAATTCTTTAGCACCATCTATCTTAACACCACCATTGGAGTCATCCATTTGAGTCCAATTAAATGGTGCATATCCTGCCTCAAGACCTACCTTAAAAGTTCTATCTTCATTTGCTATTGCTTCTGAATTTTTTACGTTACTACTTGTACCACATCCTGTTAAAATCGTTACTGTTAATAAAAAAATAATCATTAATACTGATAGTTTTGTTCTCATGACTAGTTTTTCCTCCTGTTGTCTTCATTTTAATTAGTATTTTATCTTAAAGTCAAACTTGCCACTTGTACGAGTTATGCTATTTTTGATAACAAAAAGACCTGAGATAGACTCAGGCCCTAATAGACATAGTAATACCTAATTCCCCTCCTTTTCCCAAAATGAGATAGCACAACTCAATAAACTGGGAAAGTTTATTGAGACAGTCCTACAGCTCTTAACCGCAGACCCAGCAAGTAATACTGAGAATATTACAAGCTTCGGCGATATTTCCTTCTCCTTAGTATCATTGTTTCCTCACACTCCACTAAAGACTGTTAAATACCGCGCCTCTACCTCACTTGTAAAAGTGAGGCATTATTAAATTGTCTAATATAGCTTACAACATATTTATATATATGTCAACCCTACTATGAACCTTTTTAAATATCAACTTTCCTATTTTAATAAAAACTCCATCTTATTCTAAATAGATGGAGTTTTTTAAATCCCTAATTAAATGTATTAATTAAAACAATATATGCATAAACAATGCAGCAAATGGCATTGCAATAATCGTTCTTTGTAAGAATACAATCATCAATTCTTTAAACTTTATTGGCAGTCCAGTATTCATAATTACTACAACAGATTCTGCTAAGAATATTATTTGTACCATTGATACTACTGTTACAAAAAATCTTGTTTTAACATATAATTGAGCTACCTTATCTGCAATAGTCAATACAGGTATAAACATTTCTGTAATTCCTGTTGGAATAGCAGCTGCTGCAACTTGGGCATCTGGTACCCCTAATACTTTCGTTAATGGTAAAAATGCATAGCCTATTATATCAATAATCATCTTCTTTGTATCTCAATATATTATTCTTTTCATTATAAGACTGTCCATTCAATTACTTGATATGGACAGTCTCATGACAAATTAAAACATTAAATGTGTTTCTAGTATTTGTTCTTGCTTTAATCCCTGTAATCCCAAATAATGAGTTAAATTATTTAATAAATATTCTAACTTAACTGGTCCTACAAGTTCTGATCCTGTTACTGCTACACCGTATTTTTGAGCTTCAAGCTTAACTAATTCAAAGGCTCTGTAAAGTGGGGTATTTGCACAGTCAAACATATTGATAGATACAACTACTCCTTCTCTTTCTGGAAATTTTATTCCTACTGCTCTAGTTGTTGAAAATCCACCACTTGGTCCTCTTACAGCCTTAGCAATTTGTTTGGCTATACTTACATCTTCAGTTGCTAAAAACACATTATAAGCTGTTAATCCTTCTTTATCTGCAGATACAATAGTAGCCCCATATTGTGGACTTAATTTACCATCTACTGATAAATCAGGTTTTCTAGACTCATAATCAGGATTAGTACTATCTTCTAATAAAGCTTTTAGCCCTTCATATTGTCCTTTTCTAATAAATGAAATACTCTTCTTATCTTCAGTTCTAGCGTTTTCTCCTGAAAAATAGATAGGAACTTGATGTTTTTCAAATAACTCTTTACCTATTTCTTCAGCTAATTCTTTACATTCTTCTAAACTTATATTGGCTAATGGAAATAGTGGAATAGTATCTTGTCCACCAATTCTTGGGTGTGTTCCTTGTTGCTCTCTCATATCTATTAATTCATATGATTTTGCTGCCATTTCTAATAATGCTTCTTTAAGTGGTGCTGGTTCACCTATTATTGTTAAAACAGTTCTATTAAAATCATGTTCTGGTTCACAAGTAACAAGTTTTACACCTTCTCTATTTTTAATAGTACAAGAAATTGCATCAATTACCTCTTGTCTTCTACCTTCGCTAAAGTTAGGTACAGCAAGTATATATTTCTTTTCCATATTATTCTCTCCTCACTAAATTAATATTAAAAACCAAATTATCCATTAAGTCTTTCATATACGATTGCTAATGACTTCTCTTTTAAATCCTTAGCAGAACTTAGTAGCCTTGAAACCTTTTGAGAAATGACTTGTTTGTATTCTTCATCTTTTATGCTTCCTAAATTAATTGTTACATTTAGCAATGCACCTTCTAATCCTGAATAAGCAAGTAATATACCTACTCCAATATCAGTTACTGCATTTACATTTCCATATCTTGCAAATACATCTTGTAATTCTAAAACTCTGTGACATTTTTCAGCACATTTTAAAGGAACCTCTAAAGCAACTTTATATCCCTCTTGAATTGCTTGGGATCTAGATTTCTTCTCTTCATCAGTATCTTTTGGCATTTTAAAAGCTTCCATTACCTTGTCAAAAGCATTGGTATCTTTATCTACATCATTTGCTAGGTCTTCAAATAATTGTTCTAACTCTTTAGCATTAGACTCCATTTTAGTCCTTACATCTTCTGACAACTCTGAATAATTTTTCTTAGAAAATGTTAATCCTCCTACCATGCTTGTTAAAGCTGAACTTAATGTTCCAACATAAGCAGATACACTTCCACCACCTGGTGTAGGATCACTACTTTTGGTATCTAATGCATATTGTTTTAAGCTTTTGTCTATAAACAATTTTGACACCTCCATATATATAATATATAATGTAGCTTAATAATATTTTTCAAGGGTATAATTTACTTTATATTCTTCTACTTAATCATAAATTCAAGAAAAATATTAGTAACTACATCTTATATAATAAGCAAATAACATGCCAAAAAACAAAGCTTACTTATAACTTCTAAAAAGATAGTTAAAAGTAAGCTTTGTTCTTCACTAAACAACCTTAATCCATGAGAAATTATCAATTTAAAACAATAAATCTTTTTAAGTTCTCTATATCAAATTTTTAATAATAAATGAAATAATGAATTATATATGATGCTAAATAAGTTGAAAGATGATTTTTTTCCTCTTTGATAAATTAAATAGATTATTAAAACTTCTCTAATATAGATTGAAACTATTTGAAACCATTTGAAACTATCGGAAGATTTTTTTCCTCTTATTTAGGATTTTTTTCTTTTTTGAAACTTAAGATCAATTCCTAATTTTTTTGCCTTTTTTCTTAATGTACTAGCTTCTAAACCCGTCTTTTCACTTAGTTCATGTATATCATTTACCCTGTAAATATAATCTTCAAGTAAGATTTTTTCATATTTATATACATTCTCTTTAAATAACATATTTTCATCTACTTCCATTGTTCTTGCTTTTCCAATATCACCATCTAAAACATCTTCCTCAGTAATTATTTCAAATTCTGATGTTACAACCAATCTTTCAACCTCATTTTGCAGTTCTCTTACATTTCCTGGCCAATCATAATTAATCAATAATTTCATAGCACCTGAAGAAATAACTTTTTCATAGTTATAATGTTCATTGAGCTTTTTAAGAAAAAAGTTAGTCAAAGGTACAATATCCATCTTTCTTTCTCTAAGTGATGGAATCCTTATAGGTATGACTTTTAGCCTATAATATAAATCCTCACGAAAGGTTCCTTCTTCTACCATGGCATATAAGTCTCTATTAGTTGCAGCTATAATTCTTGTATCAATAGATATATTTTTTGTTCCGCCTACCTTTTGAAATACCTTATCTTGAATTACATTTAAAAGTTTTACTTGTAAATTTAGGGGAAGCTCACCAATTTCATCTAAGAATAAAGTTCCCTTATTGGCTAGTTGAATTAATCCTACCTTTCCATCTTTTCTAGCACCGGTAAATGCTCCTTCTTCATATCCAAATAATTCTGATTCTATTAGACCTTCAGGTAAAGAGGAACAATCTACCTTGATAAATGGCTCATTTTTTCTATTACTATTTTCATGTATGTATTTGCTAAAAAGTCCCTTACCAACACCTGACTCTCCCTCAATCAATACAGTAGAATCCACATTTGCAATTCTAAGTGCTAAAGTCTTTATCCCTTCTATCTTCTCACTTTTAGTTATAATAGAATCCTTTTTTCCGTCCTTTGCATTAAGTATGTTCAACTCTTTTTGTATTCTCATATTTACATTTTTCAATTCATTAAACTGAGTTTTTAAATTTTCAAAACTAGTCATATCCATAACACTTACAACAATATTTATTAACTGTTTATTTTCATAAATAGGTACAGCTGTTGAAAAAATATGTCTTCCATTTACCTTCTGTGTTTTTGCAACTGTTTCACCTTTTACTATAGCTTCCAAGGCAACGGATTCAGAATAGACTCCATCATAAACAAGCTTATTCATATCTTTTCCTACAATCCACTCTTCTGAAATTCCCTCTATTTCTTCGCAAGCCTTATTATATAAAATTGTTATTCCATCAGCATCCATTATATGAACACCAATATCTAATGAATCAAAAATGTCTTTAATCTTTTCTAAACTTAAACATATACTAACTTTGTTTTTATCTGGACACGCTTCCATATTAGCACCTCTTTTTATACAAGTTAATTATTTCTTATATATAATGTCAAATAATATTATATCATATTTATTATCCTATGTTTAATTATGTAATTATGGATTTTCTTTATATGTCTTAATAAAAAATAGTACTAATTATTTTAAAGTAATTAGTACTATTTTTATATTTAGTATTCCTAAATATATTGAACCATATAAATTTATCTATTTAATCTCTATCCCATCTCCTTTATATATGTTCTCAGAAATAATCGCTATACCTTTTACAACTGAGCCTTCCTCTACTTCTGATGCCATTGAAGGATTAGAAGGATATTTCTCTCCATCAAATTCTAATTTAGCGTAGAAAGATTCTGCTCCTCCCCCTGATACATTCATTATAATATTATTCCACCCATTTGTCTTTTCTTCACTTATTATAATAGGATTTTGTACTAATGTAAAATTAGATATTATCTCGTGACTTTCTTTATCAATTATTAAAGCTGTAGAACCACCTGAACCTGATACACTTTTTCCTATTAAATAAACAAATACCTCTTCTTTTTCATCCCCATTAAGGTCTATATAGTTATAAAAATATTCCAATTCCTCATCTTCTTTTTTATCGTATTGCAGATAATCTATTATAACTTTTTCTAATTCTTCACTTTTTTCCGTTTCAGAAGTTTTATATTCAATTCCCGAAAAATCTATTTTATCCGATTCAATCTTTATTATATTATTTTCTTTACCATTGTCCATTCCAGCAGTTTTTGCAATAGCTGGATTATTATCTAATTTAATATCTTTCACTTCTTCTTTTTGACAACCTACATTTATGGCTAAAGCCAATACTAAAGTACCACATAATATCAATCTCTTATTCACTTATATCTCTCCTTCTTAAATTATATTTGGTATTTACAGGAAAAGTATAACATATAAGTAATACTAATTTAGTTAAAAATCATTTACAAATTAATGTCAATCTGGTTAAAGTTATCAAATTAAAAAATCCTCTAATAATATTATTAGAAGATTTTTTATTAGGTTAAATCATCAAATTTATTTGTGATATGCTCTTTTAATACTAATATAACGGATATTTATAACATAATTTAGATACTCTAGCTTTTATTGCATCTCTATCATTGCTTTCATCTAAAGCCAATGTAATTATTTCAGCTATTTCCATCATATCTTCCTCTTTCATACCACGTGTTGTCATTGCAGGTGTACCAATTCTTATTCCACTTGTTATAAATGGTGATTCTGGGTCATTTGGAATTGTGTTTTTATTGGTCGCTACTCCTATATCATCTAATAGAGCTTCTGCCTTTTTACCTGTTAGTCCTTTTGTTCTAACATCTATTAAGATTAA
>NZ_FQTY01000006.1 GCF_900128955.1 Tissierella praeacuta DSM 18095
TCTCCTGCTGTAACTGTTTCAGCTGCTAATCCTGCTGATTCAGCTTCTGCACCACCGATTAATACTAGCATATTTTCTGCACCGTATTTTTCAGTTAAATCTTTAACCCTTTTTTGATTTTCTAAGTCCATTGCGCCTGCAGCCGTTCAGACAAAACATTCAGTTGCTGAAAATACTACTTCTGCAGGAGTGGTCTTTATACATTCTTCCATAGCTGGTCCTGGTATACCATCTCTGTCACCAATAATGATAACTTTTGTGTTCTCATTAAAAATTGACATCTTGCCACTTCCTTTCTTTTTTATATTCTCTTAATCTTTTGTATTATATTTTAATTTAAATACATATATTTATATAATTAGAATCCTCTAGCGGACATTTTGTTAAATCCAACTTCATTAGTTGCACCAGTTATAGCTTGGATTTCAACTGTGATTGTACCATCAGCTGCTAAACTTCCGTCAAATCCACCTGCTATAATGTCAACATAATCTAAAGTACCAATTACTTTATCCATCTTTGGTAATACGATTATTTCGTTAGCATTACCACCTGTAACTACTGCGTTAGCTGAAGGATCAGCATCTGCAAGAGATTGGCTGGCACCGTCTCTACCTGCATACTCATCAGTAATTATTACAGTATCAATACCTTTAGCTTCTATTTTCTTAGTATTCATTATAAGGTCAGTATCTGGGTTACCGAAACCTTCTTGTGAAACTATAACTCCATCAAGTCCTAGATATTCAGCAAGTTTTGCTGTCCAGTTTGATGATCTTTCTTTGTCAGCTAGATAAACGTTTTCATTTGTGATTATAACGCCTACAAAGTTAAGTGTTTTTCCGTGTTCCGCTAAAAGGTCATGAATAACTGGGTTATTCATTTGATGATAAGTTGTGTTCTTATCGCAAGCTGATACACAGTTACCACTTACAATTGCACCATCCATAATTTCAGTTGGATACATTATAGTTGGCACTATTTGTTTAGCGTCTACACCGTATACATAAGTGTCATGAAGTAATCCTTGAGTTTGAAGCATTTGAACATATCCAACCTTTGGAAGATTAGGATACTTTTCAATTCCTTTCAAGAATGGATCAACTTCATATACCTCTACTGTATCTGGTGTCATTGATTTTGCAGTTTCTGCAAGATAAGCTGCCGCCTTAAATCCTGCGAATCTTACTGCTCTTTCATGATCATGTTGTTTTAATCCTTCTACTGGTTCACATTTTAATACTAGGTTTATTGTTTTGGAGAATGGAGTAAATTCTGCTCCAGGTCCTGACATATCAACAATACCTTCTTGGAAACCAACGATTTTACCAGTTGTCATAACAACACAACCTTTTAAAACATTAGTTTTTCCTGAACCTACAACATCAACCTTTGATAATATTCCTGGGAAAACACCTCCTGGACCTTCCACCTTCACTCTTGGTTCTACTACGTCCTTAACAGGTGTAATTCTAACACTTTCACCAGGTTTTGCAATATCTACGTCTACTGATGCAAGGTGCTCATCTTCTTTTATCAAGTTAATTAATTCTTCCTTATTAACTGTTAGCACCCCTTTTTCAAGTTTGGTTTCATTACCAAATTGAACATCTTTAATTAGCACATGGCCTAATTCCAGACGCATAAAATTCACCTCCTCTTATTTTAGCAAGTATCTATATCTCAATTCTGGGCCTAAGGCCCAGAATTAAAACCTTGATATTTGTACTACTCGAATAAATTTCGAAGTTATATATTTAATTAATTAAATATATTTTTTAATTAATTCTTCAACTGATTCTTTTGTAGCTTCATCAGCTACTACTGCATCTATTCTTTCTCCACCTTTGTAAATAGCGATTACAGGTAATCCCATAACCTTTTGTCCAATAGCAAGTCTTCTTGCCTTTGTAATATCTAATGATGTAAATTTAATTTTATCACCATATTGTTCTTCATAAGCGTGAACATGTGGCATAAGTGCTTTACAAGGTTCACATGTTGGACCCCAGAAATCTACTAATACATATCCTTCTGCTTGTAATACTTCTGATTCAAAATTATCCTTATTAAGTTCTAACATTTATTATACCTCCTAAATTTATTTTTAAGCATTGTTAATTTGACTTTATTTATTAGTCTTCAAAGTTTTCATTTATATATTTTTCAGCTTGAACTGCTGCTATAGCTCCATCAGCAGTAGCTGTAACTACTTGTCTAAGTGATTTAACTCTGTTATCTCCTGCTGCAAATACTCCAGCTACATTAGTCTTCATATCATCATCAGTTTTTATATACCCATTTTCCATATTAATTATTCCATCAAATAATTTTGTAGCTGGATTATATCCTACGAATACAAATACTCCAAATGTACCATCATCTTCATCTGCGAATATTTCTTTTTCTTCTCCAGTTTTAACATTTTTAACTATCATTGATTCAAGAATGCCATCACCCTTTAATTCAGTGATAACTGTATCCCACATGAAATTCATTTTTTCATTTTTAAATGCTTTTTCTTGAATTGATTTAGCTGCTCTTAACTCATCTCTTCTATGAACGATAGTTACTTTTCTAGCAAATTTTGTTAAATACATAGCTTCTTCAACAGCTGAATCTCCTCCGCCTACTACAAATACCTCTAAGTCTTCGAAGAAAGCAGCATCACAAGTAGCACAGTATGAAACTCCTCTACCAGTTAATTCTTTTTCTCCTGGGCATCCTATTGGTCTTGGAGTTGCACCAGTTGCTATGATAACTGTTTTTGCTTGATATTCTTCTTTAGCACCTTTTAAAACCTTTATTTTTCCTTCTAACTCTACTGATTTGATTTCATCAATTACTCTTTTTGCACCAAATTCATTAACTTGTTCTACCATTCTCTCTATTAAAGATGGTCCACTAGCATTTTGTATAGAGCCTGGATAATTAGCAACTTCATCAGTAGTCTTTATTTGTCCACCTTCGCCCTCTTTTTCAATAATTAAAGTATTAAGCCTTGCTCTTGATGAATATAGTCCTGCTGCTAAACCTGCTGGACCTGCTCCTATGATTATTACATCATAAATCATTTGTCTTCCTCCTTAGAAAATATTTTATGTAGTTCTCTAATAAAATTTTTAATAACTTTATTGATAATATTCATTTTAAAATATTATTCATCTTTAATTGAAGAACTATTATAGTTTGTATCAATTACGTCAATTTAATTATAGTCTTATTGATTTTAAAAAATCAATATAAAATTAAATTATTTTTCATATTTGTGCTTTATTGTTAAGTCTTTATAACATCTGTTACTATTATAATAAAAAAAAGAATAAAAAAAAGAATAAAAAAACAGAATAAATAGGTCATTAGGCCTACTTACTCTGTTCATTGACCTGAGAGATTCTCCAAAATTGGGTTGCTCCTTCGGTGCTTTCGCTTTCCAGAGTTCTGTCATAACACGGTCCTTTTGCCTGAGAGTTTCATTGTGGATTGGCTGCCCATCAACTTTTTCCTTCGGCGCCATATAAAAATATGGTCTCTCCCGCATTAATCATCCAGATAATGCAATTATTTGATAGTTTTTTCACATTTCACTAATATTATAATATATAAAATATAATTATACAACCCCTTTTTATATTAATCTTTTTTATATATTTTTAGGCTTTGTTTTATAATTATCTAATACATATAATGCTATGTTAGAACAGTGGTCTGATACCCTTTCTAAATTAGAAATAGCATCTAAAAATATTATTCCAGGTCCCGTTGAGCATAATCCTTTATTTAATCTATCTATATGATTGGTTCTATTTTTAGATTCTAATTCATCTACTTCATCTTCTATAGCTAAAACTTCTCTAGCTAAAGCTTCGCCATTAGTCTTAAATGCTTCCATTGCTTTTTGAAATCCTAGTTGGCATTTACCAAAAATCTCATTTAATTCTTCTATAGCATCTTCTGTAAATTGAAGATTTCCTTCTCTTCTCTCTTCAGCAAGTTCAACTATATTCTCTGCATGGTCTCCAACTCTCTCTATATCATTTACATTGTTAAAAAACACATTAACCTGTTTATGCTCTTCATCTGATAATGGTGCGTTTGAAAGTCTCACTAGATAATCAGTTATTTCTCTTTGCAATTTATTTATTTTTTGTTCCTGTTCCAAAGCTGGTTCTATTTCTTCATATTTGCCTTCTACAAAAGCCCTCTGAGCTTTACCTAGATTTTCTTCTACATAATTACCCATTCTTGCAATTTCTTTTCTAACCTGTCCTAATGCTATAGAAGGTGTTTCTATAATCCTAAAGTCAAGGAATTTTGCTTCGTGAATCTCTACTCTATCGTCTCCAGGAACTATAGCTTTTGCTGCCTCAACTAATAGTCCTGCAAAAGGTAATTGTATAGCCACATTTAATAAATTAAATAATGTATGAGCATTAGCTATTTGCCTTTGAATATCATTTGGAGATATTTTCGTTACTAATTTTTGTATTGGTATTCTCAAAATTGTCATAAATATAATTGTACCCATTAAGTTAAATAAAAAATGTATAATTGCTGCTCGTTTTGCTGTCCTATTTGCTCCAACTGATGAAATCATAGCTGTTGTAGTTGTACCAATATTATCTCCAAAAAGAATTGGAAAAGCAATATTTATATCTAGTAAGCCCTGTCCTGCTAACGCTTGCAATAGACCTATAGATGCACTACTACTTTGAACTATAGTAGTAAGTCCTAAACCCACCAACATACCTAAAACTGGATTATTTAACCTAACCATTATATTAGCAAATGCCGGTAAACCTGCTAAGGGTTTTAATCCATTTCCCATCATGTCCATTCCTATAAATAGAATACCAAATCCAATAAGTATTTCTGCTATATTTTTCGACTTTTTTTTAGAAGTTGTCATCCATATGCCTACACCTATGGCTACTGCCAATGGTGCATAGTCTGTCAGCTTAAATGCAATTAATTGAGCAGTTACAGTTGTACCAATATTTGCACCCATAATAACTCCTGCAGCTTGATACAAAGACATAAGTCCAGCATTCACAAATCCTATTACCATAACTGTAGTAGCAGAACTACTTTGAATTACCATGGTTACTAAAGCACCCACAACAACACCCATCAATCTATTGTTGGTAAGTACTTCTATTAACTTCTTTAACTTTTCACCTGCTGCTTTTTGGAGCCCTGTTCCCATTATATTCATTCCATATAGAAACAATCCAAGTCCACCAAGTACTGGTAGTGCTATATCCATAACCAACCTCCTAGATAATTTTATTAACCTATTTATTCTTTTGCTTTTTTATCCACTTTTCTTAATATATAATAATTTGCTCTGTTTAACTTTTATTCTATATTCGGAAAATTTAACTGCCTCAATGCTTCATATAATATTATATTAACTGAATTTGCCAAATTTAATGATCTAGCTATATTGCTTCTCATAGGTATTCTAATACCTTTATCAATATTTCCTTCTAATATTTCTTTAGATAATCCTTTTGTTTCCTTTCCAAATACGAAGAAAGATTCATCTTTATAATGATTATCTGTATATTTATTTTTCGATTTAGTGGTAGCATAGTAAAATTCCCCATTAGGATATTTTTCTAATACTTCAAAAAAACTATCGTAATAATGTATTTCAACTAGATTCCAATAATCAAGTCCTGCTCTTTTAAGAGCCTTATCATCTACAGAAAATCCTAAAGGTCTGACTAAATGAAGCACTGTTCCTGTAAGTGCACAGGTTCTAGCAATATTTCCTGTATTTGAAGGTATTTCTGGTTCTACAAGTACTATATGTAATGACATAACTCAGTCATCATCTCCTATTCTAATTCTAATACAAATTTCTCTATTATTTTTGCTACACCATCTTCATCATTTGAATCTGCAATATAATCTGCCTGTTTTTTTATATACTCATTACCATTTCCCATGGCTACACCTAATCCAGCGAACTTAATCATAGATAAATCATTCTCATTGTCACCAATAGCAATTACTTCATTTGAATCTATTTTAAGTTTATTACATAATTCTTTTAACCCTTCACCCTTTGATACATTTAACCTCATTGCCTCTATATTATTAGACCAAGAGCTTGAAGTTTCTAAACTCTTTAATCTATCTAACTCATCTCTTAATTTTTGTAGCTTATTCTTATCCTCATCAATAAATAAGAACTTATATATATTTAAGTCCTCCATGCCAGTTATTTCTTCTATATCTTTAAATATCTTTATATCTATTCTATTATTATCATCTCCTTCGCTATAAAACTTAAGAATTTCATCAACTCTATTATGAGAATAAAATCTATTTTCATCATAAAAGTGATAATAAATATCTTTGCTTCTAGCAAGATGAACTATTTCCTTTACTAAACTATTATCTATAGGGTTTTTATAAAAAATATTACCATTTTCATCTGCAATTATTGCTCCATTACATGCAATTATTGGATTTTTCAAATCCAAATCTTTGGAATAAGATAATGCGGATTTCAATACTCTACCTGTAGATAAAACAATATAAGTTCCTCTAGCCCTTGCATTGACTATTGCTTCTTTGGTTCTATGTGACACTTGATTTTTACTATTTAAAAGTGTACCATCCATATCTATAGCAACTAATTTATATTTCATTTTTCTCACTCCTCAACTACTTAATATAACATAAAGAATATAAAATTAAAATAGAAAAACAGATAATAATATGTTATATTTTAATTTTAAAAAAATATTTTACCCCATTATTAATTCTTCCCTATATATTATCTATAGAAAAATTTATTTATCTACTTATTTATAACTTATATTTTAATGTATTATCTTCAAATTCAAACCCTTCCTTATCTATAGTTATCATAAATACTTTTGGTTTTTTTGTGCCAATAGGTTCTATATCTAATTTAATCTCTAAATTATTATCACCTACAACCATTATTAAAAACCTGTTATATGATAAATTTATTGTTTGAACCCTATTATCACTAATATCCACATACTTACCAGATATTTCATTAATATTTAAAGTCTTAATATTTATTTTATTACAATTATCCCCTAAAATAACATATGCTTTCTCCATACTCTTATCTTTAATTTCTCTGGTGAAAGTCTTACCTAAAATATCTGCTAGATAATTACTGGACTTGTATAAAATATTTGTATGATTTCCATCTAATATTATATTTTTCCCACCTAAATTTCCTAAAGCACTTACTGTAGTTACAGTGCCATCTCCATAACTTGTTTTATGTGCTTTTTTCGGCTTCCCATCTGCCCATTTAATTTTTCCCTTTTCTTTCAAATCTACTATAAATTCTTTATTGGTATAAACCCCTTTGCCACTTATGATAAACAAATCATCTTCAT
Source organism: Tissierella praeacuta DSM 18095 (assembly GCF_900128955.1). Classification (GTDB taxonomy): domain Bacteria; phylum Bacillota; class Clostridia; order Tissierellales; family Tissierellaceae; genus Tissierella; species Tissierella praeacuta. Next base: position 7,395 of record NZ_FQTY01000006.1, read on the forward strand.
TTATAAAATTCTTTTCTAACCTGTTTAAAAATGAATTATTTATAGACATATTTCTTATTGGAATTTGTTCCTTTATGCCCTTATTTTCCCAAAACAAATAATCTCCGTATTCATAACTAGGCAGTAAATCCTTTGCAACAGGAAACATCTCTCTTAAAGCTTCTATATAGTTTGTTTTTTCAAATAAATAATAATAAAGTATCAATCCAAGTTTTAACCCGCTATAAATAATATTGTCCTCTATCTTAGGATAAGGAAGTTTTCCTCCACTCCAAAACCGATATGCATCTACAGTTCCTAGATTTGGAGTCCCTATCATAATTAACTTATCAACAACAGAAGGATTAAAATAGTTAATAAAAGCTCTTCCTAGTAATCCGCCTAAGCTATGACCAATGATTATTACTTTTTTCATACCTGTACTGGTTTTTGCTTTTTCTATACAATGATACAAATATTTATCTACTGCTTCTAATACAGGAATTTTCCAATTATAATAACAAACAAACAAATTTAAACCTTCTTTATATCCCATATCACTTAATATTTCAATAAAAGGTCTATAAATCCTTTCTGCCAAACCAAAAGAAAAATCTCCTGTTCCCTTTATTACATCATCCCCCATAGAACCAAAAAGTCCTGGTATAAAAACAATAGGATAATTCATTTCTATTCCCCTTTCTGTTTTTATATCAGGATATTCAAATTACTTATATAATGTTATACTTTTCTAATTTTAATAATTTACTTTTTAGTTCAATCCCTCCTGCAAATCCTACTAACTTACCCTTTGAACCTACTACCCTATGACAGGGTACAATTATTGCTATGGGATTCTTATTTAATGCACCACCAACTGCTCTAGATCCTTTGGGGCATCCTACCTTTTCAGCTAACTCTTTATATGTTCTAGTTTCTCCATAGGGTATATTTAGCAGCTCATTCCATACACTTTCTTGAAAAGAAGTTCCCTTGAAGGAAAATGGTATAGTAAACTCCTTTAATTCACCCTCTAAATATCTAATTATTTCTTCATGATAATTGTAGTCCTTACTCTCTACTTCAACAGGAGTGCCATAATATCTTTCTATATATCTAAGGTTGTCCCCTCCTTTAAAAGAAAGAGCTATTATTTCGTTTTCTATAAAATATATAGTTAATTTACCTATAGATGAATCGAATGAGTAAAATTTAGGGTTCATATTTATATCTCCTTTACTATTCTCCACTGTTCTCTAGCCATCTCATTTAATGATGGATTCATTCTCGTTGAAGAAAGACTTAAACAAGTATTAAACCAAGATAAAGCTTCTTCTTTATCATCTATTCTTCTTGATAATTCTCCTATTAAGTAAGATAATTTACCGTCATCCATATTTGTAGAACTTAGGGATTCTTTATTATATGCTTCTATAAATTGCTCTCTAGCCAATTCCAAAAATCTCTTTTCGCCTTCTTTATCTTCCTTTAAACGATATAACCATCCTATATTTAAACAAATATTTCCTTGTTCTAAACTTGTAAATTTTAATAAAGTTGCCGTAATCAAAGATAATTTATAGGTTTCTATAGCCTCATCTAAATTTCTAACTCCACCAAAATCCCTCTTCTTCCATCTTGATGCTATATTATCTATAATTATTCCAATTTGGTCTTTTCTAATATCATTAAATTTATTTTCAGATGCAGCATATCCACAGTTTGGGCATACAAATATGCTATATTTTATTGGGTTTTCATTATTATAATAATTTAAAAAATCCTTATCTCTTTTTAAAATTCTTAGCCTAGATGCTCTTATTTTTTTAGTTGTAAATTTGTTTGAACAAATAGGACATTCTACTTCTTTATCAAATAGCTCATTTAATTCTGTCAAATTGTTGTGCCTACCTTTCTCTATATGTTTTATCTATTGCTGTATTAGTTTATTCACTAGGTCCAACTTTATATATATAATCTTTTTTCCTATAATGGTCTGAAGTAATCTTTGTTTTTGATATTACTTTTCCGTTTTTTATTATAGTTTTATAAGTATCGACCTTATAGCCTTTCCTTCCTTTTTGCATATCTAGTCTAGTTCCTGGTGCCAATTTTTCATCATATACTTCTTCTGTTTTAGGTTCTATAGTTTCGACAATCTCTGGATTTATCTTTACAACATAATTTTTTGCCTTTGTATCTCCATAAATATATACATATACACGATCTGATACTACCTTAGCATAAGTATATATAGGAAAATCAAAATCATTTCTAAACTTTAAATCCAAATATCCATATGATACTGCCGCATCTTGACCATAGGGAACATACTTAGCAGGTATAGAATGAGAATGTCTTTCAAGTATAGTAAGATCTGCAAGCAACAAAGAATTATACATTGTAGTAGAAGTCTGACAAACTCCTCCTCCAAGTCCCGGTGTTAACTCTCCACCTATAATTACATTAGCTTCCTTATATCCTGAATTTGCTGATCTAGGTCCTGTTGCATTATTATATGAAAACTCCTCCCCAGGTAAAATAAGTTTATTGCTAATTGCCCTAGCCGATAATCTAATATTTTCTACTCTTCCACTACCGCTTCCTTTAAAAGAAGTAGAGAATTCACCTATAACTCCATTTATTCTAGATAAAAGTTGTTTTGTTAACCTCGGTTGTACATCTTCTACTGGGATTTCTATATCTTTTAGTTCATAAATATTTTTATCTATCTTTTCAATCAACTCATTTACTAATACTTTTTTCCCTATAACCTCATCTGTTACAGTAATCTTTCCATTATTAAAATTAAGTACAGCATCCACTGATTTTTTATTTATTTCTTGGGAAATATTGTTAGCCATATCTTTTATCTTATCACTTTCATAAAAAGATTCCAATGGTATATCTGCTCCAGATTTTATTTCAGATATATTTTTTAATCTTTTAATAAAATTTCCTTCTCTACCTAATTGAAAAGCATTGTTAACAGCTTCATCATATTTATAGGAAAAACCTAATTCTCGCAAATTAATTTTATAAATATTCCCATCATATTTTAAATTCATACTCTTTTTATCAATTTCTACTTCTTTTTTCCCTTTTATATATTCTAGGGCTTGTTCCTTTGTTTTATCTCCTACATCATAATTATCTATTTTTACCCCTTTGTAGATTGTATCTATACTTAAAATATTTTTATAAATATATGCTCCAGCTCCTAAACCAATAGAAAAAACTATTATAACAACAAATAATAAAATTTTCTTACCCTTTCCCATCTAAATCCTCCAACCTAGAATATTAATATTTTACTATTCCCAATAAACTTTTATATTATCCCCATCTTTTAATTCTTCTAGGTATTCTGCATCTTTATCATTTACTCTCAAAACCAGTTTACCCTTTAATGAAGATAAATCAAAATCTATATAATCAAATATATCTACAAAAACAAATCTATCTTTCTTATAGTATATTTCCATATATTCATCATTTATTACCAGTTTAATTAACTTTTTATTATCTATCTTATTGTTAGATACATTGATTTTATCTATTTTTCCAATAATATCCCCATTTTTAAGTTGATAGTTATTCTGCACCTTAACTTCATTGACTAAAAATTCATCTGTAGTGGAAAAACCTTTGCACTGTCCAATTAATTCTTCTAATGTTTTTATTTCTTCAATTTCTATATTAACTCCTGAAGTGAGAATAATGTTGTTTTGTACTTCTTCACCGTTTATCTTAAAGGACTTTACTAAATTAATCTCTTTCCCTTGAAAATATACAATCTTTTCCTTTGTAACTACATCATATAAATATGGTGCTATTACGGGTTCTACTACACTAGGTAATATATCAATATTATCATTGTTATAAAGTTTCGTTTTAAAATTAGCCTGCTTTTTATTTACTAATATTTGTGGTTGAGTTCCATCTTTCCCCTTTATTATTCTCTTCTTCCCATTTAGATAATATACAAAATCATTAGATTTCTTTGGCAGCAAATTCTTCGGATCATATCCTGTAAGTACTAATACATCTGATACAACTATATCTTCGGAATTAAATATACGAACCTCTTCCCCACAAAAATTCACCTTAATAAAGTTCTTATATTTATCTTGAGCACCTTCTATTGCAATTCCAATAGGTGTTATCATCTCTGGTCCATTAAAATCTTCTAAGCCTTCTACATTTCCAACAATAGATACATCTCTTATGGCAACTCTTTCCTTTGGCAATCCAAGTTTTTCAGCAATCATTTCTCTTAGCATTGGCATTTGACTACTACCACCAATTAGAAATACTGCGTTTGGAGATTTACCATTGAATTCAAGAATTTTTTCTGATATTTCTCCTGCAATCTTTTCAATTATATCCTTGATTGTATTTACTATTTCAGCAGTAGTTAATTTATAGGGTATTCCAATTACATCAACAAACTCATGCTCTTCTTGTTTACTAAGTTCTATCTTTAATTTCTCACTACTATTAAAATCAAGTAAATATGCCTTTGCCAGTCTTTCCGTTATCTCATCTCCTGCAGTTGAAGTCATGGCATAAGAAGTAATTTGTCCATCCTTTGTAATGGCAATATCAGATGTCCCTGCACCTATATCCACTAATGCTAAGTTTAATAATCTTAACTCTTTTTTTATTGCTACGTTAATTGCTGCAATAGGTTCCAAAGTAATACTTCCTACTTCCAATCCTGTTCTTGAAATCACAGAGTATAGGCTTTCTATAACTATTTGCGGTAAAAATGTTGCTAAAATATCAACTCCTATCCTTTGCCCTTTATGCCCTTCTAATTTTTCTATTCTATCTTCATCTAAATAATAATCTGATACAGAATAGCCTATACTATAATATTTAAGGCTTTTATTTATCTCTATTTCGTTTATTTCCTCTTGAGCTTTTTGTATTGCTTCTAATTCTAAGGCTTCAACATCAAACTTAGATATTTCTTTTTCATTATCAATAGATTTTTCTATTCTTATTTTATGGGTTTTCAAAGCTCGTCCAGCAGCAGCAATGGACACAACCTTTAGTTTTTCCCCTATCTTTTCTTCCAATTCTACTACTATCTCATTAACTAAATTGGCAACCCCTTCTATATCATGGATCTGTCCATCATACATATTTCTCTTTTTATGTTCCTTTATTGTAAAAGCAAGTACCTTAAATCTTTCATCTTCAGTATATTCTCCCACCATACCTATTATAGTCCTAGTTCCTATATCTAAAGAAAATATCAATTCATCTCTCACAATAACACCTTCTTCCTATTGTTTAACTTCTTTTTTATAGTAAAAGCAATAATCAGTTATTGGACATATAGTACATAAAGGTTTTCTAGCTTTACAAATCCTTCTACCATGAAAGATTAGCAAATGATGTGCCTTTGACCACATTTCTCTTTCTATATTATCCATTAAGTCTTTCTCTGTATCTAGTACATTGGTACTATTAGCCAATCCTATTCTATTAGATACCCTAAAAACATGGGTATCTACTGCAATAGCTGGAGTATTAAAAGCATTAGATAAAACTACATTGGCTGTCTTTCTACCTACTCCTGGCAATGTAACTAAGTCTTCCATAGTATTGGGAACTTCCCCACCATAATTTTCTATAAGTAACCTACATGTTTCTAAGATATTTTTACTCTTTGTCTTATAAAAACCGCAGGATCTAATTCTTTTCCCTAATTCTTCCTCAGATAACTTTATATAATCTTGAGGAGTTTTTAATTCTTCAAACAATACTGATGTAGTTTTATTGACCTGAACATCTGTACATTGTGCTGAAAGTATAGTGGCAATTAGCAATTCAAAGGAATTTGTAAAATCCAACTCCGCCTTTGCATCTGGAAATTTCCCCTCCAATTTTTCTAATACAATTTTTATTTCTTTCTTTGATAGCATCTTCTTCATTTTCTCACCTACAATATTTCTATTTTATTTTCTATTATTTCTACTCTACTATCTTCATCTATAAATTTTATCACATTTGATAATATTTGGTTAGCATGATTTATATCATTTGTCACACAAGCAAATCCAATTATAGCTCTTTGCCAACTATCATTTAAACCTACTTCTGCTATTGATATATTAAATCTTGATTGTATTCTCCCTATTACACTTTTTATAACATGTCTTTTTTCCTTTAAAGAATGAGATTCATATATAATTAGTGTTAGTGAGCAAGTACCTATTGTCAAATTTATCACCTCTATAAACTTATATTCTGCACATTATATCATATTTATGTAAAAGAAAAAGGGAGAATATCTCTCCCTTAAAATTATTTTAATATATTCATTTCTTTTCCTACTTTTTCAAATACAGCTACTGCCCTATCTAGTTGTTCTTTTGTATGTTCTGCAGTTACCATACATCTAACTCTTCCTGTTCCTCTTGGAACTGTTGGGAATACTATACCTGATACGAAAACTCCGTTTTCAAGTAATTTTCTGCTGAATTCCATTGTCTTAGCTTCATCCCCAATAATTACTGGAGTAATTGGAGTTTCACTATGTCCTGTATTAAATCCAAGACTTCCTATCTTTGACTTCCAATATTTTGCATTATCCCAAAGTCTATCTGTATATTCTGTTGATTCCATTAGCATAGTTATTGCTTCAGTAACCGCACCAATTACTGCTGGTGGTAAAGATGTACTAAACAATACTGGTCTTGCCCTATGGCTTAGCCAATCATACATAGCCTTTGAACCAGATACATATCCTCCCATTACTCCTATACCCTTAGAAAGACATCCCATTGAAAAATCTACTCTACCATGCAGTCCAAAATGATCAATAGTACCTCGTCCACTTTCACCTAATACTCCTGAGCCATGAGAATCATCTACATAGGTCAAAGCTTCATATTTTTCTGCTAAACTAACTATTTCAGGAAGTTTTGCTATATCTCCATCCATACTGAAAACACCATCAGTGATTATTAAGATATTTTTATATTTATCTCTAGCATCTTTTAATACTGCCTCTAAACTATCCATATCAGAGTGCTTATAAACTCCTTTAGAAGCTTTAGATAATCTACAACCATCTATTATTGAAGCATGATTTAATTCATCAGATATTATTATATCTCCTGCCTCTGTAACTGCTTGAATAGTTCCTGCATTACAGTTAAAAGCAGATTGATATAAGAATGCTGCTTCATCTTTTTTAAATTTAGCTAGAAGTGCTTCTAAGTTTTCATGAATATCCATATTTCCTATAATAGTTCTTACAGCACCTGTACCTGCTCCATATTTTTCAACGGCCTCAATAGCAGCTTTTTTTAATCTAGGATGATTTGCAAATCCAAGATAATTGTTTGAAGATAGGTTTATAACCTTTTTACCATTTAATATTACTTCTGCTTGGCTTGCAGTTTCTAATACAGGCAATTCCCTATAAACACCGTCATTTTTAAGTCCTTCAATTTTTTCCTTTAAAAAATTTAATTCATGAACATTAGACACAATATAACCTCCCTAATTTTTCTAATATGTAGCCTATACATATTATAACATATATTTTTATTTAGTGGACACCATTGTTAAAAAAATATTTACTATAGCCCATTCTGCATATTCTCTTATCATAGGGTTAGAATCCCTTAACATTGGTATAAGTATTTCTATATTTGCTTCTTTTTTCATATTTCCCAATGCAATTATTGCATTTCTTTTCAGTATGTTTTTTCCTCTCCAGCTACCAGCCATTTCTCCATATTTTTTCTTAAATTCTTTGTTTGATATATATAGTAGCTCATTTAAATCCATATAACCCTTTGTTGTTTTGGGTATAAATTCCTTATGATTAGCTTTCTTTATTCCTTTATTTTGGGGACAAACTAACTGACAGGTATCACAACCATATATTTTTATACCCATTTTCCTCCTAAGTTCTATTGGAATATTATCCTTTGTTTGTGTTAGATATGATATACATTTCTTAGGATTGAAACTATATTCTCCTTCTAAGGCACCAGTAGGGCAGGCTCTCAAACAAAGGTCACAATCTCCACATTTATTCGAAACTTCTTCACTAAATTCCAACTCCAAATCAGTCAATATATACCCTAAAAATATAAAGGAACCATATTCATCATTTATAATGGAACAATTCTTTCCATAGTAACCAATACCTGCTTTCCTTGCTAATTCCCTATCTATTAATGGTCCAGTATCTACAAAATATTTGTAATCAAAATCTACTTTTCTTTTTATTTCATTAATAAGTAACTCTATCTTTTCTTTTAATACCTTATGATAATCTATGCCCCAACTAGACTTTGATAATTTTCCCTTTAGATTATAATTTGGTTTTTCATTATAATCTACATTATAAGAAACACCTACAACTATAATAGTTCTACAATTAGGCATGGTAATCTTAGGATCTATTCTTTTATTTAAATCCTTTTCCTCAAATTCAGTTTTTATATTATTTTTTTCTCTATATATTAAATAATCACTTAAATTATACAATGGTAATGAATCTGTAAAACCACAAATATCTATATTTAACTCTTTGGATTTGTCAATAATATATTGATTTAGTAAATTCATCTATATTCCTTTCTGAGCATTTCAATTTCTTTTTTGTACCCGTCTAATTCATTTGGTGTTTCTAGATTAAAAGGTAAATTTTTTAATAATGGGTGATTGATTATATTTATTATAGCTTCTAACCCAATTGTTCCTTTTCCTATTACTTCATGTCTATCCTTATTTGAATTAAACTCCACTTTACTGTCATTTAGATGAACTGCTTTTACCCTATCTAAACCAATTATCTTGTCTATTTCTTCCAATACTCCATCTAAATCATTAACTATATCATAACCACTTGAGTATAAATGACAGCTATCAATACATATCCCTAGATTTTCATTATAATTCACACCATCTATTATAGCTTTAAGTTCTTCCATACTTCTTCCTATTTCTGTTCCTTTACCTGACATACCTTCTAATAATACTATTGTATTATTATTTTCATCTATTGCTTCATTAAGTGCGTTTACTATAAGTTCTATACCTGTTTCACTTCCTTGACCTACATGGGAACCTGGATGAAATATATAATAGGTATTTGGAATTAATTTTAGTCTTTCTAAGTCATCCTTTAATATCATATTTGCAAACTCCCTGGTTTCCTTCTTATTTGAAGCAAGATTCATAGTATAAGCACCATGGGCAAAAATCGGTGCAAATTTATATTCCTCCATTATTTGTTTAAGTTTATTTATATCCTCCATATCAATTTCTTTTGCTTTACCACCCCTAGGATTTCTTGTAAAAAACTGAAATGTATTAGCACCTATAGAAATTGCATCTAATGCTGCACTATATAATCCTTTTGAAACAGATAAATGGCAACCAATATTTAACATTTTAATCATCCTTTCTTATATTTATAATACCATATTGTCATATATTTTTAACTATTTCAAAGTAACAAAATATGTTATAATTGAATTTAAAGTAAAATTTAAACTTTTATATTTTATAAAATTTGCTTTATGAAAGGAAATAGGTTTATGTTTAATTTAAAGAAAAAATCCTATAAAAATTTTGACTATATTTTATTTTTAACGACTCTTCTGCTATGTGGATATGGTCTTATTATGATAATGAGTGCAACTTTGAGTAAAGGAACGATGTCCTATGTAAAGACTCAAGCCATAGCTACAATTTTAGGCTTAGTTATCATTGCCATATTAGTCTTATTAGATTACGAATTTTTAGGGAAAATATATATACCAATTTACGTAGTGTGTAATCTCTTACTTATTGCAGTTCTTATCTTTGGTATTGGCAAGGAGCAATGGGGAGCAAATTCTTGGCTAAAACTTGGTCCTATAATATTTCAGCCAGCAGAGTTTGTAAAAATTGGTTTAATTATATCTTTAGCTAAATTTATAGATAACAATAAAGAAAATATAAATGAACCCTTTACACTGCTGAAGATATTAGCATTTGCATTTACACCAGTAATACTAATACTTCTACAACCAGATGCTGGTACTGCTATGGTATTTATCTTTTTCATAGCTGCAATGTTATTTATTGCCGGAATAAGGTGGAGATACATTGGATATGCATTTTTAATTGGAATCCTTAGTCTTCCCGTTCTATGGTTTAAACTTAGCTCATATCAGAAGGATCGAATTTTTAATTTCTTAGACCCTGAAAGAGATGCAGCTAATACTGGTTATCAAGCAAAATTTGGTAAGATTGCTATTGGCTCTGGAAAAGTTTTTGGTAGAGGTTTATTTGAAGGTGTACTAACTGGATTTAACTATGTACCAGAAAAACAAACTGATTATATTTTTTCCGTAGTTGGTGAAGAATTAGGATTTCTTGGTGGATTTGGACTAATATTTCTATATTTTATATTACTCAATAGATTTATTAAAATAGCTAAAAAGTCTAAAGATTTATTTGGTTCTCTAATGATAATAGGCTTTGCTGCAATGTTTCTTTTCCACATATGGGAAAATATAGGAATGACCATAGGGCTTATGCCTATAACAGGTATTCCCCTTCCATTTATGAGTTATGGTGGTACATTTCAACTCTCCAATATGATTTGCATCGGAATAATTTTGAGCGTAAGTGTCCATAGAGAAGAATTAAGTTTTTAACCTACAGGAGAATATTCTCCTGTGTTTTTTTATGCCAGTACCTTGTAATAAAAGATAGCATATGATATACTATAGTCATTATATAATAATAAGGAGAGAAGTTTATGAATATTCAATTTAAAAAGGGTGTCCTAGAGCTTTGTGTTCTTTCCTTGCTAGATAGAAGAGATTTCTATGGATATGAATTAGTTGAACATATTTCACAATATATAAATATTTCTGAGGGTACTATCTATCCATTGCTTAGAAAGTTCAGAGCTGAAGGATATGTAACTACTTATTTAGAAGAGTCCCAAGAAGGTCCTCCTAGAAAGTACTATAAATTAACGGCTCGTGGTGAGGAAGTTTACGAAGATTTAGAAATAGAATGGCAAAGTTTTATTGATGGAGTAAACAATATATTAAGAGGTGAGTTATCATGAGGAGGAAAGAATATTTAGATAGATTAAAAACATATTTACAAGGCTTGCCCATTGATGAAATTCAAGATATTTTAACAGACTATGAAGAGCATTTTGATATAGGAATTTCTAAGGGTAAATCAGAAGAAGAAATATCTAGAGAATTAGGAGACCCTAAAGAAATAGCAAATAATTATAGAACAACATATAGACCGAACTATAATAAAAACAATTATAGTTCCAATGATAATACAAGAAGATTGTTGATTACCTTATTATTAATAGGATTTAATCTAATGGTAATATTAGCTCCTTTTATGACATTATTAGCCTTGTTAATTGGCTCATATGGTATTTCCTTTAGTTTGATATTAGGTGGTATAGCAATACTATTTGGATTCCCAGTTAGTCTTTTCAAATCAATGACATCAGCCCATATACTTACTTCTATATCATTTAGTATAGGTTTTATTGCATTAGGTGCATTAGGAATAATACTGTCAATATATTTAACAAAAGAATTTTATAAACTAGTGGTTAAATACATTCAATGGAATGTAGAAGTAATTAATAAATAGGAGAGTTGAAAAATGAATATAAGAAAATTTGTTCCAATTTTATTAGCTGTTGCTCTAATTGCTTTTGGAGTAGGTTTTTTATCCCTAAGATATAATGATAATTATAAATTTACAAATTCTAAATCTGGCAATTTATTAAATATTAAATCTAAGGATGAAATAGTAAAAATAGGTACAGATGGAATAGAAGTTAGAGACAAAGATGACCATGTATCTATAGGGTGGAATGGAATCAAAATTAGTGATGGTGATGAGGAAATAAGAATTGGATGGAATGGCATAAAAATAAATGATAAAGATAAAGTTAGTTATAGAATTGGTAATGACTGGAACTGGTTTGACATAAATCCTAAAAATGTAAAATGGGAAACTATTAATGAAGAAAAATTTGCTGAAATAAAGAATATAGATACTATAAATATTTCTTCTCCCTTTATTGACATCAAAGTAATTCCAGAAGATAGAGATAATGTTCAGATTAATTATTATGGAAAAATGAAAACCAATGTTGTTCCCATTTTAGAAGTTGAAAACATATCTAATAAATTAAATATTAAACTTGAAATAAGCTCCAATAATTATTCAGTAGTAGAATCTGATGTTATTTTAAAAGTATTCGTGCCTAAATCATTTAAAGGTGATTTTAATACCAACACTTCTTCTGGTGATATTTATATAAAAAATTTAGTTGGAAATAATATAAATATTTCTTCCAGCTCTGGTGATTTAGAATTAGAAAACTTAGAAGGAAAATCCTTAAATTTATCTACTTCTTCTGGTGATATGAAACTAGATGGTCTTATAGGTGAAATCATTATAGCTTCCAGTTCTGGAGATATCTCTTTAAACAGTAAGAAATTAAGTGAAGATATGAAAATATCTACTAGCTCTGGTGACATCTCTATTAAACTTAGTGATGATGCCAGTTATAATATAAAAGGTTCAACTTCCTCCGGTGATTTTAATTCATCTATAGATATGAATATAAAAGAAAATGAAAAAGGTAGATTTATAGCTACAATAGGTTCAGGAGAAAAGTCCATTAATATTAGTACTTCATCTGGAGATATTGAATTTAAATAAAATAGTAATTTCATATAAATAAAACTAAAAACCCACTTTCATGGGTTTTTAGTTTTATCTACCTTATTTCCTTTAATTGTCTTAATTCTTTTGATAACCTTTGATACTCTAAATCAAGCTTATCCTTTTCTTCATCATTTACAGAAATGGAAAGCAGCCCTATTACTTCGCTTAATCTATTTTCTAATATAGACCTCCTATAAAATAAATCTTGATTATTACAATCCTTCATCATATTCTTTTCATTATATTCATTAAAATTCCCCTGAAATGTATTGATTTTATTATTTTCAATAGTGATTATAGTATTTGCTACTCTCTCAATAAATCTTCTATCATGAGATACAAATAATAATGTGCCATCATAATTTATCAAAGCTTCTTCTACGGCTTCAATTGAATATATATCCAAGTAGTTAGTTGGTTCATCTAATATTAACACATTGAAACCACCTAACAGTATTTTTGCCAAAGATACCTTTACTCTTTCTCCGCCACTTAGAATATTTACCCTTTTATATACATCATCCCTTCTAAAAAGAAATCTTGCTAAAATATCTCTTGCATCTTGCTCTAATTCATTTAATTCAAGAAGGTTTTCTATTATGGTTTTATCTTCATCTAAAATATTTAGATTTTGACTAAAATATCCTATATTGGCTTTCTTAGAAATATTGATATTAGGAACTTTTTCCATTATCATTTTTAATAATGTGGTCTTTCCGCTACCATTGCTGCCAATTAAAGCTACTTTAGATTTATTATATATTTGAAAATCAGAGTTTTTAAATAATATTTTCTTTCCAAAGGTTTTAGTAATTCCCTTGCCTTCAATAACTATCTTTGAAAAAATTTCGTCTCCTTTAAAGTCTACTTTTATCCTATCTATTTCTCTTATCTTATCTTTTACTTCTAATTTATCAATTCTCTTAGCTATTGCTTTTACCTTATTGTCTAATTTTTTCTTAGCATTTTGCCCACCCATCTTGTGAAGCCTTGCCTCGGAATTTCCCATTCTTTTAGGAGTTCCTTTTATTTTATCTGATTTTTTTCTTGTATCAACTAATACTTTTTCCAATCTTTTTTTCTCTCTAATATATTTTTCATATTCTCCTTCTTGAGTCTTCTTTTCTAACTCCCTTTGAGCTTTATAATCAGAATAATTCCCTTCATATATTCTGATTTTCCCCTCTTCAATTTCTATTATCTTATTACACAACTTATCTAAGAAATCCCTATCATGAGAAGTAATAATTATACATCCATCAAAATTAGATAACTTTTCTATTAAAAAATTAATTCCTTCAAAATCAAGATTGGAAGTTGGTTCATCTGCAAGAAGAAATTTTCCATTATCAGTCAAGAATTTACCAATCTTTAGTCTGGTCAATTCTCCACCGCTCATAAACTCATTATTCTTATTTTTCAGTCCAAGTTTACTTATATACTCACTATCTATTTCCTTATTCCCTATATCTCCCAGCTGTTTAATATAAAAGGGCTCTATAGATGTTTTTATTATTCCTTCATCTAGATTAATTTCCTTTGCAATTAAATTAAGTAATGTAGTTTTTCCACACCCATTTAATCCAACTAATCCTATTTTATCACCTGAATATACTTTTAAGTCCTCTATATCTAATATAAGTCTATTTTCATAATACTTCTTCAAATTCTTTATATCTAAAATCAACATAAAAAAATCCCTCCTATAAGTTCTGAAGGGATTAATATCCTTTATTATTGCAAAAATAAATAAACCAACTAAAATATAGTCAATTCAAATAAATAACAAATAATTAATAATCCACTTCAGAACATTTTACAACAAAAATAAACCTAACTAATAGGTGTTATTTTCCTAAGTTCAAATTGTTCTTTTAATTAAGCGGATTATATTCTCATTTCTGCAATTTCCATCCTTTTATATTATTTTAATCATCTAAATATTATCATAATTTAACTGCCTTTTCAAGGAAAACTATTAAATTAACTTTTATCTTATAAAATCTCTTGAATAATTAATTTAATTGATCCCTTGAATCAAAACTTGAAATCTTATTTATAAGAAATAAATTTAATACTCAAACATTATTTTATGTTAATAAAAAGGAATTATATAAAATTTAAAAATAAACATCTATATTATTTGTTTAAAAACCATTCTATTAACTCTGTACTAATACTAATAGATTTTTTATACTTTCCTGGTATTTCTTCTTTTGTGAACCATTGTGCATCTACTATTTCATCATTATCTACTTTTATTTCACCTTCAAGGTACTCTGCAGTAAATCCTATCATCATTGAATTTGGAAATGGCCATGGTTGTGAACCAAAATATTTTATATTATGTACTTTTATTCCTGTTTCCTCAAATACTTCTCTCCTTACACAGTCCTCGAAAGTTTCTCCCATCTCTACAAATCCTGCAATTACACTATACATACCCTCTTGAAACATTTTATTATGTGCTAATAACAACTTATCTTCCTTTGTAATTGCTACTATTATTGCAGGAGCAGTTTTTGGCCATACCATATTATCACAACTTGAACAAATCATAGCCCTATCATTTCCACTAATCTTTACAATCATTTGCGAACCACAAATTCCACATTTTTGATTGTTTCTTATATAATCCAACAGAAGTAACGCCTTTGCTGATACTAAAAAATCATCATGACTTATATTTTTTGAATATGTCCTTAAATCTATAAAATCATAATTCTCTCCCAAGCTTTCTTTAATTTCACCACAGTAACAGTTTATTCCCTTATAGGCACCTAAACATTGTAGGTGATTTATCTGTGGTTTAAATAATTCTAAATCTTTCTTATTAGGTATGATATACTCCGTGTCATTTAATTTTACCATGAGTTTACTTCCATTAAATAAATACATATAATCTTTATCATATGTATCATATAATGGTTCTTTAGAGGGTTCAAATTTTATATATCTATCCATAATCCTATCCTTTCTATTTAATTTCTTCTAAAAAACATTTTCTGCAAAGTGGTTCATATTCATCTGTTGCCCCTATAACTATTCTCTCTTGAGCCTTAGTTTTTCTATGACTAATCCAAGCATCCGTTCCACATTTAGCACATACTGCATGATGTTTATATAAATAATCTGCAATTGGCATTAATTCCTTTACAATTTCAAAGGCTTGTCCAGTAAAGTCCATATCAAGTCCTGCCAATACAACAGTTATTCCCTTTTCTAAAAACTTATTTATAGCTCCTACTATATCTTGTATGTTTCCACCTAAAAACTGTACCTCATCTATAGCTATTACATCTGGATTGTATCCTTTACAATATTCACATATTTCAATTATATTATTCACCATTACTGCATTTAATGTGGTGTTGTCATGGGTTCTTATTTCCGATTTTGGATATCTAGTATCTACTGACGGCTTAAATGCAACTGTTTTATATCCTGCTATATTAAATCTCTTTACATCTTTTTCTAAGCTAGAAGTTTTTCCAGAAAACATAGAGCCAGTATGTATAATTAATTTACCTTTATACTGATGCAAAATAACTCCTCCTTTAAACTATTACTGAAATATTATACCATCTTTTAGTCCTTTCCACAAAATTAATATTTTTTTGTAATCTCACATATTTCTTTCATTTGGAATACAATAAAGTACTATATATTAATTTTGGGAGGGATACTATGGATGAAAACATTGTAGTTGAGATTAATAATATCGGAATGACTTATCATACATTAGAAGGAGAAACTGAAGCTATTAAAGATATAAATTTAAATATATTAGAAGGAGAAATTGTTGGAATAGTTGGCCCAAGTGGATGTGGAAAATCTACTTTACTCTCAATAATAGCAGGTCTTATTGAACCTACTAATGGAAATGTCCTAATTAATGGGGAAAAAGTAAATAAATCTAATAGAAATATTGGATACATGTTTCAAAAAGACCAGCTTTTAGAATGGAGAACCATACTAAAAAATGTAGTACTTGGATTGGAAATTCAAGGAAAATTAAATCATAATAGCTATGATTTAGCAGAAAAAATGCTAAAAAGTTATGGCTTAGGTGAATTTTTAAACAGTTATCCAAGCCAATTATCAGGAGGAATGAGACAGAGAGTAGCCCTTATTAGAACCCTTTTATTAGAGCCTGATTTACTTCTCTTAGATGAACCTTTCTCTGCTTTAGATTATCAGACAAGACTTGCAATAGCTGACGAAATTGGGATTATATTAAAAAAAGAAAAAAAGACTGGATTGTTAGTAACTCACGATATAGCTGAAGCTATTAGTTTATCAGATAGAATAGTTGTTTTATCAAATAGACCTTCTACTATAAAGGAAGTAATCAATATAAATTTAACTTGTCCAGAAGGATGTCGAACACCACTTAAATGTCGGGAAGCTCCTGAGTTCCGATACTATTTCAATAAAATATGGAAGGAGTTAGATGTCCATGTCTAAAAACATTTCTAAAGAACATGAAAATTATCTAATTAATATAAAAAGGAAAAAAAGAAATATATTTATAACTCAAATAGGCATTTTAATTTTTGGTCTTTGTCTTTGGGAAATAGCTGCCCATTTTAAATGGATAGATACTTTTCTAACTAGCTATCCATCACAAATATGGAGGTTATTTTTAATTTATGCGAAACAAGGAAATCTTTTTCATCATGTTGGAATTTCAGTATTCGAAACTATAATGGGATTTCTAGGCGGTACATTGTTGGGAATAATCGTTGCAATTGGACTTTGGTGGTCAGATTTCTGGGCAAAAGTGCTGGATCCATATTTAGTCATGCTAAATAGTCTACCCAAAACAGCCTTAGCACCTATTATTATTATTTGGGTTGGAGCAGGTTATTCTGGAATAATTGTCACTGCTATTACCATTTCAATAGTAGTGACTATAATGAATATGTTTGCAAGTTTTATGGCCGTTGATGAAGATAAAATTAGATTACTAACTACCTTTGGTGCTACTAAATTACAAATCTTTCAGAAAGTAGTTCTCCCCTCTTCCATTCCAACTCTAATGAGTACTTTGAAAATTAATATTGGTTTATCTTGGGTTGGAGTAATTGTAGGAGAATTTTTAGTATCAAAGGCAGGTATTGGATATTTAATAGTCTATGGTGGTCAAGTATTTAAGCTGGATATTGTAATGATGAGTGTATTTCTATTGGCCATTATATCGGCTTTGATGTATAAGATAATTGCTATTTTAGAAGATAAATTTAAAAGATGGTAGTTCAATATAATCTAATTATAAATTACCAATTATAAATTAAAACAACTTCTTTTTTAAGTAATTACACTATAAAAAAGAAGTTGTTTTTTGTTATCATCATTATTTATATTCTATTTTTCTTATCTCTACTTTTTCCATAACAACTGGGTTAACTGGTTTATCATTTGCCCCAACTTCTAAATTAGCAATTTTATCTACTACATCCATTCCTTGAAACACTTGCCCAAATACTGTATGCCTATAATCTAGCCATGGAGTTCCACCTAGTTCAGCATAAGCATTTATAACATCTTCTGAAAATCCTGCTTCATCTCCTGCTTGTTTCATCTGACTTAAAAAATCTTCTTCTACGAATGATCTTTGAACTATAAAAAATTGACTGCCATTAGTTCCTGGTCCTGCATTTGCCATAGATAAGGAACCCCTTAAATTATGATAATCTTTATTAAATTCATCTTCAAAAGGTTTTTCCCAAATACTTTTTCCACCCATACCAGTGCCATCTGGGTCTCCACCTTGAATCATAAAATCTTTTATCACCCTATGAAATGTAACACCATCATAATATCCATCTTTAGCATGAGTTTTAAAATTTTCTACTGCCTTTGGGGCTATATCTGGAAAAAGTCTTATCTTTATTTCTCCATGATTTGTAATAATAACAACAATTTCTTCTCCCTCTTGTGGTTGTTTTAATTGCTCCAATGCCATATCATTTCCTCCTTCATGTTTTTCAATTTTTTCTATTTTTATTGTTTCTTTCCTACATCCACTTATAAATAAAATTAAAGATATAGCTAATAACAGTATTAAATTCTTAGTAAATCTTTTATTCATTTTTTCATCTCCTAGTATTTCAATAACTCTCAACTATATATCACAAGTAATTAAAAATCCATATAATTATTATTGGGAATAATGTTTCCTTCAAAACTAACATTAATAATACCATGAATTTGATAAATTTCCTTATACAGGCTACTTATATTGACATTATTTGGTGCCTTAATTAAAAAACGAATTTCCATAATGCCATTATCATCATGTTCACCACCATCAGTACCTAATATCTTTATATCTTTAATAGATATATAGTATTTCCCAAATAAAACTCCTATTTGACCAATAATCCCTGGTCTATTCGTAGCAACTATCTCAACTGCTTTATACTTCTTTGTCAATATCATCTTTTCAAATGGTCCTAAACTCATTAAAGTTGCAAGAACTATGGCAGTAGTAACTATAGCCCCTAGATAATATCCTGATCCCATTGCTAATCCAATACCAGCACAAACCCATAAGCTAGCAGCAGTAGTAAGTCCACTAATGTTATTTCCTGTTCTCATAATGGTTCCAGCACCAAGAAAACCTATTCCACTAACAACTTGTGCTGCTAATCTAGCAGGATCTGCCGATTGAAACCCATCAATAGAAACAAGCATAACCAAAGTAGAACCTAATGTAACTAATATATGAGTTCTAAGTCCTGCTGGTCTATTATTGATTTCTCTTTCTGTTCCTATAAGACCTCCAACTATGGCAGATAAAGCTAGTCTTTTTATTATCTCAATCTTAGACAACATAATAAAACCCCTCATAATAATCTAAACCACGTTGTACCTATACCTTATTATATACATCTCTTTATTTTTTATCTACCACTTATTATAATGAATTTTACTCTCATCATATCTTTCAGATATATTTCTTTCTTCGTCCTTATTTCCTACTACTACCATACCTATTGGTATAATATTATTAGGTAATTCTAAAACTTCCTTCATGGACTCTACTAAATTACCTGAATCATATAATCCACACCACACTGCTCCTAATCCAACTCCATGAGCTGCTAAAAGGATGTTTTGTATAGCTGCTGAACAATCTTCTACTAAAAAACCTCTGTTTCCTTGCTTTTCTTCATCTCCACAAACAATTATTCCACATCCAGCATTAGGTAACATTTTTGCATACTTATGAAAATCTGATATCTTTTGAAGTAATTCTTTATCCTTAGCTACTATAAAATGCCAAGGCTGAGTGTTGTGAGCAGAAGGTGCTTGAAATCCTGCCCTAAGTAAAATATTCAACTGTTCTTCTGTAATTACCTCTCCTGTAAACTTCCTTATACTTCTTCTAGTCATAATAGCTTGTAAAACTTCCATTAAATCATCTCCTCTTATTAAATATACAAAAACCTTCTCATAATATGTTATAATTATTATGTTAATTTACTATGGAGGTTTTATTTATGGATATAATTGAAAAAAAATGTAAGGTCTGCCCTGTAGGCTGCAATCTTAAAATAATTAAAAATGAGGCTACTAATTATCATTACTCAGTTGAAGGCAATAAATGTAATAGAGGTAAAGAATATGGTATTAAAGAAATCTTAGAACCTTCAAGAGTTCTCACCTCTAGGGTATTACTTAAAAATGGTCCTATGAGTAGACTTCCAGTTAAAACTGATGGTGTTATACCTGAAACCCTAGTTGAAGAATGTATGGATATAATCAAAATAACAGAAGTATCTGCACCTATTGAAAAGGGCCATATTATAATAGAAAATATATTAGGTACTGGAGTTAATGTAATTGCAGCAAGAAAAGTAAATAGTCTATAATAACTTCAGTTTTTGGTGCCAGGCACCAAAAACTGAAGTTATTTAGTATGTAATCCTTTTCTTAAAACATAAATAAATAAAGAAGTTAAAATTATTCCCTTAAATACAGTACTAATACTCATACTCCACCATACTCCTGTCATTCCTAATACTGTACTTGATAGTATTAATGCTCCTGGAATTCTTAATGCATTTAGTATAATCCCTATTATTGCTGGAATTTGAGTTCTTCCTATTCCATTAAATGCTCCTGCTGAGGCTATTTCAATAGTTATAAAAAACTGAGAAAGTCCTAAGATTTTCAAATATACTACGCCTTGAGATATGGCAATAGCATCATTTGGTGTAAATATCCTAAAAATAGGTTCTCCGAAAAATATAAGTAAAACAGTGGCAAATATTCCTATGGTACCAACTATCTTGAGTCCAGCATAGTATCCTTCTTTTACTCTATCATAGTTTTCTGCACCATAATTTTGTCCTACAAAAGCTGATATAGCTGTAGAAAAACCTTCTGCAGTCATCCAAGATATTGATTCTATTTGTGAGCCTACAGATTGTACTGCCACTGGAGTAGAGCCCCATTTTGCCAATATTTTTGTTAAAACCATAGATATAGAGGCATGAACTCCTGATTGTAAAAATGCAGGAAATCCTAATTTTAATATCCTTTTAAGATAATCTAATTTTGGCAATTTAAAAAGATGTAAATGGGAAAATAGTTCTTTATTCTTTCTTGATACTAATATATATATTGAAGTAACAACTATCTGTGCTACTATAGTAGCTACTGCTGCCCCTTTTATACCCAGTTTAGGGAATGGTCCAACACCAAAAATTAAAATAGGGTCTAAAATAATATTAGTTATTAATCCCATTGTATTTATAATAAAAGGCGTAATACTATTCCCTGAAGCATTGAATATAGCTGAATATATAGGATTAATAAAATGAAATAAAAATCCAAAAGCTATAATTACTAAATAGTCTATTGCTAATTGAATAGTTTCTGTATCATTTAAATTAAAAAAACCAATTACTTGGTGTCTAAATATCAATAATAATGATGAATAAATAATTCCTATGATTATATCTAATTTTATCCCACTAGATATATATTCTCTTGCACTATCCATCTCTCCTTTTCCATAGGATTGTGATACTCCTACACTAACTCCAATTTGTGAAATTAATACAAGAGACATACCAAACCACATGAAAAATCCTACAGTACCTGCACCAGCTACAGCTTTAGTACTAAGTCTGCCTAACCACATCATATCCGTTAAGTTATACATCATTTGTATAAATGATGTCCCCATAATAGGTAATGCTAATTTGGTAAGGGTACTAGAGATATTTCCTTCTATTAAATTAATGTTTCTGCTCATATAATTCTCCTCTAACCATTTAATGTAAAAAATAATATTTTGTAACTCTAAATAATTTTACATGATAAATAATTTTTATTCAAGATAATTAACCAAAATTAACTTCCAGTAGAAGTATAATGATTTACTCCAATTTTCCATATTTGTAGTGATAGTATAAAAAATACAACTCCACATAATGGAGAAATCCATCCCAACCATGAAGGATATCCAAAGGAATCAACCTTCCCCAATATATTCATAGCAGGAAAATAATTAATTGTAGCCAAGGGTATTATATATATAAGTATTTTTCTAAACCAAGGTCTATATATGGAAATAGGATATTGGGCTGCTTGCACACCACCATAGGTAAAAGAATTTACTATTTCCAAGCTTTGTACGGACCAGAAAGATAAAGTAGCTTGAATTACTATGAGTCCTGAAAACAGAAAATTTCCTCCAACAATAGATCCTATCAATAATAAAGTTTTCCCTAAAGTCCATTCTATATTTAACTTAAATACTGCCCATATAAGAACTACAAGACCTTGAATAAACCTACCTATCCTCATTATATGAAAATCCTGTCCTAAAATCTGTAATACTGTAGTCCTTGGTCTAAGTAATATCCTATCGAAATCTCCTGATCTAACCAATATATGAAAGGTATCAAATCCTCTAGTCCAAGCTTCTGTAATAGAAAATGCAATATGAACCATCCCATAGAATAAAGCTGCTTCTCCAAAAGTAAAACCCTTTATATCACCAAATCTTTCAAATAACACCCATACACCAAGAAAATCAATAAAAGTTATTAGGAAATGTCCTATGGACATCATAATAAAGGAGGCCTTATATTGAAGCTGAGATTCTATACTTAATTTAATATATTTAAAATATAACTTTATACTGTCCATATTCTAGCCCCCTTGAACTACTAAGTCTTTTATCTTTTTATTTAAAATCCATTGTCCTAGTATATATATTACAAATGCCCATGTACACTGAAATAAAAAATATTGAAGTAATTTACTAAAAGGAATTTCCCCTGTAAAAAATCTAGCTGGAATATCTACTAATCCACCAAATGGCAAGTAACTTAATACTCGTCTTAATTTATCTGGAAATAATGGCAAAGGTACTATCATTCCAGAAAACAACATAACAATAGATGTTAATAGTCTTTGTATTCCATCTCCTGATAAAGAATAAAGAGTAGTTATATTGATTATATTAGTTATTCCACAGGAAATCATAAGAGCACCAAAGGTAGTTACTATCCACCCAATACTAGCTAAAGCATTAGGTGGTAATTCCATTCCATAATCCTTTGGCAATAATAAAGTTATAATAAATAAAGGAATAGATTTAAGTAAAGTCGGTGCAGTTCTTAAGGCAAAAGTCCTTGCAAACCAATAATTATATAAATTCATGGGTCTAATAAGCTCATAGGTTATATTCCCTGTCCTTATTAGATTTTGAATTTCATTATCACCATTCCAAGGCAACATCCCAATCATAGCTTGACCAAGCCATATATAAGTTATGGCTGCTTTATAATCAATGGGCATTTCTCCACTTGAAGAATTATAAAAACCAAATAATACCATGACCATAATCATTCCAAAAAAAAATTGAGTAATTATACCTGCTAAGGCGGCAACTTTATATTGCAACAATAGATTAAATCTAATCTTTATAATAGATATAAATGCCTTCATATGTTAAACTCCCCATAAATTTTAGCAATAATTTCTTCAATGGGAGGGTTTTCTATTAATATATCTTTTATTTTGTATTTAGTGGATAAATTAGTTATTAAATCTGCTGGTGTTATTATATCTGGATTAAAATCAATGACAAGTCTATTTTTTTCTTCACCTATTAGAGTTGCTCCTGCTATGGAAAAGCCATTTGTACCTTCATCAAAATCTAAAATGAGTCTCCTATCTTTAGATACTGTATTTCTAAGGGATTGTAAAGAACCATCTAAAAGAATTTCCCCTTTACCTATTACAATTACTCTATTACATAGAGTTTCAATATCATCCATATCATGGGTTGTAAGTATAACTGTAACCCCTTTTTCCTTATTCAGTTTTTTTATAAATTCTCTAACTGCCAATTTAGATATGGCGTCTAGCCCTATAGTAGGTTCATCAAGGAAAAGTATTTGTGGAGAATGAAGAAGTGACGCTGCTAATTCGCATCTCATTTTTTGACCTAAACTCAACTGTCTTACTGGAGTATTTATAAACTTCTCTAAATCCAGCCATTTTACAAGTTCCTTTTTAATCTTTAAATAGTCTCCTAAAGGAATCTTATAAATATCCTTCAGTAATTGGAAAGAATCTATAACTGGTAAATCCCACCATAGTTGAGTTCTCTGCCCGAATACTACTCCTATATCCTTTACATAGCTGACCCTTTCTTTATATGGAATTTTTCCTAGAACTTTACATTCTCCTGAATCTGGTGTTAATATACCCGATAGTATTTTAATTGTAGTAGATTTTCCAGCTCCATTTGGTCCAATATATCCTATCAATTCTCCCTTTCCAATCTTAAAGGATATATTATTCAAAGCAGTTATCTCTTCGTACTCCCTGCATATAATACTCTTTAAGCCACCTACTATACCTGGTTTTCTCTTAGATATTTTATATCTTTTAGACAGCTCATTTGCTATAATAACCATATCAACCCCTCCTCTCTATTTTTTAGACATAAAAATTATTTTATCAGATTAAGGGGGTAAAGTCAATAAAAAACCCTTATGTAACATAGTTGTTATATAAGGGTTTTAAGTTCTATAAAGTATTTACTTTTTCCAACGTTTCAAATGTGGAAGGCAATTATTTAGTATTTCTCTTGCTTCTTTTTCTTCCATTCCATTTTCTTTCATAAAAGGTACACAAGTTTCTATCATTTCTTCCATTGTTTCACTAGGCTTTCTAAAGTTTCCATCTTCATAACAATATGTGCAATAATCCTGACTTTTACTTCCATCCTTTTCTGTACCATAAAGACTAGCATCTTCCATAGGCATCCCACAGCTTTGACAATATTCTTGTTTCATAAGATTGTCCCCCTTACTTTTATTATTTACCCCATAATACCACTATGTTTTGACAACAGTATGTCATATTTAATACTTTTCATAAATCTTTTGTACCTTATTCTTGATTATATTTTTAATATAATTCGGTTCAAGGACTTCTACATATTCACCATAACTTAATATCATAGAGTAAACCCATTCATCCTCTGGAAATGAAATCTTAACTACTACATATCCATTTTCATCTATTGTTATATTTTCTTCATAAAAAAATTCATCAACTCTTTGGTGTACTTCAGGAGAAAATCTCAAAACTAAGTCTACTATATTATTTTTAGAAATATTTTTATTTTTAAAATCTTCATAACTTATTCCTCTAGGATTAAATTTTTCTTCTAATACCTTAATCTTATGTATTCTAGAAAGTCTAAAAAGTCTATAATTATCTCTTAAATAACAATATGAAAAAACATACCAATTAAGTCCTTTTAAGACAAGGCTCATAGGCTCTACTCTTCTTTTTGTTATATTTCCATATGGATCTCTATATTCTATATCTATTAGCCTTTCTTCCCTTATTGCTTCATATATAATTTTATACTTTTCCTTATTCTTTGAATCAACTCTATATCCCCAAGGCAAATCACATACTATCAATTCATTAAAATGATAATCAAAATCTTCTTTCTTATTCTTAGGAACAATATTACTTATTTTATCAATCATTATGTCAATATTTTTACTTTCTGAGAAAATATTTATGTTTTTTAATGCAATAGCAATTGAAATCATATCATCTAATGTTAGTAATTGATGGCTTATTTTATAATTATCCAAAATCCTAAATCCTCCATCTCTTCCTTGATTAGATACTATGGGAATCCCTGCTAAATTTATAGTTTCTATATCCCTATATATAGTCCTTACTGAAACTTCAAATCTATCAGCCAATTCCTTAGCAGTTATATTTTCTTTATTCAGTAATACGACTATAATAGAAAGCAGTCTATCTATTTTCATCACTTATTTCTCCTTTTTATTGTCATTATACTTTCTTTTAATAAAATCATTTATTTTTATTTATACTTATAGTTTAATTATTCATTGGCTACAGCAGCTGTAATTGGCAATAGAAACAAACTTATTCTAAATAATATAAAACTTTTATATTATTTACCCCCAAGTTTATATTTTATCTCTCTAAAATATGGAGTATAATTATTATATAAACATAAAGTTTTGAACTTAATATAAACTGTTATATATAAAGGAGAATATTATTCATGATTTTTTCAAAGACTGCAATTATAACTGGAGCTTCTAAAGGTATTGGACAATCTATAGCAGAGTTATTTGCAAATGAAGGTTATAATGTTTTGATTAACTTTAATAACTCTGAAAAGAGTGCCTTAGATTTATATTATAAACTTAAAAATAAAGGTCTATCTGTCAGAATATTTAAAGCAGATGTTTCCAAAAGAAATGAAGTAGATTCCATGATAAATTTCTGTATTGAAGAGTTTAATAGTATTGATGTACTTATCAACAATTCAGGAATAAGTCAATCAAAATTATTCACAGATATTACTGATGAAGATTTAGATAATATGATAAATGTTAATCTTAAAAGCGTTTTTTACTGTACACAAGCAGCTTTAAAATATATGCTTCCCAAGAAAAAAGGCAAAATCATAAATATTTCCTCCATATGGGGAATTGTAGGTTCTTCTTGTGAAGTCCATTATTCAGCTACTAAGGCAGGCATTATAGGATTAACAAAATCTTTAGCAAAAGAATTAGGTCCTTCAAATATTCAAGTAAATTCCGTTGCACCTGGTGTTATTCAAACTGAAATGCTTTCCCCTTATAATGAAGATGAATTAAATGTCCTTAAAGAAAATACACCTTTAATGAGATTAGGAACTCCCTATGATATTGCTAATTGTGTGCTTTTCTTAGCATCACATAATGCTGATTTCATAACTGGGCAAATAATTAGTCCCAACGGAGGATTTGTAATTTAGTTCATTTTTATTTCACTTATTTCTTAATCACAACCCCTAATAGCCCTGCTAATTCAATTACCTACATATTTGAAACTATTGCTCCATTTAAATCCTCAATCCTTGTTCCTATTCCTTCCATATTGCAGGTTCTCAAGTCCATCCCCTTTAATTCTACTCCAACCATTTGTATTCTTTTCATATCAATATTTGAAAAGCCTACCTTTGAAAACTTAGATTCAAATATTACCTTTTCTGCCCTTTGCTCTTCTATATAGCAATCAGAGATAATGGCCATATTGAAAAAATCTTCATCTTCAATACGACTATTTCCTATATCTAAACTTTTTAGTTCATTAGGAATTTGAGGTGATAAAATTTTTATTTCATCTTTTATTTTTATCATCATGATATCTCCTTATAAAATTATCATCATTGCTCTAATATCCATATATATCTTCAAAAATTATATTGCTATCCTCATCATATGCCCTAATTCCAGCAAAGTCAATAATACTATCATTTGGTGACTTCCAAGTCACAAGAAACATATCTTCATAAAACCCATCTTGTATAAGTATATCTCCATTTTCTAGAGTCACTTCTATTTTCTTTATCCTATTATCATTAATAATTCCATAAGCTTTATAATAATCACCAGACATAGACCAAGTATAGGATACTGCTTTTGATAAATCACTTTCCCTACCATATACTTGATTACCAATACGCCAAAAGAAAAATAAAGTTTTATTTATTGTATTACATGAAAACCATCTATCATATTTACAGAGTATATATTTTCCTTTATCAAAGTCCTCTATATGAACAACTTCAGATGGTCCATAATGTGCACTTCTTTCAGAAGCTTTATGAGCTGACAAGGGAATTAAATAAAGACCTGAACTCTTTAAGAATATAAAGAATAAAATTACTAAAATTATAGTATTTTTAATAATCTTCTTTAATCTATTCATTATATTCACCTGCCTTTAATGGAATCTCTACTCTATATTTTCTATTATATTCATCATATTCAATAATTAAGGTATTAGCATTCTCTGGAAAGTCTCTAAGACTTCTTCTACATTTAGAAACAATTCCTCCACTACTAGAACCTGAACCAGAAAAATATTCATTTCCTAAATCGTCCTTTATAGTCCCAATGGCTCCAAAACTCCAGCTCTATAAACTATATCTTCCTTTGGAATTTCTTTAACTGGATTGCCACTAAATATTGTAACTATTGTCATTGAGCCTATAATAAAAATATTAATTACTATAAAAATAGTTACTGCTATATTTGTTATTCTCCAAAGCCACCCAATTATAGGATTATGTTCCTTATTTAACTGAATTCCTATTTCTTTAGGATCTCCCATGTCTTTTACAGCAAGTTCTTCCGCCTTTTTCTCATCATATCCTTGCACCATATAATAATTTATCTTATCAAGTATATGAGCTTCCATCTCTAATTTTATATCTTCTCTATCAAAGGGAAATTTTATATATGATAAAACGCTTTTTAAAAATTCATCCATCTTATGAAAAGACATGTTTTTCACCACCTATTACTTTATTTACAGTAGTTGAAAACACATGCCATTGTCTCTTTTCTTCAATTAATTGTTTTTCTCCCTTGTCTGTAATCCTATAATACTTTCGTTCTCTGCCAGTTTCGCTTTTTTTCATATAGGATTTAACATATCCCTCATTTTCTAACTTGTGCAATACTGGATACAAGGTTCCTTCTTTAAATTTAAAAGTACTATCGGAACGCACCTCTAAATCTTTAATTATTTCATACCCATACATATCCTTTTCCTTGAGCAGGTATAATATTAGTAAATTAGTACTTCCTCCTATAAATCCTTTATCAATTTTCACTTTTCCACCTCCTAAAAAACATACCTAGATTATCTAGGTGTGTCAACAATAAATAACTGTAGTTTTTGGTGCCTGGCACCAAAAACTACAGTTATTTAATAGTCAAATCTACTATTTCACCATGGCAAACTTGAATTAATTTAGATGTTTCCATTTCTATTTGAACCCCAATCTTTCCTCCACTTACAATAATCTTATCTATCTCAAGGGCAGATATGTCTATAAATGTCTTATAATCTTTCTTCATCCCTATTGGAGAACAGCCGCCTCTTATATATCCTGTAAATTTTAATAAATCCTTAACGTGTATCATTTCAACACTTTTTTCCCCTGCTGCTTTTGCAGCCTTTTTCAAATCCAATTCCTCTTTAACAGGCAAAAGAAATACATAAATAGTATTACTATGACCTTGGACTACCAATGTCTTATAAACAAATTTAGGATCCTTACCAATTTTTTCAGATACTGAAACTCCATCAATTTTTCCATCATTACTATTATAAGTAATGCCATTATATTCTATTTTCATTTGTTCTAAAATACGCATAGCATTTGTTTTTATATTAGCCATTTTACTCACCTTCCCCATTAGTACATTTTATATAATCCCATTTTAAATATCAATTCTAAATTAAATCCTTGTTTTTCCCCACTATTATAAATCATTTCCCCTCCAAAATCTCTTAATCTATTTTCTATATTCATTAATCCATTGCCTTTAATCAAATTAGTACATCCTAGTCCATTATCTATAATTTCAACTCCTAGTTCATCTCCATCTAATTTTATATTTATATTAATTTTATCTGCTCTCCCATGCTTTATACTATTAGTTAAAGCTTCTTTTATAGAAATATATATAATATCTTTATATTCAGGCAACAATTCCTCTACTTTTTCATTTATATTTAAAATTATCCTAATCTTTCCTGTGCTCTCAATATTATCAGTTAATTTTCTTATGGAATTCAATAAAGTACTATTTCTTTCTTCCTTTAAAGCATAAACAGCCTTTCTTAAACTCTCTATACTCTCTTTAACTAATAACTGAGATTTATTAATTAATTTTTTAGTCTTAGCTATATCCTTATCCATAATCTTATGAATTACATCTAAATTCATATTTAAAGCTATTAGACTATGTCCTAAATTATCATGAATTTCTCCTGCCACTCTATTTCTTTCTTTAGTTATAGTCAATTTTTCAATTTCTTCTGATTGTTCCTTTAGCCTATTATAAGATAATTCTAATTCTTTATTTAATCTATCTACTTCTCTCTTTTCTTTTTTTAAAGTTCTATATGTAAATAAGGTAAGAAAATAAAATAACAGTCCTATATATGACATTATAATATCAAATAAACCTTTTTTCCAAAACTCTATAGTCATTAATTCCCCAACAGCTACACCTCTAAGTATGATTAAAACCATAACAATCAATATTTCCAACCCAATAAATAACTTTGAAACTCTTCCTTCCGTATACAAAATCAGTTCATATAAAATAATGAACATAAATATATGAGAATATCCTTGTACTTTATAAGTCAATAGGCTACTTATTATCATGGAAACAAACACGGATAAATAGTATTGCTTTTCATTTTTATAAAATAAAAACATTCTTATATAATCATTAATTACTATAATTGTAAATAAGGAAAAGAAAGTTAAGAAAAGAATAGTATTATCTATATATTTATAAATAATATCAAGTCCTATTAAAATACAAGTGGCTATATATAAATACCTATTATATTTAACAAATTTTTTCATATTAACTCCTCACTAACTTATTCTAGGTAACTTCTCTTCTCCATTTAATTTATTAATATAAATATAGCAAATAAATAGAACCATTACAATCATAAGACTCCCCTTTACATAAAATATAATATTATTACCTATATTCCCATATACATATGAGCCAACTATAGATCCTATAGCCCCACCTATTCCACTTGCAAAACTATATAGTCCATAGGATCTGCCCCTTTTATCTTCTCCTACAAAATCAATAATTAAAGAGGAAAAAGCAGAACTATAGAGCATCACTACAACAGAAATCAAGGTATAAATAATCATAAACTTATAATATCCCTTATTAAATGGTATAAATATTTGAAGTATGGCATTTATAGTCATTCCAACTATAACTATCTTTTCTCTGCCATATTTATCAGCTAAAGCTCCAAATCGTCTTGGTAAAAATGTAGATAATATTGCTGCTGGAATAAATAAGGAAGATATTAAACTAAGTTCATCTGTAATATTTTCTTGTAGATATAAAAGATATATTGGTGTAGTTAAACTGGTTATAAAAGAAATAACACCTATTATTTCCAGGAAATATTTTAATTGTTTCTTGTTTTTAATATTACCTTGGTCATATTCCTTTTTAAAACTAAGGGTTTCTGGCAAATCCTTTATTGTATAATAAACTGATATTAAACTAGTAATCAGAAAAATTATAAATACTATTTTAAATGGATTATTCGTAAAGTTATTAAATAAAATAGTAAATCCAATTAAACTACCTATCCATTCCCCCTTAGCCATAGACTGCTCCTTTATACCAAAATTTTCACTCCTATTGGTTGTATCACTAATATCTGAAATAAAAACATCTACACTTATTCCTAAAAACGAAGCAGCTAAAGATTGAAGTATTCTTACTATTAATAGATATTTAAAATCTTTAGCTATTATAAATCCTATGTTTACTAAAGAATAAAGGATAGTACCTATTAGTACACCTATTTTTCTTCCTCTCTTATCTATTAAATTCCCAACTATAGGGCGTATTATTATACTTACTATTGAGAAAATTGAGTAAAGGTAACCTATTTGAATAATATTTGCTCCTATGGACGAAGCATAAATGGGAAATATGAATCCTATAAATGATAAGGGAAAAGATATAAAATAAAGGGATTTTTTTAGTTCTCTCATAATAATGACCTCCTAGATATTCTTATTTTAAGTATATACAAATCTTCAAAATAAAAAATCTAGCTAAAGTCACTATTATAGCCATAATTTTCTATGACTATAGTCATAGAAAATTAAATTTTAGAATATAAAAAAACTATGATTCCATAGCCTTTTTATATCTTACTATATTCTTTAATCAATACTGCCAATTGAGTTCTATCTCTCAACTCTAGTTTAGATAATATTTTAGTTATATGATTTTTAACAGTTCCTTCTGCTATATACAATATTTTCCCTATTTCTTTATTGGATTTTCCTTCCCCTATTAACAAAGCTATCTCATATTCTTTTTTAGTCAGTTCTTTAAATATAGTGTTATCTACACTATCCTGTATATTAACTTTATCCCCTATAGATTTTATCATCTTTTTAGCTACATCGGATTGTAAAAGTGTATTCCCTCTATATACTGTTTCTATTGCTTTGACTAATTCCTTAGATGATATGTCTTTAAGTAAGTAGCCATCAGCACCACTTTTAAGTCCCTCAAAAATATATTCATCCTCATTAAAAGTTGTTAATATTAATACTTTTGTATTAGGGTAATTTTCCTTAATTTGTTTTGTAGCCTCTACTCCGTCCATAACAGGCATTCGTATATCCATTAATATTAAATCTATTTCCTCTCTACCTAATATCTCTATGGCTTCTTTGCCGTTAGTAGCCTCATCTACTATAAATATAGTATCATAAAGACTAAGCATCATATTCAGTCCTTCTCGTATTAAACTTTGGTCATCTACAATAAGAACTTTTATCATTAATTACTCCCCCTAAGATAAAATACGGAAATAAGATACCGTCTATATTCATAATAGTAGGTATTATATATAAAACTATGTTAGATATAAAACTATACCTACAAAATGGAGTACAGATGCAGCTAAGACAAAAATATGCCAGATTGCATGATTATAAGGTATCTTTTTGATGGTATAGAATATTGTTCCTAGAGTATATAGAAGTCCTCCTCCCAATATCCACATAAAGAATCCTATTGAAGTCATTGTAATAATTGGTTTTATAGTAAATACTGCAATCCATCCCATACCTATGTATAGACTTAAGGAAAACGCCTTAAATCTATCAAATCTTCCAAAAGTAAATATCTTAAATACAACTCCAAATATGGCTATAAACCAAACTGCAACTAATATACTAATTCTTAGAGCCCCAGTCATAGTTAATAGTGTAATAGGTGTGTAACTCCCTGCTATAAACAAAAATATAGAGGAATGATCAAATACTCTAAGTATCCTTTTTGCTCTTTCATTTGTGATACTATGATATAAAGTTGATGATAAAAACATAAGAATAAAACAAGCACCATATATGCTAAAAGCAACTATAGACAATGCGTCGCCTTTTCTAATAGACATAACCAATAAAACTATGAGAGCAGTTATACCAAATAAAACTCCTAGTCCATGGGTAATTCCATTAGCAATCTCTTCTTTAACAGTATATTTCTTACCTAGCAATTGAACTGGATTTTCCTTTTTCACTTTTACACCTATCCTTTCCACAATCTTCAATTAAAGATTAACAGTTAATAATTGAAAACCATTAAACAAATTAAGAAATATATCTTAATCCTTTAATTATTTTTTATTAATTACATTGGTCTTGATCTGTTAAAATCATTGGACCTTCTTTCGTAATAGCTATGGTATGTTCATATTGAGCAGATAGCTTACCATCTACTGTTCTAGCAGTCCATTCATTATCATCTATTTTCATTCTATATGTTCCTACATTTATCATGGGCTCTATGGTTATAACCATGCCTTCTACAAGTCTTTGTCCTCTGCCTGGTATTCCATAGTGTGGTACCTGTGGGTCTTCGTGCATTTCTTTACCTATCCCATGACCTACAAAATCCCTAACTACTGAATAACCATTGGATTCTGCAAATGATTGTATAGCATAACCGATATCTCCCAATCTATTTCCTATAGTAGCCTTTTCTATTCCCTTATATAAAGCTTCCTTAGTTATATCTAATAATCTTCTAGCCTCATCTGATATATTTCCAACAGCATAACTCCAAGCTGAATCTGCCAACCATCCATCTATATTAACTACCATATCAATAGTTACTATATCTCCTTCTTTTAATGGTTCTGTTCTTGGATAACCATGACAGATTTCATCATTAATTGAAGCACAAATTGCATATGGATAACCATGATATCCTCTTTGCTCTGGATAAGCATTGTGCTCTTTTAGATAATCTTCTACAAATTTATCTATCTCCATAGTAGATATACCAGGTTTAATTATTTTTGCTATTTCTTTATGGACTTTTGCTAATAGTTCTCCAGATTTTTTCATCTTTTGTATTTCTTCACTTGTTTTTAATATAATCATTTAATTGCCTCCATATATCATTATTATTCTATTATTTTTATAAATTCACCTTTACCACGTAAATTTTCAAAATCCTTATCAACTCTTATGGATTCTACTATTTCTGGTAACAGCATTACTGCCTTTTTTAAATCTTCTAAAGCTTTTTCTTCATTATTTAATATTGAATAACAGCAAGCCCTATTATAATATAAATCATGAGCTTGTGGATTATTATTTATCCCTTCTGTTAATAATTCAACAGTATCTTCAAATCTCTTCTGCTCTATATAAATAGCAGAAATATTTAGATAGGAATAAGAATGCTGAGGATTAATATCTATTGATTTAAAATAATATTCCAAAGCTTTATCATTATCTCCTAAAGCTTTATAAACAACTCCCATATTAAATAAAGCTTTATAATAATCTGGTTCTATATTTAAACTTTTTTCTATCATAGTATACGCTTTATCATATTCTCCTAATTCCTCATATATAGATCCTAGATTATTATAGGTTATATAATCATTAGGTACTATTTCTATTACTTTATAATAATACTCTAATGCCTTATTTTTATCACCTTTTTCATCAAAAATATTAGCAGCATAATAATATGCCCTATCATAATATTTATCTAAGGAGATAGCTTTATGATAATACTCCAATGCTCTATCTTTATCTCCCATTTTTTCATAAATCATAGCCATGCCATAGTATGCTCCTGCTTCACTAGAATCAAGTTTAGTTATTTCTTCATATGTCTCTAAAGATTTCAACATATTATCTATTTCATCATAAATTTGAGCTATATTATATAGTATAGCTATATTATCTACCATATTGCCTCTAAATTGCAAAGCTTTTTTATAAAATTCTATAGATTTTTCCTTATTATTATTAATATATGCATTTTCTGCTAATAGCACATAATTATATTGTCTAGTATGTTCTTTTATCAACACAAACACCTCTTAAACTTTATACTATATATAGTCTACCACATTTATGATAAAAAAGTAGAGGAAATCTTATTCCTCTACTTTCAATGCTCTTATTGAGTTTAGTATTGCAATTATGGATACTCCAACGTCTGCAAATACTGCTTCCCACATAGTAGCTAAACCTAAACTTCCTAAAATTAAAACTATAAGTTTTACTCCCAATGCCAATATAATATTTTGTGTTACTATCTTTTTAGTATTTTTAGCTATTTTTATTCCTGTTGTAATCTTTCCTATTTCATCTGTCATGATTACTATATCAGAA
The DNA here is from genome assembly GCF_900128955.1 of Tissierella praeacuta DSM 18095. GTDB lineage: Bacteria > Bacillota > Clostridia > Tissierellales > Tissierellaceae > Tissierella > Tissierella praeacuta. Next base: position 42,943 of record NZ_FQTY01000006.1, read on the forward strand.
GCTTCTATGGCTGCATCAGAACCTAGTCCCCCCATAGCAATACCTATATCTGCCCTTGCAAGGACTGGTGCATCATTTACTCCATCTCCTATAAATACAACCTTTCCATTACTCTTCTTTATTATATCTTCAAATATACTAACTTTATCCTGGGGAAGAAGATTACCATATACATTATCTAAACCCACTAATTTTCCTACTTTCTTTGCCGTATCTTCATTATCTCCAGATAACATTATTGTTTCTTTAATACCTAAGGCTTTTAGACTTTTAATATCTTCAACTACGTTATCCTTTAATTCATCAGATACTATTATACTTCCTATATGAAAATTATCTTTACCTACATATACTACAGTACCTATGGAATCTACTTTATCGATTTGGATATTTTTTTCATCAAATAATGTCTTATTACCAAGTGTGATTTTCTCACCTTGTACATCTACCTCTATTCCTTTCCCAGATATTTCTTTATATGATTTTATATATTCCCTATTTATTTCTTTACCGTATGCTTCTACTATGGATTTACCAATAGGATGGTTTGAAAAGGATTCTCCATAAGCTGCTAATTCTAATATTTCTTCTTCTGTATAGTCACCATATGCTTTTACTTCTGTTACTCTAAAAGTTCCTTTCGTAATAGTCCCTGTTTTATCAAATACTATTGTATCCACTTCATTTAAGGCTTCTAGATAATTGCCACCTTTTATAAGTATCCCTGACTTAGAAGCTCCTCCTATTCCTCCAAAAAAGCCTAGTGGAACAGATATAACCAATGCACAAGGACAAGATATAACTAAGAATATACATGCCCTATAAGCCCATTCCTTTAATGCTCCCCCTACAAATAATGGTGGTAATATTGCAATAGCTAAAGCTATAAATACTACTACAGGTGTGTAAAACTTAGCAAATTTAGTAATAAAGTTTTCAGTGGGAGCTTTCTTACTTGAAGCATTCTCTACTAAATTTAATATCTTAGATATTGTAGATTCTCCAAATTCTTTATCTACTTTTATTTTCAATACTCCATGAGTGTTTACTACTCCAGACAATGCCTTATCTCCTATTCCAACATTTCTTGGTACAGATTCACCAGTAATATTAGATGTATCTAAAGAAGATTCTCCCTCTACTATAACTCCATCTAAAGGAATCTTTTCACCTGGTTTTACAATTATTATATCTCCTACTTCTACCTCACTTGGATCTACAATTATAATCTTATTATTTTTCTCAATATTTGCATAATCTGGTCTTATATCTAGTAAAGAACTTATAGACTTTCTAGAGTGATTAACTGCCATTCCTTGAAACATTTCTCCTACTTGATAAAATAACATTACTGCCACTGCCTCTGGATATTCGCCAATTACTAATGCCCCTATTGTAGCAACAGTCATCAAGAAATTTTCATCAAAGGGCATCCCAGCTAATAAATTCCTCATGGCTATTATTATAACTTCATATCCTACTACTATATATGCAAGAAAATACACTGCAAATCTTGGCACACCATCTAATTTAAAAAATAATGGAATTATAAATAATAATCCTCCAAAAATTAATTTAATGATTTCCTTTTTATTCATTTCCCCATGTTCATGACTATGTTCATGTCCATTATGGTCATGGTGACAATCGTGATCACAACTATGGGTATTCCCATGATTATGTCTACGAACTTTATTATCTGTTTTATCTATAACTATTACATGAGGCTCAAGTCTTTTTACAATTTTCTTTATTTCTTCAGTTACTATATTTGCCTCATCATCTGTAATTACATTTATTTTTAATTTTTTTGATACAAAGTCTAGACTAGCATCTTCTACTCCTTCAATTTGTCTAGATAGTTTTTCAATTTTTCCTGCACATCCAGCACAATTCAATCCATTTAGTTCTAGTTCTATTTCTTTCATTTCTTATCCCCCAATACTTACATATTAACATATGAGCAATTATTCATATGTTAATATAATTATATGCCCTCTGAAGATTTTTGTCAATAAAAAAAAGCACTTTTAAGTGCTTTATAGTTTAAATTCTGCTATATATTTATAGTTATTATTTTCTTGTTCAATTCCTTCTATTAATTCCCATTTATTATTTAAACCTATTGATTGTCCTAAGGATTCAAAATAATACATTATTATCCCAGCATCTATAAGATTTGGCTTTTCACCTTCATCATGTTTAATTAATAAAGTAACTTTATCCTTCTCAAGTAAAAATCTCCAAGGTTGTTTATTTAAAGCAGATGGTGCAAATCTTATATAATAAAACAAATCACTTAAACCTCTATTTTCTAAGTCATCAGTGCTTGGAGCGTTTCCTATCTTATCAACAAACACCATTTCTTCAACACCTATTCTTTCACTAAATGTTTCATTGACAAAAGGATTTTTTGGTTTGCCATAACCTAAAGCTAGTATATAGTCAATTCTCCCCATCATATCTCCAAATATTTCTTTTTTTATACCGTCATCTACATTTCCTATACTCACCCAACAAGTATCCAACCCCATATTGTTTAGCTTAGTTATAAGCTTTTCCATATAATATGAGCCATAAATTACATTTCTATCTTTATCATCTACTAGCTCAAGTCCTATATAGTGTGGACTCTCAATCATTACACCTGAATATCCTCCAATTCCCCTTAATTCCTTATATAATTTCTCACCATATTCATATAGTTTAAATCTTATGGCTTTTGTTCCATCTTCTTTCTCTAATGAATCTAAATATAATTTTATTTCGTCCAATATATCTGGATTTATCTTCTTATTTTTAAATTCTCTAACAGATTTTCTTTTCTTTAAAAAATTAGTCATTAACATACCAAAAAACCCCCTACCTAATTTAGTCTATATCATATATACCACTATTTTGATTTTCTAATCTATAATTTCAAACCACAATTATCTACTAGGGTATAAATATATTCTATTAAATAAAAATGTACTATTAAAGCAGTACCAATTCCCAAAAATATACCTGCTGCCACATCTGTAGGATAATGGACTCCTAAATATATTCTAGATACTGCGACTACTATAGCAATGGTAAATACTAGAACAGTTAATTTAGGTATATTAAACGCTATAGTGGTAGCAATAGAAAAACTAGCAGTAGTATGACCAGATGGAAATGAGTAGTCCTTTAAATTTATGCCAAAGGTATTTAGTTGCTCTATAATCTTATAGGGTCTTTCCCTACTTAGTATTCTTTTTAAAGCATGGACTATTACCTGACTAATGATTAAAGCACCTAGTGCTTCAAAACCCATAAGTCTTATATGACTACTTCCTATAAATATTAAAACCAATACTAGAAGTGAAGAAAATACTGCACCTCCTAAATTTGTAGCTCTATACATTATAGTATCTAGATATCTATGTTTCATCTTTCTATTAATTAAATCGATAAAAACATCATCAAATCTCTTTAGTTTATTTTTCATGTTTTTCACCTTTAGCTAAAATATTTATTATCCTCAGTATTATATTCTATTTTATTATTACCCAGATATCAATGATTTTATTGTTTTATATAAATATACTACTTATTTCTTTTTTATGTTAAAATATATAAGACAAATTTAAAAGTAGGTGTTTATATGAACTTAAGTATAGGACAGAAAAAAGCTATACATCATGTGGAAGGTCCTGCATTGATATTAGCAGTACCTGGTGCAGGGAAAACTACGGTTTTGATACATAGAACAGTTAATCTAATATTAAATCATAAAATAAGTCCTGAAAGAATATTATCAATAACCTTTAGTAAATCTTCTGCTAAAGATATGAAAGAAAGATTTAATAAATCTTTTTCAGAAATATCTTCTATTCCCATTCAATTCTCTACAATACACAGCTTTTGTTTTGGTTTAATCAGGGAATATGCCTATATTAATAGAATTAAATATACATTGATTGAAGAAGAAAAAAATGAACTTAATAAATATAACGTAATTAAAAAAATATATTTTGCAACAAATCAAGAATATATTACTGAGGAGAAATTAGAATCCCTATTAAATTCAATAGGCTATATTAAAAATATGATGTTATCAGCAGATGAATTTTTAAAGCATAATAAGTCTGATATTGAAAATTTTAAAATAATCTATGATGCTTATGAAAAATATAAAAAAGATAATAATTTAATTGATTTTGATGATATGCTAACTATTGCCTTAGAGATTCTTGAATCAAATACATATATATTAGAAAAATATCGTACTAAGTATGATTTCATTCAGGTAGATGAGGGACAGGATACTTCCAAGGTTCAATTAGAAATAATAAAACTATTAGCAAGTCCTAAGAACAATTTATTTATTGTAGCAGATGATGATCAGTCCATTTATGGATTTAGAGGGGCATATCCTAAGGGACTTTTAAATTTCAATAAAATCTATCCTAATGGGAAGTTATTCTTTATGGAAGAAAATTATAGGTCATCAAAAAATATTGTATCTGTTTGTAGCCAATTTATAAAAAAAAATACATTAAGATATAATAAAAATATTTCTACTAATAACAACTTTATAGAACCTATAAATATAGTAAAATTTAATTCTATTGATGAAGAATATAAATATCTAGTAAAGGATTTAAAAACTAGAGAACTTTCTCGATGTTGCATACTATATAGAAACAACTTATCATCTATTGGTCTTATTGAATTGTTGGAAAGAAATAAAATTCCATTTACCATGAAAGATATTAAAGTTAGATTTTTCAACCATTGGCTTATACAGGATATAATAAACTTTATAATTTTTTCCAAAGATACTACTAATATGAATATATATGAGAATATTTATTATAAAACAAAAGGATATATATCAAAAAAACAGATTAATTATGCTAAAACTTTAAATTATAATCTATCAATATTTGATAGAATAATGGACTTCCCTGGTCTATCAAATTTTTATAAATCTACCCTAAAGGAATTAAAGCTTGATTTCAAGAAACTTGGGAAACTAAGTCCTAGTGATGCAATAACCTTTATAGAACATGAGTTGGAATATGAAAAATATCTTAAAGAAAACTCTATGAAATTTGGATATACCTATGATGTTTTAAAAACCATTATATATTATTTAAAATTTATAGCTAATAATAGTAGAAATTTAGATGAATTACTAAATAGATTAAAATATTTGGAACATTTATGTAGAAATTCAAGAAGTTCTAAAAACGCAGTAACTTTATCTACTATACATTCTGCTAAAGGGTTAGAGTTTGATAGAGTTTATATGATAGATTTAGTAGACGGTGATTTTCCCTCTATTTCTAGTATTGAAGCTTATGAAAAAGGTAAGTATGAATTAATAGAAGAGGAAAGACGACTTTTTTATGTAGGAATGAGCAGAGCAAAATATCACTTATCTTTAATTACTATAAATAATATAGGCGAAAAAAAGGTAGAACCATCTAGATTTTTATTGGATTTAGAAAAAAAGAAAGCTTAGACTTTCTTTTTTTGTTAAATTATAGTTTTTTTATAATTTAAAGAGTAAAATTTCATTTATTTGTAATACTATATATGCAAGGATAATTATTGAAAAGGGAGTGAAATAGTAGCAATGGCAAAAAATAAGCAAAATAATCAAAATAACCAAAAGAGAAAAAATGATAAAAATCAAGATGCTAAAAGAGAAGACAACAAAAGTGAAGAAGATTAGGGATTTAAAAAACAAGTATCATTTTTGGTGCCCAGCACCAAAAATGATACTTGTTTTTTTATTTTTTAAACTCTTTTATACCTGAATCATCTACTTGAAAGTATTCGCCAGGTTTTATACTAAAATGTCCTGATTCATAAGGACTACCTTCTACTGTTATATAGATTTTTTCTGCATCATAAAATTTACCTAATGTATTGACTATAGATTTTAATATTTCAATTTCTAAGGAAGAACCTGCATTCATATCAGTTAGTAACTCCTTTGAAAAATCCACTTCTAGTGTCCATGACTCTCTGTTTAAATGTATCTTATTTATATTAGTATTTTTTGAAATAGATGGAATTAGCTTATCTGATGGAGGATTTTTCATAACATTTTCTAAAATATCCTCTATGCTTTCATTTGTACCAAACTCTATATCCTGTTCAATGTATACTGTATCAATATCTCCTGCTACTGGATAATATGTCAATATATCCATTTCTTGATTATCCTTATCTATTTTTTTTAATAGAGTTTTAACTTCAAATTCACCATTATTGTAAATTCTTGCTACAAGACCTATATCCTTTGCATAATATTCTCTCTGCCTACCTCCATCTTTAAACTCAGTAGTTACTTCTAATGCATCATAGGTTCCAGAAGGAGTCTCTATTTTTCTGTCTAGGCTAGTTATTTCCATGGTACTCCCTTCATTATTTGACCAAGTGTTTCCAACTTCTAAAGGTTCTTTCAATACAATATTATTACTATTTGTATTGGCATTTAACATATTTTCAATATGATAAAATTCACCTTCTGCAAAAACTTCTGTTAACTCTCCATTTTTATACTCTAAAACTTTTACAAAATTAGTTCCAGAGTTCATGATTTTCATTTGAGCCCTATTACCCTCTACAAATTCTATAAAAGTCTTTTGTTCTGCATATTCATTTCCTATGCCTTCATAATCCATAATAGTATTCTCTTTAAAAGGATAGTAATCTACTATTGTTAATTCCTTATTCTTTGATATGTCTTCCCCTTTTTCTTGATCTTTAGATATAACCTTCTCACACCCAATTAAAGATATAATTATCACTGTTATTATCAATAAGGATAAAAACTTTTTCATAAATATCACTCCCATAAATAATTTAATAAGTCATTGTCCTATCTGAATTATATCCTCTTTTATCATAATTATAATATATTTTTATAAAAAAGTCTTTACGATAAGATTACAATATAAACCATGTTAATTATAATTTAAAATTCCATCTTTCTATAATATTTCTACATTTGGATTTAATTTATAAATAACATTTTTTCTTTCTACAATAATATCTATTTTCTTTGATAGTTCTTTATCTTCCCTTATGGCTAAAAAAAGAGGTTTATTTGGATTTATAGCTACTGGATTTCCCACCATTCTAAGCATAGACAAATCTCCTGTAGTATCTCCATAAGCATAGCTTTTTTCTAAATCTACATTATATTTCAATATCAATTCATTTAAAACTCTTTGCTTGCTTTCAGAATCCCACATCCTAACTATTTCACCAGTAAATCTGTTCTCTTCATCTACTTTATAGATGGTTCCCTTATATTCTGTAACACCATATTTTTCTGCCATTTTTGATACTAAAAAATCTGGACTGCCAGAAATAAAAAACACTTTATGCCCTTGTTTTTTATGCCATTCAATCTGATCCCTAGAGTATTTATAAACCATATCACCATTAATATTAATTACTTGACTAGCTATAAATTCTATATAGGTCTTATTAACACCTTTCAGCTCTTCTATATATACTTGAGCTAAAGTTTCAAGATAAAGTTCAAAATCTCCAAACCTTTTTTCCCATTCTTCATATACCTTTTTTACCTTAGTATACCAAATAGCAGGATCAATTACCTCATATTTATTTAGTTTTTTAAAATGTTCAATCATTAAAGAATTTCTAAATATAGTTCCATCAATATCAAAAAACGCAGCTATTGTTTTCATATTATCATCCTAACTTTTTTATTCTATTATATGATTTATACCCAATTTAGTATAATTAATTCTATGTAAAGATTAATTACAATAAAAGAGTTATAAGAAATAATAGTATTTAAAACTACTATTTCTTATATATCTAGCCTTGCACTTTAAAATTTATTCTCAAAAAATAAAGTCTAATGACTTTTTATCACTAGACCTTATTTTAATTTATTTAATTAAAATCTTACTATTTTGCTTTTTCAGGAGAATCGGATAATAATCCAATCTTTTCCCATCCCCAATCAGTAACTGTATTTACATCAATATAATTAACACGATTATTAACTACTGTCAAGGCTACCCTATAGTGAGTAGGTGCTACTATAACTTCATCATGTGCATATTTTTGCCAATCATGATAAGCTTTTATTAAATAATCATTATCAATTCCATCTTCTCCAAATGCATCACCTGATGCAATAGCAGCTAAAAGCCTATCATTTTCCTCTGTTGCAAACCTAGGATAATTAAACATTGCATCTCTTCCATATAACCCTGATGGATCCGGATTAGAACCAGTATTCCAAGCAGCCATATATATATCAATATCTTTATTATCTTCCTCAACCATATCATAAAAGGCATTCATTTCTATTAATCTTCCATTTTGTAAACTTACATCTAATCCAACTTCTCTCCAACATTGAACATAGAATTGTGCTAATGGCTCCGCAATATCTCCACCTGACATTGAAAGAAAATTAATCTTTAACTTATTTCCATTTGGATCTTCTCTCATACCATCTCCGTCTTTATCTATATAGCCAGCTTCATCTAATATTTGTTTTGCTTTCTCTGGATTATATTCATATCCTTCTTGCTCGGAATTCCAAAAAGTAGCATGAGCTGGTGTAATTAATGAATTAGCAGGTATTCTTAAATCATTATAAAATATTTCTGCTACTTCTTCATTATTCATGGCATAAGCAATTGCCTGTCTTAGTTTAACATCAGACATTTTCTTATTTGGATCAACTATAACCTTTTTAGCTTGATTATCCCATTTTCCATGTTTAAAACCCATATATCCATAAGTTCTGCCTATATTTGATAATAATGTAATATTGCTTAAATCTTTATACTCTGGATAACTATCAACATTTATTTCAGAAACTAAATCAAATGTTCCAGCTTTTAATGCTTCTACTATAGTATCAGGATTTGTTCTTTTATAAACAATCTTATCTACTTTTGGCTTTTCTCCGAACCAATATGGGTTAGGAACATATTCTACTGATTCGCCAGGAACTATATTGGATACCATAAATGGACCACAAGATAGTGGCTTTATTCTAACCTTTTCATGTCCTTCCATATCTTCTATTGGAATGTCCTTTAGATAGTGTGCTGGTTCAGCATTATAAGTAAGACCTGCTCCCCATAATATTCCTGGATAAAATTCCTTAAAGGATACTTCAAGTGTTTTATCATCAATTTTCTTAAGCCCTGAAATAGTATCGGCAGTTCCTGCATGATACTCTTCTATACCTACAACATTTCTATAATCACTATCAAACCTTACTCCTGGATAATCTTTATGTGCAATGCTCTCATATACAAATATTATATCTTCCGCTGTTACAGGTACACCATCACACCAAGTTAGATCCTTATGAATCTTATAAGTAGCTGTCTTAGATTCTTTATTAAATTCAACATCACAATATCCACCATCTATTATTTCATAGTTTGGACCTGATTTCATAAAAGTTCCATTCGATGGTTCCATTAATTTAAAATCTACATTATTCGAATATAAAAATGTGTTAAAAATACCTTCAAAAGGTGTATCTGTAACTAAAGCAACATTAAGTGTTCCTCCAACTGTTTCACCATCCTTTTTAAGAAGCATTGGATGAGGTAATTCTATTTCCTTTGATGCTTTATTCTTACCTTCATCACTATCTGGCTGCTGAGTTACTTCTTCTGGATTCGGTGAAGTTACTTCTTTTTTACCACATGATGTTAGCACAAGCATAAATACTAACAAAAATGGAATAATAGCTTTAAATTTTCTCTTCATTTTACAATTCCCCCTTTTTTTATCCTAATCTTTGCTTTGCATCGGACGCTCTTTTAAATGCTTGCCCGACATAATTTATACACAGCATCATCACTAATATCAATAATGATGCAGGCAGCCATAACCATAGCTTACTCGACATTGCACCTGGAGTTCTAGCATAAGAAACCAAAGTTCCCAATGAAGGTGTTGAGGGCGGTAAGCCAAATCCTAAGAAAGATAGACCCGTTTCGATTCCTATATTACCAGCAAAGCCTAAAATCAAATCTACAATGATTATTGAACTAATATTAGGTAAAATACCACCGAACATAATTTTAAAATCACTTGTCCCCATTATCCTAGAAGCATTTATATAATCTCTTCTATTTTCTGATAAGGCCTTACTCCTTACTAATCTAGTCATTCCTACCCAATAAAATATAGTCATAATAAATATAAAATGCCACATAGTATATTTGGGAATAACAACTACAAATGTGATAATGAGCATAGTTGTAGGTAGTATAGAAATAAAATCACATATTCGCATTATTACATTGTCTATTTTGCCACCATAAAACCCAACAATTAATCCAACAATTACTCCTATTGCAGAAGTTAATATAGTAACAGCAAAGCCTATTAAAATGGAATTTCTTCCACCGATTAGCAATTGACCTGCAATGGATCTACCTCCAATATCTGTCCCTAAAATAAATTCTCTACTTGGTGATTTATATTTATTTCTTAAGTTTATTTTCATAACTTCTTCTTGATTTAAAACAAAGGAACCGATTAGTACAGTAGAAAAAATAATAATTAGGATAATAAGACATATCTTTGCAAGTTTATCAAATTCAAATTCTCTTTTTACCACCTTCCAAAAGGATGGAACCTCACTGGAAGCTTTTAAGTTTTTTTCCTCTGTTTCAGATATAGTGTTATTTTCATGAAGTTGATTTTTTTGCATACTTACTCCCTCCTATTCTATCCTTATTCTTGGGTCAACAAAGGCCATTATTATATCGGACAATAAGCTTCCAAACAAGGTTAATACACCAAATAACAAAACTAAGGCATTCATTACTGAATAATCCCTGCTGGTAATTGATGTAATAAATAGTTCTCCCATACCTGAATAGCTAAAAATTGTTTCAATAAAAACAGAACCACTTAGAAGTCCAGTAATAGTAAATCCAAAAAATGCAGCTATGGGTAGTAGTGAGTTTCTAAATATATGATGAGTATAAACTTTATTTATAGGCACACCTTTACTTCTAGCAGTTTTAACATAATCTTGTGTTTTAGCATCGATTACTTCATTTCTAAGATATTGTATAGTTCCAGTAGTTCTTAGGACTGCAGCTGTAATAGCTGGTAAAATCATATAATGCAATTTACTAAGAATATAGTCAATTGTTCCTTTTTGAACACCTATTTCAACGGATCCCGTAGTTGGAAACCATTCTAATCTATATCCAAATATGGCCAAAAGTATTAATGATAGAATAAATGAAGGTATAGCATAACTAATAAAATTATATATTATTACACATTTATCAAAACATGAATTTTGATACCGTCCAGCATATATACCAAGAGGTATTGCTATTAAATATGTCAATATTAATGTCAATAAGGATAGCCACAATGTATTTTTAGCTCTTTCACCAATCAATGTGGCTACTGGCATTTTATAAGTATAAGATTTACCAAAATCACCATCTCTAATAATTCTAACAATCCAATTTTTATATTGGACAGGTAGAGGATCATTTAAACCTGCCTTTTCCTTTAATGCTTCAATAACTGAAGGATCAATATCTGGAGTTATCAAACCAGTAAAAGGATCTCCTGGCATCATCTTACCTAATGTAAATACGATTATACTTAATATTATAATCTGAGGTATCATTAATAGAATTCTACGTAAGACTGTTTTCCACATTTTATAAATCCTCCTTACTTTTTATTGCAACATAATGAGTCTCAGAAATCTGGATTAAGTCAAATACTCTTCCTTTTTCGTCATAAAACAAATTTTCTTTTTCTTTGTATTCCTGTTCAACTTTAATTCTATTATTTCGAAGCTCTTCTCTTTTTTCAGCATTAATTTCTGGAATGGCAGCAATCAGTCTTTTAGTATAAATATGCTGTGGATTATTATATATGTCATCTCTTGTGCCCACCTCCACAAATCTGCCCCTATACATGATGTATATGTAGTCACACATATGTTTTACTACTCCTAGGTCGTGAGATATAAATAGATAACTTAACCCAAAATCTTTTTGTATTTCCTTTAAAAAATTTAATACCTGTGCTTGAACTGATAAGTCAAGAGCAGAAACAGGTTCATCTGCAACAATAAGTTTTGGATTTAATGCCACAGCTCTTGCTACACCTATCCTTTGTCTTTGTCCACCTGAAAATTCATGTGGATACCTATACAAGGAATCAGAAGGCATCCCTACTATATTTAATAGTTGTAAAACCTTTTCTATTTCTTCTTCTGCTGACAATTTCTCATAATTTCTAATGGGTTCAGCAATAATATCTCTAATCCTTTTCTTTGGATCTAAACTAGACAAAACATCTTGAAATATCATTTGGACATCTTGATTGTATTTTACTTTTTTTCTAAGACTTTTTGTATGAACTGGTTGTCCATTGTATAAAATAGAGCCTCCCGTCGGTTTTTCTAGTCCAACAATAGCCTTTCCAATTGTAGTTTTACCAGATCCTGACTCACCAATAAGACCATAAGTCTTTCCTTCTTCAATAGAAAAACTGACTCCATCTACTGCATAAACATAATCTTGTATAGTATTAAAGAATCCTCCACGAATAGGAAAATGTACTTTTAAGTTCACAATGTCTAAAAACCCCATTCTAATGCCCTCCTTCATTTTCAAAGTGAAAATTTTTCCAACAAGTGCATCTTACAAAATGTCCCTTTGAAACTTCATGAAGTACAGGATTACATTCATGTTCTGACTGTTTTATCCATGGAATTCTTGATGCAAAACGACAACCTTCTCTTGGCAAGTTTTTCAAAGATGGAACTATTCCATGGATAACATGAAGTTCTTCACCAACTAAATCATTATGAGGTATGGACTGTAGTAATGATCTTGTATATGGGTGAAGAGGATTATTGAAAATTTCTTTAGCACTAGCCATCTCAACTATTTGCCCAGCATACATTACTGCAACTCTATCTGCCATTTGTGCTACTACTCCCAAATCATGAGTAATAAGAATAATTCCTGCATTAATTTCTCTTTGGAGTTCTGTAAGAAGGTCTAATATTTGAGCTTGTATTGTAACATCCAAAGCAGTTGTAGGCTCATCTGCTATTATTATATTAGGCTTACATGAAAGTGCTATAGCAATTAATACTCTTTGTCTCATACCCCCTGATAACTGATGTGGAAATTGATTTATGGTTCTTCTAGGATTAGCAATTCCTACTTGTTCTAAAAGTTCTAGTACTCTATCTTTCCTTTGTTCATTATCCAAGTCTGTATGATATATTAAAGATTCTTCTATCTGTCTTCCAATCCTATGTAGTGGATTTAGTGATGCTAATGGATCTTGAAAAATAAAACCTATTTCCTTACCTCTAATTTTATTTAATTGTTCCTCAGAATATTCAACTATATTTTCTCCATTATAAATTATTTCTCCACTAACTCGAGTAAAATTTTTATCATGTAATCCTACTATAGAATTAGCAACTGTACTTTTACCACAACCAGATTCTCCAACAATGGCTAGTAACTCATTTTTATATAAGGTAAGAGAAACTCCATCTACTGCATTAAAGTATTCATCTTGGAATCTAAAAGCAGTGTGTAAATCTTTAATCTCTAATATCTTTTCATTTCCCATTTCTCATTTCCTTTCTTATATATTTACTAGTACATTTTATAAATTTTAATACTATTATTTATATTTTAAGTATATTCAGTAAAAATCATATAAAATCCTCCTCTCTTAGTTACATTTTTAAATAAATCATTTGGAAGCTTAAGTTAAATAATTGAATTTTTTTGAGATATTTATACTGTTTTTGATAAGTTTTATAATCAAAGCAATTTACTTGATTTATTAATATATTTAATAGCCTTATCTATTTTCTGTGGATAATTTAAAATTTAATTGTTTTTAATAACAATATATTAAACAATATATTGTTATATGTTTTAGAAATTCTATTTTATTCATTTAGTAATTATATAAAGCATTTATTTTTTTCCTAAAACCTATTGATTAATCTGTATTTTGTTATTGTTAAACTGTCTGGGAATTTAATGATAAGTGTTGTTTTTAATATAAGATTTACTTAAAATAATACGTATATTAAACTTATGTATATGTAAAATTTAATAGTTATATATTATAATTATATATATTTTTTACTAAATAGTCAATATTTTCTTAAAAACTTGAATATTAAAATCTTATTTTAATTAAATAAAATCCCTACTATTTCTGACAATAAACAAATATATTTTAATTTTTACGTCATTTTTAAGTATATATTGCAAACAAAATATCCTATAGAATTTACAATATTGTAAACTCTATAGGATATTTTAGCAGCTTAAAATACTTATGAATTTTTTAATTTCCTTTACTTATATTCCTAAAGCTTCTTCAGGTGTTATATATGGTCTTTCTTGTTTCCTTCCAGTTTCTTCTAGAGTTAATTTTCCATAATAGAAAGATAAACCCCTTCTAAGATATTTATCATCTTTTAATGCTTGTTCTACTCCCTTATTGGCTATTTTTAATACATATGGTAAAGTTGAATTACATAATGATTTAGTTGCTGTCTGTGAAAAAGCTGATGGTATATTATCTACACAATAATGTGTTATTCCGTCTATTTTGTAAGTAGGATCATCGTGAGATGTTGATTTGCAAGTTTCTATAGCTCCACCTTCATCGCAGGAGACATCTACTATTAAAGAGCTTTTCTTCATCATACTTAGCATACTCCTCTCTACTAAATGATCTTTTCTCCATTTTGGCCATAGAATACAGTTCATTAATATATCCGTCCTTCTTAAACACATTTCTAAATTATTTCTATTAGAATATAACAGTTCAACATTAGGTGGCAATATCTTTCTTGCTTCTTCAAGTTTCTTTATATCTATATCTAGTATAGTTACTTTGTTTCCAAAAGCTGATGCTAACTCTGCAGCTGCTACACCTGAATTACCTGCTCCTATAATAGTTATTTCAGGTGTTCTTATGCCATCTATTCTTGATAATAATATTCCATTACCACCATGTATTTTTTGCATAAAGTTTAATGCTGCTAAGAAACCTCCCTTCCCTGCTATTATACTCATTGGTCTTAATAATGGAAATTCACCCTCTTTGTCCTTTACATCTTCATATGCTATTCCTATGATTTTCTTTTTAATCATAGCATCTGTTTGCTCTCTATAGGCATTGGAATGAATATAAGTAAATATTATTTGTCCTTCTCTCATATATTCAAATTCCTCCGGGAATATTTCCTTGACCTTGTATATTAAATCAGCCTTTTCAAATACTTCTTTGGCAGAGCCAATTATTGATGCTCCTTGTTCCCTATATTCATCATCAGTAAATCCACTTCCTAAACCTGCATTTTTTTCAATCAATACTTCATGTCCTCTGCTTACAATTTCTTTTACTCCATTAGGATCACAAGCTACTCTATATTCGTTTGGTTTTATTTCTTTTGGTATTCCTATTATCATATTTATTCCCCCAAGGTTTACATTCTATAACATTATTCCTATTACTAAATACAATACGGCAGATACTCCTGCCACTGAAAGAGCATAAGGTATTTGAGTTTTTACGTGATCAATATGATCAGCCCCTGCTGCCAGTGATGATAATATTGTTGTGTCCGATAATGGTGAACAGTGGTCTCCAAAACATCCGCCTCCCATTACTGCTGCTAAAGTTGCATATACTAAAGTAGTTATTTCTCCTCCTGTTAAATTGAATGCTAATGGAACAACCATTGGTGTTATAATTGCATATGTTCCCCAACTTGTTCCTGTGAAAAAGGCTATAAATGCAGAAATAATAAAAGTAAATACTAATAATAGTGCTGGAGTCATCCATGAACTAGCTATAGATATAACATAATTAGCTGTTCCCAATTCCTTACTTATAGAATTAAGTGAGTAAGCTAATGCTAATATTATAACTGCTGAAACAATACCTTTTATTCCTTCAACTGCTGTTTCTATTAATTCCGATATAGTTCCCATTTTCTGAATTAGCATAGTTATAAATTGAAATGATACTGCTGCAACGAAACCTTCTAATGTTTTTGCACTGCCAGTAAATATATATGTTCCTAATGTAATTGAAATAATAATTAAAGCTGGTGCAAAGAAGTTTATAAAAATATTTGGCTTGATACCCTCTTTTGGTCTTATTTCTGAAAGTTCCTTGCCTAACAAAGGTCTTGCTTCATCTCCTACTACTTTACCTGTTTCCCTAGCTCTCTTTTCCGCCTTTTTCATTGGCCCATAGTCTGGAAATATTCCAAAAGCTATTGCCCCTACCATTATTACTGATAATATACCATAAAAGTTAAATGGAACCATTCTAACTATTGCATTCATAGCTATATTATTATCTGTAAATCCTCCAATTCCAACTACTAACCCAGCCATATATACTCCCCAAGATGAAAATGGGATTATTGTACAAACTGGTGCAGATGTAGAGTCACATATATAGGCTAGCTTTTCCCTTGAAACTTTTGCTTTATCTGTTATATTCCTCATAACTGTACCTACATATAGTGGACTAAAATAATCACTAAAGAATATAAATATTCCTAATAACCAAGCTAATACTTGAGCTCCCCTTGCTTTTACATTGAATTTCTCAATGGTTTTTGAGAACACATCAATTGCCCCTGATTTTTGAAAGTAGGCAATCATTATTCCTACGAAAACTTCTATACTTAGAACCCAAATAAAATCTGCATTTCCTAAAGCTGACTGAGCCAATCCTGTAAATCCAAATAAGATATTTTGTCCTGTAACAATAATCCCAACTAAAATTCCTATTAATAGTGAAAAAACTGCTTCTCTGGTGATAAATGCAAGGATTAATGCTGTAAATGCTGGCAATAATGATAAAACTCCATAACTTGTAACCGGATCCATTATATTACCTCCCAAGTTTTTATAATATTTTATAAAATTTCAAGTAAATTTGCTATTTGGTATTTGTCTAACCCTAATGTTTCCATGGTTCTTCTCTTTTCTCTTCCATAGTCCTTTTCCATAATAACCGATGCAATCTTTATTACTGCATCAATGGTTGGTGTTGGAACTCCAATTTGCTTTCCTAAATCTGACAAAAATATTAGACCGTATCCTACATCCTCGTTTAAATACCTGTGTTCTAGATTTGCTTGTGCTCCTATTCCCTTAAATCCTATAGCTTCTGAATATCCTTTGTCATAAGTAGCTTCTTGCATATATCCTTGCTTCATACCTAATATAGGATCTTCTATGATTTTAAACCCTAGTTTCTCACCTATAGCTATTCTCTCATTATCTACCTCCTTCATTAATCTTCCTACTGCCTTAGTAACTCCTTCTTCATAGAAATAAAAATCACCCTTAGTCCTTTCTATCAATGCTGCATTTAGTAATGTTACAGATGGATGGATTACTGGATTAGCATTTTGTAATGTTGTTTGAAATACATTCTTTGCTGGTATTAAAGCTGGATAAACTTCTTTAACTAATTCATAAACTCTAGACGTATTTTTAGCAGGCAAAGCTGCTATAAATACTCCATCTTTTAATTTTAAAAACACATTTATACTAGCTGGCTCGCTAATTCTTACTGCATAGGGTAAAGTACTTGTTTCTGCAATAAAGTAATCTTCATTTTCTAAGCTTAATCCCAATGCGTTTTTAAATACAATACTACCACCACATGAACTTGGACATATGATAAAAGTTTGGTTCTTTTCCAAATAAGGTTTTGCAGCTCTTCCAAAAGGTTCTGTACTATAAGCTGGTCCTACTACAAATATTAATTCTGCACCTTTCAAGGTTTTTTCCAAATCATGACCTGCATATGCTAATTTTTGAAACCCTTCTAACATACCTGAACTTGTAATTCCACCTTTTTCATTAATAGCATCAATATTAGATGAAAATTGTTCAAAATCATATAGATATACTTCATGCCCTGCTTTTGCCCAATCAAATGCTACAGCAGATCCACCATTACCAGAACCTAATACTGCAACTTTCATTTCATTCTCCCCCTTAAAATTTTTCTTGTAATAAATCCATAGCATTTTTTACTACTTTTAACCTTATTTCTCTTTCCTTTTCTTTTGTTTCATTAGGATCTCCCACAGGATATGGTATAGCAATTGCTGGCACTATCCTTATTGCTCCAACTGTTTTAGATATAGGTGTTACTGTACATATATGTGCTGCTGGAATCCCTACATTCTCTACTTCTTTTACTATTGTTGCACCGCAACGTGTACATGTACCTCATGTGGAAGTCATAATTGCTCCATCTATTCCTGCATCTAATAATTCCTGTGCTATCTCCTTCCCCATTCTTGTTGCATCTGCTACTGATGTTGAATTACCTGTTGTTACAAAATAATACTCATATAAACTATCTATCCCTCCTTCCCTTTCTAATTCTTTTAGTAAATCTAAGGGTAATAATCTATTTGGATTATGATTTGCATACACTGGATCAAATCCTGCGTGAACTGATTCAAATTCTCCTTCTTTAAACTCTTCTATTCCACCTATTGGATACTTTTTGTAAAACTTTGCAGTAGCAGCTGGTAAATGATCTGGATTATTCAAGGGTACTAATGCACTAGTAGTTAGTAAAGCAATTTTTGCCTTTTTTATATCAGCTACTGGTTCGGCTGGAATAATAGTGTTGTAAGTGGGTATAGGAATTTCAGTCCTAAACTTTTCTCCCTTTAACTTTTTAACTAGCATATCTAATGCTCTTTCCGCACCATTTTTTTCATAAAATACATTTATTCTTACTCCCTTAGGCATATATCCTTCATCTTCTGGTAAACCAATAGGTTCTTTATTTAGTATTTTATTGGCTAACTCTACTATTTTAGGTACTGCTTTTCTAATTCCAGCTGCCGAATTACTGGTTTCTACTATATAAGTATTGCTTTTATATATTTCAACTGCTGGATTTTCAATATACATTCCAGTTATGGTATCTATGCCGTATTTTTCCTTAACAAAATTACATATATCGCCACAAGCTATACCAAACCTTCCTGCATTAAATGCTGGTCCTGCAATTACCATATCTGGCTCTAATTTATCTATTTGTTCCGATATAAATTTTCTTGCTTCTTCTATATTTTCAGCATAGTAGTTATCTCCACAAATTATAGTTGCTACTATTTCTCCATTTAAAGCCTTAAATAAATTTGCTGAACCAACTGCACCTTCTTTTATTTGTGGTGGAATATTTGCTTTATCTTCTCCTCCAATTTGTCCAAAAAATTGATTAGTATAAAATAATATTTTCTTCATTATTTCACCCCCTAAATTGTTACTGCTGATAAATTACTAAATCCCTGTAAATTGTGACTGCCCATTATACCATGGACTTCTATAATTAAAGACCCATCTTCTTGTCTAGAGCCTTTAAAACCTCCTGTAACATGCTCTAGAGCATCTAAATCTCCCAGTATAATATCCAGCTTTGGTATCCTTATTGTTGCATTGCTATTTCCTGTAGACACCATGGCATTAGCTTCAACAGTTCCATCTGGTAAGGATTCAGATTTACCGTCTACCCCTGCATCTTCATTACTTATAAGGACTGTTTTGATTCCTTTATTTTCAAGTCTTTTACATATCATCATTAAATCAGTTGTTGGATTCCCAAATCCTTCTTGAGATTGAATCACTCCCTCTGCTCCAATCATTTCTATGGTTCTAGCTGTAATTATTGCATTTCTATATTTATCTGCTAAAAATGTGGTCATAGGACTTAAAACTACTCCTATAAAATTGATTTCTTTTCCATGCCTTTTAAAGCATTCATTAATTATGGCATTATTTTGGTGATGATATGTTGTAGTTTTAGAACCTGCTGATACACAGTTACCGCTTACTAATGCCCCATCAAATATTTCTAAAGGATTAACCATTGTTGATACCATGGTCTTAGTGTCTTTTCCATAAAAATATGTATCATGTAATAGCCCTTGACCTACACATTGATAAACATATGCTACCTTTGGTAAATGAGGGTATTCTTGTGATTTTACTCCTATATTATCCCAAGTATAAATATCTTCCTCATCATAGTCAGATTCCAAAGCTTTCTTTCCAATATAATGGGCAACCCTTATCCCCCCAACTCTTACTGCTTCTTCGTGCTCATGAGGACTTACTTCAGGTTTCTTCTTTATATTAAGGACAAGGTTGTTTAATTTTGAAAATGGAGTATACTGAGTCAAAGGACCTTTCATATCAATTATCCCCTCTTGAAATCCTACTATGGGTCCTGTAGTAATTACTGCACAATTTTTTAGTGCATAAGTGACCCCTCTCCCAACATCTTCAATTTCACCATCTATCCCTGGGAAAGCATCTCCATTTAATTTAGCTCTAGGTTCTATAACATCTTTAACAGGTATAATCCTTATGGATTCTCCTGGTCTGGCTATATCTATCTTTACTTCTGATATTCTTTCATCTTCCAATATCAAGTTTTTTATCTCGTTTTTAGATATTGTTAAAATTCCATTATTTATTTTTGTAGTTGAACCAAAAGCAATTTCTCTTACATTAATTTTTCTTAAAGTTAATTCCATATTTTTACCTCCATTCTTTTACTTGATTATCTACTATCTTAAATATTTGCAAAATTCATGCCAGTAGTTTTTAGAACTATTTTATCATTTCAACATAAAAAAACTTTCACAAGATGACAGAAATCTGTCATCTTGTGAAAGTTTTTTTGCTATTTATTTAACATTATATTAATTCTATTCTATATTTATCTAATTTATAATGTAATCTTTGTCTAGTTATTTTGAGTAATGATGCTGCTTGAGTTATATTTCCATTAGTTTCTTCTAATGCTTTAAATATCATTTGTTTCTCTATTCCCTCTAGAACTTCATCTAAGGATTTAGAACAACCAATATTGTAACTATATTCATTTTCTTTTATATTATCTCCATTTATCTTGTCGTTCAAATACACTGGTAAATGAATTAGCTTTATATCTCCTTCTTTAACAAAATTAATGGAGGATTCTATTATATGTTGCAATTCCCTTACATTACCAGGCCAGCTATAATTAAAAAATAACCTTTTTACTTCATCAGATACTCCTGTTATTTCCTTATTATATTTTTTATTATAAATATTGATGAAATAGTCTACATATAACATTATATCTTCTCTTCTATTTCTCAAAGGTAATAACTTTATATTTACTACGGATAATCTATAGAATAAATCCTCCCGAATTTGACCTAATTCCATAGCTTTAATTGGCTCTATATTCATTGCTGAAATTATTCGTACATCTACTTCCTTTTCCTTATTTCCTCCTACTCTACGAACTCTACCATCTTGTAATACTCTTAGGAGTTTAGCTTGAAGGTTTAATGGCATAGAATTTATCTCATCTAAGAATAGTGTTCCTCCATGTGCTTCCTCAAATAATCCTGGTTTATCTACTGCTCCAGTAAAGGCTCCCTTAACTGAACCAAATAATATGGATTCAAATAGATTTTCCGGCAAAGCAGCACAGTTTTGTACTATAAAAGGTTTATTTCTTCTATTACTATAATTATGTATGGCTTGAACATATAACTCTTTACCTGTTCCAGTTTCTCCATAGACTATAACTGATGATTGATTATTTGATATAATCTTTGCCCTTTCTATATTATGTAGCATTTCTTTATTGGATGTTATTATATCTTCAAAAGTATATATTGCATCTTTTTGAACCTTTTCTTTTTTAAAAAGATTTTTTGAAAAATTTGTTTTATTTTTAATTTGTTCTTCAATTTTAGTTATATCCTTAGATAATTCTATTGCTCCAAGAATTTTGCCACTTTTTATTATTGGTATTGTAAGGTTTTGAGTATTTATTATTCTTCCCTTATAATCACTAAATACCTGTTGAGGTAAATAAAAAGCTCTCCCTTCATTTATACATTTAATCATGGTACTATCTTTAGGATTAATATCTGGATACACTTCCAAAAAGTTTCTATTTATAATATTTTCAAAATCATCTTCACAAACATTGCTATCAAATCTCGGATTATATCTTACAGAATATACTATTCTTCCATGCCTATCAACTATCATTATGGCATCTACATATTCCATCTCGGTTAGATAACTATTGTTTTCCATTATATTCCCTCCAGGTAATCTATACTTGTATTATACAATATAGATAAAGTTTATGGCAAATATAAGTCTAAGGCTAATTTGAAAATATAAAGCTATGAATTTATATTTTTATGGCTATATTTAACTAATTTCCTATGTTATAATAATTTTAAAAAATACAGGGGGGATTTTTATGTTTAAAACTTTATTTCCTATAGTTGGAATTGTTATTATAATATCATTTCTTACTACTATTTTAAAGAATAAAAATACTAAGTCAGATATTTTTGACGATATTTATCCTTATGAAAAGAAAAAATACTTATTATCAGTGGCTGAAAAGAATTTCTATGATATTCTAACCTTGGCAATTAAAGACACTGCTTATTATATATGTCCAAAAGTTAGATTAGCCGATATTATTGTAGTGGGAAAAACTGATAAAAGGCAATCTTATTTTAATAAAATTCAATCTAAACATATAGATTTTTTATTATGTGATAAAAACTCTTTAGTTCCACTATTAGCAATAGAACTTG
This sequence comes from Tissierella praeacuta DSM 18095, assembly GCF_900128955.1. GTDB lineage: Bacteria > Bacillota > Clostridia > Tissierellales > Tissierellaceae > Tissierella > Tissierella praeacuta. Next base: position 65,657 of record NZ_FQTY01000006.1, read on the forward strand.
ATGACAGTAGCCATCTTAAAGATGATAGAATCTCTAGAGATGATTTTGTTAATAAAGCTTTAGAATCTGCTAAATTGGATCTTATTAGATTTAAAGTTCAACAAGCTTATACTGTTACAGAAATTAAAGACAAATTAAATACTCTAAAAACAAAGTAAGAACCTTATATTTTATAAGGTTCTTACTCTTTGGTGCACCTTCAGGGACTCGAACCCTGGACCCACTGATTAAGAGTCAGTTGCTCTACCATCTGAGCTAAAGGTGCATATGCTTTTTTCAACATCTTTTATTATACTACCTTAATTTATATTTGTCTATAGTTTTATTAAAAAAAGCTAAATAAAAGAATTTTTTTCTATTATTTAGCTCTTATTTATTTATTCTATATAATTTTCTCTTAAAAAGAACAATGCTATTGTACCAGGCCCAGAATGAGCACCTATTGATGCACCTATCATATTTATGATAAAAGTCTTAGCTCCAAATCTTTCTATGATTAACTCTTTAAGTTTCAATGCTCCTTTCAAATCATCACCATGAGTTATACAAATTATTTGCTCCTTTAAATTAGCCTTTTTTGTTCTTTCCTCCATTATATCCAACATACATTTAAATACTTTATGTCTTCCTCTTACTTTTTCTAATGGAATTAATTTACCATCTTCCACATGAAGTACAGGTTTAATATTTAGTAAACCACCTACAAATGCCTGCATTCTTGATACCCTTCCACCTCTAAATAAATATTCTATATCATCAACCGTAAATATATGCTCTATATTTTCTTTATAGAATTCAACTGCTTTTAATATCTCTTCTTTTGTTTTCCCTTTCTTCGCTAATTTTGCAGCTTCCAACACTATAAGACCAAAACCACCTGACGCTGCCTTTGTATCCACTATATCTAAATCAAAATTAGGATATTCTTCAATTATTGATTCCTTTATAATCAATGAAGTTTGATACGTTCCTGATAAGCCTGATGAAAACCCTATATAGATTACACTATCTCCATTCTTTGCATATTCTGTAAATTTGTCTTTAAATACATTCGGTGGTATTTGTGCTGTTTTATACACTTGACCATTTCTCATATCTTCATATACCTTTTTTGGAGTTATAGTAATATTATCTAAGTATTCCTTATTATCATTTATTACAATAATAGGTAAGATTTCTATATTATATTCTTCTATTATTTCTTTTGACAGATCACAGGCACTATCACTTAATATTTTTACAGTCATTTTTATTCCCTCCCTTTCCCAACTAATATTATACAACATTATATCAATAGAATTAACAGTAAAATAAAAATAATGGTATATATTTTTTATTTTTTAAATAGATTATAATACTATTATTTTAAGGAGTTGAGCTTTATGAAATTATTCTTTATCAAGAAAAAGACTTTATTCTGGATAATTGCAATATTGATTTTAATTATTGTTTTATTTGTAGGCATCCCTTTTTTAGTTTAGACCTTGACTTAAGAAATATACATTCTTATACTTAATATAAAAGGAGGTCTGATAATGAATATATTAGAAAATACTTTTATATTAGGTATACTTGCTAGTACAGTAGCTGGTCTAATGACAGGTATAGGTGCAATACCTATATTTTTTACTAGAAATATTTCAGAGAAAATGTTAGATAGCTTACTTGGATTTGCTGCTGGTGTAATGCTAGCTGCTACCTCTTTTTCTCTTATAATACCTAGTTTAGAAGCTTCAGGTGGTGGAGTAAAAGGTGCAATGATAACTGGGTTAGGTATCTTAGCAGGTTCCATTTTCCTAGACTTAACAGATAAATACTCTCCTCACGTTCATCTGTTAGATAAAAGAAAAGAAGGTAATTCTAGTACATCTTTAAAGAAAATTTGGCTGTTTATCATTGCAATAACTCTACATAACTTTCCTGAAGGTTTAGCTGTAGGTGTTGGATTTGGTGATGATAATATAAAAAATGGTTTATCCATTGCTATTGGTATAGGTCTACAGAATATGCCTGAAGGTTTAGCTGTAGCTTTAGCTTTAGTGAGAGAGAAATATAATGTTAAAAAAGCTTTTTTAATTGCATTATTAACAGGCTTAGTAGAGCCCATAGGAGGCTTATTGGGAATCGGTCTTGTATCTATATTTAAACCCATACTTCCTTTTATATTAGCATTTGCAGCTGGTGCAATGTTATTTGTTATATCTGATGAAATAATACCTGAGACCCACAATAATGGATATGAAAGAGAAGCCACTTATGGAGTAATTATTGGATTTATTGTGATGATGATATTAGATGTCACTTTAGGATAAAAAAGCAGCAGATTTATACAATCTGCTGCTTTTTATCTTGTATATACAATGAATAATATTTATTTATTAGCAAATCCAATTCTTGACTAAATCTTAAAATTTTGTCCTTATCTAGTCCTTCTAAGAGTATCTTATTAAGTTCTTCTCGCTTAATTTGAATTTCTCTTCTTATATTTTTCTCACACCATTTTTCACTCATATCTCTCCCTTTACCTTTCTTTTGTTTTACACAAGACTAGTTAAAATACATATCCGATTTATCATTTTATTGTAATATACCCCGTAGCTTCATTTATAAACTCAATATATATTTTGCCCAACAAATATTATAGCACTTAACCATATGAAGTAAAGTTAAATTTTTTTTACTTTTTCTACAAAATTCCCCAATATATTATTTTTTATGTTGTATAATATAGCTAATGCACAATAAATATAGGAGGTAATATAATGAATAAACTAATTAATAGGTTTCTACAATATGTTAAATATGAAACCACTTCAGACGAAAGTTCTACTTCTATACCTAGTACCTTAAATCAGCTTGAGTTTGCAAAAATATTAGGTAAAGAATTAGAGAACCTTGGACTAACTGATGTATCTGTAGATGAAAATGGGTATGTGATGGCTACCTTATCCTCAAATATCAATAAAAATGTTCCAACTATAGGTTTTATAGCTCATATGGATACTAGTCCAGATATGTCAGGAAAAAATGTAAATCCTAAAATTATATCTAATTATGATGGAAATGACATAGTATTAAATGACGAAAAAAATATTATTATGTCAGTAAAAGATTTTCCAGATTTAAAAAATTACGTGGGAAAAGATTTAATCACTACAGATGGAACTACTTTATTAGGAGCAGATGATAAAGCAGGAATAGCTGAAATAATAACAGCAGTAGAATATCTAATTGAACATCCTAATATTCCCCATGGTACTATAAAAGTTGGATTTACTCCAGATGAAGAAATTGGTCGTGGAGCAGATTGTTTTGATGTAGAGAAGTTTGGTGCAGATTTTGCGTATACTGTAGATGGAGGACCAGTAGGTGAATTAGAATATGAAAATTTTAATGCAGCAACTGCAAGAATTTATATTCAAGGTAGAAATGTTCATCCAGGTACAGCGAAAAATAAGATGTTAAACTCTATTTTAATAGCAAGTGAACTTAATTCTATGCTTCCTATAAATGAAAGGCCTGAATATACTGAAGGTTACGAAGGCTTTTATCACCTAATGGATTTCAAAGGTTCTGTTGAAAAAACAGAAATTGCATATATTATAAGAGACCATTCTATGGAAAAATTCCAAGCCAAAAAAGAAACTTTGGCTAAAATAGTAGAGTTCTTAAACTATAAGTATGGAGAGATTATTACATTAAAAATAACAGATTCATATTATAATATGAAAGAAAAAATTGAACCAGTTATGCATATAGTAGATATTGCTAAGAGAGCCATGGAGGACTTAAATATTGAACCTCTAATCAAACCTATTAGAGGCGGTACTGATGGTTCTAGGCTTTCTTATATGGGATTGCCTTGTCCAAATCTTTTTACTGGCGGGCATAATTTTCATGGTAAATTTGAATATATACCAATATTCGCCATGGAAAAATCAGTAGAAACTATTTTAAAAATAGTGGAATTAGTTCAAGACATGTAAATTAAAATCCTTCGTTATACTAAAACTAATAAAAAATAATTATAGTTATAACGGAGGATTTTAATTGTTAACTGTTATTTATCAATTAAACTATATCCATTCATTTTTATTTTTTAAAATGTAATTCTCCATCTCTCTTACATAAGCCTTATTTATTTCTTTTATTATTTCATTGTTTATAGAATTTAATTCTATATTATCAATTGTTGAAATAGGCAATACGTTTACAGATGTTCCAGACATAAATCCTCCATCTAACTTATTTAAATCATCTATATGAATACTTTCTTCTATTATACTGATATTTAGCTTATTACATACTTCAAAAATATGCTTTCTTGTAATGCCTATTAATACATCAGATGCTTTAGCTGTGTACACTTTATCTTCTTTTATAAAAAACATATTTGAACGACTTCCTTCAGGTATATAGCCTGATTTATTTACAAGTAATGCTTCAAATGCATTATTTTCTTTTAATGATTTTGCTACATTTTCCTTAAATGAAGTAAATAGCACCTTTGCATTAGGATTATTTCTTTCATAATGAAATAGTATGGTATGTATACCTTTTTTATAAAATTCCTCAGGTGGATAAAAACTTTCAACATTATATACTAAAAACACCTTACCTATTTCTTCAATTTCAGTAGATAAAAGTTTTACATTTAATCTATCTATATTGTTTTTTAAGATAAGAGTTTTTATATCATTTCTTATGTCTTTTTCATCTTTATCTATGTCATATCCTATTATTTTTGCCGAATCTGTCATTCTTTGCAAATGGTCTTCCAGGAAAAGAGGAACTCCTTCTATTGTTCTAATTACCTCATAAACAGGTGGTTTTTCTATTTTATCAAAAATTTTTAAATCTCTTGTAGTTTCCAACTGTCCATTTACAATATAATAATCTTTAATTGCTTCTGGTTTCATACTTTCTCCCCCTTATTATTGTTATTTACCCAATTCTTCAAGATTTTTTATTATTATATCCCTTTTAATTCTAACTAATTTTATACTATTTTCCTTCAATGATTTATTCATATCTTCTATAGATAGATTAACTTTATCTAATATCTTTATTTTGCTATCATTTTTTTCAAGCTTTAATCTAATTTTACTTATATCCTCTTCAGAACTTTTCAATAGTTCAATAGTTTTTAAATCATCTCCTTTTAAGCTGTTTAAATAAGATTGATAAGTAAGATATTTTAATCTATTTATTTCCCCCCATATTTCATCTTTATATAATCCAAATATAGGACTAAGATTTAACATAGTTTGACTACTATAATCATAAATTCCTATTATGTTCTTACCCTCAATTGAACTTGTTAAAGCATTTAAACTGTCCTTAAACCTATTACTTATCTCAGAAGTTACGCCTTTTTTCATTCCTTCCGTTTCATAGGAGTTCCATTTATTGTGAATATCTTCTAGTTTCTTATTTATTTCTTCCCATTTATCTAATAATTTTTCATCTTTATTCTTATATTTTTTTTGCTGGCTATCCCTACTATCTTCTGTTTTTTCATCATTTTCCTTTCCTACTTTTTTTCCCATAGTTTCTCGATTATTATCTGCCCCCTTATTATCATCTTTTATTTCAATGATATTCTCTAATTGAGCTTTTTCTTTCTCTTCTGCCTTTTTCAATTCAAGCTTTTTTATTTCAAAATCAGTTCCATCTAATATATTTTCAATTTCTTCAACTTCTCTTAATATATCTTGTATTCCACTACTAATGTCCCCTAACACTCTAGGTGCTTTATCCTTTTTCTCGAATTTAACTCCCTGATTTTTGTATGATTTACATCCACTTAATACAAATATAATTATTATAATCAATATATACCATCTAATATTTTTCAAAATAATCACCTCTGGATTATTATCTCCAGAGGTGATTATTTTATTAAAGAATAGGAGATAACAGTCTAGAAAAAGACTCTTTTATCTTTACTATATTACTTCTGTTATTATATTCTTCTATAGTTATTTCCTTGCAATATTGCAAATCATCTAAAAATCTATCTGTTAGTTTTAAATTTATAGACTCATCATATAAAAATGCATTCACTTCAAAATTTAATTTAAAGCTTCTAATGTCTAAATTTGCAGTACCAACAGAAGAAACAAAATCATCCATCAATACTACTTTTGAATGGAGAAAACCATTTTCGTAGGTATAAAATTTTACCCCTGCTTGTAAAAGTTCACCAATATAACTCATACTAGCCCAGTAAACAAATGGATGATCTGGTTTACATGGTATCATGACTCTAACGTCTAATCCAGATAATCCAGCAAGTTTTAATGCTTCAAAAATACTATCATCAGGTATAAAGTATGGTGTTTCTATATAGACCTTTTCTTTCGCATTAGTAATCATCTTTAAGTATCCATCTTTTATACTAGGCCATTTTGAATCTGGTCCTGAAGATACTATTTGTATTCCCGTATTGCCTAGTGCCTCTTCTCCAATATAAGTTTGGCATCTAGTTATTTCTTTACCTGTAGCAAATCTCCAATCTAAAAAAAACCTCCATTGAAGGGAGCTAATGGCGGAACCTTTTATACTAATATGTGTATCCCGCCAATATCCAAATTTCTTTGACAATCCAATATATTCATCTCCAATGTTAAATCCTCCTATGAAAGCTTCTTCCCCATCTATTATACATATCTTCCTATGATTTCTATAGTTAATCCTTAAACTTATAAATGGGACAAATGGTGGAAAAAATATTCCAATTTCTGCACCTGATGCTTTAAGTTTTCTAATATATTTTTTTGAAAACTTTCTTCCTCCCATACCATCAACTAAAAGTTTTACTTCAACACCTTCTTGAGCTTTCCTACATAATGCATCTATTATTTTTTTCCCAAGTCCATCAGATTTAAAAATATAATATTGAAGATGAATATAGTGTTCTGCATTATTTATACTTTCTAATAATGCTCTAAACTTATCTTCTCCGTCAAAAAATATTTCAACATTATTATCTTGAGTAAAAAATGATTCTGAACTAATTAAATGCATCTTTATTAAATCCTCATACTTAATATAATTAGGATCCTTATATCTATATTCATCTTTATCTATTTGTTTTTCTTGAACTGTTACTAAATCTCGAAAACAATAGTCCTCCTGTTCTTTCGTTTTAAACAGCTTTTTCTTGCTTAAATCTTGACCAATAAATAAATAAAGAATAAAACCTATACCAGGTAAAAAAGTCAAAACCATAAGCCATAACCATGTAGACGTAGGATTTCTTCTTTCAAAAAATACAAGTAATATAGCAAATAAAATATTCAACCATAATATATTTCTAAATATCCATATATAGGATGTCAATAGGAGCTCCATAATTTCCCCCTAAATTCTTAATTATTTTTCTTTGCCTTATACCTCTTAGTTCCATCTAATATTTTCTTTCTTATTCTAAAACTAAGTGGTGTTACCTCTATTAACTCATCGTCTTCAATAAACTCTAAAGCTTCCTCTAATGACATATTCTTAGGTGGAGAAAGTCTTAAGGCTTCATCAGATCCTGAAGCTCTAACATTAGATTGCTGCTTCTTTCTACATACATTTACATCTATATCTAATCCCTTTGGATTAGAACCTACTATCATACCTGTATATACAGGTATTCCAGGTCCAATGAATAATATACCTCTTTCTTGAGCAGAATGGAGTCCATAGGCAGTAGATTCTCCTGTTTCAAAAGAAATTAGAGAACCTAGTTTTCTCTTAGGAATTTCACCTTTATATATGGCATAACTATCAAATATAGAGTTGAGTATTCCATTACCTTTAGTATCTGTCATAAACTCTTGTCTATATCCTATAAGTCCCCTAGCTGGTATAAGAAACTCTAATCTTGCATATCCTCCATTGGATTCAGTCATACTAACCAGTTCTCCTTTTCTTTGACCTAGTTTTTCTATAACTGCTCCAACAAATTCATTAGACACATCTATAGTAACTCTTTCCATTGGCTCCATTTTTTTACCATTCTCTTCTTTAAATAGAACTTCTGGCTTAGATACTTGAAATTCATATCCTTCTCTTCTCATATTTTCAATTAAAACCGATAGATGCAATTCTCCCCTACCTGATACTTTAAATGCATCTGTTGATTCTGTTTCTTCCACCCTAAGACTTACATCTGTCTGTAATTCCTTAAATAATCGGTTTCTTATTTGTCTTGAAGTTACAAATTTTCCTTCTCTTCCTGCAAAAGGACTATTGTTTACAGAAAATGTCATGGCAATAGTTGGCTCAGAAATCTTTACAAATGGTAGTGGTTCAATATGATTAATATCACATATGGTATCACCTATATGAATATCTTCTATGCCTGTTACTGCAATAATACTACCTACTGTAGCCATTTCTACTTCTGTTCTATTTAATCCCTCAAATTCATAAACTTTAGCAATTTTAACTTTGTTCTGCTTTTCAGGTTCTTCCTTATTTACTATAATTACCTCCTGATTAGCAGATATCTTTCCCCTTTCTATCTTACCAATACCTATTCTACCAACATATTCGTTATAATCTATAGTAGATATAAGCATTTGAAGAGGTGCTTCCATATCTCCCTCTGGAGCTGGTATATTATCTATTATAGTTTTAAATAATATATCCATACCCTCTACTTCATCATTAAAGTCTAAAGCAGCTGTTCCTTTCTTTGCAGAAGCAAAAACAAAAGGACAATCTAAGTTCTTTTCATTAGCTCCTAATTCAATAAATAAATCTAATACTTCATCAATTACTTCATTTGGTCTTGCTTCTGGCCTATCAATTTTATTGATACAGACTATAACTGGTAAATCTAATTCAAATGCCTTTTTTAGAACAAATTTAGTCTGTGGCATTGGCCCCTCAAAAGCATCTACTACTAATATTACACCATTTACCATTTTAAGCACACGCTCTACCTCTCCACCAAAGTCTGCATGGCCTGGGGTATCTATAATATTGATTTTAAAATCTTTATAATATATAGCTGTATTCTTAGCTAATATGGTTATACCCCTTTCTTTCTCTATATCATTGGAGTCCATTACTCTATCTTCAACTACTTGATTAGCTCTAAAAACTCCTGATTGCTTTAATAGACTATCAACTAATGTTGTTTTTCCATGGTCTACATGGGCTATTATTGCAATATTTCTTATATCATTTCTTGTACTATTCATAAAACATATCCTTTCATATTTAAAATCATTATATATCTTTAACAAAATTCATTTTACCATACTTTAATCATAAATCAAAATATAATATTAAGCTTTATATAAAAAATCAGGTCTATTCCTTTAAGACCTGATTTTTGTTGCTTATTTGTTACTGATTAAAAATATACTTATAAATCATATTAGCTGCATCTTCCCTATTTAACTCATATCTTGGTTTTATATTTCCCTTTCCATCTCCTGTAATTATCTTTAGTCCATAGGCAATATTTATATATCCTTTTAAGTCTTTTGATACATCTCTGTCATCTTTAAACATCTCTTTGTATATTCCCTCTATTTCAGCTACTTTATCCATATTCATTACCCTAAGAATATATTTAACAGCCTCTTCCTTCGTAACAATTTTATTCGGATTTTTTTCTTCTTCTTTCATATAACCAGATGATATGAACTCTTTATATATATCTTCTTCTGTTGGGTCATCTTTTACATACTGGTTCATTGATTTCCAAAGTAAATATACAAAATCTTTTTGTTTTATTTTATCCTTAGGTTTAAATTCTTCTCCTTTGAAACCAATTCCATATTCAGCTAGGGTTATTATTTTATCTTTAGCATATGAGTTATTTATGTCTTTGTAGGATATTGGCTTTATATCTTTATATGCTTTCCCTGAATAATCTAATATCTCTCCTGTTATACCAGAAATTATAACAGGTTTATCTTTCTTTAATGTATATGCTAATTTTATTTCAGAATTTTTATTTTCTGATTTAGTATAATCATAAGTCTTAACATAAATTAATTCTAATCCAATTTCATTCCACAATATATCATAAGCCTTGTCTGTTGAAATAAGATTATCCTTTGAAGGAAGCTTACCTCTAAACCAATCTAAATTATAAGAAATTACCTTTCCAGTAACTCCATCTACGCCTACACGAATACTATCATTTTCAACATATATCTCTCCATCTTTCCTAATAAATTGAAAATTATAACTTAGTTGATTATCTTCTATATACTGTTCTTCTATTAACTCTATTTCATTAAATTTAGAAGGCTCCATTTTTTTAATATATTCTTTTGCTATATTCAAAGCTTTGTCCTTAGATATTTGTGACTTAGCATTTGCTTCATGATATACAGTAGTATTAAAATTCAATATTTCTCCCGTTTTAGCATCTAATCCTATTTGTATATACAAAGGTTGCTCCTTAGATATTTCTTTATAAAAATACATACTCCATATATATTCTTCTGGATTTTTAAAATCACCATAAAGATTCTTATTCTCTAATTTATAATCAATATCTATATTTAGTAACTCTCTTGCCTTTTTTTCTGCTGATTTCTCGTCTAATAATCCTGATAATTTGTCAATAGCCTCTTGCTCTACGGGGGTAATGCCCATTTCCACTGAACTATTCTCTTTTAATTCTTCACGCATTCCATAATATGGACCATAATGATTTAGATCTATCTTTTTACCTGTATAAGCATCTATCCCTTTATTTTGTTCTAATATGGAATAAGCCAAATAATAATTATTCTTTTCTTCAGCTCTAATACCATAACGAACCCTCGTCTTATACATTGGTTTAATTCCAATTTCTTTCCTATATGCTTCTTTTCCTTTGTCTAAACTTACTACGTTTTTTGGTGAAGGAAAAACTAATTTTCTATCCCACTCAACATAATAACTCTCAATATCTCCAGAATATTTATTTACAGTTATACTCACTGAATTTTGAGGAAATTGTATATCATTTACATAACGACTGAAATTAAAACGGTATTCTGTATCCATAGTATTTTCTGGATATTTTTCTGGAAGCAATTTAATTGAATTTAAAATATTTGAATCTATTTTATTTATAAATTCCATAGCAAATTTTTGTGCTTCTTCTTTCGTATAATTAGGTAATTTTGATTTAGGTTCTTTATATATTGGTGAATAGCTATTATAAGAAATAATATTTCCCTCTATATCAGCATTGACATCAATATTATTTAACTTTCCAGTAGAATCTGTCCAGTTTAAATAAAAATTGGTATTTCCTTCATATGAACTTACATTGGATGTAAATGTATCATATTTATCAGATATATTGAGGAGCTTTTTTACTTTAATTATTGCCTCTTGTAATTTTTTATCATAGTCATTTTTTGCATATGATGTACTAGGTAATAATCCACCAATTAATACTACAGCAGCTAGTAGCATTATGGATATTTTTTTCATAACTCCACCTCCTAATTTATATGTTTTATTGCAGTAACTTTGTTTTTCTGGATATAGAATTCATCAGAAAGACCATTGACAATAACTAACCCCCTGCCACAGCATTTTAAATCGCTAGGATCATAGGATTCTAAATTATAATCTATACCAGTTCCCTCATCTTCTACCTGAATCGTTAAAGTATTTTCCTTTACTTCTAATGATAGTTTAACACATTTAGATGTAATACAATCATTACCATGTAAAACACCATTGATAACTAATTCATTGAGTATTAATCTTATATCAAACATTATATCATTGTTCTCTATTATATTATTCAGTTTTTTTAAAACATCCTCAACAAAATTTTTTATCATATCCAAATCAGAACATACTATTCCGCTGTATTTAAAATCCAATGTCATCACTTCCATCTAATTATATTATTATATCTCTTAGTTTTTATTTTACCCATTTTTTTCCCAATATAACCTATTTGTATCATAAGTAAAAATAAAATTTTAATCAAAACTTTTTTATGGTTTATTATATGTTTTTTTGGGTATTATCTATATGATTACAAAATGAAAGGAGAATGTAAATGGATAGATATGTATGCGATCCATGTGGTTATGTATATGATCCAGCTGAAGGAGATCCAGATAATGGAGTAGCTCCAGGAACAGCTTGGGAAGATGTTCCTGCTGATTGGGTTTGTCCTGTTTGTGGTGCTGACAAGGATCAATTTTCAAAAGAATAATTGGAACGATAAATCAATTGTTCTCTACATAAAAACCAGTAGCATAATGCCACTGGTTTTTATTTTATATATAAACACACAATGGATGAATTTTTTATGGAAACAATATAAATTCTTATCTACATTAAAATCTCTTCAAATTTTTGCCAAACCTTATCCTTATTTATCTTTTTTTCTGATGAATAAGGTATAATAAGATTTGTATCTTTTATTTCCAGTTTATCCTTTATTACCTTTATGTGTTTCTGCCAATTTCCCTTTGATATCTTGTCTGCCTTAGTAGCTATAACTATACCAGTATATCCAAAGGATTTAATCCACTGATACATCATTAAATCCTGTTCTGTAGGCTCATGTCTTATATCTACTATTAATATGACTTCTTTTAAGTTTTTTCTATCAGTAAGATATTTTTCAATTATCTTTCCCCATTTTTCCTTCTCTGATTTAGAAGCTATAGCATATCCATAGCCTGGAAGGTCTACAAACCTAAAGCTATCATTTATAATATAAAAATTGATTGTTCTTGTCTTCCCAGGTTTTCCTGAAGTTCTAGCCAAGTTTGCTCTATTAATCATAGAGTTTATAAAAGATGATTTTCCAACATTAGATCTCCCAGCAAAGGCTATTTCTGAAAGTTCATCTTGTGGATATTGTTTTGGTCCTACTGCAATTGCATGTAAATCAGATTTAATTATCTTCATCATTATCATTCCTCTTTAACAATGCATGTTCCAATACTTCTTTCATAGATTTTACTAGAACAAAAGTCATCTTCTTTCTTATCTTATCTGGAATTTCTTCTAAATCCTTTTCATTCTCAATAGGTAATAATACTTTCTTAATTCCCATCCTATTTGCTGCTAATACTTTTTCTTTAATTCCCCCTACTGGTAAAACTCTTCCTCTCAATGTTATCTCTCCTGTCATAGCCACTTCTCTACTAATTGGAGTATTTGAAAGTGCAGAAATAACAGCTGTAGCCATGGTAATACCTGCCGATGGTCCGTCCTTTGGTATAGCTCCTTCTGGTACATGAATATGAATATCCATTTCTTTATAAAAATCTGATTCTATACCTAATATATTAGAATTAGCTCTAATATAGCTGATACCTGCCATAGCAGATTCCTTCATGACTTCTCCTAACTTTCCAGTTAATTGAATTTTGCCAGTTCCTTTCATTGTATTAACTTCTACTGAAAGGGTTTCTCCTCCAACAGATGTCCAAGCCAATCCATTAGCTACACCAATTTGATTTTCTTCACCTAATGTATCAAACCTATACTTTTCAATTCCTAAATAATTTGATAAATTACCACTATTTATTCTTACTGATTTCAAACTCTTTTCTACTATCTTCTTAGCTGATTTTCTACAAACATTAGCTATATTTCTTTCTAGATTTCTTACTCCTGCCTCCCTAGTATAATTATTGATTATACCTCTTATGGCTGCTTGGGATATAATTAGATTATCACTACTTAATCCATGTTCTTTTAATTGCTTTGGCAATAAATGGTTTATAGCTATTTCTAGCTTTTCTTCCTCTGTATAACCAGATATTCTAATGACTTCCATCCTATCTAAAAGCGGTGCTGGTATTGTAGCAGTGGTATTTGCCGTAGTTATAAATAGCACCTTAGATAAATCAAAGGGTACATCTAAATAATGATCAGTAAATGTAGTATTTTGTTCTGGATCTAATACTTCTAACAATGCACTAGAAGGATCCCCCCTATAATCACTACTTAGTTTATCAACTTCATCAAATAGAAACACTGGATTTTTAGTCCCAGCTTTCTTCATAGAATTAATTATGCCTCCTGGCATAGAACCAATATAAGTTCTCCTATGACCTCTTATCTCAGCTTCATCTCTTACTCCACCTAAAGACATTCTAACAAATTTTCTATTGAGAGATTTAGCTATTGATTTAGCAATTGATGTCTTACCAACTCCAGGAGGTCCCACTAAACAAATTATAGGTCCTTTCATACTATTAGTTAGTTTTCTTATGGCTATAAACTCTAATATCCTTTCCTTTACATCTGTAAGTCCATAATGGTCTTGATTTAATATATCTCTTGATTTTTTAATATCTATCTTATCTTTTGTCTCTTTATCCCAAGGTAAATCTATAAGCCAGTCTAAATAAGTTCTAACAACTCCAGTTTCAGGTGAATGAGGTGATAACTTTAGAAGTCTTTCAACCTCCTTCAGTGCCTTTTCTTTTACTTCCTTAGGCATCTTTATTTTTTCTATCTTTTCCTCATACTCTTCTGCTTCTGCCATAATATCATCATCTTGCCCTAATTCCTTTTGTATAGCCTTTATTTGTTCCTTGAGATAATATTCTTTTTGAACCTTATTTATTTGTTTCTTTACTCTTTGGTTTATTTTATCCTCAATTTTCAGTACTTCTATTTCTTCTTGTAATATTATGTGAAGCAATTCTAATCTTTCATAGAAATCAATTGTTTCTAATATCTTTTGATTATCTTCTATCTTTAAATATATATATGATGCTATAACATCTGCCAATCTTCCTGGATCATCAATATCCATTATAGTAATTAAAATATCAGAAGAAATTCTATCATTAAAAGAAAGATATTCTTCAAAATCATTTATTACAAGTCTCATAGCTGCTTCTAAATCTATATCCTTTTCTATATCTTCCTCATCATATGATAATTCTTCAACTTCTGCTATGAAAAATGGCTCTTCTTGAACCACATTAATTACTCTACCCCTATTTATACCTTCAACTAAAACTCTAATACTTCCACCTGGTAATTTTAACATTTGTTTAACCTTTACAACTGTTCCTACATGGTAAAAATCATCTACAGCTGGTTCATTCATTTTCGTATCCTTTTGAGTACATAAAAAGATAGACGAATCATCTAACATAGCATTTTCTAAAGCATTTATAGATTTTTCCCTCCCAACATCAAAATGAACAACCATGTGAGGAAATATTGATATTCCTCTTAAAGGTATGAGTGGTAGGGTTTTATTTTGTATTTTATACTGGTTCATTCTTTTTTATCCTCCCGATATATGCACAATTTTATCCCTAAATACAAATAAAAGCTCACAAATGTGAGCCTTTAAGATGCAGATTCGTTGTTGCTTGTTTTCTTAGACCTACTTTTCTTTTTTCTATCTGATAGTACCAAAGTAGGCTCTACCTTGTTTTCTATTGTTTCCTTAGTTATAACACATTTCTCTATATCATCCCTTGAAGGTATCTCATACATAATATCTAACATATTTTCTTCTATTATGCTTCTAAGCCCTCTTGCTCCAGTCTTTCTTTCAATTGCTTTCTTAGCTATAGCAATGAGTGCTTCTTCTTCAAATTCAAGTTCTACTCCATCTATTGCAAACAACTCTTTATATTGTTTTACAAGAGCATTTTTGGGTTCTGTAAGAATTTTAACCAATGTTTCTTCATCTAATTCTTCTAAGGTTACTATAACTGGCAATCTTCCAACAAATTCTGGAATTAGTCCAAACTTAAGAAGATCCTCCGGTTGTAAATGTTTTAAAAGCTCACCTATTTTAGCATCCTTCCGAGATGATACCTCTGCTCCAAATCCCATAGCTTTTTTGCCTACACGATTTTGAATTATTTTATCTAATCCATCAAAGGCACCACCAACTATAAACAATATATTAGTTGTATCCACTTGGATAAACTCTTGATGTGGATGTTTTCTTCCTCCTTGAGGTGGAACATTGGCAACAGTTCCTTCTAAAATCTTAAGTAATGCCTGTTGTACCCCTTCACCACTAACATCTCTTGTAATAGATGGATTTTCAGTTTTTCTAGCTACTTTATCTATTTCATCTATATATATTATCCCTTTTTCAGCTCTCTCAATATCGTAATCCGCTGCTTGAATAAGCTTTAATATTATGTTTTCAACATCTTCACCAACATATCCAGCTTCTGTCAAAGAAGTGGCATCTGCTATAGCAAAAGGTACATTCAGTATCTTCGCTAAGGTTTGAGCAAGCAAAGTTTTACCAGAACCTGTAGGTCCTAGCATAATAATATTACTCTTTTGAAGCTCTACATCATTATGTTTTGTTGGTTTTTTATTTATTCTTTTGTAATGATTATAAACTGCTACAGCTAAAGCCCTTTTAGCCCTCTCTTGTTTTATAACGTAATCATCTAGAGTTTCCTTTATAATAGCAGGCTTTGGTAACTCTTGCATATCATAATCAAAATTATCAACAAATTCTTCTTCAACAATTTCCTGACATAACTCTATACATTCATTACATATATAAACATTTGGCCCTGCAATAAGCCTCCTAACCTGTTCCTGTGGCTTTCCACAGAAAGAGCAACGGAGCTGTCTTTCATCATATTTAGCCACGATGACACCTCACTTAATTTATTTTCTTAATATTACTTCATCTATTATACCATATTCCTTAGCTTCTTCAGCTGTCATATAATAATCTCTATCTGTATCCTTAGACACCTTTTCTAATGGTTGACCAGTTCTATCGGCTAGTATCTTATTTATTCTTTCCCTTATTTCAATTATTTTTTCAGCTTGAATTCTAATATCTTCTGCCTGACCTTTAGCACCACCTAAAGGTTGATGTATCATAATATCAGCATTAGGTAATGCAAATCTCTTACCTTTTGCACCTGCTGCTAATAAAAATGCACCCATACTAGCAGCCATACCCATACATATAGTTGAAACATCTGGTTTAATATATTGCATAGTATCAAATATAGCAAATCCTGCACTTACTGAACCACCAGGGCTATTTATATAAAGTTGAATATCTTTGTCTGGATCTTCTGCTTCAAGAAATAATAACTGAGCCACTATTAAATTCGCAGTCATATCATTAACTTCACTGCCTAAAAATATTATTCTTTCTTTTAATAATCTAGAGTAAATATCATAGGACCTTTCTCCCCTGTTGGTTTGCTCTATAACCATAGGAACTAAAGTCATTTTACATCCCTCCATTAATTATTTGAATTTAGCATTAGCTACTAATAAATCAATAACTTTTTGATTTATAATAGCTGTTTCTAAAAAGGCTAAATCACCTTTTTTCATGTCTTTTATAAATTTTTCTTTATCTTCTTGCTTATATGAATCTGCCATTTTATCTAATTCTTTATCTATATCTTCTTCTGTTACTTCAATATTTTCAGCCTTACCAATAGCTTCTAGAACTAAATCTCCTCTAACTCTCTTTTCTGCCATAGGTTTTAATTGTTCCTTTAGAGATTCTTCTGTTGAGTTAGTTATTTGTAAGTATTGCTCTAAGTTAAGACCTTGCATTCTCATCCTATAGTCAAATTCTCCTAATTCATTTTCCAATTGAGAATCTACCATAGCCTCTGGTATGTCAACTTGACAGTTTTCTATTACTTTTTCAATTAAGTTATTTTCATTTTCTGCTTTTTCTTTGTTTTTAAATTCTTCTTCTAGTTTTTCTCTAATACTTGTTTTATATTCTTCAATAGTATCAAATTCAGATACATCTTTTGCAAATTCATCATCTATTACTGGCAACTCTTTTTCTTTTATTTCATGAATTTTTACTTTAAAAGTAGCTTCTTTCCCTTTTAATTCTTCTGCATGATATTCTTCTGGGAATGTTACAACTACATCTACCTCTTCTCCTTTATTTTTACCCACTAATTGTTCTTCAAAACCTGGAATAAATCTACCAGAGCCTATTTCTAAAGTTTGTCCTTCAGCTGTTCCTCCATCAAATTGTGCCCCATCAACATATCCAGCATAATCAATTGTCAAAACATCTCCAGTTTTTACCGCCCTATCTCCAGCATCAATTATTCTTCCGTTCATTTCTTGAACTGACTTTAATTCATCTTCTACATGCTCGTCTGTAACATTATACTCTACTTTTTCAATTTCTATACCTTTGTATTCACCAAGAACTACCTCTGGTTTTACTATTACTTCAATTTTAATTAAAATAGGTTTTCCTTTTTCAATTTCTTCAATATCCACAATTGGCTGATCAACTGGTTCAAGTCCCAACTCTTCAACTGCATCACTATAAGCATGTGGTAAAATGGCATTTATAGCTTCTTCATAGAAGATACCTTCTCCATAGTTCATCTCAATAATCTTTCTTGGAACTTTTCCCTTTCTAAATCCTGGAATATTAAATCTAGCCCTATTTTTTAAATATGCTTTTTGCAATTCCTTTTCAAAATCAACTTCAGATATTTCAATGGTAAAATCCACTTTATTATTTTCTTTCTTTCCTAACACTGCCTTCATCTACAACTTCCTCCTTAACGATATATTTATCCACTTTAAACTAACCTATTATATCATAAAATTATAACATAACAAATAGTAATATCCAATACAATATATTAAAAAACATAGTAAAAAAACCAATGGTACAAATCCACTGGTTTAAACATGGTGCGGGAAAGAGGACTTGAACCCCCACGTCAATGACACTAGATCCTAAGTCTAGCGCGTCTGCCAGTTCCGCCACTCCCGCATAAATAAAAATTTTGTTTACCTTATAATTATAACATGATATTTGTACTTGTCAATATATTTTTATATTTAAAAATTCCCATTACATTTAAAATACTAAAATAATTCCCCCATCATTGGCATAAGCAGAACTTAGCCCTGCTGTCTTAACTAAAATAATATCTTTAAAATTATACCTTTTTTGAATTTCTTTTTTTAGCTCTTCTGCTTTTTCAAATGCATTAACATGAGAAATTGCTAATATTTTTTCCTCAAATTTTTCACCAGTTTCTCCAATTATTTCAACTAGTCTTTTAAATGCCTTTTTAGTCCCCCTTACATTTTCAACAAGCTTTATATTTCCCTCTCCATCTTCTCCCATAATAGGTTTTAGATTTAAAACATTTGCAATTAAACCCTTAGTTTTTGAAATCCTGCCATTTTTTATTAGATTATCAAGATTTTCTAAAACAAAATACGTCTTCATTCCATTAATATATTTTTCTACCTTTTCAACTATTTCAAAGTTGTTTAATTTTTTCTCTATTAACTCTTGTATTTTCATAGCTATTAAGGTTTCTCCTACACTAGCAGACTTAGAATCAAAAACATGAATAAATTTATCAGGCTCTTCTTCTTTTGCCATATCCTTTGCTAATACTGCTGAATTATATGTTCCACTTAATTTACCTGATATTGTAATAGCAAAAATATTATCCGCATTTTTATATTCCATAACAAAATCTCCAGGTGAAGGACATGAAGTTCTAATTGGATTTGGACTGCTTTTCATTGCATCTATTAATTCTACCATATTTATTTCTTCATTATCTATAAATTTTTTATTATCTATATCTATTTTAAATGGAACAAGGCTAATATTAAGTCTTTGTTTCAATTCTTCATTTAAATCACAGCTACTATCTGCTACGATTTTATAATTCATCTTATCACCCCATAATATATTTTGATTTAAGAATTAATTCCTATTCTCTCTTCAATAAATTTTGCTAAGTTAGATGCAATTTTAAATAATCCAATATCTTCCTTTGCTTCAATCATTACCCTAACTAGAGGTTCTGTACCAGAAGGTCTTATAACAACTCTACCCTGTCCATGAAAAATTTCCTCAACTCTTTTTATTTCTTCCATTATTTCTTGGTTTTCCATATATTTATATTTTAATTCATTTTTTACCTTTGCATTAACTAAAACTTGAGGAAAATTCGTCATTAAATTATTTAATTCTGACATTGGCTTTTCAGATGCTCTCATTACTTCCAATAAATGTAGTCCAGTGGCCAAACCATCTCCTGTAGTATTATAATCCAAGAAAATTATATGACCTGATTGCTCTCCTCCTAAAACATAATCTGATTTTACCATTTCCTCCAATATATATCTATCACCAACTGTAGTTTTCACTATATTTATTCCTTCTTTCCTTAAAAATACATCTAAGCCCATATTTGTCATAATTGTACCTACTACAGTATTATTCTTTAACTTTTTTTGTTTATGGAGATATAGTCCACAAATAGCTAAAATATGATCCCCATCTATTATATTCCCTAACTCATCAACAGCTATTATCCTATCTCCATCTCCATCAAAAGATATCCCAATATCTGCCTTTTCCTTCAATACCAATTCTTGAATCATTTTTGGATTAGTAGATCCACAGTCAGCATTTATATTCATTCCTGTGGGTTCTGTATTTATAACTATTACCTCTCCCCCAAGCCTTTTTATAGTTTCTGGAGCAATTTTATATAAAGCTCCATGACCACAGTCCATCGCAATCTTCATTCCAGTTAAATCTATATTAGCAGTAGAAGTTAAATAGTTTATATAATCTTCACTGCCATTCTTGTCTAATATTACTTTTCCAATCTTTTCTCCTATAGGTCTAATATCTAATTCTTTCTTGTTTAATATAATATCTTCTATTTTTTCCTCAATCTCATCCGGCAATTTAAATCCTTGATTATTAAAAAACTTTATTCCATTATATTCTCCAGGATTATGGGATGCAGATATTACTACACCTGCTATTGCCTCATACTTTCGAGTTAAATATGCAACTGCTGGAGTTGGAATGATGCCTACAGATATTACATTTAATCCCATAGAACAAATCCCTGCTGTTATGGCAGCCTCTAGCATATCTCCAGATGCTCTTGTATCTTTTCCAACTATTATTTTCCCATAGTTGCCTTTTGATAATATATATGCTCCTGCTCTACCTATTTGAAAGGCCAACTCTGGAGTTAGCTCCTTATTTGCAATTCCTCTAATACCATCTGTACCAAATAATTTTCCCACTTTAGTAAACACTCCTTTTATATAATTGACAATTAATATTATCAATTAAAAGTATAAAATATAATTTTTTAACTCATCACTTATATTTAACTATTATGATATAATTTCATAAGCCTTTAGATTTTTTAATTAATGCCATGTTACTACTCTAAAATAATTATTTAAAATCTTTCCTTTATAATATTAATCAATTTTTCCTTTTCATCTAGTTCAGGTTTTTCCAATACCTTTTCCAATAAATAATCTAAAATTTCACCAATTATTTTTCCTTCTTTATATCCTAATTCTATCACATCACGACCATTAATTGCTAATTGATTTTTGTTGTAAACCTCTTTGTTTTTTATAATATCTTTTATCTTTTCTTCTCTTTCTAATAAATCCTTTATATTAGCTTCTTTATTTGAGCAGACCCTATCAGCTTTCTGTAACTCTAACAAAGTAAATATTTCTTCTTCACCAAAAGTAGATAATAGTCTTTTTAGTCCTTTTTCTTTTAAATTATCATGTTGCGTCATATGTTTATGTACTAGCATTTCAACTTTTACAATTATATCCTTAGGTGTTTTCCATCTTTGTAATATTTCCTTTGCCATTTTAGCACCTAATTTATCATGCCCATAAAAATGTCCAATTCCCTCTTCATCTATAGTTAAAGTACAGGGTTTTCCTATATCATGGAATAAAGCTGCCAGCCTTAGGTGTAAAATAGGTGTGGTTTCATCTAATACACACATTATATGTTGAAATACATCCTTATTATGATGAGGATTATGTTGGTTAAATCCTATTGTATTTATCATCTCAGGCAAAATAATATCTAGTATTTTTATATCTTTCATTAATTTAATTCCATAGGAAGGTTTTTGTGATAATATTATTTTAAAAATTTCTTCTCTGATTCTTTCTATGCTAATTTCAGATATATGTTTACTATATAATCTACAAGCATGGAGAGTTTCCTCATCAATAAAAAACTCTAGTTGTGTTGCAAACCTTACTGCTCTCATTATCCTCAAATAATCTTCCTTGAGTCTATTGTATGGATTACCCACAGCCTTAATTCTTCTTTTCTCCAAATCTTCTACTCCATGAAAATAATCTATTAATCCAGTCTTTTTATTATATGCCATAGCATTTATTGTAAAATCTCTACGGGATAAATCCTCAAAAACATTTTTTGAAAAATATACTTTTTCAGGTCTTCTTCCATCTATATATTCCCCATCAGCTCTAAAGGTTGTTACTTCTACAATCCCTTCATCTTGAACTACAACTACAGTACCAAATTTTTTCCCTACTTCCAAGGTTATATATTCACTAAATATTTCTTCTATTTCCTCTGGCAAAGCATCTGTAGTTATATCAAAATCGGATGGCTCTCTATCTAATAATATATCTCTAACTGACCCACCTACTATATATGCATTGAAACCTTTTTCTTCAAGTTTATTTATGATTATCTCTACGTATTCTGGAATATTAAATACCATAATATCACTCCATATATTATATTATTTTAGTATACCATAGTATCTGTGATAGACAAGTTTTTTTATACAAATAAAGGCTTTGGACATTTCTCCAAAGCCTTTATTTGTAATTTATTTAAGTATGGAAATAATACAAAGTATAAATGAAACAATTGCCAATGAATTATGTCAAAATATCCTTTTCAAAAATAATTGGCTCCATATCATTTGTTTCCTTATTAAATATAATTTTCATAGATTTAACTTCTTCATCATTTATATATTTATTGGTATTTTCATTTTCCATAATCATATGGAATAATCCCTTACTTATTTTTTCGATCTCTTGATTATGTATACCATCAACTGTATATATATGAAATTCTATAATCAATATATTGTTATCAGTACCAAATCTTTTTAATTCATAGTTTTTCTTGTACTCTTTTATATACTTAAATATCTCTTCTAATATTAATTTTTCTCCTTCAGATTTTTCATTTCTTAAAGTTATCATTGTTTGAGAATCTCTTGAATTATTTATATTTGAACTATATTTTAATTTATTTTTCCTATCTGCATATGATATTTCTAATCTTCCAACTTTTGAATATTCAATGGTACTTTCCTTATGTAATATATCCAATAAATCCTTATTGGTATTTTTCGTCAGTTCTTTAAAAGCCTTATCTTTTTCTGCTATAGTCATGTCTTTTTTCAAATCCGTAGAAAACTTATCTAAATCCACCTCTATATCCAGTAGTATTTTTATATTATTAAATTTTTTTACTTCATTAGTATTATCTATTGCTAATTTATCCTCTACAAACTCTAGATTAGAAACAGTATAATAATCATAATTATATAAAAAATCATTGATTATATTTGAAAGATTTTTTACAACATCATCATAACTAATATTTTTTACTTTACTAATATCTTCCTTAGATATATTAGTAGAACTACATGACGTTACTAATACAAGTAAAATTATTCCTATGATATAATAATTTATTTTTTTCATAGTTAAATCTAACCCCTTTCAGAAATATGAATAGAATAGCCTTTTATAATTTCAATATATTTATCCTATCGGAAGTAATTTTTGTATATAATTTTTATTACCTATACTATTCTACCGTCTTTATCTACTAAAACCCATTTATGTTTCATCAGGCGAAAAGCACTAATAATAATTATAAAAGTAGTTGAAAAAGTTAAATATCTATCTGGTATTAAAAACACAAAAAACAAAATGCAAAATGAACAAATATATTCTAAATCAGCAGTGTCATTCTGTGCTTTTATCCAAAAATCTTCATCAGAAGTAGTATATCTGTAAATACCTTTAGTTACTTTTTTTTGGATATCCGTAGGATAAATAGTTATTTGATTCATCTCTTGTTTATTTTTTTGCATTTTTAGAACATCTTTTACTTGTCTAGCATGCCTTATAAAAGCTAGACTTGCTAATGACGCAACAAATCGAAGAATGGAATCTCCAAAATCTTTAAAATTTATTATTTTAACTTTGTTAAAAAGTACTGCTAATATAATATTTAAAATGATAAAAACAAATAATAGTGATTTTATAGAAAGTTTTTTAGATAAAATAATTATCCTAAAAAACAATAATATTCCTATATAATAAATAACAGTATATGAAAAAACGTCTAGATTTTTAGCTAGAATCAATGATTGTGGAATAGGAAATAAAGAGTATGATGACAGCAAAAACCAAAGTGCAAAGAAAATATTAAAAATATCATTACTTCTTTCATTTATCCAAACTACAATTCTCTCTTTCAAAATAACCACCTTCAATTTGTATTGAGATTTTATTACAGATAGTAACTTGATTATATTCAAGCTTTATAATATGATTACAATTTACTAAATAGGAATATATATGTTATTTATATTATAGCTTAACATATGAACTATTAAAACACTCAATCTACAAAACAAACTAAAAGGACTTTGATTTCTCAAAGTCCTTTTAGCCTAATCTATATACTTTTTAAATAATACCGTTGCATTATGTCCACCAAATCCTAATGAATTTGATAGAGCATAGTTTATATCTCTTTTTACTGCCTCATTTGGTGTATAATTTAAATCACATTCCTCATCTAGATATTCATAGTTTATAGTTGGAGGGATTATCCCTTCCTTTATTGCCATTATTGTGGCTATAGCCTCTATTCCACCAGCAGCTCCTAGTAAATGACCTGTCATTGATTTTGTTGAGCTAATATTTAAAGCCTTTGCATATTCTTTAAAAACATTTTTTATTGCTAGGGTTTCTAGTTTGTCATTGAAATATGTGGATGTACCATGGGCATTTATATAATCTACATCATGGTAATCAGCTGCTGCTTCTTCTAATGCCAATTCCATAGCTCTTGTTGCACCCTTTGCTTCTGGATCTGGTTGAGTTATATGGAAAGCATCAGAAGTAGAACCATATCCTACAATTTCACCATATATATTTGCTCCTCTAGCCAACGCATGATTTAGCTCTTCTAAAATCAATATCCCTGCTCCTTCTCCCATTACAAATCCATCTCTTTCCTTATCAAAAGGACGTGATGCCTTTGTAGGATTATCATTTCTTGTTGAAAGAGCTTTCATTGAACAAAAACCTGCTACTGAAATAGGTGTTATAGACGCATCAGCTCCACCTGCTACTATCATATCTACATTCCCTGTACTAATCATTCTAAAACCTTCTCCTATAGCGTGAGTACTAGAGGCACAAGCTGTAGTTACTGTCATTGTTGGACCTCTAAAACCAAAGGTCATAGATATTTGTCCTGGTGCCATATTAGATATCATCATTGGAATAAATAATGGGCTAACTCTACTGGGACCTCTATCCCTTAGCTTTGTAAACTCAGTTTCCATGGTTTCCATACCACCAATACCTACACCAATTATAACACCAACTTTATCTAAGTTTAATTTATCTAATTCTACTTTTCCATCTTCTAATGCTAACTTTGCACCTGCTACTGCATATTGGGTAAATCTATCCATCCTTCTAGCTTCCTTCTTATCTATATAATTAGACGAATCAAAATCTTTAACCTCAGCACCTATTTTGGTATCAAAGTCTGTTGTGTCAAATCTAGTTATAGCTCCTATTCCTGACTTTCCTTCTATTAGAGAGTTCCAGAAATTTTCCTTTCCTATTCCTATAGGTGTTATAGCACCTAATCCCGTTATTACGACTCTTTTCATTTTTTACCTCCAATACAAGGTCTTATTCAGTTTTTTCTTGGACATATTTTACTATGTCACCAATGTTTTTAAAGTTTTCTGCATCTTCATCTGGAATTGTTACTCCAAACTCGTCTTCTAATGCCATCATAATCTCTACTGCATCTAATGAATCTGCTTCTAAGTCCTTCATCATAGAGGTTTCCATTGTAATACTCTCTACATCATCTACTCCTAATTGCTCTGCTATTATATTTACAACTTTTTCAAATATCATTTTTATATTCCTCCCTATTAATTTAATTCACTATTTATATTTCAAAGCTACCCTGCAGTTTCGCAACTCAAATCTATTTACTCGCTACGCTCGTATAGATTTGACCCTAATGGCACTCCCAATGATAAGTTCTACATTAAGGTTGGTGCTCATTGCCTTTGACCTACATCAACTCACTATCCTTCGTTGTGTTAGGTCATAATCATTCCGCCGTCTACATTTATTATTTGCCCTGTTATATAGTCTGAACTTTCACTTGCTAAAAATACTGCTAAATTTGCAATGTCCTTTGGGTTTCCAAAGCTATTTAATGGTATTGTTTTTAGCATGGCTTCCTTTATTTCGTCTTTTAATACATCTGTCATATCTGTTTCAATAAATCCTGGTGCAATTCCATTAACCCTAATACCTCTACTAGCCAATTCCCTTGCCATGGATTTAGTAAATCCTATGACTCCAGCCTTTGAAGCACTATAATTTCCTTGCCCAACATTTCCAGTTATTCCTACTACAGAAGTAATATTTATTATTTTACCATATCTTTTTTTCATCATTATCCTAGATACTGCCTTAGTACAAAGAAAAACTCCCTTTAGATTAACATCCATTACCTCGTCCCAGTCTTGCTCTTTCATTCTAATAAGAAGATTATCTTTTGTAATTCCTGCATTATTTACTAATATATCTATGGTACCTAGTTCTTCTTCTATGGTTTTTATCATTTGAAACACTTCTTCTTCTACTGATACATTTGCTTTTACAGCAATTGCATTAACTCCGTAAGATTTTATCTCTTCTAATACTTCATTGGCCTTTTCTGTGTTGCTAACATAGCTAATTCCTATGTGAACCCCATTTCTAGCTAATTCTAAGGCAATTTCTTTACCTATACCTCTTGATCCACCAGTTATTAGGGCTGCTTTATCCTTTAGACTCATCTTTGTTGCCCCCCTTACCAATTAACAATTTTTCGCTATTCACTTATTTTATTGTTTTTTAATGATTTTAAATATTCAACAGTTTCTTCAAAGGAATTAACATCACCTACATTTAATGCCTTTACTTCCTTCCCCATAGCCTTACCAATTCGTTTTACAAATCCTGAAAGAGATTTGCCTGGTCCTATTTCCACAAAAGTATCCACACCTTCATTTATCATATATTCAACAGATTGTTGCCACAATACTGAATTGCTTACTTGATTAACCAATTTAGGTTTAATTTCATCTTTATTGGATAGAAGTTTAGCATCTACGTTAGAGATAAATTTCTTTTGAGTATCTTTTATATCTACTTTAGATAGCTCATTCTTTAATTTTTCCCCTGCTGAAACTAACAAGGATGAATGAAAGGGTGCTGATACAGGCAATGGTACCGCTTTCTTAGCTCCTAACTTAACTGCTTCTTCACATGCAATCTGAAGTCCTTTTAATTCTCCTGATAATACAATTTGCTCTGGACTATTATAATTTGCTACTTCAACAACTCCATATTCCTTAGTTTTTTGTAAAATAGAGGGTATGTTTTGTCTGTTTAATCCAAGTATTGCAGCCATTCCTCCCACTCCTAAAGGCACTGCCTCTTGCATAAATTTGCCTCTCTCTTTTACAACCTTAAGAGCATCCTTAAACTCTATACTTCCACTGTTGACTAAAGATGTATACTCACCTAAACTAAGCCCTGCCGTATATTCACAATCTATACCTCTAGCTTGTATTGCCTTTAAAATTGCTATACTTGTAGCTAATATGGCTGGCTGAGTATTCTCTGTCTTTTTTAAATCTTCTTCACTACCATTAAAGCATATGCTTTTTAAATCCATACTTAATACTTCATTTGCCTCATCAAATACTTTTTTAGATTCCAAAAAACTCTCATAAAAATCTTTACCCATTCCTACATATTGAGAACCTTGCCCAGGAAATATAAATGCTAATTTACTCATCTTTATCACCTTCTTTTAGTAGGTGTAAAAAATCTAGTTTTTTCTCTGCATAAGAAACTATATCTCCTATTATTTCTTTACATGGCTTAATATCTTTAATTAGTCCTGCAACTTGCCCAGACATTAAAGACCCTTTATTTATATCTCCTTCTACTACGGCTAATTTTAATCTTCCCGAGCCTAAGAGTTCTAGTTCTTCAAGAGAAGCATTATTATTCTCAAGTTCTAAAAACTCTCTAGTAAATTTGTTTTTTAATGCTCTTACAGGATGACCAGTACTTCTCCCAGTTACTTGTGCATCCCTGTCTTTTGCCTTTACTATAGCTTCCTTATAATTTATATGAACCTTGGCTTCAGTGGAGCATACAAATCTAGTACCTATTTGTACTCCTTCTGCTCCTAAAGATAATGCTGCTAGAAAACCTCTCCCATCACCTATTCCTCCTGCTGCTATAATAGGGATTTTAACTGCATCAACGATTTGAGGAACTAAAGTCATGGTGGTTAATTCTCCGATATGACCACCTGCTTCTGTTCCTTCTACTATTACAGCATCAACGCCTTCTCTCTCTAATCTCACTGCTAAAGACACAGTAGGTACTACAGGTATGATTTTTACATTATGTTCTTTTAATTTTTTAATATATTTCCCTGGACTTCCTGCACCTGTAGTTACAACAGGAACTCCTTCATCACATACTATACCTACAATATCCTCAGCAAAAGGTGACATTAACATAATATTTACGCCAAATGGTTTATCTGTTAACTCCTTAAGCTTTTTAATTTCTTCTTTTATTACTTCTGCTGGTGCATTGCCAGCTCCTATAATTCCTAGTCCCCCAGCTTCTGATACAGCTGCTGCTAATTCATGAGTTGCTACCCAAGCCATGCCTCCCTGTAGGATAGGATACCTTATATTTAACATATCAGTTATTCTAGTCCTAAACATTTCCATCCCTCCTACTCCATCTTATAACCATTGAAGCCCAAGTAAGACCTGCTCCAAAGGCTACTAGAAGTATATTGTCACCTTTCTTGATCCTATTATCCTTAACTGCTTCATTTAGGGCTACTGGAATAGAGGCTGAAGACATATTTCCATATTTGTTTAGATTTACGCATATTTTATCTTTTTCTAGCTTCAACTTTTTTGCTGCTGCATCTATTATCCGCATATTAGCTTGATGAGGAATTAAAAAATCCAAATCATTCAATTCTAAGTTTGCTTTTTTTAAAGTATTTATAGATGTTTTTTCCATAACTCGTACAGCAAATTTAAATACTTCCTTACCATCCATTTTTATAAAGTGAAGTTTATTTTCTATGGTATCTATACTAGCTGGTATTCTAGATCCTCCTGCTGGTTGAGTTAATACCTCCCCATTGTTTCCATCAGAACCTAATTCAATAGAAAGTATTCCAAAACCTTCCTCGCATTTCTCTAGCACACAGGCTCCTGCACCATCTCCAAATAGTACACAAGTGTTTCTATCTCCCCAATCTACTATTTTGGATAATGTTTCTGCACCTATGACTAATACCTTTTTATACATACCTGATTTAATAAAGCTTTCTCCTATGGATAAACCGTAAACAAATCCTGAGCATCCTACGTTTATATCAAATGCAGCTGCATTTACTGCACCTATGTTTTTCTGAATTATACAAGCAGTTGATGGAAAAGCATGATCAGAAGTTACAGTTGCAACTATTATAAGATCAATATCCTTTGACTTAATATTAGCATCTTCTAAAGCATTCTTTGCAGCCATAGTTGCCATATCCGAGGTTGCCATATTATCACTAGCTATTCTTCTTTCATGTATGCCTGTCCTCTCTATTATCCATTCATCCGATGTTTCCACAATCTTAGATAAATCATTGTTAGTAACAACTTTTTCAGGCACATAACTACCTACACCAGAAATTCCTACATAAATATCTTTCATTCTCCACCTCCATATTAAATTGTATTTTCTTTATTATTATTCCCATCTACCACCTCCTTTAAAAGTATTTGCAAATTAATTTTCTTTAGATTATTATTAATATGATATGAATAAAACGTTAAGACTTAGTATATATGAATATAATAAAATAATCAATCATTAATTTTTCCCTAAAAAAGACTAAAAAGGAGGAGTTTTATGGATAAATTGTTGAATATAGAGGAAATAAAGGGAATTATTCCCCATAGATACCCTTTTCTCTTTGTTGATAAGATTTTAATAGAAGAAGTAGGTATAAAGGGGATAGGGTATAAAAATGTTACTGTAAATGAATTTTTCTTCCAAGGTCATTTCCCTAACATGCCTGTAATGCCAGGTGTATTAATAGTAGAATCTATGGCTCAAGTAGGAGCTATAATTTTATTATCCCATGAAAAATACAAGGGTAAAACTCCTTATTTTGCTGGAATAAATAAGGTTCGATTTAAAAGAAAGGTAGTCCCTGGAGATACACTTAGGATGGAAGTAGAATTAACTAGAATTAGAGGATCAGTAGGTATAGGACAAGGAAAAGCCTATGTTGAAGATGAGCTTGCCTGTGAAGGTGAATTTTTATTTGCAATAGAATAAATTTATTATCACCTAATCTACTTGGGAGAATATATTATAGTATGGACATGACATAAAACCATTGACATCCAAATGATATTAAGGAGGAAATACTATATGTACAATCCAATAGAAGGTACAACAATTAGTAATGTACGAGTATTTGACAGTAATTTTGGGCAAACTAGGGTTAATTCAAAACCCCATGTCCCCGAATGTAATTCTAATTCAAAACATCAAAATCTTTGTGTTGATGTGAAAAGCAATGTATTGGATAGTTGTACCAATACACCAGTAACACCTATTGGAATCTCAACTGGTGTTGTTGCTAAAATCCCAGTAGTTTTAGCTGAATTAACTGTTCAATTCCATGTTGGTGCATTAATTCATTTGCCAGAGAGGGCACTTGAAGTTAAAAATATAAAGAAGAGAGTAAAGATTACTCAATGCATGTTACTTCAACCCACTAATGTATTATTTATAAAAGGTTTTATTCGCAAAAACATTGATTACTCTACAGGAACTTGTGCAAATATGAAAGGAATCTGTGGTGAATTACACCATTGTACCGTAGATGTTCCATTTGAATGTTCTACACCTCTTTCTTTCTCTACACCACCAGCAGAACTTGCTGTAAATTCTAGTGCTGAGTTTGAGTATTTTAAGGTAAGCGATTTACCAAATAAACATTTTGCTGAAAAGGATAAGTTGTTGGCTGGAGATTTATCAGAATTCAATCAAATCATAGTTGAAAACTTCAATGAACTTCCATTCTGTGAACTAATTAGTGCAAGAATTTTTGAATTTGATGAATTTATAGGTCGCCATAGTCACCATGATGAAGAACTTCCTTTTGAAGAAAAGTTTTTCAAGAAAATAGAAGAAAAAATGGTTATAGAACTTAGAGTTAAAGTTTTACAAAATAGACAAGTTCAGATTCCAGCAGTAACAGGAACCAGTGGTGGATGCCCTTCCCATTTTACTTGCTCCGCAGATGAAGACTAATCCGTTAAATAACTAGGTTAATAGCTAAAAAGACAGGAGAAAATTTTCTCCTGTCTTTTATTATTTAATTTTATTTCATTTGTTCTCTTGCTATTTCTGCACCTTTTTCTAAAGCTTCTTTATTAATAGGTAATAAATGAGCCCTATTTTCTCCAAATACTGCTGTAAAAGCTTTATTAAGTATTGAGTCTACCTCTACTGCTTTTGTAGCTTCAAGGAATGCTCCTAGCATTACCATATTTGCTGTTCTTGGATTACCTACTTTGTCCGCTATTTCATTTGCTGGAATATAATATACTTCTATATCATCTCTTGTACATTTTCTATCTATTAAAGATGAGTTTATAAACAGTCTGCCTCCTGGCACTACTAAATTTTCAAATTTATCTAAAGATGGTCTATTCATTACAATAGCTGAAGTTGAATCTATTACAACTGGAGAGCCTACTTCATCTGGAGATATAATAACATTACAGTTTGCAGTTCCTCCCCTCATCTCTGGACCATAGGACGGCAACCAAGATACTTTCTTGTTTTCTATCATTCCTGAATATGTTAAAAGTTGACCTAATGCCATTACACCCTGTCCACCAAAACCAGCAATTACTATTCTTTCTTCCATTTTATTCAACCTCCTCTGGTCTTCTAAAATTTCCAAGAGGATAATAAGGTATCATATTTTCCTCTAACCACTTCATTGCCTCTGGAGCTGTTAATCCCCAGTTAGTTGGACATGTGGACAATACTTCTACTATTCCAAATCCTTTACCATCAAGTTGTAATTGGAAACATTCTTTTATGGCTTTTTTTGCTTTTCTTATATTTGCTGGAGTATTTACTGCTACCCTTTCTACAAACTTTGCACCGTGAATTGTTGCTAACATTTCAGATATCCTTATTGGTCTACCACTATGTTCTTCTGTTCTTCCAAAAGGTGCTGTTGTGGCTTTTTGTCCAATCAAAGTAGTTGGCGCCATCTGACCACCTGTCATACCATAAATAGCATTGTTAACAAATATTGTAGAAATCTTTTCTCCTCTATGTGCTGCATGAACTATTTCTGCTGTACCAATGGAAGCTAAATCTCCATCTCCTTGATAAGTAAATACAAACTTATCTGGATGAACTCTTTTAATTCCTGTAGCTACTGCTGGTGCCCTACCATGAGCTGCTTGCTGCATATCACAATTGAAATAATTGTAAGCAAATACTGAGCAACCTACTGGTGCAACGCCTATAGCATTATCTAATACTCCTAATTCTACTAATACTTCTCCAACTAATCTATGGATAATTCCATGTGTACATCCTGGACAATAGTGGGTTTGAACATCTGTTAAACCTTGAGTCTTTTCAAAAACTATAGCCATTATTTTTCACCTCCATAGATTTTCTTAACATGTTCGATTATTGCGTCTGGTGTAGGAACCATTCCACCTGTTCTTCCATAGAAAGATACTGGAAATCTTCCTTCTACTGCTATTTTAACATCATCTACCATTTGTCCTGAATTCATTTCAACTGTAAGTACGCCTTTACAATTTGGATTTATCTTTTTAAATTCATCATATGGATATGGCCATAAAGTAATTGGTCTAATAAGTCCTACCTTATATCCTTCTTTTTCTAATTTCCCTATTGCTGTTTTTGCAATTCTTGCTGTAGTTCCATAAGCTGCTATAACTACATCAGCATCTTCTATATTATATGAATCTACTCTTACTTCATTTTCTTTCATTGTTCTATATTTTGCTTGAAGTTTAATATTATGTTCTTCAAGTGCTTCTGGTGCTATATATAATGAATTTATAATATTTGGCTTTCTCTTTCCACCAGTTCCTACTGTTGCCCAATCCTTTTCTGGCAACTCTCTTTTTGCTGGTGCTTTAAACTCTACTGGTTCCATCATTTGACCTATCATACCATCACCAAGAACCATAACTGGGTTCCTATATTGGTCTGCTATATCAAATCCTTCTATAATTAAATCGACTAATTCTTGAACATCTGCTGGAGCAAATACAACCATTCTATAGTCTCCATTTCCACCACCTCTAGTAGCCTGGAAATAATCTGTCTGTGAAGGTTGGATACTCCCTAGTCCAGGGCCACCTCTCATTATATTAACTATTAGACAAGGTAATTCTGCACCTGCAATATAGGAGATGCCTTCTTGTTTTAATGACACTCCAGGGCTTGATGAAGATGTCATAACTCTTGCACCTGCACCTGCTGCTCCATAAACCATATTTATAGCTGCTACCTCTGATTCTGCTTGTAAAAATACTCCTCCTGCCTTTGGTAACTCTCTTGACATATATTCTGGTAATTCAGATTGGGGAGTTATAGGATAACCAAAAAAGTACTTACAGCCTGCTTGGATAGCTGCTGCCCCTATAGCCTCATTCCCTTTCATGAGAACTTTTGTCATTATAAAACCCTCCTTAAAATATATTAAACTCTTTCTACAGTAATAACTACATCTGGACAGATTGTAGCACAATTAGCACAACCAATACATTTTTCTGGGTCTGTTGTTGTAGCTGGATGATAACCCTTAGCATTTATTTTTGTTTTGTCCAGAGCAAGTATATTCACTGGACAAACAGTTGTACAAAGTGAACATCCCTTGCAGATGTCTTCTTTAAATGTTACCTTTCCTTTAGCCATTTTTTTACCCTCCCTTATTATTATAACATCCATTCATCCCTCATAAATAATTTTATGGGGAATATTTCCCCTTCCAAATTTTTTGGAAGGCTTGGTACTATATCCTCTAATACAGATATATATCTTAACTTTATACCGGTTCTTTCTTGAACCTCTAAAGCTAATTTCTGACCTCTTAATACATCTTCGCAAGTTGTACTCTTTAACAAATGTGTATTATTTACAATACCTGTTATTTTAGCCCTTGATACATCTTGAATCTTTACCATATATTCTAACACCTTATCTACAGTTTGAGTTTCAGGTCTATTTGCATTTAGGACGAAGAACATATCGTATTTACCTTCTTCAAAATACTCATAATATCTTCCTAAAGCTCTTGCTCCTACTTGATCTCCACCTACATCCAATATTAAATTATAAGATTCATCTTGTAATGGTGTATAAACTTCAGCAGATATAGATGGTACTTCTATGGCAGGTGCATTTATTTGACTGCCTATTACCTTTATACCAACACCTTCCATCTCCAATGCCTTTTCTCTAGATCTAAAGTACATATTCACTATATCCAAATCAGCCAATGCAACTTTTCTATTCATTTGTGCTAATTTAACAGCATAATTTACACTAAACTCTGACTTTCCTGAACCATAATGCCCTATTATAACCCTAATTCTTTTGTCGTTTAACATAATCACCAAATCCTATTTATATAGTTTTGCTTCTTCTTCTCCTCTTAAAACACGAAGTCCGCCTTCTGCCAATGCCATAAGCTCATCTTCTCCTGGATATACAGTTACATCACAAATAAATTTAACCCTTTCTTCTATCCAAGATGTAAATTCTTTATCATAGGCAATACCGCCTGTAATTAGAATTCCATCAACTTTTCCTTTTAGCACTGCTGCACATGAGCCGATTTCCTTTGCGACTTGATATGCCATAGCATTATATATTAACTCTGCATATTTATCTCCATTTTTTATTCTTTGTCCAACTTCTCTAGCATCATTGGTATTTAGATAGGATACAATCCCACCATTTCCTTTTATCATCTTTTTCATTTCATCTAAAGAATACTTCCCAGAATAACAAAGCTTTACTAAATCTCCTACTGGAAGAGAACCAGATCTCTCTGGAGAAAATGGTCCCTCTCCATCTAAGGCATTTGCTACATCTATTACTCTGCCCTTTTCATGAGCCCCTACTGAAACTCCACCACCTAAATGAGCAACTATTAAGTTTAGTTCTTCATATTTTCTTCCTATTTTGTTAGCATGTCTTCTTGCTACGGCTTTTTGATTTAATGCATGAAATATACTTTTTCTCTCTATTTCCTTTAGTCCAGATACTCTAGCTACTTCTTCCATTTCATCTACTACAACTGGATCCACTATAAAAGATTTTTTGCCTATTTCTTTAGCTATTTCATAAGCTATTATTCCACCTAGGTTTGAGGCATGCTCTCCTAAGTATCCAACTTTTAAATCTTCTAACATCGTATCATTTACTTCATAAGTACCACCTTCTATAGGTTTAAGAAGTCCACCTCTACCTACTACTCCATCAAGAGTCTCTATAGAAATATTATTTTTTTCCAATACATTAACTATAATGTTTTTTCTAAATTCATATTGATCATAAATTTTATTGAAACTAGAAATTTCTTGTACTGAGTGACGAAGAGTTTCTTCAAATATGCTTTTTTCATCATCAAAAACTGCTATTTTAGTTGATGTAGAACCTGGATTTATAATTAATAGTCTAGTCATTTTCCCCCTCCTATTTTGAAGCCATAAGTACGGCTAAGGCTATTGAATTTAGTTTTGACTCTTCATTATCAGCTCTAGATGTAAGTACTATTGGTGACTTTGTCCCCACAATAAGTCCTGCTGATTTTGCATTCGCTAAAAATGATAAACATTTATATAATACATTACCAGCATCAATATGTGGTACTAATAGTATATCTGCATCTCCTGCAACTTCACTATTTATTCCCTTTAATTTTGCTGATTCCTTAGATATAGCATTATCTAATGCAAAAGGTCCATCTACTAAACAGCCTGTAATTTCTCCATTCTTATTCATATCAGCTAATTCTTTTGCATGAATAGTAGCTTCCATCTTTGGAGATACTTTTTCCTTTGATGCCAAAACTGCTACTTTTGGTTTTTCTATATCTAAAGACTTAGCCAATTCTACAGCATTCTCAATTATTTCTTTCTTCTGAGAAATATTTGGAGCTATATTCATAGCTGCATCAGTTACAATGAAAACCTTATGATAAGTTGAAACATCAAATACAGCAACATGAGATATTACCTTGCCTGTCCTAAGTCCGATTTCACTGTCTAATACTTGTTTCATTATTACTGAAGTGTCTATAAGCCCCTTCATTAAAACATCTGCCTTCCCACTGCTTACCATCTCTGTTGCTATTCTACAAGCCAATGCTCCATCTTTTTCATTAATTATTTCAATACCTGATAAGTCAAACTGAATTTCCTTAGCAATTTCTAATATTCTTTCCTTATCTCCCACTAATATAGGCTCTGCTATTTTTGACTCTGTAGCATTTTTTATTGCAGATAATACGTCCTTGTCCTGTGCTACAGCTACAGATATTTTCTTTGGTCCCCTTTTTTTAGCTAATTCTAATAAATCTTCCAATGACTTAGCCATTTATCTTCACCTCATCTTCATATATTTTTACTACTTCTTCCCCATTAATTACTCTTTGAGCACCTTTGTTTAATGCCTCCATTTCATCTTCTCCAGGATATACTATAACTTCAGATATAAAGTTTATCATTTCTTTTATTCTATCTACTAAATAATTAGAATATGATAATCCACCAGTTAATATGATATTATCTATTTTCCCATAAAGCACTGGTGCATAAGCTCCTATTTCTTTCCCTATTTGATATGCCATTGCATCATAAATAAGTTCTGCATACTTATCTCCCTTATTTATTCTTTCTTCTACCTCTCGTCCATCCATAGTACCTAAATATGAGAAAAGTCCTCCTTCTCCTTGAAGCATGGTTTTCATCTCATTTATCGTATACTTTCCTGAATAACATAATTTAACTAAATCCCCAACAGGTAATGTTCCTGCTCTATCTGGAGAAAAAGGTCCCATTTCTTTAGCATTATTTACATCTATTATCCTACCAAACTCAACTGCTGCAATAGATATGCCCCCTCCTAGATGAGCTACAACTAAGTTTAAATCTTCTATTTCTTTATTTAACTCCTTAGCTCTTCTATGGCATACAGCTTTAATATTTAATGCATGAACTAAGGATTTTCTAGGAACTTCCTTAAGTCCAGATATTCTAGCTATTTCATGAAATTCATCTACTGCTACAGGATCTACTATATACGCTGGTATGCCTTCTAAATCAGCTAATCCCTTAGCAAGAATACCACCTAGATTAGAAGCATGTTCCCCTTGTATACCGACTTTTAAATCTTCAATCATTGCATCGGTTACAGAATAAGTCCCTCCAGGCATGGATCTTAATAATCCTCCTCTTCCAACTACTGCTATCAGTGAATTAGTGGGTATATTTTCCATTTCTAACCAATTTTTGATTAAATTTAATCTATAATCATATTGGTCTACAACCTTTTCATACTTCTCTAAATCTTCTTTTCTATGGTCTATCTTAAAGGTTTTTAACAGCTTTTCCCCTTCAAATATAGAAACCTTTGTAGATGTAGAGCCTGGATTAATTGCTAAAACATATTTTTTCTCCATACCTTTCCCCCTACCGTTTAATTATTTTAAATTCAATGGATTGCGGTATAATTTCTTTTATTGTAATACCTGTTGGTGTATTAGAACCTAAATATACTTTATGTGTTCCTTCATCTATCATATTAAAATCTAAATATAATTCTATGTCTTCTTTACTTAAAGCTTCAACTATTTTTTTACTTCCCTTTACAGAAACCTGTATAGTTTTAGAGCTATCATCAGTATCAATAGCTAAGCTATTATCTAAATTTCTAATCTCTACTTCATTTAACGCATATTCAAATACCTTAGTAGAATTTTCTTCAATATTTAAAGATACGGTTATCTTTTCATTAGGATTTAATAAAGAAACATTTTCTGGAAGTTCTAATTCAACAGGTACATCTGTATTTCCAATTAATTTATTTACATCTATTGGCTTAGTTTGAATAAAAGTTAAATTTGATATACTTTTATCCCCCTTAAGTGTTATCTTATTTGGATTTATAGTAATTTCAGTAATCTCATAGTTATCTGGTAGCTGCTCTTGTAAGTTAAGCTCTATTGGTACATTTACTGTCCTAAATATTGGAATAGTAATATCTACTACCTTTGGCTCTTTTTCCACTCCTATAACATCATGTCCTTCATCATCTATTAATTTTATAGGTACAGTAATACTCTCATCTTCTTTTCTATTGTTAAGATCTACCTCTACTATTGCTTCCGAAACCTTATTTACTAAAGTCCTAGGTCCTTTAAGTAAAACTGATTTAGATTTTGTTGTCATATCCCCTACTACATAATTTGCTCCAAGACTCCCTTTAGTCTTTATCCTTAAATTCTTTTCCTTAGTTATTAATTTATCGAATGTAAATAAGGCCTCCCTTGGTTCGTATCCAACCATTTTTATATTATTTGATTGACTTAAGTTTACATTTATCGGAACCTTTATTTGTCCCTCTTTATATCCACTTAAATCTACTTGAGCCTTTATAGATTCTTGAGAAAAGTTAGCCATATCAGATTTTTTGCCTACAACTTTTACATTTACAGTTACTTCCTCTGGCTCCATAATAATTAACCCTTGTCTTTCCAATGCACTTTCATTATTAAACCTTACTGGAATATTCTTATATTCCTTAGATATATCTGGATTTACTTCACTCATAACATAGCTCCACAAAATAACAGCTATAATAAAAGCAAAGACCTTTAGCGTTAAATCATTCTTCTCCTTGCTCATCTTTTCGCCTCCATTTTGTCATAAATGTTTGGGGTGAATCCTTTGGCTTATACATATCTATTAAAATCTGCTTTAATGTCTTAGAATCTAAATGCCTTGCTATAGTTCCATTCTCGGCTATTGAAATAGCTCCTGTTTCTTCAGAAACTATTATAGCTAGACTATCTGATCTCTCTGATATGCCCAATGCTGCTCTATGTCTGGTTCCTAACTCTTTACTTAAATTCATATTATCTGTAAGTGGTAAAAAACAAGCTGCTGCCTTAATCATATCTTCTTTTATAATTACTGCCCCATCGTGTAGAGGAGTATTGGGAATAAAAATATTAATGAGCAAGTTACTAGACACAACTCCATTTATCTTAGTTCCTGTTTCTACAACTTCATTTAAACCAGTTTCCCTCTCAAGAACAATCAATGCTCCGATTTTTTGTCTAGATAAAGATGCACAAGCTTCAACTATTTCTTCTACAATCTTTGACAAACTTTCTCCTTTTATTTCTAGAAATGATTTAGTAAAAAACCTAGATCTTCCTATATATTCAAGTCCACGTCTAAGTTCTGGTTGAAATACAATTAAAATAGCTATAACTCCAACTGTCATAGTGTTTTTTAATATCCAGTTAATAGTATATAGTTCTAACAATCCTTCTCCACTTATTTTTTCAAATACAAATATAACAAATATTCCTTTAATAAGCTGCTCTGCTCTAGTTTCTCTGATTAGTTTAAAAACCTTATAAAAAACTGCCGCTACAATAATAATGTCTATAACATCTCTTATTCTAATGTTTGAGAATAATCTATTCAAAATTTCCAAGGTTTACCACACCTTCTATAGTATTTTCACTTCTATTTCTATTATATAATAACTGTTCCATTAATTGAACTGATAAATTAAATATATTAAATTTAATTCAATTCTGAAAAGCCTTAATTTTCAATCATCTTGTTCATAGTATCTTCAAAGGATTTTTTAAGTCTTGGCTTCAATGACTCTTCTACAGCTACATCTAGTTCCCCTTGAATATAATCATCTATAGGTAAAATTTCATAAAACAGCTTACCATTTTCCCTATATCTATAAACCCATGTTGGTATATAATCTCTATTTTTAATTATTGTTTCTCCAGTTATGAAATCCTTTTCTATATTTAGATTAACCATTATTCCATCTTCAGTATATGGGTTGTCTGTATTTTCTTTTCTCTGATTAGATAAAAAATTCCCCATAGAATAAATAATAAAATTATCTTTCCCATCTTTATTTATTATTTCAGTCCTTTGAATTACATGGGGATGACTGCCCAATATAATATTCGCACCCCATTCTACCATATTTCTTCCCAGTTCCACTTGATGGATTGAAGGCTCCCTTTGATATTCATTTCCCCAATGAATACATATTACTACTAAATCAGCACCTAAAGACTTTGATCTATCTATATCAGATTTTATTTTTTCTTCATCTATTCTATTTATCATATAGGATAATTCTTCTTTAGTTAAAGCATTATCCAGTCCATTTAAACCATAGGTATATGAGAGAAGAGCTATTTTTATGTCTTTTATCTCTTCTATAAGAATGTTATCATTAGGTTCTTTATATGTTCCTATATTTTTCATTCCATATTCATTTATATTATCTATGGTTTTAATTATCCCTTTCTTTCCTTGATCTAAGCAATGGTTATTAGCTGTAGTCAATATATCAAATCCTGCTTCCTTTAAAGCTAAAAGTGATTCTTTGGGAGTATTAAACCTTGGAAATCCAGAAAAACCAACTTCTGCTCCAGCTGTGACCGTTTCAAAATTCCCCAATGCTAAATCTGCTTCTTCTACATATTTCTTTATATGTCTAAAAGTAGGAGTAAAATCATAGGATTTTGTTTCCTTATTAAAAGCAGCTTTATATTGAGGAGAATGGAACATTATATCTCCAACTGCTAAAATATTTATAGATGAAATCTTGGGTTCTCTAAAGACTTCAATTGTTTCATTATCTTCTTCTCTTATTTCTTTGTCTAAACTAATATGTTCACTTTGTTCTATAAAATTGTTAAATATTATTATCCCTAAAAAAACAAATAGACAAAGTGAAAAAGTTAAAAATAATATTTTTAAATTATGTCTTTTTCTCATAAATGTCCTCCTTCGTATTATATTAATTGAATTACTTATTCATTTCCTTTGATTTTTCTCCACATATTCTCATGGCTTCAATTATACTTCTCCTAAAACCTAATTCTTCTAGCTTTGCCACAGCTTCTATTGTCGTACCTTTAGGTGAGCATACATTATCTTTTAATTCTCCTGGATGAATATCAGTATCCAAAACCATCTTTGCTGCACCTAATACTGCTTGGGCTGCCATTCTATATGCTTGTTTCCTTGGTATACCTTGCAACACTCCTCCATCACCCATAGCCTCTATCATCATATATACATATGCAGGGGAAGAACCACATAAAGCAGTAAATCCATCCATAAGTTCTTCTTCTAAAATTTCAGTTCTACTAAAACTATTAAATATAGATATTATTTCAACTTTAGTTTTTTCATCTATTTTTTCATCAAAGGATAATGCTGTTACTCCTTCTCTCACCATTGCTGGAGTATTTGGCATGGCTTTCACCACCAATGCAGCATTACCTAAATGTTCTTTAATATAACCTATACTAATCCCTGCAGCTATTATAATAACTATACACTCTTGACTTATTTCTTCCTTTATCTCTCTTAATATTAAATCATACATATGGGGTTTTACTGCTAATATTAAATAATCTGCTCTAGCAACCTTTTTATTATCTAAAGTAACATTAACTTTATAATTCTTTTTCACCTCTTCTAAAGTTTCCTTTGTTTTTGCTGATACTATTATTTTTTGTGGAGAAATTAATTTAGATTCTATCAATCCATTGAGCATTGCCTTTGCCATATTCCCACATCCTATAAATCCAATTGTTTTATCCATTTTTTTAATCCTCCCATAAATTTAATAATCCTTATGATAAATTACAATATCATTGACAAATCCATATATT
The DNA here is from genome assembly GCF_900128955.1 of Tissierella praeacuta DSM 18095. GTDB lineage: Bacteria > Bacillota > Clostridia > Tissierellales > Tissierellaceae > Tissierella > Tissierella praeacuta. The sequence continues at coordinate 107,880 of NZ_FQTY01000006.1, forward strand.
TGTAAATATAATAACATATATACCATTCTATTTAAACAAATACTAAATATAAGTTTTCTCTCTAGCTGAGGTGATGCTATGAATAAGTTCAAATCTTTATTTATATTTATAATAGTATTAACTCTTATAACCATAAGCTTTAGAGTTAAATATAATAAATATCTATCTGAAATCAAATCTGAGTTTAACCACTTCCTTTATAAATATGATAATTTTGATGATGAATTACCTGTAATAGTTAGTAAAGATGAAAATTCTCCTTGTAAAAGTCTATCTTCAATTAGTAAAGATAAGGCAACTGAAGATGTAGAATATTTATTTAGCCTATTAAAATTTGGATACTCAGGATATGAATTTTTCGGAGGGGATAGTACCTTTATTCCTGCTAAAGAAAATATTATATGGTCTGTAATTGCTTCAGAAGGTTCTTATATTTGTGTTAATAAATTTTTGGATATTATATACTCAGAGCTTAAATTTATACAAGATTCACATTTTAATATAGGCAATTATAAATTATGTAACTATAGTAAATATTTTAGCAGTAGAAAATTTATATTTCATAAAGATAATATTGGATTCTATACAAAGATATATGGTAAGCCTTTTTATCTTGAGAAAGTTAATAATGAAGACCCTTGAGATTATATTAAAAAATCCTTGGATAAGGATGGCAATATAGTTTATAAGTTGGGAATTGTATCTACTACAAAAGATGTTTCAATACCTCTTAATCTAATATTAAAATCTAATGAATATATAAAAGAAGAAACTATCAGTTTATTTGAATATATCCCATTACTTAATAACAACACCAACAGCTATAAATATTATGAAATAGATAATATTCCTATATTACAAGTAAATTCCTTATGTCGAATTACTCCAGAAGATAGAACCCTTGAAAAATTTATTGAAGATAGTAAAAAGCTAAAAGGAAAGGATAATATAATAATAGATTTGCGAAATAATACTGGTGGAAGTATGGTCAATATAGATAAATGGTATGAAGGATTTACTGGAACAAAACTAAAAAAAGATATAATTGAAGCCAGTCTATATACGAATACTAGCATTAGTTTATCAAAAGATAAATTTAAATCAAAACAAAATGAACCTGATAATATAAAAGATAAATGCCTTGAAAAAATATCTAGTTATGAAGATAAAAAATATTATCCTGGCTGGAGTCCAATTGAATACGAAGATTTTAAACATACGGAGAATAAAACTAATATATTTATACTTGTAGATAAGAATACATCTTCTGCAGCAGAGTTTTTAGCATACTACCTAAGAAAATTAAATAATGTTACTTTAATCGGAACTAATACAAATGGTTGTATGCTAACGGGAAATTGTAATTCTAATTATCTTCCAAATTCTCATATACCAATAAATATATCTCATAAAATATATATGAACAAAGATTTTACTAATATTGATGGCTTGGGATTATTCCCTGATTTATGGGTAAAGCCAGAACAAGCCTTAGATAGAATAGTTAAGTATATAAATAAAAACATATAAAAAAGATACCTTAAATTATTTAAAATAACTTAAGGTATCTTTTCTCATTTTTTAGATTTCTGTGCCATTGGATCCGATATAGCTTCATACCCTCCCATACTTGCTACTGTTATCATCATTGCATTGATAATAGATAATACAATACCTTGAATTCCATTAGTGTCTCTGGTAAAAATAAGGGTTAGTATCAAAGATACAAAAAATGCATATAGCCTTACCATCGAATCTCCAAATGTATTTTTTACTATAGGTTTAGTAAATTGTACAATTACCGTAACAGCAGTCGTCAACCCTACAAAGGTCTTTAATCCATCCGCACTCATAATTTCATTAAACAATCGTCCCCCTCCCCTAATAATAATCTTTATATAATTTTATGATTATATTAGAGAGGTTATTCTCATTAATCTTTAATTTAATAAATTTCTCCCCTAGCTATATGAGTTGCACTACCTAACATGAAAATTTTATAATCATCTTTTAATTCTACTACTAATTTGCCTCCTTCTGTATTTACATAAACCTTTCGATTGAGTTTGTGCAGCAGATTACCTATGACTACTGAAGCACAAGAACCAGTGCCACATCCTAAGGTTCTGCCAGCCCCTCTTTCCCAAGTATAAACATTAATATTATCACAATCTATAATTTCAACAAAATTAACATTAGTCTTCCTTGGAAATAGGGGATGTATCTCTATCTTTTTCCCCAAATCATTTATATTGATTTCCTTTATATCATTCACAAAAATAACAACATGAGGAACTCCTATTTTTAATGCAGAAAATTTATAACTTTTTTCTTCTATAACTATGGTTTCTTCTATGATATTTTCCTTATCTATTCCTACTGGAATTTCTCTTCCATGAAATATAGGATTTCCCATATTTACCTTAATCATATTTACTTTTCCTAACCCATCAACTTCCATAGTTATATATTTTATACCTGCTAAAGTTTCTATAGAAATATCTCTATTTTTTACAATTCCATAATCATAAATATACTTAGCAAAGGCTCTAATTCCATTACCACACATTTCTCCCTGGGAACCATCTGAATTATAGTAAAGCATTTTTATATCTGCAATATTACTGTTATAACATACCATCATACCATCTGCACCAATACCAAAATGTCTATTACAAGCTTTCAAAGCTAGTTTATTATAATCCTCTATATATTCCTTTAAGCCATTAATTAAAATAAAATCGTTTCCTGCAGCTACATATTTATCAAACTTCATATACATCACTCCATTTGTATAAAATAAATATATAGTAATATGATAGTTTCTACACTATATCCATATTGATTATGTGAAGTTTAATTCTTTTTTAAATCCATCATATCCTATAACTGTATTTGAAAATATGTTCATAGCATTTAATTTATATAACTGAGGTTCATCCATGACTGGACTAAAGTGAGTAAGTAGAAGTTCCTCTACTTTTCCATCACGGGCTAATTCTGCTGCTTCACTAAACAACATATGTTTGTTTTTTATTGCTTTATCTAAATCTTCATTATCTCCATAAGTACCCTCGCATACAAATAAATTACTTTCATTTATAAAATTTAATATTTTATCTACTGGTCTTGTATCTGTTATATAGCTTAACTTTATTCCTTTTCGTTCTTCTCCAAGTACCATATCTGGAGTATATGTCTTATTATTATGTATTATAACTTCTCCATTTTGAAGTCTTTTCCATATCTTTTTAGGTACTTGGTATAATTCTGCTTTTTCTGGATAAAACTTAGGTTTCCGTCTTATATAAAAATTATATCCTAGACATGGTGAAGAATGTTCGAGATCCAAAGTAGAAAGAATAATATCATTATTACTATGTTTTTTAGTATAATCTTTTATTGACATTCCATTATCTAATATTTGAATACTTAAAGAATTTTTAGGATTTTCTATTATATTTATAGTGTAAGGAAAATAGGATATTGATGATATAAGTCCATTTACTACATCAGCAATTCCCTCAGGCCCTATTATAGTAACAGGTTCAATTCTACTACTGTTTCCAATTGTTGAAAGAAGTCCTGGCAAACCAAAAATATGGTCTCCATGAACATGAGTTATACATATTATATCAATCTGTTTAAATCCTGTTTTCAAATTTCTCATAGATACTTGAGTTCCCTCTCCACAATCTATAAGAATCTTTCTCCCTTTATAACTTATAATCATGGAGGACAAAAATCTATTAGGCATAGGCATACCTCCACCAGTCCCTAATAAAACTATATTAAACAATAAAATCTCTCCTTTGGTAATTAAAGTAATATTAACTATAATTAGTGTACCCCATAATAAAAAATCCTCTATCAAACATTAAATCATTCAAAAAATTTTTCTCTAACTTTATTTAGTTATACTAATTTTAATATAGAACTTTCCAGGATTTCTCAATCTCTATGGCAGTTTTAAGTAATTTATCTCTTAAATAATCAAACCCTTTATAGCCCAATCTCGAAGTTGGCCCTGAAATACTAATTGTAGCTACTATGTTCTCTTCACAATTCTTTATAGGAGCCGCAATACATGTAAGCCCATATTCGTACTCTTCTCTATCGTATGAAACTCCTTCATTTTTTATATTCTCTTTTAACTCTAAAAATTTTTCTAAATCAATTATTGAATTTATAGTTCTTGATTGTGGTTTATCACTATTAAAATATTTTCTCAACTCTTCATCTGAATACTGAGAAAGATATAATTTTCCCATGGCAGAACAATTTAATGGACTGATGGGTATAAGTTTAGAAACTAGATAGAAATCTTCTCCCTTTGCATTATATATAGTCATGACTAAATCTTCATATAGAATACCCAAATTTACACTTTCTCCAACTTCCTTTGCCAATGAATCAATATAGGGAGTAGCAATTGTTGAAATATCTATATCTGATTTTACTCTTGAACCATATTTGATAAAGGACTTACCTAGGAAATATTTATCAGAATTACTCTTTTCTACAAATCCCCATTTACTCAATGTAAATAATATCCTGTAAACAGTTGCTTTTGGAATCTTTAATTCTTTAGATATTTGAGAAATACCTACTTCTTCAATAGAGTTATACATAAAATTTATTACCTCAAAAGCTCTATCTATCATTGGAATTATATAATTATTTCCATTTTCCATAAAATTCTCCTTTACTAAAAATGTTATCAATAAATTATACCATAGGAAAAAATACTTTACATTAATATGTAGAGAAATAAAATAATTTTATAAAATATATTGAACTTTCTTATAACTTAATATATAATCAACTCAATCTTGAAACATCGTTTCATAACATAAACATTAAAGGAGTGATTGACTTGAAAAGTCCTTATATCTCAAAAAGATATTGGAATTCCATATCTACTCCCATGGGAGAAAGTACAAATTTATTGGGAAAATATCCAGACCTGATTAATCTTAGTCTTGGAGATCCGGACCTTAATACGGATGAAAGGATTATAAAAAAAGCTTTTGAAGATGCATTAAATGGTCATACCCATTATACCGACTTCTACGGTGTAGTAGAACTTAGAGAATCTATTTGCAATTTTTACTATGAAGAATATAATTACAAATTGGTAAAAGAAGAATGTATGATAACTACATCTGGTTGTCATGCAATGTGGTTAGCATTAGAAGCCATTTTAGATGATGGTGATGAAGTTATAATACCTTCTCCATATTTTACTCCCTATCCACAACAAGTAAAATTGGCAAGAGGCATACCAGTATTTTTAGAAACCTTGGAAGAAGAAGATTTCCAACTTAATATGGATAGATTAGAAAATCTAATAACTGATAGGACTAAAGCTATAATAATAAATACACCAAACAATCCAACGGGTACATGTTTAACTATTAAAACTTTAGAAAATATAGCGTCCATTGCTAAGAAATATGATTTATTAGTGATAGCAGACGATATCTATACCATATTTAGCTATGAAGAGCCTTTTATACCTATTACAAGCCTAGAAGGCATGAGAGAGAGAACTATTACTATAAGCTCCTTTTCTAAGGACTATGCAATGACAGGATGGAGAATTGGGTATATACTCGCTGAGCCGTATATTATAAATATAATCAAAGATATAAACGAAAATAATGTTTTTACTGCTCCTTCAATCTCTCAACAAGCAGCAATGTATGCCATAAAACTTAGAAAAGAAATTCAACCACCAATGATTAAAGAATTTAAAGCTAGAACTTTTACAGCATATGAAAGATTAAAGCAGCTTAAAAACGTTTCAATATTACCACCAAAAGGTACTTTCTATTTATTTCCAAATATAAAGGCTACAGGACTTACTTCTCAAGAAGTAGCCCATAGAATACTTGAAGAAGCTCATGTAATGGTTCTTCCTGGCACTTCCTTTGGTGATAATGGAGAAGGATATATAAGGATAGCAGCAACTGTTGGTAAAAACAAGATAAATGAAGCTTTTGACAAAATAGCTAAAATGGAAATTTTTAAATAGGAGGAATTTAAATGAATGTAAAGAAAAAAGTAGCTTTATGTGGTGTTCCAGGTATGAATAGGGAAGATATAGAAAAAATGGAGAAATATATTAGGGAAGAATACAAAGATGTAGAGTTCCTATTCTTAACTGAAAATGTTTTAGAAAAGGAAGAATTAATTGAACTATGCCAAGATGTAGAAATTTTAATTTCCTGGGATCAAGAAATGGATGATGAGATTTATGAAAAATTAAATCTACGGGCATATTGTGCTGCTAGCACAGGATTTAATGCTGCTAATATAGAAGCTGCCACTAGGAATAAAGTAATAGTCACTAATGTAGTAGATTATTGTGTAGATGAAGTTGCTACCCATGCAATTATGTTAATGTTAGGATGTAACAAAAAAATTTATTCCATGGTTCCTTATGTAAAGAATGGAAATTGGGATCTATCTGTTTTAGGAAAAATCCAAAGATTTGAAAATAGTACCGTAGGATTACTAGGATTTGGTAGCATCCCTAAAGCTGTAGCTAAAAAATTAAGTGGTTTCCACCTTAATATCATATCATATGATCCTTTTGTCAATGAAGAGGATATGAAAACATTAAATGTAACTAAAGTTGATTTAGATACTTTATTTAAAGAATCAGACTATTTATCATTACATACTCCCCTATTAGAGAGTACAAAGAATATTATTAATAAGGAAGTATTTAAAATAATGAAATCAACAGCCTTTTTAATCAATACTGCAAGAGGAGGTTTAATAAACCATGAAGACCTTTATGAAGCTCTTACAAATAATTATATTCAAGGAGCAGGTTTAGATGTATTAGAAAATGAGCCTCCTAAAGAAATTGACAAAAAAATCATATCTTTGCCCAACACTATTGTTACTGCTCATTCTGCTTATTTATCAGAAGAAGCATCAAATTCACAAATAAGAATTACAGCTGAAACAGTAGGAAAGATATTGAACTCAAGTATTCCTAATAACGTGAAGAATCCTCAAATATTGAATAATATTGATTGGCTAATTAAATAATTTTAAATATCTAATTAACCAATATTAATCAAGCTTCCATAATAGTTATTTATTACGGAAGTTTGATTTCATAAAACATTTAATTATATTTTCTCTTATCACCAAATAATTCATCTTTAGTATACATGGCTATCTTATATATATGATCTGCAATTCTTTCAAGATGACCTACTATATCTATAAAAAGCACTCCTGAGTCCACATTGCAAGACCCTTCATTAAGCCTTCTTATATGATTTTCTTGGAAGGTTTCACTCATCTCATCTATTTTGTCCTCTAATTCAACAATTGTTTTTATAATATCATTATCTCTCTTTTTAAGAACAATAATAGTATTATCAAACAATTCAATAATAGAGCTTTCCAATTCTTTTAATTCAGTTATGGCAACATCCGTAAAGGAAAGATTTCCGTCTATTTTTTTGTTAAACAAAGAAGATATTTCGATAACTCTATCTCCTGATCTTTCAATATTATTTATACTACTTATCATGGCAGGTACCATAATAGATTGACTCTCTGTTAATTCTCTTCTTGAAACTTCTACTATATATCTTGTTAAATCCTTCTGCATTTGATTTATCTCTGCTTCATTATCCATGATTTCAGCTATCTTCTTTCTATCATCTAAATATATCATATTCATTACATCTGATACCATATGTTTTAATATTTCCGTGCCTCTAATAATCTCAGATCTTGAAGCTTCTAAAGCTGCTACTGGTGTATCTATCAAAAGCTTATCTAATATTACCTTTTCCTTAAGTCCATTTTCTTTTGACCTTATTATTTTATATAAAAATTCTACATAATATTTTGTTAAAGGTAAAAATATTAATGCGTTTATAGAATTAAATAAGGTATGTGAATTTGCAATATATGCAGATATATTAGTATCTGTTTTATGAAAATGGTTTGTAAGAAATATAATAATTTTTATAAATACTGGCATTAGTATTAAAGCTAGCAAAACTCCAAAAACATTGTAAAGAGTATGAGCCCATGCTGTTCTTCTAGCATTTATATTTCCCGTCATACTTGCAAGTTGAGCTGTAAAGCAAGTTCCTATATTATCTCCTAAAATAATATATATAGAAGATTGCAAGTCTAACAGTCCTGCTTGACTTAGAACCATTACTAATCCAATTGTAGCTGCACTACTATGTACCATTGCAGTAACACACATCCCTAAAAATATTGCTATTACTGGAATAGACGCATAATTAGTAAAAAAGTATCTTAGGGATTCACTTTGCTGCATATATGGAACTCCTTCATTTAGGATTTTAAGACCTAAAAACATCATTCCGAATCCCATCATTGCTTGACCTATATTTTTAAATTTCTTATTTTTTGTAATACTATTAATTCCAAAACCTATTCCCAAAACTGGTAATGCTATATCTGTTAATTTAAATTTAAAACTAAATGCCATAAGTTGAGCTGTTATTGTAGTTCCAATATTAGCACCATAAATAATACCTATTGCCTGTGAGAGTTTCATAAGACCAGAGTTAACAAATCCAACTGTCAATACTGTAACAGCAGTGCTACTTTGAACTATTGCTGTAACAAAAATACCCACTAAAAAAGCACTCCATACTTTTCCAGTCAGTACTGTAAGAATCTTTTTCATGGTTTCTCCAGAGGCCTTTTCAAGACCATCCCCCATCATATCTACACCATACATTAATAAAGCTGTTCCACCAATAAGTCCAAATATTAGCTCCTCCATTAGTCACCCTCCAATTGATAATTAACAAACATTCTTATATTAAGATAAATTACAGCAAGTCCATAATAATTTTACCAGTAAAATTTTATAAATACAATGTTAATTATTATATTTATTAATATAAAAAAGAAATAAGCCTTACAATTAATTGTAAGGCTTATTTCTTTGGCACACCAGAGAGGACTCGAACCCCCAACACCTTGATCCGAAGTCAAGTGCTCTATCCATTGAGCTACTGGTGCTTATTAATATTACGTATAAAAAAAATTGGCTTATGCCAATTTTTATGTATGGTGCGGGAAAGAGGACTTGAACCCCCACGTCAATGACACTAGATCCTAAGTCTAGCGCGTCTGCCAATTCCGCCACTCCCGCATATTCCCTTTATGGGAATTATTGGTGATCCATCCGCGACTCGAACGCGGGACACCCTGATTAAAAGTCAGGTGCTCTACCGACTGAGCTAATGGATCATGTTTAAATATGGGGTGGATGATGGGATTCGAACCCACGACCTCCAGAGCCACAATCTGGCGCCATAACCAACTAGGCCACACCCACCATGTTTTAAACTATTAAGCTGGCGCACCTAGGAGGATTCGAACCCCCGGCACACGGATTAGAAGTCCGTTGCTCTATCCTACTGAGCTATAGGTGCTCTCACAGTTGGAGCGGGTAAAGGGGATCGAACCCTCGCAGCTGGCTTGGGAAGCCAGTGCTCTACCACTGAGCTATACCCGCATAGTTCGATACTCAGTGATTGCTTTCAACTTTTATTCGCTAACAATTTAAAATTATAACAGGTTCTAAATACAATGTCAATAGCATATTCTTAATTTATTTGAATTATTTTTGTATCTATTGAATTTCCAATGTTTATAATACCAAAGGTTTTTATTTTTACAGCATTTCTTGGCAAAGAAGGACTTCCTGGATTCATTATAATCATATTTTCTAGGTTTTCTACAATGGGTATATGGGTATGACCAAATAATACTACATTAGCACCTAGTTCCAATCCTTTATAATATAAGTTTGTTATTCCATTTTGTACATTATACTTATGTCCATGAGTAAGGAAAAACTTCTTTCCTTTAAATTCTATAATTTCATCCTCATTATATTCTGTATGAAGATAGTCTCCATTTCCCCTTACAATTATGGTTTTAATCCCCAAGGCTTTAGATATTTTAACTCCATCATTGACATAATCTCCAAGATGAAATAAAATATCTGGTTTTTCTATTTCTGATAATTTCTCTATAATATCTTTATTATTCCCATGTGTATCACTAACTACAGCTATCTTCATATTAACTTACCTCTAATATATTCTTTAGAGCCTCTTTTAGATTTTCTAATGCCTTTGCCCTATGACTTATTTTATTTTTTACCTCTTCTCCTAATTCTGCAAAAGTTTCATTATATCCCTCTGGAATAAATAAAGGATCATATCCAAATCCATTCTTCCCTTTTAACTCAAACCCTATTTTACCTGCACATTCACCTGATACTACTATTATTTCTTTATTCTCTGTTATTAATACTATAACTGTTTTAAATTTAGCACCTCTTTTGTTTAAAGATATATCTTTTAATTCATGTAAAAGCTTATTATTGTTTTTTACATCATTTCCTTCTTCTCCTGCATATCTTGAGGAATACACCCCAGGTTCACCATTTAATATATCTACAAAAAGTCCAGAATCATCTGCTAAAACCATATAATCTAGTTCTTCTGCTAAAGCTTTAGCCTTTTTCAAACTATTTTCCTCTAATGTATAACCATCTTCTACTACATCCAACTCACCTAAACCTACATCTTTCTTCGAAACAACTTCTATTGATAAACCTTCAAGTATATTCTTTATTTCCTCTACCTTATGTTGATTGCCCGTTGATAATACAAGTTTTCTTTTTTTCATATTAAATATATACTCCTTTATTTTTAATATCCTTTTCTATTATTATATTTTACCAAATAAGAAAATTTTTATCTATAATAAAAATAATCAATTGACTTATTCACATTTGTTTGATAAATATAAAAGTATTGATGGGAGGAGTTTAATATGAATTTAAGTGGAATCTTAGTTGGCATTGGAGCCTTTGCTATTATTGGAATATTTCACCCTATTGTTATAAAGACAGAATATCATTTTGGAAAAGGCGTATGGCCAATATTTTTAGTTTCAGGAATTATTTGTAATGTAGTTTCTATGGTTATATCTAATGTTGCCCTTTCTTCATTAACATCTGTTTTAGGTTTTACTCTATTTTGGAGCATTAAAGAACTATTTGAGCAAGAGGTTCGAGTAAGTAAAGGCTGGTATCCTAAAAACCCTAAAAGACAATCAAAGGCTACTGGTTCAAATTCAAATTAATAAAGAAAAAAGTGAGCAAAGCTCACTTTTTTCTTTATTAATTTATAATTGAAAATTCATCTCCAAATTAACGTTACTGCCTTAATATTCATTTGCAAAAACAGGAATAGTAGTATTTATTGTTTCTCCATCTATAAGTAACTCAACATTGTTAATTTCCTCAAACTGACTTAATGTCAATCCTATATTTTTTACTATATCGCTAAACATTTTATCTTCCGATGAATCTGAGTGGTTGTCATAAGATATATCTACATATGCAGTACCATTTTTTACTTCTACTCCTTGAAGCATAACACCCCTTGGAATATCTGAAGACAAACCTATGTCCTGTGGTGGTCCTTCAAATAGAAGATCTAATGCAGAATATACATTTGCTACTGGTGCTAAAGTAGGTACAGTAACTGGTATAAAATATTCAAATTCTTCTTCATTCATACCCTTATAATAAACAACTACCTTTGACCTTCCATCTTCTAGTTTTCCAACTAAATTAATATTTTCTCTTGCTAAAGGTTTACTAATATCTCCTCCATGTTTTAAAGAAGGTATTACCTTTCCACCAACTAAAATTTGTACTTCTCTAATAGCCGGAAACTCTGTTAATGTATATACTACACCTTTTATAAAATTTTCTTCTTCCTTTTCTGATTGATTTTCTAAAACTTTATCAGAAAAGTCTACCTTACATACTCCTGTTTCATCATTTATAGATATTCCTAAAACTTCTGTACCTGCTGGGATTATAGGCAATAAACCAGTAGGGTTTAAAGTTTCCCGAACTTCTGGGCTATCAATCATATTTTTAAGTGTTACCCTTGCAATTCCTTCTTCCCAAGGAATCTTTCTCATTACAGGAACTAAATATCCATCCTTATCCTTAAAATACATAACTGTTCTTCTAATTCCTTCCTCCTCAGCTACAACCACTTCTTCTTCGTCAGACCTAATTATTTCTATTTCCTCTTCCTTAGCTGTTAACCTATCATTAATAAGGTTTTTGCCAATTCCCAATACTGTTAAACCTAAGACTACTATTAGTCCAAATAATATTATTCTCCTGTTCACCATCATCAACCCTCCTAAATTATACTATTATATTATATTAGAAGAGTTGTCAGACTATGATTAATTTATCTTTTACTTTTTATTAGTTGCAAAATACCCTCCACTAATAGGGTTAATATTATTTACTGTTATAAATGCTTTTTTATCATATTCATATACTATTTTCTTTAAATTAGGTAAATCTTTACGATTTATAGCTACATTGAATATCTCTTTACTACCTTCTAATCCTTGACCGATTACGACTGTTACACCAAATCCATTTTGCCTAAGGATTTGAAGCAACTCTTTATTGTCTGGTTTATTTAATATAATTTGAGTTGCCAAATTGCCTAATGCAATTTTATTTTCTATTGTAATTCCCAGATAATTTCCACAAGCAAAACCTAATGCATAAGATAATAGATTTAATGGATTATCTAGATTTCCAACAACCTTACTCAATGCTGTTACATAGATACTTACTTCAAAAAAACCAATTAATGCGGCTTGCCATCTTCTTCCTTGTACAACCATCAGTGTCCGAATAGTAGCTAAGGACACATCTGATACCCTTGCAAAGAAAATAAATAAATACCCAAATATTAACTCCATATCTTCTCCCCCTTAAAAATATATAGACAAGGTAACCCTTGCCTATATATTAATACATTTCAAAATATTTTTCTATTCCTTTTATTATAGCATCTACTATTTTATACTGATATTCTTCTGTATATAGAAGTCTTTCTTCTGCCTCATTAGATAAAAATCCTGTTTCCACTAAAACCGCTGGCATTTTTGTTTCCCTAAGAACTACTAAATTTGGTCTTTGAATTATTCCTTTATCCGCTGCACCAGTAGCTTTTAATAATTCCTCCATTATAATTTTAGCAAAAGGATGCTGATCTACTTCTTTTTTGCTTGAATTAGTTGCAGGACAATATAACACTTGAATTCCAGCAATTGACCTATTATCATGGGCATTACCATGTATACTTACAAATACATCTGCATAATTATCGTTTGCAATTCTAGCTCTTTCATATAAATCAATAAATTCATCTTTATCCCTAGTCATTATTGTATTATATCCTTTGGCTTTAAGTGCATCATTAAGTTTTAAAGAAACACTAAGACTCAAATCCTTTTCATATCTTTTGCCAATTGATATAGCCCCGGGATCCTTTCCACCATGTCCAGCATCTACAACAATTACCCTATCTGTAGATTTTACATTTTCACCTTTTCTCAATAATAAGGAGATTTTATCATCAAATTCTCTAGAAAGTAAAACATATTCTATATCTTTTTTAAGTTTAATAGAAACCGTAGTCTTGGATTTACCTTCATAAATTTCAACTTCATCAACTAAATTATCTTTTATAGGAATTATTCCTTCATCTAATTTTACATTTTCACTTGGAATGGTTATTTCTATTAACTTGCTGCCTAGCTCATAATCTACAGAATAATCTGTTACCGTAAGATTATTTATAGTAAGGATTTTATCAACACCTTCTGAAGTATAAAAAATATTTTCCCAAGAAGTTTTTTCAGGATAAATTATAATTTTATTATCTTGACTTTCTAATTTTATATCTGGATCAGTTACACCATCTTTCACATCTAATACTACTCTAACTATTTTATCAATAGAACTATAGTTATTATCACCACTAAATTGTGACGCCCTAACTCCTTTAATAAATCCTAAATCATAATTATAATTATATTGTGTACTTTCTTCAAAACTAGAATCCATTAAATCTACTACTACTCTTTCTGGATTCTTTAATTTCATCAAATTAACCTTAGGCTTAGATGTACCTTGAATTACAATGGCTTCTTTTCCATTTATTATTTCTTTTGTAATTGATTTTACCTTATTTACAAAGGATATAACCATATCCTTGCCATCATTTGCAAGGGAAATATCATGTGTCCCTAATTGATTTAATTTTATTACAACCCTAGTGATACTAGGTTCTGAAGAAAACTGAGAGTATTCAATGTTTTCAATTATACCATCATTTACATTAATAATACCTTGATTATTTTTAACATCAATTAAATCAAGTTTAGAATCCTTTATATCTATGACTAATTTATTTGAATCCTGTAAAAACATTGTCTCATATTCAATACTTTTATTACTATTTATAACTATTTTGTTTTTATCTGTACTTCCTTTTCCAATAGAAATCCCCTTTATAATACCTATACCATTTTCTTGTTTAGAATTAATATATGGAGCTTCTTTTGCACTATCCCATCCAATTTCATAACCAAATAATTCATTAACAAACCTTAAGGGAACCATAGTCCTAGTATCTTTATTTCCTAAGGTTACTAATCTAGGAATGGCATATTTATCCAATGTCTTTTTCTCACCATTTATTATAGCAATATTACTATTTATGGTAAATTTTCCTTCCTTATCCCCATAATTCACTATAGCAGTCTTAGTTTTTTGATCCCAACCAACTTCCGCACCATAATTTTCTGCTACAAATCTAATAGGAACCAAAGTCCTATTAGTATGAACAAAGGAGGGAAATTCCGTATTAATAGCTTGTCCGTCCATAATAATTGGTACTGGCTTTACAGAAATTTTAGTACCATTCATACTTACTTGAATTGTCTTGTTACTAGCTGCATATCCTATTTGACTAAATAAAAGCAATAGTACAAACAAAGATAGCATTATCTTCCACCTTTTCATTTATCTACCTCCTTATGCCCCTAACCATTAATAAAGTTTGTCTATTTTATTTATATCATTTAGTCAATTATTATGTCAACGAATTACGAATTTTGTAACCATAATGTAATATTACTTAGTAAATAACAAAGCCTTATATAATTCATCAGATTTTGGTGGTTCTATATCATAATTTGCCCCATTTTTCTCTAATATAATACCTTTTTCTATTATCTCTCCTATAATTGTAACTTTAATTCCAACCTTATTCAGTTCTTCATTGATTATTGAAACCTTTTCATCTTCTGCAATAATTAACATAGAGCCACTAGATATTAATCTATATAAGTCTATACTAAGTATATCAGCTATTTCTTTAGTTACATCTTTTACAGGTATCAACTCTTCTATAATCTTTATTCCCTTTCCAGTAGCCTTAGATGCTTCCCAAACCGCTCCTAAAACTCCTCCTTCAGTAATATCATGCATATATCTGACACCAATTTGTCCACAAATTGTACCTTCTTTAACTACACTTAACATACTATCCATGCTTTTTGCCATATTGAGTTTATCTTTCCCTATTTTATCAGTTAATTGTTTTTCTAATTCCTTTGCAATTATGGATGTTCCCTCTATTCCAGCATACTTAGTAATTAGTACTTTATCTCCAATCTTTATCTTTCTTGGATTAGGTAATTTTTCCTTAGACTGTTTTCCTATAACAGTTGTACTTATTACTATCCTGTTTACTGCATCTGTAATTTCCGTATGTCCTCCCATTATTTCAACATTGATTTCTTTTGCTACTTCTCCCGCTTCTTTCATAATATTTTCTATATCTTCTTCTGAAGTCTTAGGTGGTGCTAATATAGTAATTAAAACTCCTATAGGCTCTGCTCCACTGGTAGATACATCATTACAAGAAATATGTACAGCCAGTTTTCCAATATCTTTAGTTGTCCCTGTAATTGGATCTGTGCTGATTACACATAAATCATTATCAAAATCAATTACAGCACTATCTTCTCCTACTGCAGCTCTTACTAATACTTCATCTCTTTTATTTTTTATATTTGATAAAACTATTTTTTCCAAAACCTCATTAGGTAATTTCCCAATTTCCATCTTGCTACCTCCTATAATGCTCAATCTATATTTTAATTATATTGTACCATATGTATAACACTTTTAATATACTTTCGATACACTTTTAAAACACATTTTAATAATAAAATATGCTCCTCTTATAGTATACAGTTTTTATTATCTCAACTGTCCACCACAAGAGGAGCATGTCTCTCGATTCACTTTGTTATATTAAAGTTTTCAATTCTGCTAATATATTTCTACACTCTTTATCATTCATAATTCTAAATTTTGCTACATTACGAATATTATCATGTTGATTGGTTACAGAATCGTTATCTATACTTTTAACATCTTTTTTATTAAGCTGTTCCATAAAATAATCATCTGCTGCTTTCCTTAATGAATGTTCGTCATAAGTTGGTTTATTTGAAGCATCTGAGAATTCTTTTACTACGGCTCTGGCTAATGATGCAATTCCAGATACCCTCTCTACAATATACTTTTCATATTCACAGTATTCAATATCTCCTAATGATTTTTTCTCATAGGCACTTTGAATTAAAGGCTTTATAGTATCAAAAAACTCTTTATCAAATTTTAAATCTCTTTTATCCATAGTATCGTCATGAAAAATTGGATTAGTTATTCTAAATTCATCTCCAACAACAGCTCCATTTAAGTACCTTTCAATTACAGCATTTATCAACCTATCTAAATCTATAAAAGAATAATCTGGATTGGAATTGTACGCATAATTATTATTCTTTTCTCCTTCTTTTCCTTTAATCTCATGACTTTTTGTGCTACTATTTACTTTTATTGACTCATAAGCTCTATTTATTCTATTTATCATATGATATTTCTCCTATCTAGCATCTATCATTATATCATAGCTTACTTGATCCCAAGAACTACTAAGTAAACTTAGCTTTACAAAATAATCTCCTTCTGGAGCATTTCGAGCAGTGACAACTTGTTGAATTCCATTACTATTTCCCTCAGCAACATATGTCATAGTTCCATTACTATTTTGACGATAAATTTCAATCTTTACTTTTCCCCTAGTGGATATATTGAATAAAGTAACATCTATATTTCCATAATTTCTATGACTATAGTAATAATAGTCAACTGAGTCATAACCTCTCTCTAACTTGCCTCTTCTCCATTGTGTATTAGCTTTTAATTCATTATTTTGTTTTGCTTGTGCTGGTGTGTCATTTGGTTCAACTTCATACATTCCGCTCATTACACTGATATTCTTATTTGTTTTACCTGCAACATTGCCACCTTCAGCAAAAACTGTTGTACTTGTTACTACTAAAATCATCGCTACTAATAAAACCATACTTTTTTTCCTCATATTCCCTTTCCCCCATTTTTAATATTTTTAAGGTTTTGTCAATGGTTTCTTCATGTTATAAATTCTTTACCCATATATATAGCTATTAATCAATTTATTTGAAAACAAAAAAATATTTTGTGATTATATTTTAATAATAATTAAATATATTTTGGAAAGAATAATTAGAGCAATGGGTAATTGACAATGCACAATTGACAATTAATTCTAAGGGAGGGTTTAGCTTTGATGATACCTTGTTCTGAAAAATGCGTATATGCAGAGGACGGCTTATGTGCTTTAGATACAGTTACTCCTCCATCGAATACTCCTACTAAAGATTGTCCTTATTTTACTAAAAAAGAAAAAAAAGAAGATTCATAAACTCTCCATAATCTAAAATTAAAAGCACTAAAAATTATTCAAATAATTTTTAGTGCTTTTAAAGTTTAAATTAATTATTACTTAACGATCACTGTCCCTGCTTTTCCTTCTATTGCATCCTTTAAAAGTTCTAAAGAAGTAATTATTACTTTTTTTCCACCTCGTACTAAATATTCAATCCCAGCTTCTATCTTTGGTCCCATACTTCCTTTTGGAAATTGTCCTTCTTCATAATACTTTTTAGCTTCTTCTAAAGATATTTTTGATAAAAATTCTTGATTAGGTTTCCCAAAATTTATTGCCACTTGTGGGACTCCTGTTAAAATCACAAGAAAATCTGATTCAATTTGATTTGCTAATAAAGATGATGCATAGTCCTTATCTATAACAGCTTCTACACCTTTTAACATTCCATTATTTTCAACAACTGGAATCCCTCCACCTCCTACAGTAATTACTATGGTTCCATTATTACTCAATGTCTTCACAGCTGATTGCTCAATAATATCTAATGGTCTTGGTGAAGGCACTACTCTCCTATATCCTCTCCCACTATCTTCAACCATAATATAGTTATTTGTCTTAGCAATCTCATCTGCATCTTCTTTGCTATAAAAGGGGCCTATTGGTTTTGTTGGTGAATTAAATGCTGGATCATTATCATCAACTACTACTTGTGACAATACGCAAGTAACATCTCTTTTAATTCCTCTTTTTCTTAATAGATTTTCTAAGGACTGCTTTATCATATAACCTAATTGTCCTTGGGTTTCAGCTACACATATATCAATAGGCAATACTGGAATTTTATCTTTAGCCGCTTCACTCTGCAAAAGTATATTTCCTACTTGAGGTCCATTCCCATGGGTTAATATAATTCTATACCCTTCTTGGATTAAATCTGCAATATATGGACAGATTTTGTTTATATTATTATATTGTTCTTCTGCTGTTCCTTTTTGTCCCTCGGATATTATTGCATTTCCTCCAATTGCAATTACTATTTTTTCCTTCAAAATAAAACCTCCTGATTTTGATATAATATTTCCTAATATTATATCACTTCATCTTATCAATAAGAAATATTTTTTTATGAATTGGCAAGCTCCATATTAATTTCCCCTTCTTGTTTTGCTATTACTGCTGTACATACTGCATCTCCTGTAATATTTGTAACTGTTCTCCCCATATCTACAAGTCTATCTATGCCCATGATTAAACCTATACCTTCTATAGGCAACCCTATAGATTGCAATACCATAGAAAGCATTATAGTTCCAGCTCCAGGAACTCCTGCAGTACCTATAGAGGCTAAAGTAGCTGTAAGTATCACTGTTACTATCATACTTAAGCTCAATTCATATCCATATACCTGAGCTATAAAGAAAACAGCTATGCCTTGCATTATTGCAGTACCATCCATATTGATTGTAGCTCCCAAAGGAACGGTAAAAGACGCTATATTTTTTGAAATACCTAGTTCCTTTTCTGCTATCTCCAATGATACTGGAACTGTAGCATTGCTGCTAGCAGTTGAAAAAGCTACAGACATTGCTGGTAAAAATTTTTTATAAAAGGTCATTGGCGATAAGTTTGTAAACCCTTTTAGAAGTCCTCCATATACTAAAAACATATGAATTATTAATCCAATGTATACTGTAACTATATATTTTAATAAAGGCAGCAATCCAGAATATCCTACTGTAGCAAAGGTCTTGGCAATAAGACCAAATACACCTATTGGTGCAAATAACATTATTATCTCTACTAATTTCATTATAAGTTCATTCAAGTTAATAAAAAGTGTTACTAAAAATTCAACTTTTTCTCCTAATAGAGATAATCCAACTCCAGTCAATATGGCAAACACAATGATTTGAAGCATATTCCCCTCAGCCATTGCAGCAATAGGGTTTTTAGGTACCATTTCATATAGTATTTGAATAAGTGGTACTTTTGGATTAATTGTTGGCTCTACAACTTCTATGGAAGACATATCTAGCCCTAGTCCTGGTCTTACAAAAAATCCTAATAATAAAGCAATAATAATAGCTATAGCAGTAGTAGTTAAATAAAAGCCTACAGTTTTTATACCAATTCGACCTAGTTTTTTCACATCTCCCATGTTAGCGGCACCATTTACTAAGGAAATGAACACTAAAGGAACAACAAGCATCATTATTCCTCTTAAAAATACTTGACCTAATAACTGAAATATTCCATTGATTAAAATCCTGTCCTTAATTACTCCGCTAGGTAATCTGAAAACCATAATACCAATAATTAATCCTAATAAAAGTCCAATAAGTACCCGTGATGTAAGACTGATTTTTTTCTTAGCCATAATATCACTCCTTAATATATTTGATTTATTATAAAGTATTATTATTATAATATTCTATTCCGAATATTATTTCAAGTTCAAATTATCAGAATATATCCTAGAATAAAAAAATTAGAGCAGAAATCATGGGGATCTCTACTCTAAAAGAAACTTTAACTTTTTGAATCAACTTAATCCTATCTATCTTTCATTTATCATATCTATAACCATTTTATTTACCAATTGGGGATTAGCCTTACCTTTTGATGCCTTCATTATTTGACCAACTAAAAATCCAATAGCTCTATCTTTACCATTTCTATAGTCAATAATTGATTGTTCATTATCATCTAAAACTTTTGATACTATTTCCTTTAATGCCCCTTCATCATTAATTTGAATTAATCCTTGTTCTTTCACTATTGTTTCTGGATCTTTGCCTGTATCAAAGATTTCCTTTAATACCTTCTTACCAGTATTGTTATTAATTTTACCTTCTTTAACAATAGATATTAATTGTCCAAGATATTTAGGAGTAAGACTTGTATCTTCAATTTCCAGTTCTTCATCCTTTAATCTTCTTAAAACGTCTCCCATAATCCAATTACTAACTAATTTTGAATCATCTATATATTTTATAGTTTCTTCAAAGAAAAAAGCTAATTCTTTAGATGCTGTTAGTACTCCTGCGTCATATTCAGAAAGTTCATACTCTTTTATAAATCTTTCTTTTTTATCATGAGGCAATTCTGGAAGATTGTTTTTTATTTCTTCTATCCACTCATCAGATAATTCAATGGGAGCAATATCACCATCTGGTGCAAATCTATAATCTGCTACACCACCTTTACCTCTCATGGTTATAGTTTCATTACTTATATCATCCCATCTTCTTGTTTCCCTTACAGTGTTTTTTCCTTCCTTAAGTAACGATATATGTCTTTTCTCCTCATATTCCATAGCCTTTACTGCACCTTTAAAGGAGTTTAAATTCTTAATTTCTGTAATATTGGTTTTAGACCCTGTTTTATCGTCTACAACATTTATATTAATATCGCATCTTAAAGAGCCTTCTTCCATTTTACAATCTGATACTTCAATATATTTTAAAGTTGCTCTAAGTTTTTCAAGGAATAATCTAGCTTCTTCTGGAGTATTCATATCAGGTTTTGTCACTATCTCTATTAAAGGTACTCCTGCTCTATTATAATCAATTAAAGTATCTTCCTTCTCACTATGAATTTGTTTTCCTGTATCCTCTTCTATATGGATTCTTTCTAAGCGAACCTTTTTAGTTTCATTTTCTAATTCTATTTCTATATAACCACCATCACATAAAGGTAAATCATCTTGAGAAATTTGATATCCTTTAACTAAATCCGAATAGAAATAATTCTTTCTATCCATTCTTGTTTTAGTATTTATTTTTGAATTAAGTGCAATTCCTGCCTTCACAGCATATTCTACAGCTGTTTTATTTATCACAGGAAGTGCTCCTGGAAGTCCAATACAAACTGGACAACAATGAGTATTAGCTTCACCTCCAAAGGCATTTATACAACTACAGAACATCTTTGTTTTAGTAGCTAATTCAACATGAATTTCTAGTCCAATTATAGTTTTATAGCCCATTTTTTATACCTCCTTCAAATCCTAGACCTGCCTTTATAATATTTGCTTCTTTATACTTGTCACCAATTATTTGCAGACCAAGAGGAAGTCCATCTATAGAACCACATGGTACACTCATTGCACAAATTCCAGCAAGATTAATGGGGGCAGTAAATAAATCGGCTTTATACATAGCTAGGGGATCTTTAAGCTTTTCTCCAAATTTAAAAGGAAGTATCGGGGAAGTTGGAGATAAAATTACATCATATTTACTAAATACATTGTTAAAATCTTCTATTATCAAAGTTCTTACTTTTAATGCTTTTTTATAATGCTCCTCTGCATACCCTTTAGTCAATGAATAAGTTCCTAGCATTATTCTTCTTTTAACTTCTTCTCCAAAGGCTTCTGTCCTAGAGTTTGTATATAATTCATCTAATGTAGTATATTCCTTAGCCCTATGTCCATATCTAACTCCATCAAATCTAGCTAGATTTGAGCTAAGTTCTGATGTTGATATAATATAGTAGGCTGCCAAGGCATATTCTAAATGAGGTAAAGATATTTCACTTATTTCTGCACCTAAGGCTTCAAATATTTTTATTGATTTATTCATCTGTTCCTTAATACTACTATCTATACCAATATTAAATATTTCTTTAGGAATTGCTATCTTCATTCCCTTTAAATAATTATCATAATCCATTTCTTTTGGGAAACTACCAAATATTATAGTTCCATCTGGATTCTTAAAAGACGTGGAATCCTTTTCATCATATCCAGTTATAGATGACAGCATAAGAACTGCATCTTTTACATCTCTTCCAAACACTCCCACTTGATCTAAAGTATTTGCCATAGCAACTGTCCCATATCTGGAAACTATGCCATATGTAGGTTTAATACCTACAACATCACAATAAGATGCAGGTTGTCTAATTGAACCACCTGTGTCTGTGCCTAAGGATAACGCAACTTCTCCAGCCCTTACTGCTGCTGCTGAACCGCCAGAAGATCCTCCTGGAACTCTTTCTAAATCAATAGGATTTTTAGTAGGTCCAAAATAAGAAGTTTCTGTAGATGAACCCATGGCGAACTCATCCATATTAGTCTTCCCCATAATTATTCCATCTGCAGATTTAATTCTTTCTACAACTGTTGCATCATATGGAGGAATGAAATTTTCTAGCATCTTAGAACCACAGGTAGTTCTAAGATTTTTAGTCATTATATTGTCCTTAACTCCTATAGGTATTCCACTTAATAGTCCTACTTTTTCTCCATTTCTTATTTTTTCATCTACTTTATCTGCTAATTTTAAAGCTTCTTCTTTATTTAAAGTAATGAAAGCATTAATACTTTTCTCCATTTCATCTATCTTATTGAAATGCAGCTCTGTTAGTTCTCTGCTTGATATTTCTTTTTCACAAATCATTCGCTTCATTTCAAATGCTGATAGTTTTGTTATATCCGTCATTTCTTCACCCCTTTTTATTCAACAATCTTTAGTAATTTAAAATAGCCCCATTGGTTTTCTATTGAATTTTGAAGTATTTCTTCCCTTGATAAACCTTCTTTTACTATATCTTCTCTTAACCTTTGATTATAATCATATACTTGATATGTGGGTTCTACATTTTCTGTATCTACTTCATTTAACTTAGCCACATAATCTAATACTTCGGCAAACTTATGAGTAAATTCATCTATTTCTTCTTCTGAAAACTTTAATTTAGCTAAACTAGCTATATGTTTTACATCTTCCTTAGAAATCATCATCTTACCCTCCTAATTAAACTTTCCTTTTTATTTTACCACTTTTTATAATAAAAAATCAAACAATACTATAATGAGCCAGAGAAAATACTCCCTGACTCATATTATTATAATAACTCCTTCAATTTCTCCTCATTTATAATTTCAACACCTAACTCCACTGCCTTAGTATATTTAGAACCTGGTTCTTCTCCTACTATAACATAATCTGTTTTCTTACTAACAGAACCTGTTACCTTTCCACCCATTTTCTCCACCAGTTCCTTTATTTCATTTCTACTAAGTCCCTCTATGGTTCCAGTGATAACTACAGTTTTATCTGTAAATACAGATCGTTGAACCTCTATCTCTTTAAAATATGGTTTTACTCCTTCTGATAATAATTTATCTAGACTCTCTAGTATCCTTTCATCATGGAAAAACTCTAAAATACTATTAGCTATAACCTCTCCAACTTCTCCTACTGTAATTAACTCTTCAAAAGTTGCCTCTTTCAGTCTATCTAAAGATTTAAAATGATTCGCTAAATCATTTGCAGTTTTTATACCTACATTATTTATCCCAAGTGCATATATAAAAGACCCCAAGGATATATCTTTAGACTTCTCTATGGCTTTAAGTAAGTTATTGGTCTTCTTATCCTTAAATCCTTCTAATTTAATTAAATCTTCATATTTAACCTCATATATCTGGGGTAAATCTACTATATCCAGTTCCTCCAAAAACTTCTCTGCAGTTTTCTCACTAAATCCTTCTATATTCATGGCATCTCGACTAGCAAAGTGAACTAATCTAGATACTAACTGAGGCTTGCAGGATAATGAATTTGGACAAAATATATGAACTCCATTTTGGACTAATTCAGAATTACAAGCGGGACAATGTATAGGTTTTTTAATTTCAAAGGTTTCATCATCTGTTTCCACAGTTCCCAATATCTCTGGAATAACATCGTTAGATCTTCTAATAAGAACTCTAGAATTTATTCTTACTCCCTTTCTTTCAATATCATCATAATTATTTAAGGTAGCTCTTTTAACTGTAACACCTCCAATTTCTACTGGTTCAAGTATTGCAGTAGGAGTTACCTTAGATGTTCTTCCAACATTCCATACTACTTCTAATAATTTTGTTGTAGTCTCTTCTGCTTCAAATTTATAAGCTATTGCCCATCTAGGAAATTTATTAGTATATCCAAGAATTTCTCTAGTTTTTATATCATCTACTTTTATAACTAACCCATCTGTTAAAAGATCTAATTTATGTCTTTCTTCTTTTATTATCTCAATTTCTTTAATTATTTCTTCTATTGAATAGAATTCTTTTGCATATGAAAATACAGGAAATCTATTTCTTTTTAAAAATTCCAATACTTCAGTATGCTTTTGAAATGTCTTTCCTTCTATATATCCTATATTGTAAAAATATGCTGTAAGATTTCTCTCCGCAGTCACTTTGGAATCTAGATTTCTCAAAGCCCCAGCTGCTGCATTCCTAGCATTTTTCAGAGGTTCTAAAGCATTCTTATTATATTCCTCCAATGCAGATAATGGCATTAATCCCTCTCCCTGAACCTCCATTGTTCCTTTAAAGTCTATCTTTAAAGGGATAGCTTTTATTGTTTTAAGCTGAGGTAATATAGCTTCCCCAATGTTTCCATTTCCTCTAGTAGCCCCCTGTACCAAAACTCCATCTTTGTAAGTAAGATTTACAGTAAGACCATCAAATTTATATTCCACTATATATTTAGGAGCAGGTAATTCATCAACATTAGACAAATTATATTCATTTATAGCCTTTCTCACTCTATTATCCCAATTAATTAACTCCACTTCATTTTGGCTTTTATCCAAGCTCCACAACCTGCCTAAATGAATATGTTTTTCAAACTTATCTACTAATTCTCCACCTACTCTTTGGGTTGGAGAATATGGTCGTATAATCCCTGTTCCTTTCTCCAATCTAACTAATTCATCATATAATAAATCATATTCTTTATCAGATACCTTAGGATCATCCAATGTATAGTAATGATAATTCAAATCATTGATTATCTCTATTAAATCATCTATTCTTTTCTCATCATTCATAAAATCACCTCAATATTTCTATAGGAGCAATAGAAAGTAATAACCTTTTCAACCCTTCTCCCTCAAAGGATATAACCACTTCCTTATCATTGTCACGAGGCTTTATTTGAACTATAGTTCCTATGCCAAATCTCTTATGTTTTACTTTATCTCCTACATTTACGTCTAGATTTACATCCCCCTGTGGTTTAGGTTGAGTCTGTATTACAAATGGTCTAGGAGCAAATCTTTCTCTCTTTGTTGTAAAATCCTTTACTGATACTAATTGCTCTCTAGTATTTTTATTTTGCTTCTTTTCTATAGCATCTCCCATTTCTTCAATAAATCTAGAAGGTAGAGTATAATTTACATTTCCATAAATTGTCCTTACCCTTGCGTTAGTTATAAATAATTGTTTTTCTGCCCTAGTTACAGCAACATAGCAAAGTCTTCTTTCCTCTTCCAATTCCGTTTCGCTGTCCAATGCTCTAGTTATAGGAAACAATCCGTCTTCCATACCTACTAAAAATACTACTGGAAACTCTAACCCCTTAGCACTGTGTACAGTCATCATTGTAACTACATTAGTGGTATCAGAGGTTTTATCTACATCTGAAAGTAAAGCTACATTCGCTAAAAATTCTTCTAAATTACTTTCACCCATACGCACTTCAAAGTCTATAGCAACGGATACAAATTCTTTTATATTTTCTATTCTAGTTTGAGCTTCTATGGTGTTTTCTCTTTCCAGTTCTTTTATATACCCTGTGGTATTGATAACTTCTTCAATGAAATCTTTTACTCCCATTACTTCCTTCTTAGCCATAAGTTTATTCATCATATCTGTAAATGGTTTTAAACTATTCTTTGCTCTAGCATTTAAATCTGGTATATTGTCTAAAGATAATAATGTACCATAAATGGAGTCATTAGTCACTGATGCAAATTCTTCTAATTTGTCTATAGTTGCATTTCCTATACCTCTTTTAGGTACATTAATTATCCTTTTTAGAGAAATATTATCCAAAGGATTTTGTAATACCTTTAAATAAGCCACTATATCCTTTATCTCTTTCCTGTCATAGAATTTAAGCCCCCCTACGATTTTATAGGGAATATTTTTTCTAATGAAAGAATCCTCAAAAGAACGAGATTGTGCATTAGTCCTATAAAGAATAGCACAATCTGATAAACTATATCCTTGAGAAGTCAATTCTTCAATTTTACTAGCCACAAACAACGCTTCATCTTCTGAATCTGGTAACTCCTCATAATATATAGGTTCCCCTTCATTATTTTCAGTCCATAGATTCTTATCTTTTCTCTCGGAGTTGTTTTTTATTACTATATTGGCTAATTTAAGTATATTTTGTGTAGATCTATAGTTTTGCTCTAACATTATAGTTGTAGAGTTTTGAAAGTCCTTTTCAAAGTTTAGGATATTAGTAATATCTGCTCCTCTCCACCCATAAATCGACTGATCTCCATCACCTACTACACATATGTTTTTATATTTATCTGATAGTAGCCTTATTAACTCATATTGAATCTTGTTTGTATCTTGATATTCATCTACAAATACATATTTAAATTTTCTTTGATAATAATCTATAATATCAGAGTTTGATTTTAAAAGTTGTACGGTTTTTATTATTAAATCATCAAAATCTAAGGCATTATACTGTTTAAGCTTTTCTTGATATAAGGCATATAATTCTCCAATATTTCTTAAATAAAAATCCTTATAATTTTGATTTATAAATTTATCAGAGTCCGTCATAGCATCTTTCAATTTGCTGATTTGAGCTAAAACTGAGGCTTCTTTATATGTGTCCTTGTCAAGATTTCTTTCTTTTATACATTCTTTTATTAAAGTTAACTGGTCATCTCTGTCATATATTGTAAAAGATCTATTGTATCCAATTTTATCAATATCTCGCCTAAGTATCCTAACACATATAGAGTGAAACGTCCCCATCCACATACTATCTACATCTGTAGATAATAGTTTTGATACCCTTTCTTTCATTTCATTTGCAGCCTTATTAGTAAATGTTATTGCCAAAATATTTCCCGGGAAAATTCCTTTTTCTTCGATTAAATATGCTATTTTATGAGTCACTACTTTAGTTTTTCCCGACCCAGCCCCTGCTAAAATAAGCAAAGGTCCATCTGTATGTAATACAGCCTCTCTCTGTCTATCATTTAATCCATTTAGGTAATCCACTATCTCACACCTTTCTAAACATTTGTTTCTTATTTAATCATTATATAGTATTAAACATAAAATTTCCATTAAAAAAGCAACAATCAAAGATTGATGCTTTTTTAAATTTAACCCTTTATAAAATGCAGTTAAACTAAATCTAACTTATATATATTATCTTGTAACTAGGTTACATTATTAATTATAGCACATATTCCTTCTCTCTTTCTAAACTTCTTTTATAAATTAATTGAAATTCTTCAATATTTTCATTAAATATATCTACTATATTTGGGTCAAAATGACTACCCCTACCTGCTAAAATTATTTCCTTAGCCTTTTCAAAAGAAAAAGCATCTTTATATGAACGCTTTGAAAGCAAAGCATCTAATACATCTGCTAATGCAACTATTCTTCCTGCAAGGGGTATTTCCTCTCCTTTTAAACCCTTTGGATATCCTGTTCCATCCCACTTTTCATGATGTGACTCTGCTATTTCTATTCCCATCTTAAATACAGACTTTCCATTTTTAACTATATTGTTTTCTGCTTCTCTTAAAACACTAGCTCCATAAACAGTGTGATTTTTCATAACATTAAATTCATCTTCATCTAATTTCCCAGGCTTCAAAAGTATTTTGTCTGGAACTCCTACCTTCCCTATATCATGCATGGGACTAAATTTTTCTATATCTGCTATAAACTTAGAGTCTATACTTGCCTTAAATCTTTCATCTTTACTCATTAGTCTAGCTAATTTTGTAGAATAATCCCTCATTCTAACGATATGTTCTCCTGTATCTTTATCTTTTTCTTCAGATATTTTTGTAAGAGCCAAAAGAGTTGAATATAGCAAATCTTCTATATATATATTTTTTTGAAAAGCTATTGATATAGAACTACTAAGAACTCTTAAAAATCTTGTATGCTCTTCTTTATATACATTTTTCTTATCACTTGAAAAAAATATAAAACCTATACAAGATTCACTTACCATTAAGGGCAATGTTATTGAAGATTTTATCCCTGCCCTTAGAAGTATTTTATTATATCCAGTTAAAGGCTTTCCTTTTATATGTCTTTCCAAATTATTTATGATTCTAGGTTGCCCTGTTTCTATTATATCCCCTAGACTTGTCTTACATATAGAAACTTCATATCCTAGTATATCTGTCATTTCCTTATTTATTGTTTCATTTCTTCCAACTCCGTAGGAGCCTATTATATATCCTTTATTCTTACTTTTTTCTTCACTATTAAATAAGGCTATGCCTATATAAGAATAAGGAATATAATCTATAAAAGAGTCATATATACGCTGTAAAAAGTCATCAAAATCAACAGTTGTATTTATTTCTGTAGTTAATTCTAGTGTTTTGAATAAACCTTGAAATATTCCCTTTATTTCACTTGCAATTCCCTTCATTCCATTGCTTTTCTTTTCCATTATATTTTCAAATCCAATTTCCTTAAATCCACTATACAACTCTCCCAAAGGCAAGAAAAGATACTTATATACCTGAGAGATTCCTATTATTATCATAATCCCAATGCTACCTACTACAATTGCTATTATTGTATTGAAATCGGAATATATTTTGTTGTTTGATTCAAAATATTTATCTGATAATATACTGCTAGCTTCTATTAATTGGTATGAATTTTCATTTATATATGTATAAGATTTTATAAATTCATTAAAATTTAAGTTGTTTTCATATATTTTCACATAATCTTTTTTTAATTCTTCCCATATTTTAATATTATCTTCTATATAGGGATCAAGAATTATTAAGTTTTTATCCCATATCTTCCCTTTCATAGAATCATATTCTATAGTTCCACTTTGAATTTCTCTAATCTTTATATCATAGATTTCTATATATTCTTTTAATCTTTCTTTAATTTCTTGTAATTTGTTTTCTAAGCTAATCTTGTC
The DNA here is from genome assembly GCF_900128955.1 of Tissierella praeacuta DSM 18095. Taxonomy (GTDB): domain Bacteria; phylum Bacillota; class Clostridia; order Tissierellales; family Tissierellaceae; genus Tissierella; species Tissierella praeacuta. The sequence goes on from NZ_FQTY01000006.1 coordinate 137,557, forward strand.
TATCAATGCTTCTTCTGAATTTAAGACATTCATAATTAGATAAATTGTATCTACATCTCTAGTTATTGTCTTAGCTAATGCTTTTTGCTCTATGAGAAGTTTCCATATGGTTTGTCCTTCTTTTTACATATCCATATAATTCAGTACTGAAAATATAACTACACTCAATATAATAACTATTGAAATGATTATTGATAAATATCTTATTTTTAATCCTTTTAATTTATTTGAACCCTTATACAAAACTTCACCTCTTTTAAAGTTACAAATCAAATATCCTATTTCTTCTATTAAAAATATTTTAATAGAAAAAGAACTCATGATGAGTTCTTGAATATATATTATCTAACTGACTTTAATATTGCTATATCACTTCAATTATCAGCCATAGCTATTTCTATTCTTGATATATTAGCTTTTGCTTCTGCAAATCCCTATTTAACTTCATGTTGAACCTCATTAACTCAACATCTTGTTCTTCAATTCCATTATTATCCATAATATTCTAGATATAATTATTAACAATAATCATTATACAATGAACTTAAATTTTACTTTTCTACTAAAAATATATTAATATCAAATTCACCAATAGGTGTTTTTAGAGGCATAAGTAATGCTCTTTTATTTGCCATAGAAATAGATTTATACTCTCCTATAATTATCTGTGGGGGAGCAATATCACATATATAATTATGATTAGTTAAATTAGTTACTGCATTTCCTCCAATAATATTTGCCACCTCTCCTAAGGCTGAAGATACAAAGTTATCAATTTCATACATTTCCATTCCTGACATTATTTTTACCATTTCCAATGTCATATCTTTTGTAAAACTAAAAAGTATTGTGCCTTTTAAATCTCCTGTAACTCCAAGAATAATATTTGCCTCTCTACTGCAAACCATATCCTCTACTATCTGTAAATTACCTCTTTCTACATCAGTATCAAGCATTAATCGAAATACATCTTGAGTTGCCTTATAAAAGGAGTTTACATATTCTGCTTTCATTACTCTTGTCCCCCTTTTTCCCTTACATACTCTCCAATCTTCTGATCCATTTTTCCTACATGCATAATTAGCCATGTCATTAGCTTAGCACTAAACTCCTGTATCTTTTCCTCCGTAAATCCTCCCTGCTCAAAAATCTTAACATAATCATTAATACCCTCTTTAAACTTTCTATGTGCTTCCTTATGTATTTCAATATCTGGGTAATTAATTTTTTTCTGATACTCTTCCTCATCATTAAAATGAAATACTACATATTCTTGCATAAATTCCATTGTTTCTTTTACCTTATCCAGTCTTTCATCCCAATCACTTTTACTTTGAACTATTTGAATAAATTCTGATAAACGTTTGAAAAGTTCTTTATGTTGCTCATCAATTAATTCTACGCCAACTTTATATTTATCTTTCCACATCATTTTTATCCCTGCTTTCTATCTTAGAATTTATTATAAATTATTGATTTTTATTTTATATTACTATATCTAATATCTCAACTTCTTGTGGTTGAAAAAAATCTATAAATCTATTATCTATTTGTACTATAGGTTTAGTTTCATCTTGGGGATGTATATATACTATTTTTCCAATTGAGCCATCACTCAATAAAACCTTATTTCCTACATAGAAGGTAGAGATATTTTTTAAAAACAATTGAGTAATTTGAGGATCTAAGGAAGAAAAACTCTCATCTCTAAGATAATCTGCGGCTCTTAGGGGTGAATCCTTATCTCTATATACTTTGTTAGATGTAACTGCATGATATATATCACATACGGCTATTATTTTTGCGTATTCATGGATTGCATCTCCTTTAATGCCATTAGGGTAGCCTGTCCCATTAATTTTCTCATGATGCTGCAGCACTCCTAATAAAATATCATTATTAAATTTATTAGTTTCCAACAATATTTGATAACCATATAGTGAATGTTTTTTCATTTCTTCATATTCTTCAATAGTTAACTTACCAGGTTTTTTTACTATTTCATCTGAAATTTTCAATTTCCCAATATCATGTAAAAGTCCCGCTATAGATAAATCTAAAATTTTATCCTTAGAATAATTCATCCATTTCCCTAAACTAGCAGCTAATATACTTACACCTAAGCTATGATCAAATGTATAATCATCTTTTTTTTGAAGAAGTCGCATTTGAGTAAGTATATCTCTTTCTGAGGCTATTTCGTCAACAAATGTATTCATCTCTGAAATTATCTTATCAGATTTCAATTGTTTACCTTCTTTTATTTCATTAAATACATTATCCAGCGTACTCTCTATCTTAGAATATCCCTTAGTCAATTTCTTATTTTGAATTTCATCACTTATTTTTTCTTCTTTTATAAACACAAAATGTATTCCATGAATATTTAATTTATCAATAAAAGCCTTTGTTATAGTAGTATTTTCTGGTATTAAAACTGCACCTGTTTTTATATCTATTACATCCTTATCCAAGAGCATTCCTATTTCTAGTTTATCAATATTAGTAAGTTTCCCCAACACTCACACCTCCATCAAAACTAATTACTATTTATGTATCTTAGTAAGAAATAAGGGACTCTTAGTCCCTGTTTTTATTAATCTATTATCCCCAACTTCTTTAATACAATATTATATCCTTCAGAACCATAGTTTAAAGCTCTATTTATTCTGCTTATAGTTGCTGTACTAGCTCCTGTCTCTGCTTCTATTTCATTATAGGTTTTATTTGCCTTAAGTAGTTTTGCAACCTCAAGTCTCTGTGCTATGGCTTGTATCTCCTTTATAGTACATATATCTTCAAAAAACCTATAACATTCTTCCTTATTTTCTAGAAGTAAAATCGCCTCGAAAAAACCATCTACCTGATCAGATTTTATTTTTGAATTAAATTCCATTTTTTGCCTCCTAATAATTTATAGTTTCTTACTAACTATTCAAGTGGATAAGGATAATAATAGCTGGGTCTTTGCCCAGCTATCATCTAGAATAATCCTACTATTTCTCCACTTGGCAATATATCAATATTGTTTGCAGCTGGAACTTTTGGTAACCCTGGCATTGTCATGATTTCTCCTGTTAAAGCTACTAAGAATCCTGCACCTCTTGATACTTTTATATCTCTAACTGTAATTTTAAATCCTCTTGGTCTACCTAATAAAGTTGGGTCATCTGAAAGTGAATATTGAGTCTTTGCCATACAAATTGGCATCTTATCAAATCCTAATTTTTCTATATTAGCTATTGTCTTTTCGCATGATTTAGTAAAATCTACTCCATCTGCACCATAAACTTCTTTAGCTATTTTTTCAATCTTAGTTTTAATTGAATCTTCTACATCATATAAAGGTTTGAAATTGGACTCTTTTGTTTCACATACTTTTACTACAGCCTTAGCCATCTCTATTCCGCCTTCTCCACCTTTGCCCCATACTTCTGAAAGAACAGCTTCTGCACCTAAGGAATTACATCTTTCAAGTACATAATTAAGTTCTGCTTCCGTATCAGTCGGGAATTTATTAATCGCTACTATAGCAGGTACTCCAAATTTATTAACATTTTCAATATGTTTCTCTAAGTTTTCAAATCCCTTAGCTAATGCCTCTAGGTTTTCGGAGCCTAATTCATCCTTCTTAACTCCACCGTTATATTTTAATGCTCTAATTGTAGCTACAATAACTGTAGCATCTGGTTTCAATCCACCAAACCTACATTTAATATCAAAGAATTTTTCTGCTCCTAAATCTGCACCAAATCCTGCCTCTGTAATTGTATATTCTGCCATCTTTAAAGCTAATTTTGTAGCTAACATTGAGTTACATCCGTGAGCAATATTTGCAAATGGTCCGCCATGAATTAATGCTGGTGTATTTTCCAATGTTTGAACAAGGTTTGGATTAACAGCATCTTTCATAAGTAATGCTACTGCACCTTGTGCTTGTAAATCTTTAGCAAATACTGGACTTCCGTCAAATTTATATGCTACTATAATTTCTCCAACTCTAGCTTTGAAATCCTCTAAATCCTTTGATAAGCAGAAGATTGCCATTATCTCTGAAGCAACTGTTATATCAAATCCATCTTGTCTTGGCATACCATTTGGCTTTCCGCCTAGACCTACTACTATATCTCTCAAGGCTCTGTCATTCATATCAAGAACTCTTTTCCAAACTACTCTTCTTGGATCTATATTCAATGCATTTCCTTGATGAATATGGTTATCTAATAAAGCTGAAATTAAGTTATGAGCTGTAGTTATTGCATGAAAATCCCCTGTAAAATGAAGATTAATATCTTCCATAGGTACTACTTGAGCATATCCTCCACCAGCAGCCCCGCCTTTAACTCCGAAGCTAGGTCCAAGTGATGGCTCTCTAAGTGCTGTTATGGCAGACTTACCTATCTTATTTAATCCCATTGAAAGACCTATATTTGTCGTAGTTTTTCCTTCTCCTGCTGGAGTAGGATTAATAGCAGTAACTAAAACTAATTTTCCATCTGGTTTGTCTTTCAATTCCTCCAAAAGTCCTAAATCAACTTTCGCCTTATACTTACCATAATGTATTAACTTATCTTCGTCTATTCCTAGCTTTGATGCCACCTCAGATATTGGCAACATTGTTGCCTCTTGAGCAATTTGAACGTCAGTCTTCATACTAAATCCTCCTTATATTTATTTTATACTACCTATTATTTAAATTACCTAAGTAAATTATACCCTTACTCATATATGCCTCTTCAATAAAATAAATATTTTCTCAAGAATTTCTATAGATTCAATTTATTGTAAAACTATAATACTATATAGTATTATAACAGAACAACAAGATTTTGGAAATCTTTTTCAATAAAAAAGCAGGTTTTACCCTGCCTTATAAATTAATCAATCTAAAATTTTAATTTTCCTATGTCTTTTCTATATCTCATTCCATCAAAGTTAATATTATCTATATCTAAATAAATATTTTCTCTAGCTTCTTCAACAGTCTTCCCTAAACAAGTAATAGATAAAACTCTTCCCCCATTTGTAATTAAATCATTATCCAATTTTTTTGTTCCATTATGGAAAAGGATAATATCTTTATCTAGTTTCTCCATACCTGTAATTTTGAACCCCTTTTCATAATTCTCAGGATAACCGCTAGATGTAAGCACTACAGTAACACAAACATTCTCTTTCCAAATTAAATCCGAGCTATTTAAAGAACCATCTATAGTCTTTTCGAATATATCTATTATATCTGATTCAAGCCTTGGAATTAGTACTTCAGTTTCAGGATCTCCAAACCTTACATTAAACTCTAAAACTTTAGGCTCACCATTCACCAGCATTAAACCTATAAATAATATTCCTCTAAAATCCATTTTCTCCTGATTTAATCCAATTAGTATATTTTCTAAAATATTCCTTTCAATTTTTCCATTTAACTCATCATTAAATAAAGGACTAGGAGAATAGCAACCTACACCTCCAGTATTAAGTCCCTTATCTCCTTCATATATCTTTTTATAATCCTTAGCAGATTCCATTGGAATTATTTTATCCTTAGTAACTAAACAAAGAAGTGAAGCTTCTATACCATCTAAAAATTCTTCTATAACTACCTTTTCCCCCTCAGAGCCAAAAACCTTATCTCCTAAAATGCTTTTTAATGTGTTTATAGCTTCTTCTTCACTATTACAAATAACTACGCCCTTACCAGCACATAATCCATCTGCCTTTATGACTAATGGATAAGTAAATTCCTCAAGTCCTTCTATTGCTTCATCTAAGTTTATATAAGATTTATATTTAGCAGTAGGAATATTATATTTTTCCATAAACTCTTTAGAGAAATCTTTACTTCCCTCAAGCTGAGCACATGTTTTATTTACGCCAAAAATTTTCAACTCTTTTTCTTGAAATTTATCTACTATACCTAGCACTAAAGGTAATTCTGGTCCTACTACAGTTAAATCTATATTATTTTCTATGGCAAACTGAACTAATTTTTCTATTTCATCAACATTTATAGGTATATTTTCAGCTACTTCAAGAGTCCCCCCATTTCCAGGTGCACAGTAAACTTTACTTACCCTTTGACTCTTAGATATTTTCCAACATAATGCATGCTCTCTACCACCACTGCCTATAACTAATACTTTCATTTTCTAACCTCCTAGACATTAATGTTTGAAATGTCTTATTCCAGTGATTATCATAGAAATACTATTTTTATCTGCTTCTTCTATAACTTCACTATCTTTTAAGGAACCTCCTGGCTGAATAATTGCTGCAACCCCAGCACTAGACAATAACTCTATAGAATCTTTAAATGGAAAAAATCCATCAGAAGCTAAAACAGCTCCTTTAACCTTTTCCCCTGCTCTTTCTATTGCATTCTGTACTGCCCACACTCTATTTACTTCTCCTAATCCAATTCCTATAGTTGCTTTATCTTTAGCTATAACTACTCCGTTAGATTTTACACTCTTTGCAGCTTTCCATGCAAATAGTAAATCCTCCATTTGTTTTTCTGTAGGTTGATTCTTAGTTACTATTTTTATTTCTTCATTTAATAAAATTCTATCTTTATCTTGAACTAAAAGTCCACCTAGCACTTTTTTTATATCTAGCTCTTTGTATTTCCTATCTATAATACTATCTATTTGCATAATTCTTATATTTTTCTTTTGAGTAAGTATTTCTAATGCTTTTTCTGTAAAGGAAGGTGCCATTACTATCTCTATAAAAATCTGATTTATTTTTTCTGCTACTTTTTCATCTATTTCTCTATTTGCTGCAATTATCCCTCCGAATATAGACACCTTATCGCATTCATAAGCCTTTTTATAAGCTTCTAATATATCCTTTCCACTTCCAATACCACAAGGATTAGCATGTTTTACAGCCACTACTGTAGGTTCATCAAATTCCTTCAAAGCTTCAATACAACCATTTGCATCATTTATGTTATTAAATGATAACTCTTTTCCATGAAGCTGAATTGCTCCTGCTAAAGTACCTTCTTTTTTTCCTACTTCCTTATAAAAGGCTGCTTTTTGATGAGGATTTTCTCCATATCTTAATTCTTCCTTAGACTTATAGGCTAAAGTTAGTTTTTCTGGAAATATAACTTCCTCTATTTCATTAAAATAATTTGATATTAAGGTATCATAATAAGCTGTATAGTTGAAAACTTTCCTTGCTAAGTATTGTCTTGTTCTAAAGGTAGTTTTCCCTTCAAATTTTAACTCATTTAGTACCTGTTCATAGTCAGAAGGATCTATTATTACTGTTACATCCTTATAATTTTTAGCTGCTGCCCTAATCATAGATGGTCCGCCAATATCTATATTTTCAATAATTTCTTCATGAGTCACATTTAGTTTGTTTATAGTTTCTTCAAAAGGATAAAGATTGTTAACCACCATATCGATAGGATCTATCTTCATATCTTCAATTGTTTTTATATGATTTTCATTATCCCTTATGTATAGAAGCCCACCATGAATATATGGATTTAAAGTCTTTACTCTACCATCTAATATTTCTGGGAAATTAGTTACATTATTTACCTCTATTACTTCTATTCCTGATTCCTTTAAAATTTTATAGGTTCCACCAGTTGATATTATTTCCCAGCCTAATTTCTTTAATTCTGAGGCAAATTCTACAATACCTTCTTTATGAAAAACACTAATCAATGCCCTTTTCATTATATCACCTCTATTTTATAATCACTTTTCTTCCTTCCACAGATATTCTTCCGCTACAGTACAGTTTCACTGCTTGTACTAAAAGTTTATGCTCTATTTTTAATACTTTTTCTTTTAAAGTTTCTACTGTATCCTCATTATCTACGTATACAATATCTTGAAGTATTATAGCTCCTGTATCTGTACCTTCATCGACAAAATGAACTGTAGCTCCTGTTATCTTTACACCATAATCTAAAACTCCTTGATGAACTTTTTCACCATAATATCCCTTTCCACAAAAACTAGGTATTAAAGATGGATGAATATTTATTATTCTACCACTAAATTCCTCTATAAATTCTTTAGATAAAACTTTTAAATATCCTGCTAAAACAATTAATTCTATATCTCTTTTTTTCAACTCTTTTATTAAATATAAATTATATTCTTCTTCGCTATTAAATAACTTCCTATCTAAATAAATACTTTCTATTCCAGCATCTTTTCCTCTAGTTAAACCATAAGCATCTTTTCTATTAGAGATGATTAATTTTATTTCTCCATTTATATTTCCATTTTCAATATTATCTATTATAGACTGTAAATTCGTCCCTCCACCAGAAATTAAAACCCCTATTTTTACTGGTGACATAATACTACTCCTTCAGTCCCTTTCTTAACTTCACCTAGTAATACAAAATCCTCACCTTGGTCTTTTAAATATTTTGTAATATCTTCTAGTTCACTTTTACTTACTGCCATAACCATACCTATTCCCATATTAAAAGTACCGTACATCTCATCTCTTGTAATACCACCCCATTTTTGCAAAAGATTAAAAATAATTGGAGTGTTTATCATAAAAGTATCTATATAGGCTGTTAATCCTTTTGGTATCATTCTTGGAATGTTTTCATAAAATCCTCCACCAGTTATGTGAGATAATCCTTTAATATTAAATTTTTGCACTAAATTATATACTGGATTTGTATATATTCTGGTAGGTTTTAGAAGTTCCTCACCTATTGTACATCCAAGCTCTTCTATATATTGGTCTACTTCCATCTTTTCCTTATCAAATATTATTTTTCTCACAAGAGAAAATCCATTACTATGAACTCCGCTAGATGGTAATCCTATAATATAATCTCCTTCTTCTATAGTAGAACCATTTATTATTTTTTTCTTGTCTACTACTCCTACACAAAAACCTGCAACATCATACTCTTCTTCCTTATAAAATCCAGGCATTTCAGCTGTTTCTCCACCGATCAAAGCACATCCTGCTTTTATACAACCATTAGATACACCTTCTACAATACTTGCCATCTTCTCAGGAACAAGTTTTCCTGTAGCTATATAGTCTAAGAAAAATAAGGGTTTAGCTCCTTGACAAAGAATATCATTAGCACACATAGCTACACAATCTTCACCTATAGTGTCATGTTTATCCATCATGAAAGCAAGTCTTAGCTTTGTACCTACCCCATCTGTCCCTGATACTAAAACTGGTTCTTCATAGGCTTTTGTATCTAATTGAAACAAACCTGCAAACCCACCTATATCTGATAAAACTCCTGGAACGTGAGTTTTCTTTATCATTCCCTTTATAAGCTGTACTTCTTTATATCCAGCTTCTTTATCTACACCTGCGTCCTTATAAGTTAAGCTCACAACATTCTCTCCTTTCACTTAATAATTGACAATTGACAGTTGGCAATCCTCAATTATTAATTCAATTATCTAATACCAATTGGATAATTGCCACTAAGGCATCCCGTACAAAACTCTTCTCCACCTGCCGCCTTTAATAATCCTTCCAAGGATAAATACTCTAAGGAATCTACTCCTATCAATTCTTTTATTTCCTTCTTTGACATTTGAGCTGCTATTAAATTTTTTCTATTAGGGGAATCCATACCTAAATGACAGGAATAAAGAACTGGCGGCGAAGATATTCTAACATGTATCTCTTTTGCACCTGCATTTCTAAGCATTTCAATAGTTCTTTTTATAGTAGTTCCTCTTACTATAGAATCATCCACTAATATTACTCTCTTTCCTTCAACATTTTCCTTTAATACATTAAGTTTAATTCTAACTCCTTGCTCTCTTAGTTCTTGAGTTGGTTCTATAAAAGTTCTTCCTACATATCTGTTCTTTATCAACCCTTCTGCATATGGAATTCCAGATTCTTCTGCATATCCTATGGCTGGTATAGTACCAGAATCTGGTGCACCTATGACAATATCCGCATCTACAGCTGACTCTCTAGCTAACTCTTTCCCCGCATTTATTCTTGATAAATAAATACTCTTACTATCTAATTTACTATCTGGTCTTGCAAAATATATTATTTCAAATAAACAAGGTCTTTTTCCTTTTGTATCCTTATTTATAGATTTCAATCCATTTTCATCTATAACAACTATCTCTCCAGGCTCTACATCTCTAATAAATTCAGCTCCTATAGTATCAAAAGCACATGTTTCTGATGCCAATATATAATCCTCACCAAACTTACCTAAAGAAAGAGGTTTTACCCCATAGGGATCCCTTGCACCTATTAATTTATCCGTTGTCATCATAACTAATCCATAGGTTCCCCTTATAGTCTCCAAAGCCTTTATTACGGCATCTTCTACACTATCTTTATGATATCTAGCTATTAAATTAGGTATAACTTCAGTATCTAACTGAGATTGGAATATGCCTCCCTGATCTTCCAGTTCATCACGTAATTTTTCAAAATTTACTACAGCACCATCATGGGCTAATGCCAATGCACCTCTTTTATATCCAACAACTAAAGGTTGTGCGTTTGTAGTAGTTGTATCTCCTATGGTGGCATATCTAATATGTCCTATACCAATATTTCCTCTAAGCCTTTCCATAACTTCTGTTGAAAAGACTTCATGTACTAATCCTAAGTCCTTAAAGTAATCAACAAAACCATTGTTATTTACTGCAATACCTGTACTTACTTGACCTCTATGTTGCAGTGCATATAAGCCATAGTATATTACCTTTGATACATTATTTCTTTTTTTGCTATAAATTCCTACAACTCCACTCAAGATTGCACCTTCTCTCTAGTTATAGTCCCCAGTTTCCCAACTCAAATCTATTTACTCACTACGTTCCCATAGATTTGGTACTCATTGCCTTTGACCTAAACTACTTTCGCTGTGTTAGGTCATTTCCCGCAGTCTCACTGCACAAATTCATTTGCTCATTACATTCACATGAATTTGGCGTTCGTTGCGTTTGACCTACATCAGCTCACTACTTTCGCTGTGTTAGGTCATAATCAATTTTTTCTACTTCTTTTGACATTTCTTTTTTATATTCCTTGAATTTTTTCCTTAATTCAGGATATTTTATAGAGAGCATCTGTACTGCCAAAAGCCCTCCATTTTCTCCACCATCTATAGCTACAGTAGCTACTGGAACGCCTTTAGGCATTTGTACCACAGAAAGAAGTGAATCCAATCCATCCATTGTAGAGGAGCTAGCAGGAATTCCTATTACAGGAAGAGGGGTTACTCCTGCTAATACTCCAGCTAGATGGGCTGCTTTTCCAGCTATGGCAATAATAACTTCTGTATTGTTCTTCTCAGCATTTTCAGCAAATTCAATGGCCTTATATGGAGTTCTATGAGCCGATATTACTCTAACCTCATATTCCACTCCAAATTTATCAAAAATTTTAGTTACCTTCTCTGCTAAAGGTTTATCCGATATACTTCCCATCAATATACTAACTTTCATTTCCCTTCCTCCTATTTAAAGTACTTTATACCTGATTCAAATATCTTATGTTTTCCTACTATATCTGCATTTTTATATAATCCATTTCCTACTCTATCAATAGAAGAAATAGTTCCAAGTATTCTGCCATCAAAGCTAGTCATAGATTCTATACCATATATTGAACCTGTTGGATTTTCATCTATAAACTGAGTAGAAATTTGACCTTTAGATATTAATTCATCTATGTTTTTTACTATTACTCTTCCTTCCTTTGTAGCCACTGGCACAGTATATATATCTCCTACTTTCATTTCATTAAACCAAGGTGATAAGTTTGAACTTATTTTAACATTAGCTAATTTTGAATTAAATTGACCACTTGTATTGTAAATAATATTTACAGAAGGAGCTATAAGTCCTAGTTTTACCAAGCCTAAGAATCCCGCCCCTATACCAAGAATTAACCCATCCTTCTTGTATAAATGAGCATCTATTTCTTCTTTTACATAAGAATTACTTAATATTAGTTTCATCAACTTTCCACCAGTTTCTGGTTCATCTCCCAATAGAGAACCATTTGGCAATCCTATTATTTGACATTTCTTAATTCTCTCTGCTAGTTCCTTATATGATTCTTCCATATCCTTTAAAGATAGAGTCTTAAATACAAAGGTATCTACTTCCCCACCAGCCTTCTCAAAGCAATGGATCATATCATATTCTCCATGGGTTCCAGTAAATATTGGTACTAAAATCCTTGGTTTTACTATAGATGATTTTCTTGTAATTACATTATCTTTTTCAAATTTAATATTTTCCACATTAGATTTATCCCTATATACTGGGAATACTTCCTCTAAAGGCTCTTCAAAGGATTTAATTAAGGAATCTAGCTCTATAGTTTCTTTATCTATTTCTATATGCTTTTCTTCTATTGTAGTTCCAAGAATTATATAGTTAGTATTTTGTAAAACTCTTTCATCCTTCAATTCAACTACTATTGAGCCATATAGTGGCTTAAATAACTCTTCTTTACTAATTTCATTAAATCTAAATCCTATTTTGTTCCCCATAGCCATTTCAGCAATAGATCTTGCAACTCCACCAAATTTAACTGTGGAAGCTGAAATTATTTCTTTTCTATCTATTAATTCTTTAATTGCAGAATAATTTACTTTTAATTGGTTGAAATCAATCATACCATTTTCATCTATATCTAATTTTATTAAAGCAACAGTTGAACCAATACTTTTAAATTCTGGTGATATAATATTCTCTATCTTATCTGTAGCTACTGCAAAGCTAACTAAAGTTGGTGGAACATGAATATCTTCAAAGGTACCGCTCATACTATCTTTTCCACCTATACTTGGAGTATCTAACTCTTTTTGTACTAAAAATGCACCAAGTAATGCAGAAAATGGTTTTCCCCATCTTGTTGGATCATTTCCAATTCTTTCAAAATATTCTTGGAAAGTTAATCTTATTTTTTTGTAATCTCCACCCATAGCTACAATCTTCGCCACAGACTTTATAACAGAATAATATCCTCCATGGAAAGGACTCCATTTTGAAAGCTTTGGTTCATATCCATAGCTCATTAAAGAGCAAGTATTTGTCTCTCCCTTTAATACAGGAATCTTTGCCACCATTCCCTCTGTTGGAGTAAGACAATATTTTCCTCCTAGGGGCATTAATACTGTACTAGCTCCCACAGTATGGTCAAATCCTTCTATTAAACCTTTTTGACTGCAAATGTTTAAGTCCCTTATATTTTCTATAAATGCTTCCTTTATATTTTTCCCCTCCACATGAGATGGAATTTTATCTAAATATAAATTCTCTGCTGGTTGTTCTATATTAACTTTATTCTTCTTTCTTATGCCATTGGTATCTAAGAACTCTCTCTTAATATTTACAATAGTTTTTCCCTTCCATACCATCTTAAGGACTTTTTCCTCTGTAACCTTAGCTACCACTGTACCTTCTACGTCTTCTGATTCAACAAAGGACATAAACCTCTCTATATTTTCAGGTGCTATAACTACAGCCATTCTTTCTTGGGATTCTGATAGTGCAATCTCTGTACCATCAAGTCCAGGATATTTTAGTGGTACCTTATCTAGTTCAATGAAAAGTCCATCTGCTAATTCTCCTATGGCTACGGAAACTCCTCCAGCACCAAAGTCATTACATTTTTTAATCATCTTGGATACTTCTTCATTTCTAAATAAACGAACTATTTTTCTCTCTACTGGTGGATTTCCCTTCTGTACTTCTGCACCTGATGTGTGTAAAGATTCCTCCGTATGTTCCTTAGATGAACCAACTGCTCCACCTAATCCATCTCTTCCAGTTTTCCCCCCTACTAAAACAATTAAATCACCTGGTTGAGAATTTCCTCTATATATAGCTTCCTTTGGGGCTGCAGCAACTAATGCTCCTAACTCCATTCTCTTAGCCATATACCCCTTATCATATATTTCCTTAACATATCCTGTTGCAGCACCTATTTGATATCCATAGGAACTATATCCTGCTTTAGCAGTTTGAGTAATCCTTCTTTGTGGTAACTTTCCAGGTAATGTTTCTTCGTACTTTTGTCTTGGATCTGCTGCACCTGTAATCCTCATAGCTTGATATACATAAGCTCTTCCTGATAATGGGTCTCTTATGGCACCTCCCAGACAAGTAGATGCACCACCAAAAGGTTCCATTTCTGTAGGATGATTATGGGTTTCATTTTTAAACATTAACAACCATTTTTCATTTTTACCATTAACATCTACATCTATCTCTATGCTACAAGCATTAACTTCGTCTGTTTCTTCCTTATCATTTAATAAACCTTTTTTCTTTGTTTCCTTCATATTAATAGTAGCCAAATCCATTAAACAAATTGGTTTTTCTTTATTTTCATAAACAAATTCCCTAGATTTTATATACTCTCCTAATGCTTTTTGAAATACATCCCTATACTTTCCATCATTCATGGATATATCCGTAATCTCTGTCATAAAAGTAGTATGTCTACAGTGATCTGACCAATAGGTATCTATTAATTTCAATTCAGTAATAGTTGGATTTCTATCTTCGTCTTTAAAATATTTCTGACAAAATAAAATATCTTCTATATCCATACCAATACCATATTTAGATTTAAATGATTTAATTTCCTTTTCTGCCATTTCTATAAAACCATCTATTACTTCAATATCTTCTGTTGCTTCTTCTTCTTTTTCAAAATTAAAACTATCAAATGAAACTTCTTTCATTTCTATTGGATTTATATAATATTTCTTTATTTTAGCTAATTCTTCTTCTGTGATATTTTCTAGAATTATTATCTTTGAATTTTGTACTATTATATCTTCATTTTTAGTTAACATTCTAATCATCTGATTTGTAGAATCTTCTCTTTGATTATATTGACCTCTCAAATATTCTACTCTAAATAATCTTTCATTTGCTTTAATTGGAAGGTTATTTTCATATTTATTATCTAAGGTTTCTTCAAAGAGTATTTCATTTACTATAAGTTTCATTTCCTCTTCTGTAGCATCCATTAAATCATATACATTGACTGTTCTTACCTTTGTTAAACTTTTTATTTCTAAATAATCTTTAAAATCTTTCAATAGTAGCTGTCCTTCAGTGTTAAACTCTTCTTTCTTCTCGATAAAAATTCTTTTAAATTCCAAATTTAACCCTCCTCAAAAAATTAAATTAAGCCCAGCCGGGTAGGCAAAGCGAAACCTACCCGACTGGGCTTTTATCCCTTCGGTGTAATACTAGTCACATAGTATCTGTACCGCTTGGTCCAGCAAGATAAAATCTTCGGAACCCTAGGTACACTTTCGCCCATAGCTAAATGATTTTCGGTCATTTGTAGAAACGTCCCAACCGTATTATGGAACCTATATGAGCAACATATTCATTATTATTTATTACACTTACATATTAACAGTATGATTTATATATGTCAAGAGTTGTTTTTAGTATAACATAATAAATTTTTATTGTTTTTTATTGACAATTTTCTTTAATCACTTAACCACATTATAAAATTCCTCGTTATATTCTTTCTTATCTATTTTATATAAAACATGACGTTTTAATGGACTACCTACTTCTACTTTTGGATGATCAAATTTCCCAATTTTCTTTAGACCTATTTTCTTCATAACATTTTGAGATGGCTCGTTTATTTCTGCTGTAAAAGAATATATACTACTTAAATTTAGCTTGCTAAATCCATATTCTAAACACGCCTTTGCACCTTCTGTTGCATATCCCTTGTTCCAATATTTATTATCCAATCTCCAACCAATCTCAACACATGGTGTAAAGTCTGCCTCAAAAGTTGCATTTAAAAAACCAATAAATCCTATAAATTCCTTAGTATCTTTTAATTCTACTGCCCATAACCCATATCCATTTTTCTTGAAATGTTCTTGTATTCTACTGAGAAAATCATCAGTTTCTTTAGAATCTAAAGTTTTTGGAAAATACCTCATTACCTCCGTACTAACATTCATCTTAGCAAATAATACTCTATCGGATTCTTGCCACATTCTAAATCCCAATCTAGAGGATTCAAATATATATTTACTTATGCTTAAATTCTCCATGATTAACCTCACTTTCAGCGTTCTCTTTTACATGTATCAATAATTCTGTAAATTTGTCACATTCCTCAAAAAGTGGGAAATGTGCTGATTCTTCAAACCATATTAGTTCTTTTTTAGGTGCTGTTATCTGATTATAATATCTTTCAATCAACACAGATGGAGTATTGTAATCGTATCTACCTGCACAGAAATAAATAGGTACTTTTACTTCTGGGATATCTCTAATAAAATCCAAATCCTTATTATGACCCCACATTGTATCAGCAGAAAATTTATTACCTAAAGCAAATTTCACTCCATCTATTCCCCTATATTCAGGTGAGAAGATACTCCCTAAAGCAATATCCTTTAATGTATTTACTTTCCTTTCCACCCCGCCATATTTAGCTAACCATCTTCTCTGTGTTGTAGTGCCATTGACAGTATTTTTATAAGGTGGTCTTCCAATTCTCATTAAGTCATTTAAAGCCTTTTTATCATTATTCTTATTAGCCATTTCTAGAACATAATCATATGAAACCACTTCATTGTCTACTCCATTAACCACTTGCCCAACACTTATAAATGCAGCTACCTTTTCTGGATATTTATCTACTACATACAAACCAAGCTCTGTCCCCCAAGAATGTCCCACTAGGTATAATTTTTCTTTTTGATATTTTTCACATAGATAATCAATAAGTTCTTTTGTATCTTCTATAAACTGATCTCTATTCATGGACTCTTTTGGAATATTAGGTGAGTAAGACATTCCAGAACCCCTTTGATCCCAATTAACTACAATAAAGCTATCTTCTAGTCTTTTTTCATATTTACGAGCAAAGGATATTTGAGAATACCCTGGTCCCCCATGTAGAAATAGCAAAATCGGATTAGCAATATCCCTTCCTCTTACTAACACACCTTGTTCTAGTCCACCTAATTTAACTTTTTCTATAACTGCTACACTATTTTCACCTTTAATCTTTGGTGTTCTGTTGGGCAAAAACAATATAATTAGTATACATATCATTAAAATCCCTATTGCATATACTACTATTTTTCTTAATACTTTCATAAGTTTAACACTCCATTTAAGTTAAGAGAATTGTTTTCATTTTCTTATTTTTTAAGTTATCATAGAATTTACTTTTATCTTTCCATTGAATTAAATCTATCTCAAATCCATCTGGTTCTTTTATATAGAACTCCATAATTTTTCCCATTTTCTTTAATGCCTTTATAAGTTAATCCATAGTCAAGAACATCTATGTAAAAATCAATAAATTTATCTATATTTGAAACATATCTATTTAAGTGATCTACGACTCTCATTGAATACTCCTTTAATTGTTTCTCCTACTAATTATTATGCCATATATCTATAAATATTTGACTATATCTTTTAGAGAATCTATTTTTATTGTTTTTCCTTCAATTTTTTCTAATCCTATACCAAATGTCTTTATTTGTAATCTTTCTCCAAGTTGGATATCACACAAAGAATCTCCAACTATAAAAGATTTTTCTAAATCTATTTCTGGATATTTTTCTAATGCCTTTTTTATCATTCCATCTTTAGGTTTCATACAGTTACAGTTTTCTTCTTTAGTATGGGGGCAGTAAAATATATCCAATATCTCAATTCCATTATCTAATAATTTATTTACAAACTTTCCTGTAATCTCTTCATATTGCTGTAAGGTAATGATTTTCTGATTTATTAAATATTGATTTGTTATAATAATAATTTCATATCCCTTTTGTCTTATAGACTTAAGGGCATCTATTGAATCCTTTAAAAAAACAGGCTCAGTTATATCACTCCAAAATTCGTCCTCATAATCTTCTATAATTGTTCCATCTCTATCTAAAAATCCTATCTTCAAAACCTCACTCCTAACCTTCCTACTGTTTTTTATGAATTACCATTTACCAATGCAAATAATCCGTTCACAAATTCCAACTAATACTGTAGTTATTATATTAGAATACAAGATTGCCTTATTTAAATCTTTTTCATTTTCACAATCTTTTCTAAGTAGCAAATATACTACTGGAAATTCTACTAGAACAGTTAATAATAAATACCCAACTAATACTATATAAAATGGCCCTGCATGAAAAGCATCTAATAAAGCATAGTCACCACTTATAGGTATAAACATATATGCTCTATTTATATATGGTACAAGAAAAGATATTAGATTTGCTAAACTTACAATAATAAAAGTTTTTTTATAATTCCGTACCTTACCAACTTTTATTACCATAATCGTTTCAATAAGCAATGTAAAGATTATAGCAAAAGGCAAAACTGTTAAGGGGCTGGTAGTTAACCAGTGCCAAGACGAATTTGCATAAACTAATGATGGAAATAGTATCAAAGCAATACTAAATAATATTATAAATTTAAACCTTTTAAATTTCATGATCCATCTTCCTTTTAATTTTTACTCTATTTCTTTGTGAAAGTTCAAGATTAATTTGAAAAACTAGATATTTTATTACACTTTATTTTGTAAATATATATACATAATATGGGAAAATACAAACTAACTTATTTTTAGTTCAGTATAAAAGTCTTCAATCTTCTTAAATAAATATGGCTGAATCAAAGGATATGTTAGGCTTTCAGGTATGATGTCAAATAACTTAATTTCAGCAATTTCAAAATTAGGTAGTTCACCAAGATATTCTACTTCTGAATAAAACAGCTTTCCAAAAGACTCTATTCCATCCCTAGTTACTGAATATATGGAAACTGGCACAATTCTAAAATCCTTTGCTCCAGTTTCTTCTACTAATTCTCTTGAAGCAGTAAAGTTAATATCCTCATTCTCTTCTCTATGTCCTCCTGGAATTTCCCAAGTTAATCTATCCTTATGTCTTACAAATATCCATTTTTCATTATATCTTGCCATAATAACTGCAAACTTCAATTTAGTATCTTCCACTGTATTTAGATCATGAAAATTAACCTTTAGCATATTACAACTCCTTTTTCTATTAAATTTGTCATATTCCATAGTTTTGCGATTTTTTCTACAAAACCATAACCTATTTCAATCTGAACATTTTGACTATCCTTTAAAATCTATATCTCTTTTCATTTCACCTTATATAAATTATATGAATTACTCTAATTTTAAAGATAATGCTTATTTTTTACTTAAGTATTCCCCAAATCATTACTAATAAAAGACCTATAATACCACCAATATTTTTTGCTATTGATTTACCTTCTTTCTTCATTATAAAAGTTTTAATCAATAATCCTATTTCAATACACAAAATTGAAATACTTATTGTAACTTTACTAAAAAATGGTGAAAATCCCTTAAATGTATATTTTTCTTTATATTATTCTAAAAATGGATTTTTGAAGACATCACTATATGGTGATTTTTTAGCAAAATCCTTTGCCTCTTTTTCTCCCTTTTCTATTGGCAACATTGTTCCTGGTCCACCTACACATCCACCAGGACATGCCATGCCTTCTAATAAATATCCATTGAACTTTCCTGCCTTTGCCATTGCTAACATTTTACGGCAATCTGCTAACCCATTTGCATTATGAGTTGGTATTTCTAAACCTGGATGAGCTT
Organism: Tissierella praeacuta DSM 18095; assembly: GCF_900128955.1. GTDB lineage: Bacteria > Bacillota > Clostridia > Tissierellales > Tissierellaceae > Tissierella > Tissierella praeacuta. Next base: position 157,207 of record NZ_FQTY01000006.1, read on the forward strand.
GTTCTATACTTGCCTTTACTGATGATGCAACACCTGAAGCATATGCAAAATTCCTTCCCTTTGTTGAAGCATCTGCTACTATCTCATCTTCAGTAATCTCTGCAACGTCAATATTAGCTGCAACAAATATTGCGGCAAGTTCTTCGTACGTAATTACAAAATCAACATATGGTCGAACATCTTCTTCCATTGCCTCAATCTTCTTTGATATACATGGCCCTATAAATACTATCTTCCCGCTTGGACTTCTTCTCTTAATTGCCTTTGCTGTTTCTACCATGGGTGTATTTGATGAGGATATATATTGATATAGATCAGGGAAAAATTTTTTTGCTGTCATTGTCCAAGATGGGCAACAGGATGTACCTAAAAATGGCTGCTTTTCTGGTACTAATTTGGGAAACATTTCTGCTTCGTGTCGAGCAGCAGCATCTGCTCCAAGTGCTACTTCAATAATTTCCGTAAATCCTAAATCTTTAGCTGCCCTAACTATTTTGCCTGGTGTTGCAAAGGGTCCAAACTGCCCTACAAATGAAGGGGCTATTATGGCATGAACTTCTTCCCCTTGCTTAATAGCTAAAACTAATTGAAATATATCAGACTTATCTGTAATAGCTGCAAATGGACAATTAACTATACACATTCCACAGCTTACACATTTATCATAGTTTATTTTAGCTCTACCTAGTTCATCTGACTCTATAGCATCTACTCCACAAGCAACTTTACAAGGTCTTTCCAACTTCATAATTGCATGATATTGACATGCCTTAGCACATTTCCCACAATCTATACATTTTTCTTTATCTATAATTGCTCTATCCTTTCCAATGATAATAGCGTTGACTGGACAAACAATCATGCAAGGATGAGCAATACATTTTCTACAATTATCAGTAACAAAATGCTTTGAACTTTCACAAGATGCACAAGCAAATGGAATTACATTTACTAAGGGCTCTTTAATTATACTATGAGTTACAACAGCTTCATCAACAGATTTAGATAAACGACCATTATCCTCGTTAAGTTTTCTATCTAATCCTAAACCAAGCCTAGCTCTAGCTGCAACAATAGCTCTTTCATGAAAAATACTTCCTCTATAATGTGGTACTTCACCGCTTATTACTTTATAGGGAATATCATCTACTTCCCTTGGGTCTCTTCCTTCCCAAGCTATCTTCGCTATTTCTGTAAATACTTGTCTGCGAATATATGTAATTGGTGTAAATATACCTCTCATTATCTAACCACCTCTAATATTTCTGATATAATCTTCTCTGCACTGGCATTAGTAATTATTTTACCATTTAATTCAACTACAGGTGCCTTGTTATCTTCACAAAATTTTAGACATTTTACTGCCTCAATTTCAATCTTACCTGGATACTCCAATTGCAAATCCTCAAGATTCTCCTGTAAATTCAAATTTCCCATCATTGTACAATGAGTCCCCATACAAATCTTTACCTTCGCCAACATCTCATCTGCCTCCTATATTTATAATGTTTATGGTAATTATAACATATTGACAAAACAATAACTATTCTTTTCCATATTAATATTCCCACTTATTATTGTAACTTGTTTGTTACACACATTTAATTATTTCAGTGTATAATATTTTTATAGAAAGGAGAATATTATATGTCACAAAATCCAACAAAACTCATAGTACTAATATTATGTTTAACTATTTTTACAATTGCCTGTTCTAGTAATAAAAGCCTTCCTACTACTTTAACCTTAGAACAGTCAATAAAAGAAATCATATTATCTAAAGGTAATGAATATGACTTTTTAAAAGATAAGGCATACATGGAATATATGGCTAAACTCGGAGATGAACTTGCAAATAATACTCCTTATTATGCAATTGGAAATCTTGATGATGATAATATACCAGAAATTGCTGTATTTAAAGAAAGAGATCCTAATAATATGGCTGATGAAGGAAGTCTAGAAATCTACAAGTTTAATGGAGAAAAATATAATCTAATAGATAGCATTTCCATGAACTATGATAATACTAATTACCAAATTGTAATTGGAAAAATATCTGAAAATCAAAATGGATTACTTCTCAATAACAGTGTAGGTGCCCACTCTGGATTAACTTATGGATTTATTTTAGAAAATGGAAAATTAAAAAACATATTAGATGAAAATAAAATTTCATTAATATCCATATATACTAATAATGAAATTAAAGATATAAATAATGACGGTATTTTAGAATTTAGTATTTATACTGTAGATCCTGAAACAGAAGATTCTAGTTCAGCTGGTTCTGATAAAATGACTCTTTGGTATAAATGGAATGGCAAAGATAGTGCTGAATTATTAGAAATTGAAAGAAGAGATTATTCTAAAGAAAAATCAGATAAAGAAATTTTTAATGAAGCCAAAAATTTAATAGAAAATAATTTTAATGAAGTATTAAAATATATAGATGAACATAAAGAAAAATTGTCTAAATACGATAATACAGAAATTTTAATGGAATATATAAAAAAATTAAATGAAATGTCTTTTGATAAAGGAGTTGAAATAGAAAATCTATTTATAAAGTATCAAAACAAGGAAAACTTTGATTACCTATTTAAAAAATATGGTTTATCCATTGAAAAGTTAAATAGCTTGGAGTATTTGAATCGTGAAAAGGTATTAAAAGACGAACCTGAATTAAAAAAACATTTAATAGATCATATTCTATTGGGATATAAATTAGATACTTCAGAAGGGATTTATTATTATTTAATTGATAATCAAAAATTTATAGATACTTTTGGTGGAAATATTACCAATGAATATAATGATTATCTTAAAATATTGGCATTAGATACTAACGAGCCTTTTATGAAGGATGGAAGTCTTATGATATCTATGGATAAATTGGCGGAAAGAATATTACTGGCAGAAAGTTTTAAAATGGTTTATCCATATTCCAATTTATTACCAAAGGTTGATGAAATATATAAATGGTATATATATACTTATTTCTATGGAGATAACCATAATCCTAATTTTGATGAAAACACTTTCATAATGAAAGAAAACATAGTTAAAGAGTTTGAAAAAACCATAGAAAAATATGAATATACTAATTTTGGAGATATAGTAAGAGAATTCATGGCTAATTTAAAGGAAAATAACAATATAATAAACGATACAATTAGAGAAAAACTTAATGATAGATTAAACTAATCACAAATTTTTCCCCTCATAATATTATATATTATGTAATATTATATCTAGGGGGGATTTTTTTGTTATCAAGAAAAGAGTTTATTCAAAGTTCGCTAGAAACAAACTTATTTTTTCAAAGGATTATAAAAGAGCATATGTTTTTTATACAAGTTAATCTTCCATCAGTAAATAGTTCTGAAATTAATGAAGCTAATTTACTTAAAAAATCCTTTGAAGCAGTATTAGCTGAAACAGTTATATTTTCAAACTGTGCTGTAAGAAATGAAGTCTTGCAATCAAATGAAATTGTCACACCTTTTACTTTAAGAGCAGAAGAAATATCCTCACAATTATCTGGTGCTTCTCTAAACACAGAAATAACTGAAGCAGAATATGATTTAAGAACAGATCCAAACTTTAACTATACAGAGTGGTTAGAGGAAAAGTTGTATAATATAAATATGAGATCAATTAATTTACTAGAGGAAGCTATTGATTTCAGTAAGAAACTATTAAGTTCAAGATTACAATGTAAAATATTTATAACCCTCTATCCACATTTAATAGAACATACTATTAGAGAGTCCGAATTATATATGGAAATATTGAAAAATTTACAAAACAAAAATTTACCTGATATAACCATATGTAATGAATTAAATTTCTGGAACCATATAATGGAGGACCATGCAGAGTTTATTGATGGACTACTTGATCCTACAGAGGAAGATTTAAAAGAAATAGCTGAGGCTTTAGCAGAAACCTTTGAAAAAATATTAGATAAAAAATGTAATAAAAACAATGAAAAAGAAATATTAGATAAAAGTTTAAAAGCAACTCAAGAAATAATAGATTTTAAAAAAGCCAGTACAGAAGGTCTATTAGCATGCAAAATCAAATCTATAATAATACCTCTTTTAGGAGATCATGTTTTAAGGGAAGCAAATCATTATCTAAGAATATTAAAAGAAATAAAATAAAGATAAAAAGTAATCACTCTATATTGGGTGATTACTTTTTATCTTTATAGAAAATATAATATGAGTTATAATAATTATATTAATTAACAGGAGAGATAAGATGAAAAATATTAAGATGCATTTACAATTTGATGGTAGCAGATATTCTGGGTGGCAAAGATTAGGTGATAAGGATAATACTGTACAAGGTAAATTAGAAGATTTACTTAAAAAAATGACTGCTGAAGAAATAAATGTAATAGGTTGTTCAAGAACTGATAAAGGAGTCCATGCACAGGGCTTAGTTTGTAATTTTTTTACTAACTCCAATATGACAATAGAAGAAATAGGAAAATATATTAATAGATATTTGCCTGATGATATAGTGGTCTATAATCTATCTGAAGAAAATGAGAGATTTCATTCAAGATATAATGCAAAGTCAAAATGGTATAGATATACAATAGACAATAATAAATATCAAAATGTATTTAGTAGAAAATTTACTTCTCATATTCCTGAAAAGCTAAATCTAATACTAATGCAAGAAGCCGCCACCAAATTGATAGGAACCTTTGATTTCACAGCATTTACTACTATGAAATCAAAGAAAAAAAGCTTTGTTAGAACTATAATGAACATTAATATATCAAAAGAAAACAACTATATCTATATAGACTTTGAAGGTGATGGTTTTCTCCACAATATGATTAGGATTATTACAGGAACTCTAATCAGAGTAGGAAAAGAAGAAATTAGTCCCAGTGATGTCCAATATATTCTTGAAAATAAAAATCGTAGTATTGCAGGTCCTATGATTGAGGCTAAGGGGCTTTGTTTGATGGAAGTTAGATATTAATTAATTTCTTCTATTATTGTCCCATATGAATCTAATCTAAGTTCTTTAACTTCCCAAGTATAATTAATAGATTTAAGATATTTTTTTATTTTTAATATAAAATCATTATCTTTCTCATCTACAATAGCCATTATAGTAGGACCCGCCCCACTTAAATATAACCCCAAGCATCCAATTTCCTCACATTTATTAATTATATCGTAAAAACCAGATATTAACCTTCCTCTATATGGCTGATGAAGAGAATCCTTTACTGCGTATTTCAATAAATCAAATCTCCCATTAGATAGTGAAGATAATAATAAAGACACCCTACTTATATTATATATAGCATCTTTATGAGATATGGTAGCAGGTAAAACAGCCCTCGAATCTTTAGTTGATAGAGTATAATCTGGTATCAATGCTACAAATTTAATTCCTGTATAAACATCAAACTTATTATAAATCACCTTGCTATCTTCCATAATAGATATAACAAGCCCTCCAAATAATGCAGGTGCAATATTATCTGGATGTCCCTCAATTTCCGTTGCTATTTCTAAGATTTCTTCCTTAGAAAGAGGAGCTCCTGCTAAACAATTAGCACCCATAACTCCTCCTAATATACAAGCAGCACTACTACCTAAGCCTCTTGAAACTGGTATATTAGCATCTATATCTATCTTGATTCCCTTAGGTAAATACCCTATTTTATCAAATACCTTTAACATGGACTTATATACCAAATTATTTTCATTTGAAAATTCTTTATTACATCCTGTGATTTCTATTCCATGAGAAATTTCTTCAAATCTAAAATAATTATATATATTTAAGGCTAGACCTAATGTATCAAATCCTGGACCTATGTTTGCACTGGTTCCAGGGACACTTATCCTAATCATCTTCTTCACCAACCTTTAAAAACATTTTTATCATAGTTTTCATATTTTCTTTATTGCAACTGTTCTTGTGTAATATTTCCTTGTTTTTTAAATTTTTTATATTATTAGGAACTTTTATTTTACTTCTATTTTCCAATTCTTCTAAAATAATAAACTCATCTTTACCCTCTAATTCTATGCCTATAGAAGATGCTACCTTAGTTCCAAATTTAAATGGGCTTGCCGTTGAAACTATAATTGTCTTTGTATTATCCTTAGTATTTTCTTTATATCCTTTATATACATTATAAGCTACAGCAGTATGTGGATCCATTAAATAACTATTGTCATTAAATACTTTATCAATTCCTGTCTCAATATCCTTCTCAGTAGAATAATATCCATAAAAATCCTCGTGACCTATATCTATTTTATAAAAGCCTTCTTTAGATAAACTATTCATCTTAATCTTCACTAGATTATCATCTTCTCCGCTTAAATGAAATAAAAGCCTTTCTAAATTACTAGATATTAAAATATCCATTGAAGGAGATGAAGTAACTATCAATTCTCTCCTTCTGTCATATATCCCTGTATTAAGAAAATCTGATAAGATATTATTTTCATTTGATGCACATATTAACTTATTTACAGGAAGCCCCATTTCTTTAGCATAGTACGCAGCTAATATATTCCCAAAATTCCCTGTTGGCACGGCTACATTTATCTTTTCACCTTTTCCTATTTTCCCTTGATTTATAAGCATAACATAACAATGGAAATAATAAACTATTTGAGGAATCAATCTACCTATATTTATAGAATTAGCAGATGATAAAATATATCCCCTTTCATTTAAGAATTCATTAAATTCCTTATCATTAAATATCTCTTTCACTCCAGATTGAGCATTATCAAAGTTTCCTCTTATCCCTATTACAAATGTATTATTTCCTTCTTGAGTAAGCATCTGTCTTTTTTGAATTTCAGATACTCCATTTTCAGGATAGAAAACGATTATCTTTACCCCAGAAATATTAGCAAATGCTTCTAATGCAGCTTTCCCTGTATCTCCCGATGTAGCCGTTAAAATCACTATTTCTTTATGATTATTCTTGATTCTCATAGATTCCTTTAATAAATATGGAAGTATAGATAATGCCATATCTTTAAAAGCAAAGGTTGGTCCATGAAATAATTCCAAGATAAATGCATCATCTATTTCTATTATGGGAGCAATAAGGGATGTATCAAATTTATTATCATAAGCTCTATCTATACATTCTTTAAGTATCGTAGGCTCAAAATCCAGAAAAAATTTACTCATTATGGTATATGCTAGTTCTTTGTAATCCATATGAAAAATCATTTCCAAATTTTCTATTTTGGGCAATTCTTTTGGTACAAACAAGCCACCATCCTGAGAAATTCCTTGTATAATTGCATCAGCTGATGAAACTTCAATGCTTTTATTTCTTGTGCTAATATATCTCATATTATGATCCCTCACTTAACTATTCTTCCTAAAAAATACTTGTCATCATCAATTCCTAATGATGAAATTAAACTTAAAATATTCTGTATAGATACTTCTTTAGTAATGATGGCAATATTATCTGTTGTAGACAATATTTCGTCTGCCATATCATATAAAATGGTAAATTTCTTCTTATATTCTGAAGAAACTCTCAAATAATATGGTTCTTCTATTTTCTCGTTAATATTTTTAAGTTTTCTTGTTCCTAATGGATTGCCCTTTCTATAAGAACTTTTTACTATATCTAATACATCAGATATTACTGCATTTGCAGTAGGAAATTTTCCTGCTCCCGAACCATAAAATTTTAACTCTCCTACATTATTTCCAATAAAAGCTACAGAATTAAATGCCATATTTACATTGGCAAAATAGGAGTTCTTTTTTATAATGGTCGGTTGAACCATTGCAGTAAACTTATCTCCCGTAGATTTAACTTCTGCAATCAATTTTACTGTACATCCTAAATTCTTTATTTGCTCAATATCAAAAGGAATAATACCTTTTATACCCCTCACCAAAATATCTTCCTCTGAAATCTTTCCCTTTAAAGCAATAGTTCCTAATATTCTAAGTTTCCGCAATGTATCATAACCTTCTATATCAGCTGTTGGATCTAATTCAGCATAACCAAGTTCTTGAGCTATTTTTAATGCTTCTTCATAAGCTAATTTTTCATCAAACATTCTAGTCAAAATATAATTACATGTTCCATTTAATATCCCTTGTATTTGAGTAATTTCATTGGTTGCCACTACTTCCTTTAAAGGTTTTAATATAGGTATTCCTCCACCTACACTTGCTTCATATAAAAAAGCACAATTATTTTTATTTGCCATATTTGTTAATTCTTCAAAGTATTTAGAAACTACTGCTTTATTAGCTGTAACTACATTTTTTCCTGCCTTTAATGATTTTTTTATATAATTATAAGATTCTTCTAAATCCCCAGTAGCTTCAATGATTATACTAATATCAGAGTCTTTTAAAATTTCATCAAATTCTAAAGTAATCAAGCTTTTTCCTAGTGAAATATCTCTTTTCTTATTAATATTTTTTACTAAAATCCTCTTGATAAATAACTCTGAACCCAGAATAGATTTAAGCTCATCTTTTCTTTTATTTAATATCTCTACAACTCCCGAACCAACTGTACCAAGTCCAATTAATCCAATATTTATCATTTAATCAACTCCTATTAAATCTTCATTTTCAAAAGCCTCATATATAGCTCTCATAGCTAAATCAAAATCTTCATTTTCAACTCCTATAATTATATTTAATTCAGATGACCCCTGAGAAATCATTCTAACATTGACTCCACTATTTCCTAAAGCAGTAAATACCTTAGCAGATACACCCTTAGCTTTTATCATCCCTCTTCCTACTACTGCAATTAATGCCATATTAGGATAACAAGATATTGAGTCTGGATTACAATATATACGTATTTCTTCAATTACCTTGTCCATTTTTGAATTAAGTTCCGAATTTGAAACTATTACCGATATTGAGTCTATGCCTGTTGGTACATGTTCAATTGAAATATCATTAGTTTCAAATACAGAAATCAGCTTTCTTAATATACCTGTTTCTGAATTCATTAAAGTCTTTTCTATAGATATAACAGTAAAATCCTTTTTTCCTGAAATACCTGTTATATTTCCTAAACTAGCTGGAGTATAATCATTTACAATCATAGTTCCAGGTTCTTCTGGAATATTCGTATTCTTAATATTTATAGGTATCCCTGCATTTTTCACTGGAAAAATGGCCTCCTCATGAAGAACAGGAGCTCCCATATACGAAAGTTCTCTAAGTTCCTTATAATTAATAATTTCAATAGGTTTAGGATTTTTTACAATTCTAGGATCTGCCATTAAAAATCCAGATACATCTGTCCAGTTTTCATAAAGTTTCCCTTTCACTCCATTAGCAATAATAGCTCCTGTTATATCAGAACCTCCTCTAGAAAAACTTACTATCTCACCATTTTCTTTAGCACCATAAAATCCAGGGATAACACCATAAGAAATCTTTGTTAGTTTTAATTCAATTTTTTTCTGTGTGTCTTCTGGAGCAAAATAGCCTTTATTATCAAATACAATTAACTCTGCAGCATCTATAAATTCAAAATCCAAATAATTCGAAAGTATAATACCATTTAAATACTCTCCTCTACTAGCAGAATAATCTCTAGAGGCACCATTTTTAATTTTTTCTTTGATTTCAGTTAAAATTTCATCAATATTTAAACTTAAATCTAACTCATCACATATCCCTTTATATCTTTTTTCAATAATTGAATATACCTCTTCAAAGTTTAATCCATGAGATGCAAGTTGATGGCACATATACAATAAATCCGTTATTTTATGATCCTTGCTGTTTCTTTTCCCTGGTGCTGATGGTATTATATATCTTCTTCTAGAGTCTGCTTTGATTATGTCTTTTACCTTGATAAATTGAGTACTATCAGCTAAGGAACTTCCTCCAAATTTTGCTACAATTATTTCTTTCAATTCTAATTCCTCCTATATCTACTATAAAAATATATACAAAAAAACTCGTCCAAAATAGGACGAGTTTTTTATTCTCGTTTCCACCTAAAAACAAATTAAGTAAATAGCTTTAACGCAGCAAACGCATATCTCTACTATTGTTCAAGATTGAGCTCATAGGTGGTTTTCAATCTAGTGTATCCAAGAAGTCTTTCAGCCGATGAACTTCTCTCTCTAATGACCTTAAAAGATTTACTCGTCCTATTCAAAGCTTAGGATGTAATTTTAAATATTTCTACCATTATACAGCATTGTCTTGTTAAAGTAAAGTGTTTTATTTTTTTTCAATAGAAAAATAAACAAACTGCTTACTTTCTCCTAAATATTTATTTCCTTTATTGCCTTCAATAATAATATTATATTTTTCTGTAGATATTTTTTTACTATTAACCTTCTCTTCAAAGATATCCCTATATTCTTCTAATAATAATTTTCTTTCCTCTTTATTTAAGTCTAGACTAGAAATCAAGTTTAGAAAAACTTCTATATCTATTATATCTAATTTACTATCATTATCTTTTTTTATAAGTATATTTACTTTTTCTATCTCTTTGTTCTTTAAAAACAAATTATATCTAATACTAGGATTATCAGTTCTATAATTTCCTATATATCCACTGCTGTTTACAAAATTTATTAAATCCAGTTCTTCTCCCTTAATTACATTATCTAAAATGTAATTATCATCGGAAATTTTATTAAAAATATTTCTATAATCATTATCTTTAATATCTAGAATATTTAGTTCAACAGCTATACGATTATCTTTATAATTTATATTGTCTGCTGTTGAAACTGTTACAATTGCTCTCCCTATTTTCTTTGAAAGTAAAGTATTTGGTTCTAATTTTTTATTTGACATTTCATTTACATAAGCTTTTAATCCACGAGCTATACTCTTATCTATAATCTGAATTAAATCATTAAAATAATCTTCATGATATCTAGACATATTATTATCAAATCTTGTATTATAAGAATCTCTTGGATAATTATCATATATATTTATATATAGAAAATCAAAATTATCGTTCTTTAGAACATCTTTATATTTTTCTCCTAAATGATTTATCTCATATATAACATTTTTAATATATCCTTCTACATATACCTGCTCTTGATTATCCCTAAGGGAATGGGTTTTCACTATTCTTACTCTATTATTAAAATTATCCTCTGTATTTACTATTCCTGAACAGCTAGTTAAAATTAAAGAGCATCCAATTAACCCTATTAATTTTTTCATAATTATCCCTCCTATCTATTTCCTACTTCAGTTATTTTATTGCTTATAAAATAGCCTATATAGGCTGATACCAAAATTATAATCAAAAACAATATATTATTTATTTCAATCATCAAAAATCTGTTAAAAATCATAGATACTAATAATCCACTACATATAGTAACTCCAAACTTAAATATTTGCCTAAATATCTTAAATATTATTATTCTATTTTCATCTTCTATTTTTGAGTTTTTTGCAAATTTATAGGCTATGGTTATATTTAATGAACTTAAAATTATACCCACTAGATATTTTAATGATAGGTTTTCTATAATATTTTTCCTTACTATACTTCTTCCTGTATTATCTATAATTAAATCTATAGAGCCATAATCTATAGGATATGCCCAAGGTAATAGCCAATTAGCCTTTTCCAATATTTTATTTAATAACTCAGACCTGTATATAGAAATAATATTAAATCTTCCTAATGTTAATATCGTAGCCCATAGTAGAAATAACGGTGCTAACCATATTAATATTCCAGTTACTATGCCACCAACAGTATGTGTAAAAGTATATTGAATCATAAATAGAAATGTATAAAAGCTAATAACTACAAAATAAATTATCCCCATCTCCTTTAGAATAGTACCTACACTATCTATTTCTATAAAAGGTTCTGATATTAAACTTATTTTATATATATCTTTTATCCAAAACATATTGCTTTTTCTTACAACTATTAAACCTATTATTAAAACTATAAACCCCAATGTTATATTTGCTAATCCAAGTAATATCTTGACTTTAAAAAATTCTTCCCTCTTTATTGGCAAGGCTTTTAGAAATCTACCTATCTCTTGACCTTTTTCTGATTGAAATTGCATAAATACTTGTATTATTGCAATAACTGTAAATAATACTAATACCATAGGTGCAATTCTTTCCATTGCATCTTTAATTAGAGTTTCATTTCCAGATATACCGTCAAAAATCATCCTCTCATATTTAGTATTTAAATTTATACTAAACATTAGTATAATAAAAAAACTAATTATAACAGATAACAATGATATCCATTTCATAGATCTAGTCTCATGTTTTAATATTGATCTATTCACATATTTCACTCCTATCTATTTTTTTATTTGTATATATAAATATCTCCTCTAAAGAAATTCCTACATTTTCAATAAGTTCTGCCCCTAAGTTATTTAAATCTGATAATACTTCTTCACCGTAATTATCAATAATTAAATAATATACACTTCCTATTTTTTCAATATTTATAATACTATCTATTTTTTCAAGTTCTTTCTCCACATCTTTTTTAAATATAACCTGCAGCTTTTTAACACTTTCTTTTATTTCATCTATATTAGATTGATATTTAACCTTCCCTTTATGAAGTATTGTTACTTCATCACATATTTTCTCTAACTCTCCAATATGATGGGAGCTTATAACTACTGTATTTTCTTTTTCATGTACTTGATTTATTAGAATATCTAATAAATCCTTTTTTATAATAGCATCTAATCCAGAAGTTGGTTCATCTAATATTAAAACTTCAGGATTTATAGATAAATTTAACATTAAGGCTAATCTCATTTGCATACCTTTTGATAATTGCCTTACTTTTTTATCTAATTTCAAATTAAAAATTTCATTGTAATTATAAAAATCATCTGTTGAAAAATCTTTATATATTCCTGAGTAAAAATCTAATAATTCTTTTATCTTGTAATCTTTAAAATATTGGTTTCTATCTGCTACATATCCTATTTTTTCTTTAACTTTTCTATTATCATAAACCTCCTCACCATCTATAAGTATCTTACCTTCCTCTACTTGATATACTCCTGATAACATCTGTAGTAAAGTAGTTTTACCAGCTCCATTTTCTCCTATTATTCCATGTATTGTACCTTTTTTTATACTCATATTCACATTATCTAAGGCTTTAAAACCATTAAAAACCTTATTTACACCTATTACTTCTATCATTTTATCCCTCCTTCTATACCTAATTGTATTTTATCTATTTCTTCATAAATTTTATTTTTGTCATATCCTAAATGTACCAACTCTACACATATATTTCTAAGTCCCTCTAGAGCCTTTTCTAATCTTTCATAATCAATAGGCCTCTCACTATAAGCACTCATAAAAGTTCCCCTCCCCCGAACAGTATATATTATCTTCTGCCTTTCTAGTTCTTGATAAGCTTTGCTAACAGTATTAGGATTAACAGACAACATACTAGCCATCTGCCTTACGGAAGGCAACTTATCATCCGGTTTAAGTATATGCTTTAAAGATAATTCTTTTATGCTATCTATAATTTGTTCATATATAGGTTTGTCACTCATAATATTTATATTAAACATAATAACCCTCCTTTCTAGTGTACTATGTGTATTGTGTGTATTATACCTTATAGTACACTATTTGTAAAGTGTTTTTTATAATTTTAGTAACTTTAACTGCCTATTAGATAAATTAATAAAACCATTATAATATTTAAGGGATTTCCCCTAGGGGAAATCCCTTAAATATTATAATTTATTCTGCAAAATCCTTATTATTTCAATATTAAATTCCACCATAAAGCCCATCATCATAATTCTTATTATATATAATTTGAACATATTCTTCTAAACCATTTTCTATTATTCTTGCCTGAATTTTAGCTTTGTTTTTATTTCTTTCTATTGGATTAATAGTCATTTCTATACCATTGACTATTTCATTGAACATATGATATGGCATTCCTACACCTAGTTCGCTATTTTCCCACTGAGCTAAAAGTCTAGTTCCTGCACATAACATAGATACATTTATATCATTAGTTTCAAATGGATATGATGTACACTCCTGACATATGGCTTGCATTCCAGCTAACTTGATATTCTTAGCTTGTCCATTGTGATATGCATATCCTTGAGTAATACGCATCATATTATATGGTTCTGTAACTATAATCACAACGTCTGGCTCTACTTCAAATTCCTTTAATGGCATTATATTTATGCCATATATTATATGTTTACAATAAACCATATCTTTGCTTACACTTCTGCCTATACATAAGTTTTTATAAGTTCCTATTTTAACCCTACCTTTACCAGAGTCATCTTCATGAGTTGTTTCTAGTAAACCTATAGCTTTGGCTGCAGAAAGGCAAGCAAAATTTTCTAATTTTGCCTTTATACACTCCCCTCTCATTCCATTTCTGACCATTGTACAGTATGCCATCTTATTTGTAAGTGCCCTTCCTTTTGATTCTATAAACTCCTTTTCATCAAATAAAAACTTTACACCTACAACCTCTCTGTTCAACTCTAAATATGCATTTAATTTTAATATATTTAATTTTATATTATCCAATTATATCTCCTCTCAGTCTATTCAAATAGAACATAGGTAAAATCATAACGGTTATTAAACTTCTCTTTAAATTCTTCTTGCTTTTGATATTCGAGAACAGCCTTTACCCAATCTTCATTTTCATCTTCACTTCTTACAATTAATCCTAATGGATAATCTTCGTTAGAAAAGTAAAAATGATAAAATCAAAATCACAGCAAGTCCCATTAAACTCCTTTTTTTGACCAAATTTAACCCTCCTAATAAATTCTAGCAAATTCCAACAAATTCCAACAAGCATTATTATATATTTATCAATAGATATAGTCTAATAGATATTATCTATAGTGTTTAGACTATAATAAGTTGTATCTATTTGCTTTATGATAACCATAAGATTATTTTTTAACTTTTTGCAAGAAATAGAATACACTAAATATAGAAAATAAATTACTCCATGATATCTCTTCAGCGTTAGACTTTTCCAATTGCTGGTGATATAATATTAACAATAAGGTGTTATAAAAATATGTCAAAACTATTTAAGGGGGATTATTATGAAACTGGTTGTATTAGGTGGAGCAGGTTCTCAAGCACTTTATGGAATTAGGGATTTAATCAATCATGGTAGCATTTTTGACGAGGTAGTTATTTCATCTCGTAATCTTGAAAAAAACAAGAAAATTGTGGAAAAGCTAAATTCACCAATAGTTAAAGCTGCAGAAGTTGATGTTTCTGACCAAGCAGCATTATACGAACTTATAAAGGATTGTGACGTAGTTGCAAACTGCACAGGTCCTTATCATATTCTTGCATATAAGATTATAGAGACTACAATAAAGGCTGGTAAACACTATATTGACTTTTGCGATGATATTGAAGCATTCAACAATATATTTGAATCAGAATTACCTAAAAAAGCTGAAGAAAAAGGACTTAGTATGATAATGGGTCTTGGAGCAAGTCCAGGATTTTTATCAATACTAGCATGTAGTGCAGAACAACGTTATTTTGATTCATTAAAGGAAGCCATATTCTATTTTGCATGTGATGAGAAAGAACCAGGTGGTCCTGCAGTTCTTGGACATATGTTAGAATGTATACACAACGCACCATATATTAAAGATGGAGAAAAGTTCAATGAACCTTCATTCCGTGAAGAATGGGATTTTGATTTTGGAGAACCTTATGGAGTTCGTAAAGTTACTAGAATAGGTCATCCTGAAGTATTTACATTCCCCAGATACTCACCAGGAATTCAAAACGTATCTATAAGATTTAGTCTTGAACCATTCTCAGCATACGAAGGTTTTAGAGACCTTAGCTTAGCAGGTCTTACATCTAATCACAAACTTAATATCAATGGCAATCCTGTATCACCTCGTGACTTTGCACTGGCTGTATTATTAGCACAAAAGGCAAGTCAACCAGTCATGACAGAAGAAGAACTTAAAGAATTTTTAAAAGGAGTTACTGCATGTGCAGCTACTGAACTCCATGGGAAAAAAGATGGTAAAGACATATCTTATATAGGAAGAGTGGCTGGAAACATGGCTCCACTTACAGCAATACCACTGATCATAGGTGCTGAAATGTTAGGCAAAGGTGAAATATCTAAAAAAGGTATAATGGTAGCTGAGGAAGCTATTGAAGATGCAGATAAATTTGTAAAGGAAACTATAAAGAGAATCCGTCAAGATGGATTTGGATTTAAAATTAGAGAAGAACTTACCCTTAGAGAAGAATATTAAAAAACAATATAGTATTTATTATAAAACCTTATAAAAGCTATTTTTTTAGCTATTATAAGGTTTTTATTTATTATTTATTAAATTTGTAAATTCTTTAAAATCTTAACTACATATCTATCTCTTAAATAATTATTTTTAGATAGTCTAAACTTCATGACAACAGTTTATATTGTTTTTATCCTTATTTAACTGATCCATATAATAAATACTATCACATATTTTATTTAATATGTTTTTTTCATGACTAACTACAACTATACCTATATCTCTTTTCTTACATACCTGTAATAATTTATTCCAAATCTTTGCTTGAGTAATTCCATCTAACATAGTAGTCATTTCATCTGCAATAATATACTTAGTATTGGCATTTAATGAACGAACTATAGAAAACCTTTGTAATTCTCCACCTGATAGCTCAATAGGCCATCTATTCATCCATTCATGTTTTATTCCAAAATCATCTAATAACTCCTTATCTGGACTATAGCTTTCATTTATAATTCTTTCCATTTTCCATTTTGGGTTCATAGCTTTTTCAGGATGTTGCAATATTAACTGTACTTTTTGAAAACCTTTATTTTGTTTTTTTTCACCATCAATTAGTATTTCCCCTTCACATGGTTGTACATAATTTGCTAATACTTTAGCAAAAGTTGTTTTGCCACATCCACTATAGCCGGATATACCCACCACTTCTCCTGAATTAATAGTTAAATTTACATTTCTAAATATCCATTTATTCTTCTCATAATAAAAACCTAACTTTTTACATTCTAGTGACATTAAACTCCCCCATATCTATAAATTCATTTTCAGGTAATGATCTCCACAACAGTCTTGCATATTCGGTTTTTAGTTTACTACCATCCCCTTCAAAAGCTTCTGCCGAAGATGTTTCTATATTTTCTCCGTCTTTAAATATTGTTACATAATCACATATTTTAAGAGCAGAAATAATATCATGAGTAATTAACATCACAGCCATACCACTGTCTGCAAATTTCCTAAGTTGTAAAAGTATAGTATCTAAAACTTCCGGATGTATGCCAGGAGTCGGTTCATCGGCTATAACAAGCTGCACCCCTTCCCTTACACTGGTTGCAAATAAAACACGCCTAAGCATTCCCCCAGATAATTGAAAAGGATATAGATCTCCATGAGCTTTTTCCAAACCATAGCTTTGAAATAAATCTTCTTGAATATTTTTAGCTTTTTCTTTAGGCAATCCTATTCTAACTTGATCTTTAACCTTCATGAGTGGATCTAAATAATTTATAGATTGTGGAATAAAAGCAATCTCTTTGCCTCTTAATTTTTCTATTAATCCTTGAGATATTTCCCTTCCTTTATAGTACATATCTCCCTTTATTGTTGCGTTTCTAGGAAGAATCCCCATAATGGCATGGGCAAGCAAACTTTTACCAGAACCACTAGCCCCAACCACTGCTAATATTTCTCCTTTATTAATTTCAATATTTAAAGACTCCACCGGAGTTATTTCTTGTATATTTATTCCCTTTGTATATTGACTAAAAGAAATAGATAAATCCTTAACCTTTAATATGTTTTCACTCATGTTTACCTCCTATATATGACTTGTTTGAGGAGTTAATAGTGTGCTTAATGACTCTCCAATGTTATCAAAGCTTTTTACCAATATAACAAGTAATAAACCTGGATATACAGCAAGCCACCAATCTCCAACTGATATATGTTTCACAGCTTCAGATAAAATAACTCCTATAGATGGAGTTTGAGCAGACAGCCCAAATCCTAAAAACGTCATAGAAGCTTCATGTAAAATAGCATGGGGAAATAACAATAAAAATCCTACCATAATTTGAGGAATTATAGCTGGTAAAATATGATTTCTAACAATATACATTTTACTTTTTCCAAAGTTTTCGGATATTTTTATATAGTCTAGATTTTTAATATTATTCACTTCATTTCTAACTAATCTAGCCAATGTAGGCCAATGTGTTAATGCTACTGCAAATATAACTCCCTTTGCTCCTTTTCCTACAGCAAATGATATTAAAATCATAAATATCATATGAGGCATTCCTATAAACATATCTATAAGCCAAAGTATTATAGAATCTACTTTTTTCCCAAATGTAGAAGCCACGACTCCCAAAACAATAGCAAATACAACCCCTATTAAAGAGCCTAAAAACCCTACTAACATAGAAAACCTCAAGCCCTTAATAGTCCTTGTAAACATATCTCTTCCTAACCAATCTGTACCAAAAATATGCTCATTATTTGGGGACAAACTTTTTTTTCTGCTATTAGTCATTAATTTATCTTCACCTAAAGAAAAGCCTAGGATTATAATAATAGAAATTATTAATATAGAGAATATTATAGAGAATATTAATTTTTTTCTTGAATTTAATTTCATGCCTGTTGTCCCTCCTGTTTTAAATATGGATTTATCCTTGAGTTTATAATATCTCCAATCATATTCCCAAAGAAAACAAAAACAGCACTTATCATTATAATCCCTAACAGTAATGGCATATCACTTTTTAATCCTGCTTCTGTTAATGTAGAACCTAATCCAGGATAAGAAAAAACTTGTTCAGCTAATATAGAACCTCCAAATAATTCTCCAAAGGATGCAAAATGAATAGTTATAGCTGGTACTATTGCATTTCTGAGAGCATGATTTTTAAATATTTGAAAGTCACTCTCACCTCTTGCTCTTGCAAAAAGTACATATTCTTCATTTAATACATCTATCATCTTTTCCCTAGTATGCAATACTACATTTGCAATTCCTAAAACACTCAATGTAAGAGCAGGCAATATAAGGTGATGTATCTTATCCAATATGGTAACTTCGCTTTTAATAACACCTATAGGAGCGGAAATCCCTATAGGAAACCATCCCAATTTCACAGAGAAAATCAATAAAAATATTAAACCAATCCAAAATGTTGGAACGGAAGCCTGTAAATATGCAAACCATTTTATTATTCTATCTGATAACTTTCCTCTATTAAAAGCAGCTATAGTACCTAGGGCTATCCCTATAATTCCTGAAAGAGTCCAAGATACTCCCATTAATGCTGCTGATGCCAATGCCTTTTCTTTTATAACTTCTATAACCAGTCTTTTATGCACTCTAGAAATCCCCATGTTTCCAGAAAGGATACTTTTTAACCAAGAAAAATATTGACCAATTGGAGGTTTATTGAGTCCCCAATATTCCTTAATAGCTTCATATTGTTCTGGAGTCATAGAAGTATCATAATCAACACTAGCCATTACAGGGTCAATAGGTGAATTTTTCATCAAAATAAATGTTAGTATTGAAAGCCCTAAAAGAAGTGTAAGTCCTCTCAACAACTTATAAAAAATAAACAAACTTCGTTTTCCCAAATTTATTCCTCCTATTTTCTTATTCTAAAAAGGTGCCATATATTATATGACACCTTAAAACCTACTTTGAATTCTCTTCCCAAGTCCACTCATATATATTGTGAAGCAAAGACCAATCATGTCCATGACTGTGTATAGGTTGGTTCCCAACATTTAATCTTTTATCTCCTAAGTAAGTATGGTTAAACCTAACTAACCAACAATTTGGTATATCTCCCAATGTACTAGCACCAGTCTCCCCATCCCATTGAGCTAATTTCCAATACTTATTTGCTTCATCTAGATCTGTAGAAGTCATGGCTTTATTCATATATTCCATAACCTTAGGATTATCATAAAAAGTTATATTAGCCCAACCATAGCCCGCTCTTTCTGGACTATGAGACTCATAGAATTGATTTGGGTGATGTCTTCCACCAGCATATAAAAGAGCCACTTCATGGGATTTTGTCACCATCTCATCCCAATTACTTCCAACTAATTTAATATCTATTCCCAAATTCTTAGCTTGTTCTGATGCTGCAATAGCAACATTAGTTCTTAACTTATCATTTGTAGGATAATATAATTCAAATTCTGCTCTAATACCATCTCTTTCACGTATTTTATCTTTTCCTTCTTTCCATCCTGCTTCATCCAGTAACTTTTTAGCCTCCTCAACTCTCCCATCTTCAATAGCTGTTTCCGGATTCCACCATGGCATCCCATCTATAACTGAATAAGCTGGCTTTCCATGTCCATTTAGAACAGTATCTACAATTTCTTGTCTATTAAGACCTATATTCAATGCTTTTCTTATAATTGGATCACTTGTAACTTCATTCCCTACAGGATATCCATCTGGTGATTCAATTTTACCAGGCTTAACATAAGGTAAAGATAATCCTCTAACGTCATTGGATTCAAACTCGAATAGTTTCCAACCTGGTAACTCTTCATCAGCAAATTCAGGAATAGCATATATAATGTCTACTTTCCCTGCCTTAGCTGCAGCAAGAGCAGTGTTTTCATCTAAACAAACCCAAGTCCACTTTTTAAAATATGGTTCTTCTCCATGCCAGTACGGATTAACCTCAAAAATAGCTTGCTCATCTTTATCGTATTGTGTAACCATATATGGCCCTGAACCTATAGGGTTTTGAGAGTAATTGTCGTTATAGTGGTTCTTAGGTACTATGGGAACTTCTGTAAGTTGTGCCCAAAACGTAGAGCGTGGCTCATTTAAATATATTTTCACTTTATTTTCTTCAGGAATTTCTATTTTATCAATAAATCCTAAATCCCAGTGCTGACCATATTCTTTTAACATATCATAGGAAAATTTAACATCTTCTGCAGTTACTAACTCTCCATTAGAGAACTTAAAATTATCATGAAGATTGAAACTCCATATCTTTCCATCCTCTGAAATACTATAATCTTTAGCTAAATCTCCTACTATATCTAAATCAGCAGTTTTCATAAGTAATGTGCTATGTATAATATGTGCCTCATTATACATTCCCCATCTTTGCTTTGGATCAAATTCATGAGGTATCCTCTCTCCCATAGAGACAATTAATTCATCCTTCTTTAAATTAGACTCTGTTTCTTTAGTTTCACCTATGTCTTTATTAGGTACCTTCTTGCTTTGACAAGCTACAAGACTTCCAATAACAACAAGGCATAAAAATATTAATATACCTTTTTTATATTTTTTCATTTGAATCCTCCCTTTATATTTATTAAATATTTTTATAAGTTGACATGATATCTTTTACAAGATAACCTGTAATTCATTAACATGGGACTATATAAATAAATTACCCTTTCATTTATCTCCTCCTATAAAGTGAATTCCATACTTTATGTATCTTTAAATAAAAAACCAAGTTTAATTAATAATATAAATCTAAAGATAATTATATTGATAATGATTATCAATATCAACTCCAAAAAATAGTTTTCCTGCTCCAATAACTAAAAACTTCTAATATTTTTAACTATATTTCTAATATTAGATTAACTCTAGAAAATATAATATCTTTTTCTATTGAACAATGTAAAACCTAGTAGTAACTATTTCTTCTAGCTACTACTAGGTTTTTACTTATTACTTCCTTTGAACTTTTATAGTATAATCTCAAATTATAATATACTTTCTTTTAAAGATTTTAGGTATTTATATTATTTAGGGTATTTTTATTAATTTTTTTCATTCATATATTTATTTAACCTATAAGTCAATACAACGCTTCCAGCTACAATTAAAATATAGTTTAATATAGATACTTCAATACAATCTTCTAAAAAACCAAAATATTCTAAAACACCAGATACTATTAAAGATAAAATTAAAGTAGTAATAATTACTAAAATTAAATATATAATTTTTTTATATTTAATTTTAGCTTTAATATATCTAGACTTTAATAAACCTATATCTAAAATTATTATCATTGGATTTATAAAGCTTTCTACCTTTAATGAAATCATTCCCGATTCTATTTTAGGAAACTTCCCTAATCCTAAAACACTCATAATACCATTTAAAATAAATATTACAGTAAAAACAGTTAAAGTGTTTAAAACTAAATTTAAAAATCTACTAATAAAGGTAGTCTCTCCTAAAGAATCCTTAGCCATGTCAATAAAAGTATAAATATCTCCTGATAAAACTTCTTTTGGGTCTTTAGCATTATTCTGTGCATCATTTAAAATTTCTATAATATCTCCTAATATCATAGTTTTATTCTTTCCTGTAATCCCTAGACTATTTATATAAGTAACTCCATTAATTAATGTATCCCAATATATTCCTTCTAAATTTGCAACATCATCTTCCTGTTGTTTTACTATTTCTTTTTTAAATTGATTTTTATTCATATATACTTTACACCTCAATATCCATAATCTTGTCTACTATATTTTCTAAAATAGACCACTCATCTTTAAACCTTTCAATCTCCTTTAAACCCTCATCTGTAATACTTAAATACTTTCTAACAGGACCTATATCTGAAGTTCTTCTTTCAGATTTTAAAAATCCCTTTTTCTCAAGTCTTAAAAGTATTGGATAAACTGTACCTTCTTGAATCTCTAAACCTAAATCATTTAATTCTTGAACTATCAAATATCCATAAGTTTCTTTACAAGAAACTATTTTTAAAATACAGGAATCTAGAACTCCTTTTAAAAGTTGACTAGATATCATCTCTTCACCTACTTTATATTGTTTAGTAGCAACTACATTGTAATACACAGTAGTGCTTTTGTCAATAAAAACATAATATTTTTTCCATAAGATATTGATTAGGGCTGTTTTATAACTAATTAGTTATAAAACAGCCCTAGATTTATCCGTATTAAATTTAAACCTACTTTTAAAAATTAATTTTATCTTGCAACTAATTTATTCCCTATTGCCTCTATCCATATATTTTATTATTATAAATATCAATATGACAGCAATTATGGAATATATAATATGATTCATACTATCAATTATACTAGCCACCTGTGATATCAACTTGTGTTTACTTAAATCAAAAGCACTGGACAGATCAATAATAAAATTATATGCAAAATGAACATATATACCTGCTAAAATAGAATCTGTAACTAAAACTATATTTGTAAAAATAATTCCTAGTAAAAATGTATAAAATAATTGTTCCATATTTTGATGGAATATACCAAACAATAAAGCATTTAGTAAAATTATAATATAACTCTTCCACCCAAATACCTCTGTAAAGCGAAGTATACTCCCTCTAAAAAGCGTTTCTTCGCATATTGCTGGAAATATAGATGTAAAAAATATATTATAGAAGAATACTCCAGTAGCCCAAGCCAAACCATTATACATCTCAGGTTTAAAAATAATATCGTCTTGTAAATCACTATTAAAAAATAAACAAGATATATCTGCTACAACATTGGTTATTAAGGGAAGTAAAAATACAATAATTGTTATAAGCAACATATTTTTAGTGCTGACTTTTCTCAATCTATAAAATTCCTTTATAGTTGTCCCAGTTTTTTTTATATAAATTCTTGAAATAAGAATTGTTGGAATGAAAATTAACAAAGGTTGCTCTAAAAAACTAAAGATTATATTATCACTATAAATCAAAAAAGGAAGTATTAAAATTAATAAATACAAAAAAATTAGCATAATAACTGATAACTGTTTTTTATTTTCCATTCTCTCTCCTCATAAACATTTTATAATTCTAAAAATATGTAAATATTTATCTAGGGTTTTGAGCACAGAAGTGTTACATATTAAACCCTATCCAATATCATTATAATTCATAGAATATATTTTATTTAAAACTTTATATAATACAATTGTTGTTTATTTGAATTTCAATTTATATTTTCATTACATCTTTAAATTAAATAAGCTATTTTTCAAATTTTTAACAATTATAACATATCACAGAGTTTAAATCTATATATATATTAAATTAATTAGCTTATTGTGATTAACAATGTTTAGATATATTAGATTGTAAACCTAACTGGAATACTTAAAATCTGTCCCTTTCATTATCTTGCCACCTTATTAATCAATCGGGTAGGAGGTAAATAATTAATTTATTTACCGACCTCCCTCACCACCGTACGTACCGTTCGGTATACGGCGGTTTCATAGTTTACACTTTAACTTCAAGGTAATATTTAAGAAAACTTAAATAACCTTGTTTTTCAAACCTAGCATTGGTTAGGGTTGTTGCAAGAATCCAGCTATTGGCCGTATGCCAGTAGCCTTTTCTTGTATTTGCCCATTCCCATGCCTTTTCTCTTGCTACTCCCAGTTTCTTAAGGTTAACAAATTTCGTCTTGACCTTCT
>NZ_FQTY01000040.1 GCF_900128955.1 Tissierella praeacuta DSM 18095
ACCAATTCCAGGAATCATCCAAGTCCCTGCCATTATAGTCATAACCTCATCCATAGTAATATTTGCAACCGATCTTACTTGAATATTATTTATAGACCCTTCTAAAACATTTATATCAGAAGAAATTTTATATATTTCTCCTTCATAAGATTCTAAAATTTCTATAAACTGTCTTTCACTAACTTTAGTACCATCTTCAAGGGTAATAACTAACCTTTCTTGTTCAACACCATCTGCAAAAACCCCTGTTGTAAAAGATAACATCATTACAATTACCATAAGTAAACTAATTTTTCTTTTCATAAATTAATCCTCCTTTAATCATAATTGAAACAAGTTTGATATAATTATAGCAAATAATGTTACCATCTTGCGACAAATAAATTAATAATATAAACAACACTTTAGTTATAAAATTATTTAATAAGCTAATTCTTTATTTTCCTATATCCTCTTCTAAAACCTCAACTAATATATAATTCTTAATTCCAATATTCCATTGATACCTTAAAATAATACTTGTTAAATCTTTTCTCAGATCTTCATTCTTTAAAGATAACTTTTATAAAACATGCTAACTGACAATATATGACATTTTTTTAATAGAATATATGCTATGCTCTATTTAAAATAAAAAAAGGAGATGATTTTTATGACATTTAAAAGTTTAAAAAGCAAAAGATTAATAAGTACAATACTAATATTTATAATGATGATAGTTACATTTAGTCCAACTTTTGCAGAAAGGGAAGATTTTTTAATCGAAAAAACTAATAATCCTAATATAGTAAAAGTAACAGATGGGGGAATAATTAGCTATATAGAATCAATAGAAGAAGGAAAATCTATTATTAAATCTGAAGATATGGAGCTTCTCTATACAGTAGAATTAGAAAAGCGTGGGGGCAATATAATATTAAAAGATGAAAAATTAGGACAAACATCCATTATCGGAAGTTTTTCTGAAGACAATAAATTACAAAATCAGAATTGTAACAAAGATAGTTATAATGAAAATTTAAAGAAAGTTAAAACCAACAGAGCTTCATTTCCAACAAGATGGGAACTTAGAGGCGAATGCATAGACGGATATACTAAAATAGATACTGCAAACAAAACCATTATTTTATCAATTCTAGCAGCAATACTAGGACTACCTTTTGGTCAAGCAGGTAACGCCGCTACTGTTGCAGGACTTATAGCACAAAGAGTTTATGCAGGACAAGAAGATTATTATTATAGAAAATGTTGGTATCAAAGAGAAATAGCACCTTACACTAAAGAATTCAAAACTGTTGTTACTATGTATGAAAATAGCAGCCACACTAAATATATAGGCGAATATGTAAGTGAACATTCAAGACAATAATATTTAAGCAAATAAAAAGAAAACCTCATGAGGTTTTCTTTTTTTCATAATAACGTACAATAATATCAAATACCAAATCTAACACAGCAATCATTACAAGAATATAAA
>NZ_FQTY01000034.1 GCF_900128955.1 Tissierella praeacuta DSM 18095
TGACAAAGTGTGTTGGCAACATTAGGACTACTTTGTAGAGATATTATCTCATGGTTTTTGACACTTTTAAATCCATGAGATTATTGTACGCTTACGATTTAACAAGCAAATGAAAGCAGAATTAGAATTACTTCGAACTCTTGCAGAAGCTGGAGATGATGTCCAAAATGGAAGAGTGGGTTCCATGCAAGAATCTTTGGATAGAATTCGTGAATCTTTGTGTTGATACTGCTCTCAAATATTTGAATAAAATAGAAGAATCCATTAATTGTTTAAAAGAGTTTCCTAATTCAGGAAGCATACCTAGATACTCTATTTTGAAAAAACAGGGTTATAGGGTGGTCATTGTAGAGAAACATCTTATATTTTATAAAGTAAATAAGGAAAATAAAACAGTTATTATATATGCTATAGTTGATGGAAGAAGAGAATATCAAAATTTAATATAGCCAGATCACAATAGCCTTAAGCTCCACAGCAATTAGCTTTATGGCTTTTTTCATGTTCATTATAATTTAATTATTAAAGAAGATGAATTTAAGGGTCAAAAATCGGTAAAAAACACCATTTTTTGACCCTTAAAAATAGAGCTTTTGACAGATGACATTGAATAATTTAAGTGATAAGATAAAAAGTAAAAGTAGAAAAGCTAGGGTTAAAAATGTGGGGTGAATCTTATGATAATTTATTTATCCATAATTGAATCAGAAGAAGATAAAAGCAAATTCGAACAACTTTATATTACATATAAACAAACAATGTTTTATGTTGCTAATAGGATACTTAGAGATAAATATTTATCAGAGGATGTTGTTCACCAAGCATTTTTAAGAATTATTGACAATTTAAATAAAATAGATAAAATTGACTGTCACAAAACCAAAGGATTCATCGTTATAATAGTAGAACATATAGCAATTGATTTTTATAGGAAACGAAAACATGAAAATAGTATATCCTTTGATGAAGTTGGAATTTATATAGAAGATGTAAAAAATAAGAGTAAATTTATATTGAATGAAATAGAAGAAGCTATCCTAAAACTTCCCATAAATTATTCAATTGTGTTAAGACTAAAATATTCTCAAGGATATACCAATAAAGAAATTTCAGAGATTTTGAGAATATCCGAAGAAAATGTAAGACAAAGATTAGTAAGAGGCAGGAATAAGTTAACAGAGAGCTTATCTGAAGGGAGTGAGAAGTCTTATGAATAAATATGTAATGGATGATGATTTTCTATATAAATATGTAAAAAGTGCAGAAAATATAATGATTGATAGTTTGCCTAAGGAAGAAGCATTATCTCATAATTTCTCAAAGAGATTTCAAAAAAAGATGAATAAACTTATAAGACAAGAAAGAAGATCTCCTTTTATAAAAATATTTGTAAACTATAGTAGAAAAGTTGCAATTATATTTTTAATATTTATATCTATAGCTTTTGCTACAACAATGAGTGTAGAAGCATATAGGGTTAGATTTTTTGAAGTAGTCATAGAAGTATGGGAAGAATTCACATCAATAATTTTTAAGGAAAAACAAAATATAGATGATGGAAAATTAATACCAGTAAATTCAACTTATATTCCAGATAGTTTTAAAATTATAGAGCATGAAATTAACTCTTATGAACAATTTATCTATTGGCAGAATGATGAAGGTATTGAAATAATGTTTGAGCAAGCTAAAATTACAGCAAATTCAATTATAACTGATACAGAAGGGATAGATATAGAAGAACTTTTAATAGGAGAGCAGAAAATTATTTATTTTACTAATAAAAATGTTAATCAAATTTATTGGAATGATAGTAATTATATTTATGCCATCATTTCAGAATATGATAAAAATGAGCTATTAAAGATGGTTGAAAGCATAATAAATAATAAATAAAAAAATAATTTTAAATTAAGTGTCACAATGATACGATACTTCCAAAGTAGACAGTCTAATTAATTAAAAATTAGATTATCTACTTGGAGGTATTTTTTTATGGGAAGAAAACCAAAGTACAGTAAAGAAGTAAAAATTGAGGCTTGCAAAGATTATGAAAAAAGTCATATTAGTTTTCAAGGAATTGCTGATGAAATTGGAACAACAAAGGAAGTTGTGCGTCGATGGTATTTAAGATATAAAGAACATGGACCAAGTGTATTTGAAACATCAAACAAAAATTCTTCATATAGTAAAGAATTTAAGTTATCAATAATAGAAGAATATAATTTAGGTAAATATTCAATGCCTGATTTAGCAGCTAAATATAATATTTCCACAGGAGTAATTAATAATTGGATTAATAAATGGTATAATGGTATAGAAATAAAGGCTTATGATCCTAAAGGAGATGTCTATACCATGAAATCCAGAAAAACTACATTTGAAGAAAGATTAGAAATAGTTAAATGGGTTATTGAAAATAATATGAGTTATAAATATGCAGCTGATAAGTATGAGGTTACTTATGCACTTGTATATAAATGGACAAGGGCATATCTAGATAAGGGACCAGAAACACTAAAATATCAAAAACGTGGACCAAAGCCAAAGTCAGAAATTGACGAAAGCAACTTAACTGAAGTTGAGAAATTACAGCTTGAACTAGAAAAAGAGAAAGCATTAAGAAAAAGAAGAGAATTTGAACTTGAAGTTCTTAAAAAAAAAGAGGAATTCGAAAGAAAACTTCTCTATCGAAAGTAAGACAGGAAACAGAATACAAAACAGCAGATTTTTTTAAGGATAAAGGTTATCCAGTAACCAAAATATGTGAAGTTTTAAATATTTCAAGAAGTGGATACTACAAACATAAAAATAGAGTCAAACCTGAAAAAGAAAAACAAGATGAATTGATATGCTCATTAATTAATGAATATCATTCAACATTTGATGGAATTTTAGGGTATAGAAGGATGACCATGTTCATTAATAAACTAAATCATAAGTCATTTTCAGAAGGATATATACATAGAATTATGAATATTTTAGGTATTACAG
>NZ_FQTY01000005.1 GCF_900128955.1 Tissierella praeacuta DSM 18095
CAACCATGGTTCATACTCTGTTTTCCCATGTCCATGAGACCTCCCCAGGTAAGAACAACAACCTTCCTCCCATGTAACCGTCACATTTACTGTAAAGAGTTCGGGTAGTATTGGACTTTGTTTTGTTAAGCAAACTCATCCTCCCTAAATCAGCCTTATGTGATTTCTGTTCGTCGGTTCAGGATTTTGCCTTCGGCTTCCTTCAGATTCCACGTCGCCATGGACACCCTTGCCTTCAGCTAACGGTTCCTACTACCAAGCCCGTAGTGGACTTTCACCACCAAGTTGTTGCCCATGCTGGGCACACTTAAAAAAGGAAGAGCCATATAAGCTCTTCCTTTTCCAAATTATTTTGCTAATAAATTGTCTATTTTTTCTTTATCGAACCCAACTATTTCTTCGCCATCAATAACTAATACTGGCACTCCCATGTGTCCCATAGCCATTAATTCTTTTCTGGCTTCCTTATCTGTTTGAACATTTTTCTCAGTATAAGATACACCTTTTTCTTTTAAATAATCCTTAGCCGAAACACAGTATGGGCAAGTACTGCTTGTATAAACTATTACATTGGACATTTTAATTCCTCCTTTAATATATTACTAATTTAGATTATACCCTATAGGGGTATATAAGTCAATAGCTTTTACGATAATATTTTACCCATAGTTCCTTTTAATAATCATAATATAGAACTTAGCTATGATAATTGTAATGGGTTTGACAACAATATTTATAAATAATATAATGATTTTTGTGCAAATTAATTTTTAAGGATGATAATTGTGATAAAAAATTATATGGAAATTTTAGTTGATGAAATCTTTCGTGAAATGAAAAATAGTTATAAAATTTGTGATGACAAAAAATGTGAACACGATATTAAGTCTATTGCTTTAAATAATCTTCCAACTGCTTATTTTAAATACGATGCAACAGAAGCAACTAAAAAAGCATTTTTATTAGAGCGTCAAAGAAGAATATCTGTATTAGCAAAGGTTGCTGAAGCATCTGATATTGTATGCTCCGAATGTACTAGAAAGCAAAAATAACCCCACAGTTTTTCTGTGGGATTTATTTATGTTTAACATGGTCTAATCCTTGTTCAAATAATCCCAATACATGTTCATCATCTAATGAATATATAACTAACTTACCTTCTTTTTTGAACTTCACCAATTTCAAATCCCTTAATATTCTAAGCTGATGGGATATTGCTGATTGGCTCATTTCAAGTATATTAGCTATATCACATACACATAAAGACGATTTAGATAATACATAGATTATCTTAAGTCTAGTGGGGTCTGACAACGCCTTGAATATATTGGACAAAAGGTAGATTTCTTCTCCAAAGTTTAAACTTATTTTTAAATCTTCAATGGTTTTCTCATCTGATAAATGTCCCATACATACTAATTTTTCTTCTGTTTCTCTCATTGTTTTACCTCCCCTTATTTCTCACTAGTTTACTGGAATCATTGGGATTACAGGTTTTATAGGTCTTCCAGTCATTGGATCTATATATAGAATCCAGTATCCTTCTATATTCTTACCTTGATACCAAGTATTAAATCCATTAGTTCCTCTATATGGGTGCTCACTTATAGTAAAACTTCCTGGAATTCCATATACAAAATATTTAACTGCTTCTCCTTCATTGTATAAACCAAATAAGTAATGTCCATATTTACTCATTAGGTGATTACAAGTAACCATATCACTATTATAATATTCTTTATTATTTCCTCCAACTATATATGAAAAATATGGAAGGAAAGCCCTATATTCATTTTCTTTATCTAATTCTACAAGCCACCAGTTATATCCTTTTATATTATGTGTAAAAGGCTCAATATATGGAAAAAATCTTAAAATGCTTAATACATAATTAGTAGTTTGATTTTTTTGATTTAATTTCTTTATATAATCTAAAGTTTTGTAATCTGGCTCCATAGAATCCTCATCTAAGACTTCGAGTTCAAACTCATTATTCTCTTTTTCTTCAATAATTTCCTCATTGTTTAATTCTATTATTTCTTCTTCATATTTTTTTACTTCAGTTTCTTGTTCTTGTAACATAGGCTCTATATCTACTTGCTGCTCCACTTCATCAATTTCTAAAATTTCCTCCAATATTTCTTCTGCTTCTACAAATTCTTGAACTTCTTCTAATTTCTCCATTTCTGGAACTTCAGTTACTTCTACCTCATCTAACTCTAGTATTTCTGGTATTGGATCAGACTCAGGTTCAGATTTAGACTCCATCTCTAAGTTCAATGGCATGGACTTTATGTATCTTTCAATACTACCATCTTCCTTAGTTAGGTAGCCTCCTAAACAAACTTGATTTTCTCTAGTTATTAAAATACCACTTATTCTGTCTATTGGAAAGTTTTTATTTTCTAGTTCTCTCTGAATAAAAGAATATTCTCCCTTTCCCCTTCCTAAATCATCTGTAAATATTTTACCCAATTCCCAAACTGGATTTGCCTTATCATCAGAGATAAATAGAACATTATAAAAGTTATCTACTTCTGCATTCTCAATGTTCACTGTAACTATCCCCTTAAGTCCTCTTATCTCTAGTTTACAATGTCCCTTTGGATTTCTTCCTGCCATAGTAGAAAACTCTTTCTTTAGTATTATAAACTTTCTGGTATATGCCAATGACATAAAACTACCCCCTTTTTACACTTTATTTAATTATATGTCTAATGGGGGCAATGTTTTACTAATCTTTATAAAATCTTCCACTGATAAGTTTTCTGCTCTTGAATCTAAGCTAATATCCAAGCTTTCTAAAACTTCTTTTATAGTTCCTTTTTCAATATTGAATCCATAGGTAGATAGTGAATTTAATATGGTTTTTCTCCTCTTAGAAAAAGCAGCCTTTACAATTTTAAAAAACTTTTCCTTGTCTACTTCTGGTAATTCTTTATTTATAGTAAGTTTTATTACGGCAGAATCTATCTTTGGCTGTGGCATAAAAACTGTCTTTGGTACTTTTAGGACTATTTCTGGTTTGCTGTAAAAATTCACAAATACAGATAAAGAGCCATATTCTTTACCACCAGAACCTGCTGCCATTCTTTCTGCAACTTCTTTCTGAACCATAACTATAATAGATTCTAGATTCAAATTATCCTCTATTAATTTAGCTATTATTGGAGTAGTTACATAATAAGGTAAATTTGCTACTACTTTAACTGGTCCACCATCTAATCTTTCTTCTATTATTTTTTGCAAATCAATTTTTAATATATCTCCATTAATTATTTCAACATTATTATATTTTCCAATTGTTTCTTCTAATATAGGTATCAAAGTATTATCAATTTCAATTGCCAATACTTTTTTCGCCTTTAATGCTAATTCTTCTGTAAGAGTACCCATACCAGGTCCTATTTCTATTACATAATCCTCCGATGTAATATTCCCATTTTCTACTATCTTCCTTACAATATTGCCATCTATTAAGAAGTTTTGACCTAAGGATTTTGAGAACTTAAATCCATGTTTTTCTAAGATTTCTTTTATATATTTTGGTGAATAAAGCCTTTTATCTTCCATGGTCTCCTTCAATCCTTTCTAGAGCTTCTTCAAATTCTTTTCTAGTTATTCCAAAATTATTTAACCTATTGAGAAATTGTTTAGAGTTTGCATATCCTATTCCTAATATTTCTCCTAGCCTTTCTCTTTTCTCTCTTGATTTTGAACCACCAGCTAATCCCAAGGCAATAAGTTCTTCCTTTGTAAATTCTTCTTTTCTTTCTATATTACTTGGTCTAGCCTTTAATATTGCCTCTAATATATCTTCCTTATTTGCATTTTCTACTCCAATATCTCCTTTTTTTAAAGCCTTACCTTGAGGTAAAAATGCGTGTTTACAATTTTTTATATGTTTAGATAAATCTCTTCTAATCTGCTCTCCAGCATAATCTGGGTCTGTAAGAATAATAACGCCTCTTTTTTCTGCTATATTTTGAAGAGTTTTAATAAATTCTTTTTTATATCCAAATCCACCAGTAGCAATAACTTCTGCCTCTAATGCTGCCTTCACAACAGTTATATCATCTTTTCCTTCTACCACTATTATTTCCTTTATCAAAATAACACCCCTTATTTTAATTGACAATTGAAAATTGACGATAGACAATAGAAACCTTAGATTCTTATACTGTCGTCCTGAATTAAATAAAGAATCTAGTTCATAATCTTTTCATCCTTTAGTCTTTTAATTGTCAATTGTACATTGTCAATTCCAACTATTTAAAATTAAACAATTTTAAATAGTTTTCTCGTGTTTCTATTAGTAGCCTTTGCTAATTCTTCAAAGGATATTCCTCTAGTTTCTGCTATGGTACCTGCTACATATCTTACAAATATAGGTTCGTTTCTTTTACCTCTATAGGGTTCGGGAGTTAAATAGGGGCTATCTGTTTCTACTAGAAGTTTATCTAAAGGAACTGCTTTAGCTACTTCTTTACTTACCTTAGAATTTTTAAATGTAACAGGTCCTGCTAAGGATATATAAAATCCCATCTTTATATATTCCATTGCCATCTCAACGCTACCAGAATAACAATGCAGCACTCCTTTTAATCTTCCATCCTGTGCATTCTTTAATATATCAAATGTATCCTGTGCCGCATCTCTAGTATGAATAATCACTGGTAAATCTACTTCTTTTGCTAATTCAAGTTGTTCTTTAAACCATTTTTTTTGTATATCTCTAGGGGAATTATCATAATAAAAGTCTAATCCTATCTCCCCTATTGCCACTACTTTATCTCTTTTAGCAAAGGTTTTCAATATTTCTATAGTTGAGTTATCCATTTCCTTTGCAGAGTGAGGATGTACTCCAACTGCTGCATATATATTATCATATTTTTCAGCTAAGGATACAGATGCAATACTTGAACCTAAATCGGCACCAATATTTATAACCATTTCTATACCATTATTTTTTAAATCCCTAATTAATACATCTCTATCGTTATCAAATCTTGAATCATCAAGATGTGCATGACTATCTATAAGCATAATTAACTCTCCTAGTTTCATTATATTTGAAATTTACGAATAGCATATCTATATTTTCCTGAAGCTGTTACTGGTATATCATCTACAAATTTTACATCTATTTTTGATTTTGGCAATAATTCCTGAACTCCAATAATAAATTTATCTATTTCTTTTACATCATAACCTTCCCTTTTAATTATCTTTAGTTCTGCTTGTAAAGGACTATATTGTATAATCTGAAACTTTTGAATTGCCTCTATGGATCGGGAGATATGATTAAATATATGACCATGAATTAATTCACCATCTACAGTTACAAACATATCATCTTCTCTACCATCAATTTTCTCTAATATGGGCAGTCCCATTTTACATTGACAATTTCTATCAGTTAAAACTGCCCTATCGCCTATTTGATATCTTAATCTAGGCATTGAAAAATTATTTAAATCTGTTACTAAGAGAATACCACTTTCTCCAAAAGCCAAAGGCTTAAATGTCTTAGGATCAACTACTTCAAGTATAGCATTTTCTGCAGTAATATGCATATTTCCACAGGGACATTGATATGCTAAAATCCCTCCATCCCTAGCACCATATTCATTTACAACTGGACAGTTAAAGGCTTCTTCTATTATTTCCCTTTGAAAATCATGTAAGGTTTCAGATGTAGAAATAATTGCCTTTAATTTTAATGGGAATTTTAGCTTTTCTTGCAGCATTAAAGATGCAAAGGCATGTAAAGCAGAAGCATAGCCATATAGATATTCAGGTTTAAATTTAATAATTTTATTTACATACTCTGCCATATTCTCTGGTTTTAAGGAGTATGCAGGTATTATTATTCTATTCTTGAGCCATTTTTCTTTCATGCGATATTTCTTCTGCTCAGCTTGGTTTAATTCCAAGGGATTTCCCCAAATCATTACACTTCTACTTCCTGGAGTAATCCCCCACCAAGAAAGTCCTCTCCATCTTGCTGCTTCATAATACTCTACAGTATATCTATCCATAAAAAACTTAACTGGCTCACTGGTTGAGCCACCAGTAATATTAGGTATCAGTTTAGATTTTGGAGTTGTATTGTTTAAAAACGTCTCCGAATTATTTCTAAATTCAACCTTATTCAATACAGGAAACTTTAAAAAGGCACTCCTTACATCAGATTCAATCTCATCTAATAGACAATCATATTTTTTATAAGCAGGAACATTCTTTATACATTCTAGTAAAAGTCTTTTAAGCTTTTCTTCTTGTAGCATTTTTAATTCTATAGTATCTAATTTTTGAGAGTTAAGAAGTTCCTTTATATTTTCTCTTATTTTATTACCATTTTTCTTTTCCATAATTGGATACAATATATTTTCAATAAAAGGTTTCACCATATCCATATTATCACCCCCATGGTAAGTTGCGGCAAGAAGATGGTTCTCCTGCTAGTTTTCTTGCAACATGAGAACCATACCCCTGTCCTATTATGATATTGTTGCTCCTGACTTTAAATCTTCTAGGGTAGACACTAGGCTAAGTTTACCGTCACTATCTTCTGCTGCTAATATCATTCCCTTTGATTCTATACCTCTTAGTTTTACAGGTTTTAAATTTGTAACTACTACTACTTTTTTACCCACTAAATCTTCTGGTGAATAATATTCTTTTATTCCTGATACTACTTGACGTTCTTCCTCACCTAACTTTAATTGTAACACATATAATTTATCTGCCTTTGGATGATTTTCACAGGAAATAACTTCTGCTACCTTTAACTTTATTTTATCAAATTCATCTATTGTAATTTCCTCTACCTTTTCTTCTACTTCCTTAACTTCTTCCACATTTACAACCTTCTTTCCTTTACTTCTTAAATCTATAAGTTTTTGATTTTCATCATTTAATTTAACTAATTCCTTTTCTATATCAAGTCTTGGGAATATAATACCTCCCCTTGCTACTTTTGTTCCTGTTTCTAGTATTCCCCAAGTTTTAGCATCATTCCATAATATATCATTTTCCAGGCCAAGTTGTTTCCTTATCTCTATTGATGTTTTTTCCATAAATGGTTTAATTAGTATAGATACAATTCTTAGGGATTCTGCCAAGTTATATAATACTGTATCTAGTCTTTCCTTATTCTCTTCCTTTGCCAAAATCCATGGAGCTGTTTCATCTACATATTTATTAGTTCTTCTAATTAATTTCCATATTTCTTCTAAGGCATTGGAAAAGTTTAATTTGTCCATATACTCTTCTACTTTAGATGCTGCTTTTATTCCTATTTCCTTTAGAGAATCATCAAACTCTCCTTCCTTCACAGGTGCTGGAATTACTCCTTCATTATATTTTTCAATCATTGTAACTGTTCTACTCACTAGATTTCCTAAATCATTAGCTAAATCTGAATTAAGTCTTTGTAGGAACTTATCCCTATGGAAAGAACCATCCTGTCCGAAGGAAAATTCTCTAAGAAGAAAATATTTGAATGCATCTATACCATATAATTGAATTATTGGCTCTGGATATATTACATTCCCCTTTGATTTAGACATTTTATCATCTTCAAATAATATCCAACCATGACCAAATACCTTTTTTGGTAATTCTAAATCCATTGCCATTAAAAGTGCTGGCCAAATTATAGTATGAAACCTTACTATTTCTTTACCTACTAGATGAACATTTGCAGGCCAAAACTCTTTAAAGTTTTTATCATCATCAGTACCATATCCTAAGGCTGTAAGATAGCAAGATAAAGCGTCTATCCATACATATACTACATGGGATGGATCAAAGGGAACCTTAATTCCCCAATCAAAGCTAGTTCTAGACACACATAAGTCCTCTAAACCATCCTTTAAGAAATTGTTTATCATTTCGTTTTTTCTTGATTCTGGTTGAATAAACTCTGGATTTTCTTCATATAATGCTAATAATTTATCTCTATATTTTGAAAGTCTAAAAAAGTAAGCTTCTTCTTCTGCAAGATGAACTTCTCTACCACAATCTGGGCATTTTCCATCCTTTAGTTGCGATTCTGACCAAAATGCTTCACATGGAGTACAGTAATGTCCTTCATATTTTGATTTATATATTTCACCTTTTTCATATAGCTTTGTAAATATTTCTTGTACTGCTTTTTCATGGTGAGAATCTGTAGTTCTTATAAAAGTATCATAATCTATCTCCAAAGTTTTCCACAATGCTTTTATATCTGCAACAATTTTATCCACATATGCCTTTGGTGTAACGCCATTTTCTTTGGCTTTCTCTTGTATTTTTTGCCCATGTTCGTCTGAGCCTGTTACAAAATATACATCATATCCTTGCATTTTCTTAAACTTTTTTATTGCATCTGCTGCTACTGTAGTATAGGTGTGTCCTATATGCAGATTATCCGATGGATAATAAATTGGTGTTGTCAAATAATATTTTTTCATCTCTATACCTCCCGTTTATTTAATTAATAAATAGTAATTTGCGTTTGACCTACATCAGCTCACTACCGTTCGCTGTGTTAGGTCATAAAAAAGCCTTCGTCTCTTATAGAGACGAAGGCTGTCTTCGCGGTACCACTCTAATTTATCTAAATCTCACGATTTAAATCTCACTAGGTTATTAAACCTTGCAGTGTAACGGCTGCTTCCGTCATAGCTTAAAATCTTCGGCTATAAAGTTCAGGGGCCATCTTCGGAATAACATTAATCACTGGTTTTCACCTAAATCCAGCTCTCTGTAGAATAACCTTAATCCTACTCTTCCCTTCAACACCTTATTGTATCTTTCCTTATTTGATATATAATTATACTCTAAGTATAGAGTCTAGTCAACTAAATAATTAATTTAGGAGATTTTTATAGCCATTGTTATCTACATGAAGATGTATTAAGTTTAAATCTTGTTTTAAACTATCTATATTTACTCAAGGGGTCCATTAACATTTATAGTATATGATCCTGTTCCTGAGTATTTATAAATATAAAGATAATATCTACTTGGTGCTGAATCATAAGAGCCTGTTAATCTCCCACCTGTTGTCGATGTTGGATACATTACATAATTTGTAAAATCTGGTGCTTTGTAAAGCATCCAACTAATTCCTAAATCACTATCTGGCATTACATTGATATCAACTTCTCCATTGGAAATTACATCAAAATAGTATACATCTACATTGTCATCCCTATCAAAACTTGCCGAAACTGTAAGATTATTCTTTATAGGTCCATTTGCATCATCAAATGTATCATTAGGTTCAGTCTCAGATGTAATACCATCACTAGGGTTAGCTCCAGGTTCACTAATTATAACCTGTGCTTCATCTGTACTTTTTGCTCCCTTATCATCGGTTACTGTCAAAGTTGCTATAAATATACCTGCTTCAGAATACATATGGCTTGGATTTTCTTCAGTACTTGTATTACCATCTCCAAAGTTCCATAAATATGATACAATTGTTCCATCATTATCTTTAGAACCTGCACTGCTAAAGCTTATTGCTGTTCCCTTTGTTCCTTCATAGGGACCATTTGCCTTTGCTACTGGAGGATTATTTACTGGTGTTGTTCCATCTCCTGTAAGTATTCCATGAAATACTACATCAAATTCTACTTCATTTGATGAGTTTACTTTATAATTTGTAAAGTAACATACTACTGTTTTATATCCACTCCAAGGATATGATGTAAGTGTCTTTAGGGATTCATTCGCCATTAAATCCATGTATTTCCAATCTTCTACACGACCTTGAGATGATGTCTTTTTATATGTTCCACGCAATGTAAATGTATTGAAGAATTGTGATTGTGATTGAGTCATTGTAACATCCCTAAGATTTATAACTGAAGTTATATCTGAATATAATGCTTCTAAGTCTTTTCTTGGATGAGTTGCTAAATAATCATCAGATACAAGAGGAATATAGTAACTGTTACTATTGTCTACTAGATATTGCATTTGATTCTGATACTCTGTATTTAAACTGGCATTATTACTATACTGACTTATTAAATTATCATATGCCCTTACATTGTTTGTTTTTACAGCATCATTTAAACTGTTGAGCATATCCATATTTTTTTCATACATATAATTATAAACAACAAAACTGTAAGTATAAAAAGTAAATCCGCTGTTATATGATGAATATAAAGTCTTAGCTAAAGAGTATCTCTCTGACTCTCTACCAATATTAGATACCATGGATTTTCTTGGCACTACACCATCCGTACGAGTAGAACCAGCAAACCATTCAGCTCCGCCTTCCTCAAACCAAGTCAATCTATCATTCTGATAAATTTCTGACTCTCCCCACATACCAGGTACTAAATATCTACCTTGTAAATAATGAGTAAATTCATGGCGGAATAACTCTTCTAATGTATATATACTATCTTCAGGAGTTCTTTCGTAAGTGTAGAAAGATCCCCAGCTCTCTATATATATACCACCATTATTAGTATCTAGCCCAAACAGATATCGATTCATACCATATTCATCAGGATTATTATAAATATAGCATTTCAATATTTCATCAGTATTATTGGCTTCAAGAGGAGTATCTCTTCCTACTGCCCTATAAAATTGTGCCCTAACTTCATATGAAGCCCAATAAAGTCTTTTAACTTTATCAATTGTAACATCATTTCCTGTATATATTATTAATTTTCCATCATCAAAAGTATAAGTTCTAGGTAAGTATTTATTTATCCCATCTTGTTTGATTTTATTAATATCTATTTTTCTGCCATAATAATCTAATCCATTATAATTATCTACTATGGATGAAGCAGCTTGGAAATACTGCTCTCCCAAATATGGATATAAATTCATTGCCTCTGTAAGAACTCTATTTCCTTCACTTGAATTACTGTGAACCTTTCCCAATGTCCCCATCCAATATAATCCATTATTTATTAGCCATCCATTATCTGAAGTAAGGTTTCCTAATAATGCTATATTTGATACCTGTGCTATATAGTTATCAATTCTGCCATACCAAATAGTTTTCGATGGTGTAACACCCTTATAAAGTTCTTCACTAATATCATATTCTATACCACCACCTAAATTATAAATAGCAGTTCCTTTTCTATTATCCTTGATATAGGTATCTATATTTGATTTGAATTGTTGAAATACAGGAATGGTACGATTAATTACATCTACATTAGTTGAAGCATTCCACATAAGAAGACCTATGGCAGATACTAAGTCGTCTTGCTGTGCTGTTCCCAGTTTGAAGTTAGGATTATTCATAACTGAAACTATTGCTGGCAAACATTTATCATGATAACTTCTATTATTAAGTTCACTTAATTGACTATTGTAAAAACCCAAATAAAAACCTGCTCTAGTTACTTCGCAAAGTGTAGGTATACCTTTGTTATCAGTGCTGGTATATTGTGTTCCACGAACATTTATTGCATCAATAAGTGCTTGCATACGACTTTGATTGGAATAAAATTCATATGCATCTTGGCTATACTGAAATAAATCTGTAATATCGCTGTACTCAATAGTAACTAGCAAATTTACTAAATCAGTATAGTTTAATGTCTTTAAATAAGCCATTGAATAGGTGTTTTTCATTGCAGCAAATGAGTTTTGGCTGCTAGATTCCAATTTTGGAGGTTCAGGTGGTTTTATTGTTAATGAATCTTCAGTAATTTTTTTTGAAAATATAGTAGTCTCTATTTTTTCTTTAGTGTCTATTTTTCCCATAGGTGATTGATATGACATTGATAATACAGGGACATTATCATCTATGGCTAAAACTAAACTACTGAAAATATTACTTAACAGCAAAGTAACAATGCATAACAAGCATATAATTTTAGATAATTTATGCCTGTTTAATAAAATCTTTGTTAGATTTTCACTAATTGTTTTTTTCATAATAGAACTCTCTCCTTTAAAATAATTTTATTTTACAAATAATTCTTTATGAAAATGCAATTATCGCCTCCTTAGAAATAATTTGTATTATAATAATCCTTGATGAAAATATAATTGTCACCTCCTGGGATAATATAGTTACAGTTCAATTGCTGCATTCTCTAACTTTGCTATATTAGGTTATAATCTTAATGTACTAATACGGGGAAGATAATATTAAATGATAGAAATTACAATATATATTCCAAGTAGTGCTGGATAATGTTTTTAATAAACCATGAACTAACTTTTTCAAAGAGTTATGCACTAAGAATTCAGTGTGAAAGATATAATTTGAAATGAAAAACCTTAAATTTTAAGAACCTATCTTACGAAGAATAAGTTCTATTCCTAATTTAAATATTGTTACAATTTCCCTAGGTCAAAAGCAATAATCATATTTAATTATTTATCTTGCAATCTTTATGCCATTTTTTTATTTTAATGAAATATAGCAATATCAATAATATTCCTTTATTGATATTAAAAAAAGTATTAAATTTAATACTTTTTTTAATTATTTTAATATTAGTACCAAATTTCATACTAAATTGAATTTTAGATTTAGGCTATCCTACATATATACCAAATTTAATAATTAATTTATTAACCAATATATATATACTGATATATTTTCTGCTGCAATACTATCTGGTAGTACAATAAAAAATAATAATTCCCATTTTCATGAATAGTTTTCCATTTATTGTATATGATATTCATATATAAATAAATGAACATAGTATGGCTGTCTGAATATTATGTATATTGTATCAAAAATTTGACAAATAATAAGTTTTTGATTACAATACAAGAATAGTTAAATTATAGGAGGTATATTATGGAAAATTTTACAGTCAATAAGACTTGGAAATTTATAGTCTTGACTGCCCTCGCTATAGCTGTAACTGTATCTTTAGGGTTTTACTTGTACCAAGGTAGTAGAGTTAATATTACCTTACAACTGGAAGATGAAGTTAGAGA
This sequence comes from Tissierella praeacuta DSM 18095, assembly GCF_900128955.1. Taxonomy (GTDB): domain Bacteria; phylum Bacillota; class Clostridia; order Tissierellales; family Tissierellaceae; genus Tissierella; species Tissierella praeacuta. The sequence continues at coordinate 12,943 of NZ_FQTY01000005.1, forward strand.
AATAGCTTCACATTCCAAAACAGTGGGAGAATTACTTGAAAAAGAATCCATCCCATTTTATAAAGGTGCCTATATTAATGTAGGCTTAGACAGAGAACTTGAAGACAATATGAATATAATTATAAAGAATCCAAAGTCATACACTATTTTATCAGCAGGATTAGAATTAGATGTAGAGTCAACTTTTAATACTGTAGGTGAAATTCTAGATGACAACGGAATTGTATTAGGAGAAAAGGATTTTACCAATCCAAAACAAGGCGATACAATTACAAATGGAACAACGATTGAAATATTTAAAGTTGAGGAGGTGGTTGAAACCGTTGAAGATATTATTCCTTTTGAAAAAATTGTAAATAAAAGCAATAAAATAGATATAGGAACATCAAAAATTGTTCAAGATGGTAAAAATGGACTTAAAAAGTCTTATTTCAAAAAGGAATTTATCAATGGCAAACTTCACTCAACTGAGTTTGTAAAAGAAGAAGTAATTACCCAACCAATTTCTGAAATTATAGAAAAGGGCACTAAGGATTTAATCGTTACATCCAGAGGTAATACTAGCTACAGGAAAGCTATGACGATGACAGCCACTGCCTATGACTTATCATTTGAAAGTTGTGGAAAATCACCAGGCGATAGATATTATGGTCTTACTGCCTCAGGTACAAAGGTTAGACCTGGTGTAGTTGCTGTTGACCCTAGGGTAATACCATTAGGCACGAAACTTTATGTTCAAAGCCTTGATGGAACTAAAGATTATGGTTTTGCTATAGCAGAAGACACTGGAGGAGCAATTAAAGGAAATAAAATTGATTTATTTTTTGAAAGTTCTAGTGCAGTTAATAGATTTGGAAGAAGGAAAGTTAAAGTATATGTATTAAAATAAAATCTAGGCTCCTGTTGGGAGCCTAGATTTTATTTTAATATTGTTTTCATTTTATCCTAAGAAACTTTTCTACAAATATTTTTACTAAATTAGGATCAAATTGAGTCCCTGAATTTTTCATAAACTCTTCTAATATTTCTTCATCTGATAAAGCTTTTCTATATGCCCTGTCACTTGCCATTGCATCATAGGAATCTGCAATAGTTATAATTCTTGATATTAGAGGAATCTCTTCCCCCTTTAATCCTTTGGGATACCCTTTCCCATCATATCTTTCATGATGATAAAGTACATATTTAGCTATTTGAGACATTTCATTTACTGTACTAAGTATTCTATATCCAATTTCAGGATGCTTCTTCATTTCATGATATTCTTCATCAGTAAGGTATCCAGGTTTATCCAAAATAGCTTCATTAATTGCAATTTTACCTATATCATGTAATAATCCAGCATTTTCAATTTCCTTTAGTTTTTCTTCTTCCATACCTAAAGCATTGCCCAGCTCTTTAGAAATAATTGCTACTCTTTTAGAATGTTCTTCTTCTCTTTTATTTTTTTCATATAAGGTCATCATTATGGTTTCTATGGTCTTGCTTCTCATACTAGGACCTTCAAATAGTTTATGAGCATACATATTATCTTCTGCTTTTTTAAATATATTTGAAATATCAGTATCAAAATTATATTTAGTTCCAACTCCAAATGATACTGATAGCTCTATATTAGTTAACTTCTCATCTGAAATATTTTTTTCCTTACTTAGTTTTTTTATTCTCTTTATAATTTCTTCTGCTTCTGTTTCATCTGTCTGAGGTAGAATAATTAAAAATTCATCTCCACTTATTCTTGCTACAATATCATTTTCCCTACAACCTTCTTCTATTATATCTCCTATATCCTGAAGCAATTTATCTCCTGTTTTATGACCAAAAGAGTCATTTATGAGTTTAAGTCCATTTACATCTGCCATTACAAGGGTTAAAGGAAGATTTTCAGGTGTATCTAATCTTCTTAGCTCTTCTTCAAAGAACCTTCTATTATATAATCCTGTTAGTTGATCTCTATAAGATAACTTTATTAATTTATCTTCCATTTTCTTTTTATCCGTTATATTCCTAGTTATAGAAACTACTTCATTATCATTAAGTTTTACTATTCTAATTTCATAATTCTGAATATCTCCCGACTCCTCAAATTCATATTCAAAATTTTCCACTGTATTATTCTCTAATGCCCTTTTTATTTTCTTCATTGCAATATCCCCTATTTCAGATGTAAATACTTCTCCAACTGTTTTATTTAGAAACTCTTCTCTTGCAAAGTACAACTCCTTACTATAGGACGCTTCTGCTTCAATAAACTTTCCATCTTTATTAATTATAAATAGTATATCTGGTAAAACCTCTATTATAGCTTTATTCTTTTCTAATGCTTTCTTTAATTCCTTTTCAGATTTAATAAGCCTTTCATACTGATCTCTTATTTCTTCTTCCATGGCTGCTAGTTGTCCATATGAAGCTTCTAATTCTTCATTTTGAGCCATTATTTCTTCTGTACTTTGTTCAGTTTGTTCAAAAAAATCTTGTGTTTTACTTAATACTAAATTAATGGTCTTTCTCAGTTCTATGAAGGGATCATTTGTTTTTATTGGTATTCTATATCCAATATTTTCTTCAATATTGATTACACTAATATCCTTGTCCAAATTATGTACAGGGACTAGAAAATTTACTCTTTGTAAATAAGTAAATGAAGTAAATATAATTATGGCTATAGCTAAAGCAATCAAAAAAATTCTTAAAGCATTTCTATCTTTCCCTCTAAATTCTTCTAAAGACATGAAATTTCCAATAATCCAATCAGTTTTTTCTACAGGCTGATATGATAAGTAGCCTAAAACTCCATCTAACTCTACCTCTATTTTCCCACTCTTAGTTTCTTGTAGTTCTTCATGTATATTATCACTTATTGAATTTATATTAATTAATTCAGACTCTAGGTCATATTTATATCTAGGATGGGCAATTATATTTCCTGCATTATCTATTAAAAAAGAATATCCTAAATCTTTAATTCTAGTATCCTTCATTATTTCCATAATTCCTTCCATACTAATATCAGAAGCTACAACACCTAATAGTTCTCCATTTTTATTATATATAGGTTTTGATATGGAGACTACTAAATTTCCATCTACGGCATCTACATACGTATTTGAAAATACTAATGCTTTTTCTTCCTTTGCCTTTATATACCACTCTCTTTTTCTTGAATCATAATCATCGGGAGGAATCCAATCATTGGAGATTATAAATTTATTATTTGTATCGCCAAAATACATATATTTGATTGCTGAATTATTTTCTACAAGGGCTTTAAAATATTCTACAATTTCATTGTCTGAATAATGTCCTGTAGATATAAAGGCTGAAGCTGCAATAGTATATTGACTGTGATATTCTAAATTACTATTTATTTGAGCCCCTAAATGTTCTATAGATTTAGTCATATCCAATTCCTTATGATTAGTTATAGCCTTATTTAGATATGTATATTGAATTACTAATCCTATAGCCACAATTAAAGTAAGTATTATACCAAATAAATAAAACTTTTTCTGTATGATTTTCATATTAGCCACCTCAACATATTAATATTAAGCAGAAGTTTATTTTAATATAATTACTTATACCCAGTATTTACCTATTTCTCACTTAAATAGATAGTTTTTTCTGAATATTATATAGAAATAAAAAAGATTGTTTGATAATTCAAACAATCTTTTTTATTTCTATATTTGTTTATATCTATATCCAAATATGGTTTCTTCTTTTTTTAAATATCCCTTCTCTACCATTTGTTTTAATCTCTCTTCTAAGGATTCTATAGTCATGGTAATATTTTCTTCTTTTTCTATTTCCATAATTACATGGATTAAGTCTGTATCATTTATAGGAAATTTTTCAGCTATAATCTCCATGAATTTTTCATCATCTTCTTTTCCCTTGTTTTTCAACTCATCAAATGGATTTTCAGCATGGGGAGTAGAACTAATGGCGGCTCTAATTCTTGCAAATATTGTTCTTCCCATGGAAGCAGATGAAATAAATACATCTCCTGTTCTTAAATATGGAAGTCTTCTAGTTTCTTCCATTGTAAGGTCTGTTTCTTCCTTTATAGTCTGTATATCTGATGCTCTAACAGTTCTAAATATAAATTTAGTATTTAGCTGGGCTGTAATGGTTTCATCTAATAATGTAGGTCTTTGAGTTGCTAAAATTAGAAATGCACCATATTTTCTTCCTTCTTGAGATATTTCCTTTAATATAGATTTAGATGGGGAGTCATATCCCTTTGGTGCAAAATTATGAGCCTCATCTGTAACTACTATAAATGGTGGAAAATATTCAGCATGAGTCTTTTTATATAGTGCATCCTTATAATCTCTCCTCTTATGATAAAGATTATTTAATAAATAGGTACTAAAGACTTGTAATATTCTAGTATTCCCCTGAATTACCATTAGTTTTCCTCGTTGAAGTCCTTCCTCTATTTCACGTATATCTTTAGAAAATATGCCTTCATTATCTAATCTCTTTAATCTCCACATTATTCCTTTTACAGAATTATATGGACAAGTTTTGTCATATTTTAGATAAACTTCTTTTCTTCTCTCCCATGCCTTTTTTTCTTCATCTGAATCAGCATAATTAATTCTATTATCTATTCTATCAATAGAGCCTTCTTCTTGGGCATCTGTTAACATCTGCATTCTTGTATAAAAACTATGAAGAGAATCTTTTCTTTTAAATAATATATCTACTACATTGTTCATAGCATCAGTGAGATTTGAGGCAGCATCTAATAAATTTTTCAAATCCTGAGCATTTAAATCTTCAAATTTAACTCCCACATGATATCCTACTTGTAAGCACTTAAATTTGTCTTCAAAACTTATTGTATTTTCCTCTAAATATGGGGCTATTTGACTAAAATCCATTTCAAAATGGGGATCCAATACTATGGTAGGTATATTTTGCTTCATCAATTCCTCTAACAGCACTCTAAGTCCAAAGGATTTACCTGAACCCGATCCACCAAATACTCCTATATGAGGATAATGATGCATAGACTTTATATCTAAAATATAGGGTATCTCTCTTTGAGGACATAGTCCACTTTCTTCAAATGTATATAAAAGATTTTTATACTCATCATCCATTCCTATTGCCATATCATCTGTATTTCTAATTACTCCTAATACTAATCCTTCTTCTTTTTTAGTTCTGAGCATTAGTTCCTTTACCTCATGGAATTCTGGCAATCTAATATCTGAGCCAGTTTGTACTGGATATAAAGCTTCATTTAAAAGCCTTACCTTTGCTATATAAATGGTTTCTTCATCTATGTTATATCCTAAAGTCTTTAAGGATTCTAATACAGAAGAATCTACAAAATCTCCTGCTATATTTAGAGGTATATATCTATTGAAGGTCTTTGCCTCTACAACTTCTCCCATTAGCTCCCCTTGGTAAGGGTCTTCTATTATTAAAAACTCGTTTATTCTAAAATTTCTAGTCTTTGAACCTATGAAAACCTCTTGTTGAGTTGTAATACCTACTACTTTCATTTAATCACCCCGCTTAGTTTCTCTTTGCTCTTTCTGATATAAAAAACCTTTCATATAAATCCCTATCCATATATCTTTCCATAAGACCATTTATCATAGCATCGGATATTTTAACCTCTTTATCTACTATATCCAGCCACAGAGGTACACCTCTGCTATTTTCAGGAGTTAAAGTGAAAACTAACCTTCCCATTTCCTCTAAATATTCCTTCTGGCTATCTATGATGTCCATTCCTATAACACTAGGAGCTAGTGAAGACCTCATAAACACAGAAGAATATCCTGCTTTCTTCTTCTTGTTGGTTTCATCATCTATGATTATCATTTCACCATACTCTAATAGACCAAAAAGCAACTCTCTGTCATAGGCGTTTATATTCATTTTAGGATAAATCTCTCCTAGCTTGTCTCCTATAATAGAGGTCTTTATGTCTTTAATAACTCCAACTAAAAGGATACCTTGGCTTTCACATTCTTCCCTTAATTCTACCCATAAATCATAGGCATCTATATTATATCTAATAAGTGAACCATCCATAAGTATGGCATAGGGTTTAAATCTCTTAGCACTCTCCAGAGCAACTTCTACTTCTATACCAGCTAATAGTCTATTTCTCTTATCTAATGTTATTTTTTCCTCTTCTTCCAATATATTTTTTTCCATATCTGAAAATAAAGGAGTATATATATCTGCTTTAAATATAGGCTCATCTTTCATTATAGTTGACTTTGCTAGACCCTGAAAAACATCTACAAAATGAGGATAAGCCCCACCTTTTCTATTTGTAGAGCCATCAACTCCCACTATACCACCTTTGGCTTCATATAGAGCTAAATGATTGTTTTCTAATTTTTTCATTGATTTTATAGAACCTATATTTTCCTTTATAAATTCTCTTAATATATTCTTATCTAAAGACAATACTTCCTTGTATTTGTCTTGTATTAAATTGTTCAAATTAGATATCTTTTCTTTTAATTCATTATGTATGGTATAAATAATAATCACTCCTTAGTTTAGTGAATAGTTAATATATAATAGGAAATAACTAATAGTTGGAAAGATTAAAATGCCCCAAACCTTACTACAAACTATTCACTGATTCTAATGCTTTCTTTATATACCAAATTTTTAGGTATATTATACTCCTCTGATATCTTTTTTACTGCTTCTTTTTTTGTAAGTCCTTCATTTATATATTGATTTAACAATCCCTTTATATCAATTTCTTCAACTTCTTTTTCTTCATGATTTCCATCAACTATTAATACAAATTCACCCTTTATACCAGAGTTTTGAAATTTTTCCAAAGCTTCAGCTGCTGTACCACGAAAAGTTTCTTCATACTTTTTAGTTAGCTCCCTAGAAATAGAAATCTGTCTATCTTCTAATATCTCTTTTATATCTTCTAATAAATTTATTAGTCTATGAGGTGCTTCATATATAATTGTTGTTTTTCTATATTCCTTAATCCTTTGAAGTTCTTTTTTTCTTTCTCCTTTTTTAGAAGATAAAAATCCTTCAAAAATAAACTTATCTGTAGGCAAACCAGAAATTACTAAAGCAGTTATGGAAGCTGTAGCTCCCGGAAGACCTATTACTTCTATACCATAATCAATTGCTTGTCTTATAAGTTCTTGTCCTGGGTCAGATATGCCTGGCATCCCAGCATCTGATACCAAGGCAATGTTTTCTCCTTGATTTAATTTTTCTATTAATTCAATTCCCTTTTCCTTTATATTGTACTTATGATAGGATGTAATGGGTTTTTTAATATTATAATGATTTAATAGCTTAACAGTATGCCTTGTATCTTCAGCAGCAATTAAATCTACTTCTCCCAATATCCTAATAGTCCTAAGGGTAATATCCTCAAGATTGCCAATAGGAGTAGGACATATGTATAAAGTTCCACTTTCCATTTTATCTCTCCTTTGAATAACTTCCATATATCTTATAGATTTCATCTGTATATGTTCCATCTTCATTATATACTATTAATGGTTCGTAAAATTTCAAATCAGGTTTACCATTCTTCACTGCCTCTATTAATATTAAATTTGGTTTTTTACATATTTTAGGTTGAATAAATCTTATGTATTTTGGTTCTATATTATATTTTCTAAGTAAATAGATTATATCTACTAATCTATCTGGTCTATGTACCATATAAAATTTTCCAAGAGGCTTTAATAGATATTCTGTAACTTTGATTATATCCTCAAGAGTACAAGCTATTTCATGACGGGATATAGCAAAGTTCTCCTGTGGATTTATTAATGCTCCCCCTAACTTCATATATGGAGGATTTGTTGTAATAGTATCTACTGTATTCTTTCCAAATTTTTCTGGTAACTCCTTTAAATCCATATTTAGGATAATAATCTTTTCTTCTAGATTATTTAATTTTATGGATCTTCTTGCCATGTTTGCTACTTCCTCTTGAATTTCTACACCATAAATTATATCCACTTTATCCTTTGCATATAGCCTCAAAGGTATAATTCCCGTTCCAGTTCCTAAGTCTACTACTTTCCCCTTAGATTTTGCAAAGTGGGATAGGAATATGGCATCAGTTCCATAGGAAAACTTCTCCTTGTTTTGTATTATTTTAAAATCAGATCCTGGAATTATATCTATTCTCTCATTTTCTTTTAACATGACCTTCTCCTTTAACAAAAAAGACCCTTATGGGTCTTTTTTATAAGTACTATTCTGGTTTAGGTGCGTCTACTGGACAAACGTTAGCACATGCACCACATTCAATACATTTTTCAGGGTCTATTACATAAATATCTCCTGCAGATATAGCGTCTACTGGGCATTCTGCTTGGCAAGCGCCACATGCGATACAATCATCATGAATTTTATATGCCAATTATTTCACCCCCTTATTATGCTTGTATATTAATACGATTTCATTTTAACAGATTTCAAGGAATATTAAAAGAGGTTTTAAATTTATTTAATTTTTATTAATCTTCTAAAGACTTAATATCTATTTCTACTTCCTCTATTATTTCATTAACTGATTCTATTACTTTTTCATATGCAGCATCTATTTGTCCAGTATCTTCAATATCCTGTATGTGAAAATATAATAAATCATCTGTATTATCTTTTAATCTTACTTTCACCTTAACCTTTTCAAGTAATGTAAAGGTTTCTACAACTGTTCCCCTTCCCTCGGGAGTAATAACTATAGCACCAATTTGAGGCATTTTCACCAATAGTTCCTCATATACTTCATGCTCATATTTCAAACAACACATAAGTCTTCCGCAAAGTCCTGATATTTTAGTAGGATTTAAAGATAAGGATTGTTCTTTAGCCATTTTTATAGATACAGGCTCAAATTCTCCTAAGAACTGTCCACAACATACTACTTTACCACATGGTCCTATACCACCTACCATTTTTGCTTCATCTCGTACTCCTATTTGTCTAAGTTCTATTCTAGTTTTAAATATAGCTGCTAAATCCTTTACTAATTCTCTAAAATCCACTCTTCCATCAGCAGTAAAATAAAATATTACTTTATTATTATCAAATGTATATTCTACATCCACTAATTTCATAGATAGTCCATGTTCTTCCACTTTTTGCTGACATATTGCAATTGCTTCATTTGCCTTTTTCTTATTCTCTCTATGGATATCAAAGTCTTCATCTAAAGCTACTCTGATAACTTTTTTTAATGGAGCTACTATTTCACTCTCTTGAATTTCCTTTTGTCCTACTACTACATGACCAAATTCTACTCCCCTAGCTGTTTCTACTACTACAAAGTCATTAAATTTAACATCTATATCATCAGGGTCAAAATAATAGATTTTGCCTGCTTTCTTAAACCTCACTCCTACTACTGTTACCATAAATATAATTCCTCCTATATACTTAGAAGCATAGTTTCTATAGATAGACTAAAATTAACATTTCTTTTAATATTTATTTTAGTATCCTCTACTCTATATATTATATCATTAATTTTATTTAAATCCATAAAGGATTCCTCAGATAACATATGGAGTTTGTCTTCATTTATCAATAAGGATGTAGTACCTACTTCTTTATAAATAATTAAATCTCTAAACCAATAGATAATAATATCTAATATTTCATCTATATCTTCCTTGTTTTCATTGAAAAAGTTAATAGAGGTAAAAACCTTTGTCTTATCACCCTTTATTAAACTATCTATTACTCTTATAACTTCCTCTCTTTTATCAAAGAAACTCTTGGACTTAGCTAATTCAATAGAGTTTTCTACAGAGCCTTTTGTAAAACCTGCAATAAACTTAGCCTTAGCTTCATCAACTCCATAGTCTTTTATCAGTAGTTCTATTATCTTAGGAATAGACAATGGATAAAATTTAATTATTTGACATCTTGATAATATTGTAGGAAGTAATTTGCTACTACTAGATGTTATCAAAATAATATTTACATATTCTGGAGGTTCTTCTAAGGTTTTTAACAGGGCATTATGACTTTCTGATCTCATCATATCACAATCATCAATAACAAATACCTTTCTTTTACCTTCAAAGGGTGCAGTTGCCATTGATTTAATTAGCTTTTCAACTTCTTCTTTTTTTATAATACCTTTTTCAGGGGATAAAAGTTTAAAATCTGGATGATTGTAAGTATCAAATTTTATACATTGATTACATATGTTACATGGCTCAGCTTGTCCTTCTTTGCAAAGAAGGGTTTTAGAAAAGGCTAGGGCCAAATTTTTCTTGCCTAAGCCTTTTTCTCCTTCAAATAAATAACAGTGACTAATACTTTTATTTCTTATGGAGTTTTTTAAAGCCTCTATTTGCTTTTCATGTCCAATTATTTGTTTAAAATCCATAATATCCCTCAATCTATATCTTCATATATTTATCTATATCCATTACAAATAAGTTGGCACCCCCAACGGTTATTTCATCATTTCCAGATTTTACTTTCTTACTAGAACATTCTTTTCTTATTAATTCTACTACTTCATCTACTTTATTATCTTCTACACCTATGAAAAGTGTAGTATTTCCTGATTTTAGAAAACCACCTGTTGAGGACAGTTTTGTAGTCCTTATTTTATTTTCCATTAAAGTTCTTATAACTTTTGTAATATATTCATCCTGAATTATAGCAATAATAAGTTTCAAAGAACCCACTCCTTAAATTTTAATATGTTTATCTACGTCAAGTATAAATACTGTCGCTCCTCCAACCTTTACTTCTAAGGGGAATGGTATATAAGTATCTCCTGGCATTGTAACTGTAAGGAGAGATGTTGTAAGTTCCCTAGTCTTGCAGTTTTCCTCTATTATATTTATTGCAGAAGGTAACTCTTCTTCATCTGTTCCTATTAGAAGCGTAGTATTTCCTGATTTTAAAAATCCTCCTGTTGATGATAATTTAGTAACTCTAAATTCTTTCTCTGTTAAATCATCAATTAAAGCTCCTGCATCTTGATCCTGAACTATACATATTATGAGTTTCATCTCTTCACTCCCTTTTCTTAGTTAGTAAATCTTCAACTTCTTTAATACTTTCCCTAAGAACCTCTTCTATTGATTTAGTAGCATCTATAATCTTTATATTCTTTGGGTACATTTTCAAAAGCTCCATATAGCCTTCATAAACTGTTCTATGAAAATCATTACCTTCTTCTTCTAGCCTGTCCCCTCCATTCTGAGTTTTTCTCTCTAGGGTAATTTCTGGGTCAACATGGAAAAAAAGTATTAAATCAGGATACACTCCTTTTATTGCAAAATCATTTATACTCTTTACTTCCTCGATTCCCAAATTTCTTCCTACACCTTGATAAGCTAAACTGGATAGAACAAATCTGTCACACAGTACAATCTTCCCTGATTCTAAAGAAGGTAGTATTTTTTCATGGATATGTTGTCCTCTAGATGCTGCATAGAGTAGGGCTTCTGTTTCAGCTCCCATATTAATATTTTTCTTATCTAGAATAATATGGCGGATTTCTTCTCCTATTAAAGTACCTCCTGGTTCTCTAGTCATTACAAATTCTATGCCCTTATCTTTTAAATAATTCCCTATTAATTTTATTATTGTTGATTTACCTGAGCCATCTGGTCCTTCTAAAGCTATAAAAAGTCCTCTCACCAAATATCTTCCTTTCTTATTCCACTACAACTAATCTATCTTTATTATAGCCCATTAAGCCTACTATTTCTATACCGTTTTCCATTAAGAAAGTAATTTGTTCATATAATTCTTGAGTTATTTCCTCACCTGGCACTACTAATGGTACTCCCGGTGGATATGGAATAATGGAAGTTGCAGATACTTTTCCTATACTGTATTTTAATTCCACTTGTTTTTTACTGCTATGATATGCTTCATATATAGGCATTATAAATTGTGGAGTTGGCAGCTTGATACTAACTGGTGTTATATCTTCATAAGGAGTAGTTCTTGCCAAGTCCTCTACTGCAGCTATTAATCTTTCATAGTCCTCTTCTTCATTCATAAAAGATGTAAGGGCTAAAGCATAATAATAATCGGTCATTTCTAATCTTATATTATATTTAGAATATAATTGCTTCTTTACTTGAGAACCTCTCATACCATCTATTCTAAATAGAATTTTTGTATTATCTTTAGCAAATATTGTCTTATCATTTTCATCACCAGTAAATACAAATACTCTATCTATAGCATTAAGTCTTTTTATTGTTTCTTCACATTTATTTATATTCCACTCTAATTTTTTCCTTGCTTCTTCTGTATCCATATAGGCTGTTGCTATTTCATTTGATGCAGTGAATAAATATGATGGGGAAGTAGTGGTATACAATTGAAATCTATCCCTAAGTTTATTTAAATCCACTCTATTAGTTCCTACATGAATCATTGACGTTTGGGTAAAACTTGCCAGGGTCTTATGTGTGCTGTGAATTACTATATCTGCTCCACAGGCTAAGGCTGGTTTAGGAAGCTTTTCTGAAAATGTCATATGAGGTCCATGAGCTTCGTCAACCATTAATATTCTATTATGTTTGTGAATTATATTTGCTATAGTTTCTAAATCTGAGCATACTCCATAATAGTTGGGATATGTTATAACTACTGCTTTAATCCCTTCATCTTCAGATAAAATATTATCTATTTCATCTGGATCTAAACCAGTCATTACATTGTATTCTTCATTATAATTTGGATACATATATACTGGATTTAGTCTATTTAATATCATGGCATTATATACTGCTTTATGACAGTTTCTCTGAACTAATATTTTATCTCCAGGTTTAGTTATTGTAGCCAAAGCTATATATATGCTTCCAGTTGAACCATTTACTGCATACTGTGTATGTTTTGCACCAAAGACTTTAGATGCTAATTCTTGACTTTCATCTATAATGCTCCTTGGATCCAGCAAATTATCCATTCCTTCTGTCTCTGTTGTGTCTATATAGGGTATATAGTCACCCCAATTAATTAAAGTATTTTTACCTTTATGCCCAGGCATATGAAAAAATACACTATCTTCTTCCATCAATTTCTTTAATGCATCAAATACGGGAGTTTTCATTCCCAAACATCATCCTCCTAACAAAAATAAATTTTCTTATAACGAATAGGAAATTTCTACTTTTCTCTTTTTCATTTTAGAAATTTCCGTCAATGAGTTTCAAGAAAAACTACCTCTAGTACATTTTTAGAAGTTTTTCTTACTTATTATATATCACTTTTATCAATATATAAACCATAAATTTAAAAAACCCTGTATTAATTTACAGGGTTTAGTTGATGCTTTTCTGATATGTAATATCCTAACAAAATTCTAATCAGATTTTTATATAAATCATAGGTTTCATCAAATACAGATATGCCTGTAATTTCATCTATGCATTTTTTACAAATGCATTGGCTAAATAAACTTATCATTACATTATCACTGCCACATATTTTACAATACATATAATCAGCCCCTTACATTAGTTTCCCATTAGAATTATTGCCCTAATACTATATTTTATTCAGATTAATTTATTTCGTGCTTGGCAAGGGGTAAGTATTAAAAATAAAAAACCCATAAAGAAAACTCCTTATGGGTCATTATATTATTCTTCAGATTCAATTACATCTGGTGCTGCTTCCGTTGCCTCTGGTATATCTCCACCCTCATCTTCATCTTCTTTATTTATGGATGGTTGGCTTAGTGTACAAACTACATCATCAAGCTCTCTTAATATTGTAACTTTACTATCCTTAGCCAAACTTAAATCTTTCACCATAATTGGCGTTGTAAAATCCATGTCTGCCACGTCAACTTCTGCACCATTTGGAATATTAGAAGGTAAACATTCAATTTCAATTTGATCTAGTATTTGAGTTAGAATTGAAGGTTGAAGTTTTATATTGTCCCTATTAAGCAATACAATTGGAACAGTCATTTTTACCTTTTCATCCATATTTAATTTTTGGAAATCAACATGAAGTATTCGATTTTTTACAGGATCTCGTTGTATTTCTTTTATAATAGCTGGTATTTTTTCACCTTCTAATTCCAATCCCAATAAAGATGAACTTCCTGCTGATTTATATACTCTTAAAAATTCTGATGAGTCTACTGAAACGCTAACAGTTTCTCCACCCCTGCTATATACAACTGCAGGTATAACATTATTTTTTCTCATTTTTTTTACTGGATTTTTTCCAGAATCTGTCCTCTTCTGTATCTGCATTTTTATAGCTGTCATGTAATATACCCCCTATTCTTTTTATAGTATACCTTAATAGCATATCATATTCTGATTATTTGGGCAAATATTAACCATGTATATTTATTATATCATCATTTGAAGTACTAATAATAATATTACTCCCGGAACTCCTAGGAATCCTACTATAATAGCATTTAAGGGATTAATAACTATGCTTAGTCCAAAGTAATTTCCTATGAAATTGAAAAGTAATAATGTTATTCCTCCTAAAACTCCATTCCATATTAATTTGATTATTTTCTTAATTGGCCATACAAGTATAATTCCTACAATATATAATAAAAACAATCCCATGATATAATAAAAAATTGTACTTACTCCCATTTTCTTCCCCCCTAATTCTTATTATACTATAATTATAGAGGAATTTAAGGAAATATTACATATTTTTGTACTAGCCACTAATAGAAATATCTTCATCTTTTGATTCTTCTTGGAGTTTAGAACTCATGTCCCATTCCTTCATCTGCTTTAATAAATATATATATTTAAGTTTGGATGCTTCCATATCATATATAGCATAATCTATTAAATCTGGATCTGTAACACTTTCAAAGTAGTTTTCTTTATCTTTCCATTGTCTATGTGCCAATCTCAAATTATCTAACATTTCTTCTCTTAAATCTCTTTTTTCCTTCTTTATAAAACTTAACATAATAACACCCCCTAATATTTATCATTGACAAAAACTAGGGGGTATATACCTCTATCTCCAAACTGAAACTTTATTTCTTCCATATCTTTTGGATAAATAAAGAGCAGCATCTGCATAATTAAAGAATTCATTTATATTTATTCCATCCTTGGGAATCATACTTGTTACACCAATACTTGCAGTTTGAAATTCTCCTATTGGTGAATACTGATGCTCTATTCTGGCATTATTTATAGCTACTAAGATATTATTTCCTGCCTCTTCTGCCTTGGTAATATCCAAGTTAGGGAATAAAATCACAAACTCATCTCCCCCATATCTGCAAACATAGCCTCCATGTTTCGAGGATTCCTTTTCTAAAATTTCTCCTATGCTTTTTAACATATTGTCTCCTGCAAAATGTCCATAATTATCATTGAATTCTTTGAAATAATCTAAGTCTATAAGCATTAAAGACATATTTTGTCCATACATTTTTGCCCTTTCCCACAGTTCTATAAATATTTGATTAAATTTTCTTCTATTAAATACATGAGTAAGATCATCAATTCCAGAAAGATGTGCTTCTTTCTTTAAATCATTATGTACTTTTTTCATATAACAATACAAGGAAAAAGATAACAATCCAACCATGAAGTTTACTATTATATTAATCCTTATTACTTCCTTATATTTATCTCTTGTCTTTTTAAGTTCTTTTATGTCCATATCAATACCTATTAATCCGATATAGTTACCTTCAACTGTATAAAATGGAATATAAGCATAAATATATTCTCCCCATTTATTTTTTGCTATTTTATAAGATGGAATCTTTGTTTTTTCAACTTCCTTAAATAATCCATCAGACATATCATATCTAATTATATCATCATAATAGTTCCTATCCTTTGCTTCTTTTATTCTTGTTTCCATATTACAAACTGCATCTAGTAAATAAATAACTTCTTTACCATATTTCTTTTCATTTTCTTCTAATCGAGATATTAAATATACATATTTATAATCAGAAATATCCATTACATTTTTAAGAGTTTTTTCAAACTCTTTGTTTATTTCACTATCTAATAATTCTCTAAAGGTAATTGACTTTAAATACAGGTATTCCTCATTACTTAATTTTACTGTATTAGCAATGTATGTGCCTAAAGTAATAGCATTATTGCCTATTTCATTCTCTACATAGGAATACATTTGATAATTTGAATAGATAATTACAACTATAAATATAAAAACCCATAATGATATAAGTATTTTAAAGCAGGTTTTAATATTATCATATTTTTTCAATCTCAATTCTTCCATATTTTCACTCATCACCTTTAAATATATTAGATATAAGAGCTGACTTTAATTATACCATATCTTAGGTATTTAGTCCTATTTTTTATTTCTTTTTTGCATTAATCTGAATTTTTTACTAAATAAATTCCTCGGTTCTTATATTAACATAATCTTCACAACTGTTTTTTCATATGATATAGTATTTATGTTATAATTAAATGGACATTTATAGTTTAAAGCAGGTGGAAGATACAATGAAAAGAAAAGCAGCAATGAAAAAATCGACATTATATATTATTTATTTTGGTATAGCTACTAAAATCTTATCCTTTATTAAAGAAATCCTTACTGCATCAAAAATAGGAGCCAACTATAAGATGGACTCCTATTTATTAGCCTTTAGTACAGTTATGCTTTTCACAGGGCTTGTAAGTGATGGGATAATCATTGGAACTATACCTTTATTGCAAGAAATACAGGAACGACATGGAATAGAAAGAAAAGTAAATTATACTAATAATTTAATAAATATTACAATGCTATTTTCTTTCATTATCATTCTAATAGGATTTATAGGAGCCCCTTTTATTATTGAAGTCTTCGGTCCAGGCTTTAAGGGAGAAGAATTAAAGGATACAATTCAATTATTTAGAATAGGTCTTCCAATTATCTCTCTGTCTTGGTTAAACGCAATATTTGGTGGATTTTTGCAATCAGTACATTCTTTTAAGGGGGGTCCTAAGGGAAGGTTTGCAAGTAGTATTTTATATATAATCTATTTATTGTTTTTTGCAAAGACTTTTGCACTAAAGGGTTTTATGCTTGTTGGAACCATAGCAGGTGTCTTCCAAATATATATATTTAGAAAAGGACTTAGAGCAAATGAATTTAAATATAGTTGGCAGTTTGATTTAAAGGATAAATATATAAAGAAATTAAGATATTATCTGATTCCCATAATTGCTGGTGTTGGAATTAATGAACTAAATACCTCCATTGATAATGCAGTAGCATCTACACTTTCTGTAGGTAATATTGCTGAGCTAAGCTATGCAAAAGGAATAATGGAACTATTCTTAGGAGTGTTTATTGCTGCTATAGTTACAGTTATATTTCCTATACTATCTGAAACTTATAATAAAGATGATGAGGAAGATTTTAGAAATGAAATAAGGAATGGAATGAAACTCTTAACAATTATATCAATACCTGTATCTATTATATTGATAATTATGTCAAAACCAATAGTTAAAATCATCTTTCAAAGAGGTGCTTTTGATGTAAATGCATCAATTTTAACATCAAAGGTATTATCATATTATGGCTTTGGATTAGTAGCTATGGCGATTATCCCATTAATTGCAAGAGCTTATTATTCAATTCAAGATATGAAAACTCCTGTGATTATTGGTTTAACTGCACTGGTTATAAATACAATCCTAAATTTATCACTTGCTCCGATTATGGGGATTGGCGGAATTGCATTAGGTACGAGTATTTCTATTATAGTAGCTCTATTATATGGGGTTTTTGATTTAAATCGAAAACTATTTATTATAGAAAATGAAAATTTAAAAAACATCACACTTAAAATTGGATTTACAACCGTAATTATGGCAGGAACCGTATTCTTAACTCATATTATAATCTCAGCACTATTAGATAATTTATTTTTAGCAGATATAATAGATATAGTATTATCTACTATTATTGGAATAATTGTATATATTGGCGTATATAAAATTTTACCTTCAAAGGTATAAAAGCTAAAATATATATTTTGTATTGATCAAAAATGGACAAGACAGCTAATCCTTGTCCATTTATCTAGTTAATTCATTTGCCCAAATACTATTTTCAATTAATGAATTTAATTGCATCTCAGAGGATTTGCCAAATGAAAGCCTATCTATCATAGCATTTGCTGCGGGATGGTAATATTGTCCTCTTTCTTCCGCTTCCTTACCTGCGTTTTTAGCTTTTTCTATTATAGTTAAATCTTTTAATCGCATTTCATGTGGTATAGGATTTAATAACAATGTTCTCCCCTTTAAAGGTTGCCCATCATATTTTCCTGTAATTTTTATGGGCTTACCAGTTAACATAAAACCATCTATAGTATCTGTATCTTTTCCCCATATGCTGACATTATGTTCTAATAGCCATTTAATAGTCCCCTCTATATCTATAACATCCTTTGGTGAAGTGGCTATCAATGTTATATCCATAGTTGCTATGGCAGGTAAATCTGCACATAGTTCTTCTCCTACAATATCTCCAATTCCACCCATTCCAGCAGTTACAGCAATATGAATTCCTTTTTCCCTTGCTGCCATCATAGTCCCAGATGCAGTTAAAGCACCACTTATACCATTATTACAGGATTCCATAAAGATATCCTTATCTATACGTATCAATTCCTCAGCCCTATTTCTAAAGCCAATAAATTCTTTTATATTACCTATTATTATTTCTCCTCTATCAACCCAAGCTATACACCTATGCTCCCAGGGCCATAATTCAACAAGGGTTTCATTATCAATGGATTTTAATCCGTGGGTCAATAAAGCAGTTTCTACAAGAAATTTAGTTTCTATATTCATTAAATCTTCACTTCCTTAAACTAATATTATTGATTTGAATCCGTTATTAACTGCAATTGATTTTAATTTCTCCATTTCCTCATCATCAGGAGGCTCATGGTTTGAAAACTCCTGACGTACTCCAAAGGGGCTATATCTTGTTATCCTATATCTAATATCTTGACTTTCTAAATATGGCTGCAAAAGTTTTGTTATACTATCTATAGTTTCATAATTATTAATGCCTTTAATCACTACCGTTCTAATTTCATATAGCTTACCTAAACCAGCTAAATACTTAGCATTTTTAATAACTACATCATTATATTGTTTTGTAATATAAAAATGTTCATCCCTATCAATGGCCTTTATATCCAGAATAAATTTATCAGCTGTTTCTACTAACTCTTTTTCCTCTGATAAATCCCCCCCTCCGTTTGTATCTACAAAATTAGTTAGACCTATTTTATGAGTTTCTTTAAATAGCTCTACTAAAAACTTAGCTTGGAGAGTACATTCGCCGCCACTGGTTGTAATTCCTTTGATAAATGGTCTATTGTACTCTATTCTTTTCATAATATCTTCTACAGTCATATTATATATTTTAGGTGATGCATCATATTTACATGAAGACCATTTTTAAGTCTTTCAAGATCAGATTTTTTAACCAAATATCCACTTACTCTAACTAAATCCCCATCCTGCCTATAGGCTGAAAGATACCTTGCCCCAACTTCAAAGCCACCTTTAAATATATCTAAAATAGCCTCAGGATTATTTATTGCAGTACTGTCACCGGATAATTGCTAAAGGACGGTACATGATGATAAAATATTAGCAGTGAATTTATTGCTTCCGTTAAAGTCTCAGCTGGCTTTAACCTTAGAAAATCACAACCTTCCTCTAAAAGTTTTTCATAATTTGGCAGTATATATCGGGGAGTAAATGTGGCATGTCCTTCTCAAATAATTCAAAGTATTCTTCATCAACCCCTTCTGGATATGGAAGTTGATTTTCTGCTATTTTTGCTAATCTTGATACTATCTGTTCATAGGTTAAGCTAGGGTTTTTTATCTCCTTTAGAACATCTGCTTTTGTTTCATCTATATTTTTATATATCAATATCTACACCTCCATCTATTGATTATCTATTATAGGCTTCCTGCTAAAATTCTTTAAATTGCTAATTATTAATACTAAAATGACTACTACAAATGGCATCATCTGCAATAACTGAGTAGGTACTCCAAATGATGTCAATGTAAGGGTTATTGCATTTGTATAAGCAAACAACATACCTATAAGGGCAGCTTTTAATGGATTTCCCTTCCCCACAAGTATAGCAGCAAAGGCTAAAAAACCACGACCTGCTGTCATATTTTCAGAAAACATACTTAATCCTGATAAGGGCATATATGCCCCTCCTAATCCTGACATTACACCCATAATAATCAATGCTAACCATCTATACTTTAATATATTTACTCCAGAGGTCTGAGCTCCTACCTCGTTAATTCCAATACCTCTAAGTCTTAGACCAAAGGGAGTCTTATACATGATTATAGTTCCAATTAATATGGAGATATAAGCTATATATACAAGTATAATTTGATTGTTTAAGACCTTATTGACGTATGGGATTAATCTTAAAACAGGTATATCTATAGGTTGAAAATTTACAATTTGAGGACTATGAAAGAAACCCCTTACTTTAAATATTTTAGTTAATAACAAGGTAGTCATTGCCCATGACCCAAAATTAAGTGCTATACTTACAATCATTGGATTTGCATTAAAATGAAGGACAAATATACCAAAAACTGCAGCAAGAATTACCCCCGCAAGAATAGCAAGAAAAGTACCTATATATGGACTTCCCCATAAATAACTTCCCCATGCAGCAAAAAATGCTGCTGAAAGCATAAAACATTCAAAGGCAATACAAAATGTTCCCGTTTGCTTACTAAATGAGCCACCTATACTGGTCAATATAATTGGAGTACTCAATCTAAATGTAGCTGACCATGTTACAGTTCCAAATAAGATCTCCATTATAGTCAACATATTGAAGAGCCTCCTTTATAATTAATTTTCTTTGACTTTATCTTCTCTTTCCATTTATTAAATAAATTATCATAATCAATAGAAACAAATAATACAAATAACATTTGAATTATAATGACTACAAGTCTATTTAATGTAGTCATTCGTTCCATATGCAATGCTCCTTGTTTAAGAGCCCCCCATATAATTGATACAATTATTACTGCTATTGGGTTGTTATTTGCTACACGGGTTATCATTATCCCATCCCAACCTAAATTATTACTGAAATTAGGTGTAAATCTATAATAGGAACCAGTTACCTCTATACCTCCACCCATTCCAGATATTAACCCTGATATTAAAAAAACAAGTATAAATGATTTGTTAATATTTACTCCACCCATTCTTGCAAAATTTATATTATGTCCTATTTGAGTAAATTCATATCCTTCTAAGGTATATTTATAAATAAATGCTATTAATACCAAAATCCCCAAAGCTATAAATATTCCTGTATTGGCAGTAGTACCTTTAATGATTGTAGACAGTCTGGCAGTCTTAAATATCTGAGGCGTTGTTATAGATGCAGAGCCATTAGCAGATTGCTGACCTCCCATTATGACCCACATGGTTATATATTCCGTTAAATATTTTGCTATGAAATTAAGTATTAGAGTTGTTACAAGTTCATTGATTTTAAAATACATTCGGATCAATGCTGGTATTAACGCATATAACATTCCCACTATAGATGCAGCTAACAAACACGCTATTATATGTAATCCATGAGGTAATTCCAAGGAATATCCAATTATTGCCGCTGATAAGGCTCCCATATATAGCTGTCCTTCAATACCTAAGTTGGAAACCCCTGATTTAAAGGCAACTGTAGCCGCTCCTCCTACCATTAGGCTAGATATAACCCATCGAATTGTATTCCCTATATTTATCTTGCTTCCAAAGGCACCTTCTATAATATATCCTACGGCTTCCAGAGGATTTTCTCCTTGGACAGCAATTAGAATACATCCAAATAAAAGTGTTAATATAATAGATATACTATATCTAAATATAGTTCCATTCACTTCCCGACTCATCTTAAATTTCATAGACTTCACCACCTAGCATCATAAGACCTATCTGCTCTTCTGTTAAGGCTCTGCTGTTTTTATGTTCAATTATTGATCCATTATACATTACTAATATCCTATCAGAAAGCTGCATTACTTCATTGAGTTCATGACTAATTAATAATATCCCCACTCCTTCTTTTGCCATCTCAATTATTCTCTTCCATATAAATTCAACTGAACCAACATCAATTCCTCTAGTGGGGTCTTCAATAATCAGTATCTTCTGCTCCTGTAAAAATTCACGTCCCACTAAAAGTTTCTGTACATTACCTCCAGAAAGGATTTTTACCTTATCCTCTATACTTTGAACTTTTACTGCATAGTCATCAATTATTTGGTTGGTAAATATATTTATATCTTTATAATCAAGTAAATGCTTAGTCTTAAAACCTTTGGCTCTATGGTAACCCATTATTGCATTTTCCCATATAGTCCCTTCTTTATTAGTACCTACAGAAGATCTGTCTTGAGCAATATAACCCATTCCCATCTTACGCCTTTTAGCTATTGTATTATCTATTACATTTTCTCTACAAAATAGTATTTCTCCATCTTTATTATAGTTTGATAGACCAACCAATGCTGATACTAGCTCTGTTTGCCCTGAACCAGCTATTCCAGATATACCTACTATCTCTCCTTCATGTACATTAAAACTCACATTTTTAACTCTTGTTACTCCTGAAGAATCTTTAACTGATAAATTTCTAACCTCTAGCACTGTATCTCCAATTTTAGGTTCTGGTTTATCAACTTGCAATATGACTTCTCTGCCAACCATAAGTCTGGCTAATTCTAATTCATTTGTATCCTTGGCTGACAAAGTCCCTGTCACTCGACCATTTTTTAAAACTGTAATATCATCGGCAATTTCCAGTACCTCTTTCAATTTATGGGTTATGAGTATTATCGTTTTCCCTTGAGCAATTAAAAATCTTACGGCATTAAATAGGCCTTCTACTCCCTGTGGGGTTAATACAGATGTCGGTTCATCTAATATTATAATATCTGCATTTCTATATAAAACCTTTATAATCTCTACCTGCTGTAAAGAAGCAACTGGTAATTCATCGACCTTCGCATCAATAGAGATATTGAATTTATATTTTTTACATATCTCTTCCACTCTTCTTCTAGATTTCTTATAATCTATAAAGATTCCTTTTTTCTCTTCAAATCCCATTATTATATTATTCAGAACTGTCATCTCAGGAAAAACCATAAACTCCTGATATACCATTCCTATTCCATGTCGAACTGCATCTAAAGGATTCTTAAAATTTACCAACTCTCCATGAACATATATCTGTCCGCTGTCGGGACTTTGAATATTGGTTAAGATATTCATCAAAGTACTTTTCCCAGCACCATTTTCTCCAATTAATGCATGTACTGTACCTTGTCTGACTTTAAAGGTAATATTGTCATTAGCCTGCAAATCCTTAAATTTTTTATTAATATTATGCATTTCCAATACAAATTTATCTTTATTCATATCCCTATCTCCTTGATATGCAAATATAGGAACGATTAAACGTTCCTATATTTAAAAAATATTATTAATAATTTAGTCTATATTGTTCAAATCCCTCATAAACGTCTATCTTACCACTCTTAATATCATCAATTAATTGTTTAACTCTTGCTAATAATTCCTCTGGAATATTCTTTTCATCTCTTTCATCATAAACAGAGCCACCTGAACTTAGGTCGAAATCCACTGATGTTTCGAACTCTTTTCCTGCCCCATGATCTTCAGCTAATGATATAACTGCAACATCCATTGATTTAACTGCTGACCAAAATACAGCTGGGTCTATATCTCCTTGCCAGTCATCAACACCGATGACTTTGATACCTGCTTCTGCACAGGCAGATATTACTCCAGGTCCTCCTAAATATGCACTTTGATATATAATATCTACATCATTGTTTTGAATCATTGTTTTAGCTGTTTCTTGTCCTTTAACTGGGTCAAATGGATCTCCTGTAAAGGCAGAGATTACGGATTTACCATTGTTAGCATAGTTAACACCTGCTGTATATCCATCACGGAATCTCTGAACCTTTAGAGTATCCTTATGTCCAATCCAACCAACTATGTCTTTTTCAGTCATATTTGCAGCTACATAGCCTGCTACAAAGGATGATTCAAATGGGTCAACAGATACACTTGTTGCATTTTTCTTATCATGTTCCATATAAGTATCTAACATAAATATATGAAGATCTGGATAGTTTTCTGCTAATTCATCAGAAAGCTCCAGTGCTACATTGCTCAACTCATCAAACATAGTAAACATAGCTGTATATCCTTGAGCTGCCATTGCTCTAATTTGTTCGGGATATTCAGATGCTTCTGACACTTCAATTGCCTTAACTTCCCAGCCTTTTTTCTCTAATTCTTGAAATCCGCTCCAGATTAAATCTGTAAAATCATTTCCCAATGGTGTTGTTGTTATTAAACATGCTTTTTTAGCAATTCCATCTTTACTTTCTTCACCATTTTCTTCTCCTGTAGTTTCTGGTTTTCCTTGATCTACAACTGCTGGTTCTGCATCTTTTTTTGTACATGCTGTCATTGTGACTACCATCATAATTGCCATAATTAAACTAAGTAATCTTTTCACTTGTATCTCCCTTTCTTTTTAACTTAATAATCTAATCTTTAAAAGGATTTTTTAGATAAAGTATAAGCAAACCTTACTTATCTGATTTAATTAGTAATTCATTTACTAATTAAATTTTATCTGCATATCCTTATATAAAGCTTTTCTTATCTTCATAAAAATAATCCTCAACATTTTGTCGAGGTTATATTTTTATAACTTTGATTATTGAAAATTTATTTATACAAAAATATCTATAAATCTATTATCTAGAACAAGTGGATTTTCCTCCACATCCCCAATTCTCACTTGGATGTTCTTCAATGATTACAGTAGTCTTAGTATAATAATCTTTAATTCAATATAAAATCTATACATACTATGTATTTCACATATATTTCGACATATTTCGATAATTTCATAATAGCATATGATATTTCTATAGTACAATTAAATATATCTATTGGAACAGTTTATTTATAGCTTTTATCTATATGTTTCTACCTATTCCTCACTTAATAGCAATTCTTCATTAATAGGATAATGTCCATATATTCTCGCAGCATCAACTAATGCCTGAATATTTTCTATTGGTGTATTCATAGGAATTTGACATCTAATTAAAAAGCAGAGAACAGTAATCTCTTTATTACTGTTCTCTGCTTTTTATCAACTTTACAAGTTTATTTATCAGAATAAATAAATTAACTTGTGAAAAATTCTTCTGACAATCTTTTAATTTACATTTTCCTAAGAGTTAAAAATTTCTACTGCTTTAATGATGATGAAATATACTCATAGATAATGCCATAACTGCCATTCCTGCAATGGCTCCATATACAGATATATGATGATCCTCATATTTTTGGGATGATGGTAACAATTCATCTAAGGATACAAATATCATAATACCTGCCACTATGGAAAAAAGAATTCCAAATACTAAATCATTGAAAAGTTTTGATAAAATTAAATACCCTATTATTGCACCCAAAGGCTGACACAATCCTACTAATAGGGAATAAACAAATGCCTTTTTCTTGCTCCCAGTAGAATAATAAATCGGCACTGATATAGCAATGCTCAATGGTATATTGTGAAGAATTACGGCTGCTGCTAAAGGAATTGCTAGAGATATATCCTTCAATCCTGCAGTAAATATAGCTAATCCTTCAGGTAAATTGTGTATAGCTATTGCAACTGCCGACATAAGTCCTAACTTAGATAAATGTTCTCCGTTTTCTTCATGATGATATTCATGTTCATCATGTCCATGATAATGCCCTCCATATTTATGGACTATTTTTTCTATTATAGCAGTAATAAGCATACCTCCAAAAAATCCACCTAAAGCTATAAAATTGCTATGCTCTCCAAAATATGTTTCTATTAGTTCCATGCCCTCTGGTAAAATTGCCATAAAAGACACATATATCATTATTCCTGCTGAAAAACTCAAGGCTATGGCTAAAAATCTTTTATTAGTTTCCTTTACAAAGAAAGATAATAAACTTCCAATTCCCATTGATAACCCTACTATAGTTGTAAGTCCCAACGATAATATTACTTCTTTATTCATTTTTTATATCTTCTCCTCTTACTTTTTTAGTCAATACACTAGCTATTATTGCTGTGATTGGAATAGTCAGTACAAGTCCAATACTTCCTGATAATGACCTGATAACTTCCGTAGCTATTACATCTAAATTCATAATCTTAATTAAGGATGTTTCATATGCCATAAATAATAATAAAAGAGGAATAGATGAGCCAGTATATGCAAGTATTAAGGTATTGGTCATAGTTCCCATTACATCCTTACCTACATTCATACCCGATTTAAATAATTCTTTTCTTGAAAGATTGTTATTTGCACTATGTATCTCCTCTATGGATGAGGCTATGGACATTCCCACATCCATTACTGCTCCCAAGGAGCCTAATATTATACCTGCGAAAAGTAAGTTTTTAAAATCAAACTCTATTTCTTGTGGAATATACATTAACATTGTAGCTTCCTCTGCACTTAACCCTGTTAAATGTATCTTTGATCCTACATAATATGATATTATCCCTGCTATAATAACCCCTGAAGAAGTACCTAATATTGCTGCTATACTCTTATTATTGACACCAGATACTAAAAATATAGTTATTATTGTAACTCCTATTGAAATCAATATAGATATAGGTACAGGATTTGCTCCTTTTAATATTTGAGGTAATAATATATAAAATACAGCTCCTATGGTTAAAGACAATGATATAATGGACTTTAGTCCTTTCATTCTCCCAACTATAAGAATTAAAGCAACAAATAAAATAATTAAATATAATATAAAATCAGCTCTTTGATAATCTGCAATATTTATATTATATTCTCCATCTGCTATTTCCTCAATAGCTATTACTACTTTGTCCCCTTCTTTCACAAAAATATTATATGCCATATTATCTGATAAATCATTTTCTATATCTACTATTTTATCTTTATATTTACCACTGGTAATCTTCAATGTAACTTTTTGTGTTTGGACATATTCTCCAAATTCATCTTTTTCTTGTGCTTCTCCTGCCTCAAGAACAATAGCCTTTTCCATTATTGGCTCTATATGTTCCTCTGCTAAAACTGTGGTGTTAATTATAATTAACATTAATATAATAATTGATAAAATTTTCTTCATAAATATCCTCCTCAACTATATTAATAAAAATATTATATCACAACAAATATGTAATTGAAAAAAATTGCCAAGAGAATATCTCATGACAATTTCTAAAAAACCTATAAAATTATATGTTATACCTTAAATTCTTTTATTAGACTATTTAATCTATCTGCTATGGTAGCTTGATTTTCCGTCGCCATTACAATTTGCTCTAATGCCTCCTTAGTTTCATTCATCCCTATTCTAATTTTATCTGAATTCTCATGGGCATTGTTCATATTTCCTGCAATATTCAAGATTACAGATGATATTTCCTCAGTTGATGCATTTAGTTCTTCTGACATAGCTGCTGTATCTTGAGATATATTGTTTACAAAGACTGCATCTTTCTCATAGTTTATTCCTGTTGATACCAAAAGATCATAGTCTTTAGTCACACTATGATTTATAAACTCCAAGATATCCTTAGAATTCTTAGATAAATTTGTAAAAGCAATATCTACATTTGCAACTACAGACTGAATTCTTGATACATATTCCTCAGATTCTTCTGCCAATTTTCTAATTTCATCTGCCACTATAGCAAACCCTCTGCCACTATCACCTGCTCTTGCTGCCTCTATTGCTGCATTAAGTGCCAATAGATTGGTTTGAGTGGATATTTCTGCTATAGAATCAGCTATAACAGATATTTCATTTACTACTTTTCCAGCTTCTATAGCATTTATTATAGCTTTTTCTTTTTCCTGTAATAATTTATCTGCAATTTTCTTGGACTCTTGTCCTTGTAGCCTAATTGACATAGCCCTTTCTTTTATTTTAGCAGATTCATTGCTTCCGTCAAATGCACTAGTTGCAAGTTGTGTAACTCCAGAATTTACTTCTTCAATGGAATTAGTTAGTTCTCCTGTTGCAAAATTTACACTTTGTATATCCTCTATTATACTCATGGTTCTATTAGATATTATATTGAAAGTATTATTGATTTCTTGTGTTATTGCAGATAACTCTTCAGATGAATCTGATACTTCCTTGGAGCCTTGAGAAATCTCCACTATGATTGCCCTCATCCTAGCTTGAGCTTCCTTTAATGAATTAACTAATTTACCTATTTCATCTGTTGTATCTGTATTTATCTCATATGTTAAATCTCCATTACCTAATGCTTCTGCAAATTTTACACCTTTATTTAAGGACTTTGAAATATATGATGACATAAAAAGTCCAGCAATTATAGCAATGGCAAATCCACCTAGAATAAAAATCATCATATCGGCAGATGCCTTTTTATATCTTTCCAAACTACTTTTATTCTCCATTTCAGCCATTGATTCATTGATATCTATAAGTTCTCCAATACGTCTGAACATTATTTCACTGGCAGTTGTTACATCCTTTAATATATTTGTGTCATTTAACTCTCCATCTTTAAGTATGATTTCAATCAGATTATCTCTTTTATCACTATAGGATTTAAGATTTTCAAGAAAGATGTTCCAAGTCTGATTTGTTTCCACTGATAATTCCTTTTTACTATAGGATTCTATTAAAGCTTGATTTTTATCTCTATCATTTTCCATAATATCAACTATTGAAGAAATTCTTTCAATTTCCTTTGTATTAACTAATTCGTTAAGTACCGCTCTAGTATTTAAAAGATTTTCTCGTATTTCATGCAACTCATTAATTCCTTTAAGATTGTGACTATACATTCTATCCCCTGCATTATAGATTTCTTTCATATTAAACCTACCTATTATACATACAATCCCTAATAATATGGTTATTGATATAAAAACTATTAGAAGCTTTACTTTGATTGAAATACTTCTCATACTATCATTCCCCCCATATATAATCCCTATTTTCTATATCATACTCTATTAATAATTTAACTTCAATGGTTTTTATAATATTCTGTAAGTTTTGAATAGGCAATGTATACACAGTTAATTTATCTAGTATATTGATAAATATAATATTTTATGATAATATATTGTGGAATAAATAAGGGCGGTTAACTCAGCTGGTAGAGTGTCATCTTGACGTGGTGAAAGTCGTAGGTTCGAGTCCTATACCGCCCACCAGTGTTTAATTAAGAATTAAGGTATTCAAGTTGACTTGAAAAGTTATTTGACAGTAATAAATTTACTGTCTTTTTTATATGTTTTATTTTAATTATTTTTGGTATAATTAGAGTGTCTAAATAAATTAGAATGGGGTGTTTAATTTGAAGATATTAGTTGGTACAGGCGGAGAAGTAGAAATTCTTTTAGTATTTAAAGAAACAGAGAAATTAAATAAGGCACAAGAATTATATGATTATCTAAAGAAAAAGGAGATTTTCAAGGGTAATTGCGGAGAGGTATATTCAGATATTTCACCTAAAGGAAATAACGTAATAATACTGGGGCTAGGAGAAAGAGAAAAGATATCATTTGAATCTCTTAGAAAAGCTTTCTATAAATTAGGTAAAGAATTAATGAAGTTTAAAGTAGAATCTGCAGAAGTAACAGTTCCTAAGTTTGAAAATCTTTGTTATACAAAGACTAATATGGCAATAGCAGAAGGTCTGCTTCAATCAGAATATGCCTTTGAAAAATATTTATCAGAAAAGAAAATAAAGCCTACAGTTAAGGAATTTTTCTTAAATATATTAGAAGATAAAAAAGATAAGGTAGAAGAAGGAATTAAGGAAATCAATAATCTTATAGAAGGAATATTTTTAGCAAGAGATTTAGTTAATGAGCCTGCTATGGAAATGACTCCTGTTGAACTTGCTAAAAGAGCAAAGGAAGAGTTAGAGGTTCTAGGAGTTGAGGTAAAGATTTATGATAGAGATAAAATAGAAGATTTGGGAATGAAAGCTTTTCTAGCTGTTTCTAAAGGTTCAGCTATTCCACCTCAATTTATAGTGATGAAATGGAATGGAGACAGTTCATCTGAAGAAAAACTTGCTCTTGTTGGTAAGGGGCTTACCTATGATTCAGGTGGATATTCTATAAAACCTGGTGATAGTATGGTGAATATGTATAGCGATATGGGTGGTTCTGCTTCTGTAATCGGTGCTATGAAAGCTATTGCTAAATCTAAGCTAAATAAAAATGTTATTGGGATTATAGCTGCTTGTGAAAACTTAATTTCTGGTGAAGCATATAAGCCTGGAGATGTAATTGGCTCTATGGCAGGTAAAACCATAGAAGTATGGAGTACCGATGCAGAAGGCAGATTGACTTTAGCAGATGCATTATGGTATGCTGCAACTGTTGAAAAGGCTAATAAAATCATTGATATAGCTACCCTTACAGGTGCTTGTATTGTAGCATTGGGTAATGTAAATACTGGTGCTATAACTAATGACGAAAACTTAATGAATAAAGTAAAAAATGCTTCTGAGTTAGCAGGTGAACCAGTATGGCAACTACCTTCAAATGATGAATATAGAGATTTAATAAAGGGAACTGTTGGTGATTTAAAAAATACTGGGGGTAGAGGAGGCGGTACAATAACTGCTGGACTTTTCCTAGAAGAATTTGTAAATAAAACTCCTTGGGTCCATTTAGATATAGCAGGAACAGCCTTCCTTTCTGGAGAAATGGGATATTTACCTAAGGGAGCTACGGGAGTTCCTGTGAAAACCTTATATCATTTAGCTAAGGAAATATAGAAAAAATCTACAATTGTTAAAGAACCATTATAATTAAACCTATAATTAGGTAAAAAACAAATGCTCTTTTCTGAGAAAAATCGAATCAGAAAGGAGCATTTCTATTAGAATTTTATCTCTTATAAACATATAAACAAATATCTTATTGCCTAATATTATATGACTTTTAGACAAAGATAAATTTATTTATGGATTACTATGGTTTTTATGAATATTCTTATGAAGATTATGGGATTTGTTTATGAAGTTCATTAATAATCCCAATATTGTAACTATTTTGTATCTCCTTATTTATCAAATTATTGTATAATTTAGTAAAAGGAGATGATAATGGTGAAAAATAAAAAGTTATTTTTTATAGTAAGTTTAATTTTATCTTTTTCTTTAATATTTTCAGGTTGCGGTGCAAAAAACTCTGAGTCATATGATATGGCTACTGAAGATATGGCTCCAACTGAACAATGGCGGGAAATGGATAATAATAAGAATGAAGAATCTAAAGGGAAATATGGTGCAACGGAACCTGAAAAGATTATTACTACAATATCAATTTCTATGCAAACTAAGGAATTTGTAGATACTACTAATAAACTAACTGCAATTATAGAAAAACATAAAGGATATGTTGAGAACTCTAATATCTTTCATAATAATTATTATAACTCTACTAGACCAAAATACTCTGAATATACTATAAGAATTCCAAAGGAAAATTTAAATCAGTTTGTTATAGATTTAAAAGAAATTGGAAATATTATCTCTGAAAATACTTCTAAAGTAGATATTACTAAACAATATAAAGATACTGAGTCCAGATTAAAAGTCTTGGAAATTAAGGAAGGAAGAATACTTGATTTACTAAAGAAAGCTGAAAAGATGGAAGATATTATAGCCCTTGAAGACCAATTAAGTAATATAATCTATGAAAAAGAAAATTTAACTGCTAATATAATAGATATGGATGATAAAGTGGATTATAGTACCGTTCAATTTCAGCTTGAGGAAGTAGCAAAATTAATCCCTAGCGAAAATATAAAAACTCCATTCTGGACTAAGATAAGAAATGCCTTTAAAAATTCAATGTATTTTTTCACTGATAATATTGAAAATCTTATTATATCTTTTATATATTTCCTTCCTTATGGACTAATTATAGGCGTATTGGTTTATTTGGTATGGAGATTTATAAAGAAAAAAAGAAATAATATACCTAAGGAATAGAAAAAAGCAAGGACTTGTCCTTGCTTTTTCTAAATACATTAAAAGTGAATTTATATAGTCTTACTTATTATCTTACGATAGAAAAAGCAAAATCAATTACGAATATGCATATACAGACTTATATCCATGGTTTATTATTGACTAATCAAAATATTACCTGCCAAATTTAATAATCCTTAGGATATTTTAAACTTTCTTACCATATCATTAAGACTTTCTGCTAATTTAGCTTGATTTACGGCAGTCATAGCTATTTGTTCTGTTCCTAAAGCTATTTCATCCATCCCCTCAGATATATATACTGTATTGTCACTTGAATCTTCAGCATTTTTAGCTAAACCTTCTACTACTTGACTTAATTCATTCATAGTAGCTGTTATTTCTTGTGTCATTGCAGCAATATCCTCAGACATATTACTTATAAAGTTTGAATCCTCTACATTATTATCCAATGTAGTAAAAAATGCATCATAATCTTTCATTACTGTATCATCTATAAACTCCAATATCTCCTCAGCATTATCAGATAAATTCTTAGTGGCTTCTTGAACCCTTAAAATTGTACTTTCTATTATTTGAACAGTTTCTGATGATTGCTCCGCTAATTTCCTTACTTCTTCTACAACTACTGCAAATCCCCTACCATTCTCACCTGCCCTAGCTGCTTCTATAGCTGCATTTAAAGCCAGTAAATTTGTCTGCTCAGCAATGGATGATATTATTTCTGCCATAGTTTTTATTTCCTCTACTACCCTAACATCTTCAATGGCCTTTAAAATACTTCTTTCTTTTTCATTATATAATCTTACGGCTATATCTCTAGATTCACCACTTATATTTTTAGTCTTTATAGCCTTATCTTTTATTTCATATGCCTTATTATTTCCATCAGAAGCACTTGAAGCAAGCATCTCCATTCTTGAAGTTACCTCTTCCAAAGAAGCTGACATTTCTTCAGTTGAAGCACTTGTATCTTGCATTCCTTGTGCTATCCCAGTTGTAGAATCGTTTATCTCAATGAACTTTGCACTAAGCTCTTCAATTGTAGCTGAAAGTTCTTGACTTGAAGCACTTAAATCCTGTGATTTACCCATTACAATTCTGATAATATCTTTTAAGTTATCTTGTATATTTTTCATAGCTCTTATTGTAATGCCAAACTCATCTTTTCTACTATCATTAATATCCTGAGTAAGATCATAACTTGCTAAAGCTTCTGAATAATTTTGTATTCTTTTTAGTACAGTTACTACACTTTCTGACATATATATGCCCATAAAAATAGTTACCATTAAAGAAATAATAAGTATTACATTAACCATATGTTTAGAATTATTAAAAATTTCTTCATTTTTCATCTTAATTTCTTCTGAACTATTTTGATTCATATTAGTAATTTTGTGCAACTCATTTATTACTATATCTTTAATTTGTATACTCTCCTTATATTGTCGCTGAGCAATTTCATGTTTTTCTCCTCGTCTTGATTCAATTATAGAATCTGCACTTCCCTTATACAGATTATAGTTAGCTTTTAAAACATTAAAAATCTCTTCTTCTCCTTCAAGATAATCAAATTCACTATTCTCATATTCAAAAATTAATCTATCACTATCCTTAAATAATGACTCAATATTTTCAGAATACTTCTCATTTGCTTGAAAACCTACATCATATGCTATAGCTTGTAAATCACCTCGAACTTCCAATAAGTTCTTCTCCAAATTACCTAATCTTATTAATTCTTCTATATTATGATCACTTATTTTTTGATTCTCATTTATTACCTTTAATTTACTTAAAGATAAATAATTCGAACTAGCTGATATTAGAATTATAATTAAAAATGCAATCAAAAATTTAACCCTTACTTTAACATCTTTTAACATTTACAACACATCCTTATCTTTAGTTTTTTTATTAATTTTAAATTATAATAATTTGCCATTTAAATTGATACTCTAAAAAGTATCATAATTGCAATTAATTTAATTGTTTATTAATATGTTCGACAAAATTCGAGTTTTCTTTAGTTAATTTCTCATTTATGCCATATTAAATAATAAATTAGCTTATAAATGTTTCCAATTTTATCTTCTAACTTCTTAAGGATATTGAAGGAATAAAAAAAGCAAGGACTCATCCTTGCTTTTTTTTATTCCTTTTTACTATTCTACAGATATAATAGATTTAATCTTATTTAAAATATCAGTCATTTCCTTGCTCTTATTTCTTGCTTCATTTAAGTACATTAAGGCCCCATCTTTATCCTCATCTTTTATTGCTCTTATTACATCATCACCTCTACTATGAAACTCATGATGGATGCTATCTATTCTTTTCCATATGTCTTTTATTTTTGGATCACTAACTATAATACTATTATAATAATGACCAAATGCACATCTATTACCATCAGTTTGTATTGGTAAAACTTCCATATCATCTACCATTCCACTAAG
Organism: Tissierella praeacuta DSM 18095; assembly: GCF_900128955.1. Lineage (GTDB taxonomy): Bacteria > Bacillota > Clostridia > Tissierellales > Tissierellaceae > Tissierella > Tissierella praeacuta. The sequence continues at coordinate 47,550 of NZ_FQTY01000005.1, forward strand.
TTTTGCTATCCAATTTTGATGAGAATTTAAAGCATTATTTACTATCTTTAATATTTCTTCATTATTTAATGCATTTTTACCTCCAGATAAGGCTTGCATCATATCTTTAGTTGTTGTAGATAATTTATTATCTATATTAGCTATTGTAGTTGCATAATCCTTGCTTTTTAAAGCATATTCATTTATTTTAATTGTCATTGAGCTTAGTTCTTCAGCATCTCTACTTGAAGCATCCATTGCTGCATTTATTTCATTAGCAGAAATCTTAATTCCTTTCATAGAAGAAGTTATTTCTTTTATATCTTCTAAAGAATGGTTTAGCATGTCCACATTTTCTTCGATTGTACCCTTAACACTATCTATTTGTGAACTCATTTTCTGTGTAGAATTTATTGTACTATCCATACTATTCTTTCCATCGTTAGCTGTCCTTTGAATATTTCCAACAAATAAATTCATGCCGTCTAAATTCTTCTTAGTATCATCTGCCAATTTCCGAATTTCCTCTGCAACTACTGCAAAGCCTCTACCATGTTCTCCTGCTCGTGCTGCTTCAATAGATGCATTTAATGCTAACAAATTAGTTTGATCTGCTATTTTACTTACTCCCTCTACTATCTCATAGATTTTATTAGTCATCTCAACTAGCTTGTCTATTTGCTGCTTCATTTCATGGGCATCATTCATTACATTTTCTTTAAGTTCCACTACTTCCATTAATTGTTTAAGTCCATCATGATTGCTACTTAACAGCTTTTCAGACTGCGTTGATAAATCAGATAATACATTTGTAGCATCATTTATTGTTTCATTAACTTCATTCATACTAGCATTTGTTTCTTGAACTATTGCAACGTTGGATTCACTCAGGCTCGCCATCTCATTAGAAAATTCTACTAGATTTTCAGCTATATAAGCCATATTCATATCGAAATCGCTAATTGAAGCTGCTACGTCTAAAATATCCTTAGCAGAAACAGCCATTTGCCTTTCATTATTTAATAAGGAATTTATAGCCTTTAGTAATCTTTGATGAATTGGATAGTCTACCGTTGGCTCTATGGATTCATTTCCCGAAATTATATTTTCAATATGGGATATAATACATTCGGCCTCGTGACAGGGTCTTGATTTTTTTAATACAAACATATTTGTGCTCCTTTCAAAATATAAATTTATACACTTGCTTTATACATTAGTAAATATTTTATGATTAAATTATATCCAAATATAATGGAAGATTCATAGCTATAGATACCCTGTTCCAAACATTTTAACCTGAGATATATTAAAATAGCAAGGTCATTCCTTGCTATTTTAATACTGTTTTTTTAATTTATATTCTTTTATCATCCTAGCTCCTTCATAGCATTCATCTCATTATTTAAGTTAATCATTGGAATGGATTGCGAATATCCTTCCTTTGGATTTAATGGTTTTAGGAATATAGTATTGTTACCCTTTAATATATAATCATAATTTATATTTCCTTTACTAACTCTATGTTTTCTTGGCATAAGAAACTCTCCTTTCGATAACTGGCTACCATCTTATTTCTAAGGAAGGTCCTTTAGTTTTGCGTCTTTAGTTTTCACTAAATTTGCCTTTATCAGTGGAAAGCACCAATAAAATATTTTTATTTTTTTATTATACCACATTATTCTAATTTTTGCATAACCATTACTATTATTGTAAATTTATCCTTACATACAAATTCCTCCTATAAATTATATCCCAATTACTATGGTTTCTTTATAATTAAAGAATTAATTCCCGTTATAATTTCCCTTTGACTAATAACTTTAAGTCATTTTAAAATATATGGTTATCTCTAAATATAAATTTTAATATATTTTATAATTAATATCTATACCTATATTGCTAAACCATATATCATTATTTGTTATTTTTTTATCCCTTTATGATAAATGACAAGCCACCATATGACCCGTTTCCTTCTCAATTAACTCTGGTTCTATTTCATAACATTGTTTCATAGCATATTTACATCTAGTAACAAACTTGCAGCCTAATGGTGGATTAAGGGGGCTAGGTACATCCCCTTCTAATACTTTGATTGAGTTTTCTCTGACTATTCTAGGATCAGGCTCAAGAGCTGATGATAAAAGGGCTTGAGTATAAGGATGAAGTGAATTGTTATAGATTTCGTCACTCTTTCCTATTTCTATTAATTTTCCTAGATACATTACCCCTATTCTATGGGAGATATGTCTTACCATAGATAGATCATGGGCAATAAATAAATATGTTAATCCCATTTCATTTTGTAAGTCCTCCAACATATTAACTACTTGTGCTTGAATAGATACATCAAGGGCTGATATAGGTTCATCACATAATATAAATTCTGGATTAATAGATAATGCCCTTGCTATGCCTATTCTCTGCCTTTGTCCCCCACTGAACTCATGTGGGTATCTATCTAGATGGTTCTTTCCTAGTCCTACCTTTTCCAATAATTCTAAAGTTTTCTCCTGTCGTTCCTTTTTAGTACCTATATGGTAAACATCTAAAGGCTCTGAGATTATATCCTTTACAGTTAAGGTTGGATTAAGGGATGAATAGGGGTCTTGAAATATTACCTGCATTTTTCTTCTATAAAATCTTAAATCTGACTCCTTTAATTTAGCTATATCCTTTCCTCTATAGAGTATTTCACCATCAGTTATATCAAAAAGTCTAATAATACTTCTGCCTGTAGTAGATTTACCACAACCAGATTCCCCTACTATCCCCAATGTTTCTCCTTCATTTATATAAAAGCTTACATCATCAACAGCCTTTAAATATTGAACTTTCCTTAGTAAAGATGAACTTTTTACTGGAAAATACTTCTTTAAATTATTCACTTCTATTAACTTCTCTTTTTCTCTATTCTCCATAGTTTTCATCTCCCTTATCTAAAAGCCAGCACATGGCTTTATGGCTTTTTTCTCCATAGTATTTAGGTCGTTGTTCTTTACATATATTCATCATATAAGGACAACGTTGTGCAAAAGGACATCCTTTAATTTTTTTAGATAAATCTGGCGGATTCCCCTTTATGGGAACAAGCCTTTGTCTTCCTTTACTGTCTTTCTTTGGTAAAGATTGAAGTAATCCTTTTGTATATGGATGCATTGGATTATGGAATATATCATCTACAGTTCCTTCCTCCATAATAAGTCCTCCATACATAACTATTACTCTAGAGCATGTATTGGCTACTACTCCTAAATCGTGAGTTATCAAGATAATAGAAGTATCCATCTTTTCCTTTAAATCCATTAATAATTTAAGTATCTGTACTTGAATTGTGACGTCTAAAGCTGTAGTAGGTTCATCTGCTATAAGCAGCTCAGGTTCACAGCTTAATGCCATGGCAATAATAGCCCTTTGCCTCATACCTCCACTAAACTCATGGGGATAGTTGTTATATCTTTCCTCTGGAGAAGGAATTCCCACCATTCTTAACATCTCTATAGTTTTATTTTTAGCATCAGATTTACTTAATCCTTGATGCCTTCTTATTACATCGGATATTTGAGTTCCCACTGTAAAGACTGGATTAAGTGAAGTCATAGGGTCTTGAAATATCATTGCTATATCATTGCCACGAATTTTCATCATTTCCTTTTCTGTCTTATTTACTAGGTTTTCTCCTTTGTAAATAATTTCTCCATTTGTAATTTTTCCTGTTCCTTTAAGTAATTTCATTATAGACATAGAAGTAACTGACTTTCCACTTCCAGATTCCCCAACTACTCCAAGTACTTCTCCCTTTTCCAAATTAAATGAAACTCTGCGAACTACTTTAATTTCACCGCTATTATTAAAAAAAGAAACCTCTAAATCATTTAAACTTAATAAGGGCTCTTTCATGTTAAATCTCTCCTTTTCATTACCTAATCACTATTTGCCTTAGGCTCAAATGCAACTCTAAATACATCTCCTAAAATGTTAAAACTAAGTACCGTAAGCAATATCAATATGCCAGGAAATAAAGCTAAATATGGTGCATCACCAATATATCCTTGAGCATATTTAAGCATACTGCCCCAAGATGAATCTGGTTGGCGTACCCCTAACCCTAAAAAGGATAGAGATGATTCAGTCAAAATTGCATTTGCAATATTTAAAGTTGATGCTACTATGACTGTTGGTAAGATATTTGGTATAATATGTTTTAGTATAATGATATTAGGTTTTTCTCCAATTACCTTTGAATATAGTACATATTCTCTTTCCTTAACTGTTAAAGTTTCTGCCCTGACAATTCTTGCTATTCCCATCCAGCTGAATAGTCCTATTATAATTATAATATTTTGGATTCCAGGTTTTAAATAAGCATTTAATATGAGTATCAGAAAAAATGTAGGTATACTCATAAGTATGTCTATACACCTCATAATTAAACTATCAACTCTACCTCCAAAGTAACCACTAATGGTTCCAACTATAGTTCCTATTACTGTGGAGATTAACATAGAAAGAAATCCAACTATAAGAGATACTCTCCCCCCATATAATGAACGAGCAAAATAATCTCTCCCCATTTCATCTGTACCAAATATATGCTCTTTACTAGGGAAACTTAAACTATTCATTACATCTATTTTATTGGGATCATAAGTAGATAAAAAGGCGAAAATAGATGTAAGTATTAATATAGATATTATTATTAATGCTATAATTCCTAATTTATTTTGTTTTAGCTGATATTTTAAATTTACCTTTAATCTATTATTCATTTTTAATTCAACTCCTTAATCCTTGGATCTACAATGCCATATAATATATCTGATATTAAGTTCCCTATAATCAATATAAAGGATGAAAACATAGTAATTGCCATTATAAGTGGATAGTCATAACTAAATATTGACTTTATCCCTAATTGTCCCATGCCTGGCCATCCAAAGATAGATTCTGTAATAAATGCTCCTGATACCAATCCTGGTAAAGACATCCCTAAAATTGTAATTACAGGCAAAATTGCATTTTTTAAAACGTATTTATATAATACTTCTCTTTTACTAGCTCCTGATGCATATTCAACTATTACATAATCCTCTTTTAACTGAGATATTGTACTTGACCTAATGTACCTAGTAATTACAGCTATGTTTTGTAAACTTAAAACAATTGTAGGCATTATACCATGCCTTATTAAATCCCAATTGCTGTGTACTCCTATGGTTCTCATTCCTATACTTGGTAAAAGCTTTAATTTTAAAGATAGTACATATACTAGCATCATTGCAAACCAAAAACTTGGTATAGAGATACCAAGATAAGAAGTAAAAGTAACTATATTATCAAATATTTTATTTTGATTTGCCGCTGAAATAAGACCCATTATAACTCCCAAAATCATAGAAATCACTAAAGAAGCTCCCATAAGTCCTAGTGTTGCAGGAAGTCTTTCAATTATTTGTGTTGCTACAGGTCTGTGATTTACTAAAGAGTATCCTAAATCACCCTTTAATGCAGACTTTAACCATTTTATATATTGTATATGTATAGGACTATTAAGTCCCATACTTTCCCTTATACTTTCTATTTGAACTGGCCCCATTTCAGGAGTTATATAAGCTTGTACTGGATCACCTGGTGCCAATTTTATAAGAAGAAATGAAACTATAGATATGGCAATCATCATGGGTATTGATTGAATCATTCTTTTTATAATCATTTTTACCACATAAATTCCTCCTAATATAATTACAAAAGTAAACTGAAATTCAGTTTACTTTTGAGTTTAATTTAAATTATTCCATAATATAAAGCTTAGATAAATCTCTAAACATAAAGATTGGAGCTGGTTTAGCTTCTTCTATTCCTCCATATTTTTTATTTACAGCAACAATTGAATTAGGATAAGCTATTGGATATACTACCATATCTTCTATTAATTGTTTTTGAATGGTTTCATAGATTTCTGCTCTTTTAGCTTTATCTGTTTCCATCACTCCTTCTTCCCATTTTTTATCTAACTCCTTATTTACATAACCCATAAAGTTATTATAATCCTTTTCTTTAAATAATGGCTTATATCCATTTGGTTCTACACCCATCACATAACCATTAAATGCTAAATCAAAATCTGTATTAGAAGCATCCAGTAATTTATCATAAAATGCTCCTCTTTCCATTGGTAAAAGTTCTAATTCAATCCCAATTTCTTTTAATTGTTGTTGCATAATAAGAGCAAATCCTTCATTTTCTTTACTTGAATTAATATATGCTAATCTTAATTTTAGATTTTCAACTCCTGCATTTTTAAGCAGTTCTTTTGCTCTTTCTACATTATAATCATATTTTTCTACATCATCTGTGTAAAATTGCGTACTTGGTACAAATACTGAGTATGCCTTTTCGGCGTATTCTGCTGATTTATAAACCCCTGTTATCAACTCATCTTTATTTATTCCATAAGCTATTGCTTTTCTTACATCTTTGTTTTGTAAACTTTTATTAGTTAATCTAAATACCATATTATTTAGCATACCTTCTTTATAAAGAACTACATTGAAATTTTCATCTGCCTTGAATTTATCTACATCTGCAGTAGTTATATATCTAGCAGATAATTCACCGTTTAATAATGCTGTATTTGCTGCATTTGGATCAGCTATTACTCTAAATACTATTGATTCAAGGTTTGCTTTTCCATCAAAGTATTCATCAAATCTAACTAATTCTACTTTTTCACCACTTTTCATTTCCTTAAACTTAAATGGTCCTGAACCTATTGGCTCTAAATTTTTTGTACTCTTTGCTAAATCTTCCTCTCCCTTAAATATATGCTCAGGAATTGGACGAAGTTCACCTAAAACATCTATAAATGGAACAGAAACCTTTGGTAGTATAATTTCTACTGTTAAATCATCTATTTTCTTAGGTTCTACAGGTTTCCCATCTATTATAAAAGAGCCTCTTGCATTTGCCCTTTGCTTTTCATCTGTAATAGAGTTAATTGTAAATACAATATCATCAGCATTTAAATCTTCTCCATCATGCCATTTAAGACCTGATTTTAACTTTAAAGTATAAGTCAAATAATCTTCTGAAGGGGTTATACTTTCAGCCAAGTAAAAATGTGTGCCTTCTTCGTCAATAACGTATAAAGGTGAAAATATTGCATTGTTTATTGTCATTGTAACCCTATCCCCTGCATATAATGGATTCATTACATTTGGGTCACTACCAATTCCAAGCATAAAGATTCCACCATCTACTTTTTGTGGAACTGCTGGTTCTTGTGCTACATCTTTAGATGTATCTGAAGATGATGGTTCTTCTATTGTTTTCTTATTTCCACAAGCTGTTGATGATAAAATAACTAATGCAAGTAATAGTATTAACCATTTTCTATTCCTCATTTTAATCCTCCTAATATATTTGTTGATTTAAAAATACTTTCAAATCTATAGCTATTGTATAATTACTTTATATCTGAATCAAATTGATTATTTCTATATAAGTTGATTGTAGTATAATCTAATTTAATAGATTGAATAAAGGTTTTTTATATTAAATAAAAATAATACTTCATCAATTTCTTTTTCCTTAACAAATCCTTCTATTTCCATATTAAAATATCTAGGATCTATAACTACTATTTTTTCATAATGATTGGTAAGAAATGGAACAAAGCTATTTGCAAAAGAATCTTTAATTACCAGTAAAGTCTTTTTATTTTTCACTGATGTTTCTATTTCTATTAATGATTTATCTCCACCTAAGAAATAAGAATACTTATCGGTTTTATTTAAATAGTTTTCATCATAAAGGCTATGAACTTCTTCTTTATTATTAATTTTAATATTATACTTTACATTATCTTTTGGCTCATAAATATATATATCATCTGGTTTTCCTAAATAAAAATTGGCTTTTCTATAATTAGTTCCAAAAAATTGGTTTGATACTGTTCTTATTATAAAATCCTCTTCTTTTAACGAATTTTCTCCGATTACTTCCATATAATATTCATAAGAATAAAAGGCTCCTTTAGTAGTCCAATGGTGATCAGTCCTATAATATATATCTTCATTAGATTTTTCACTTAGAACCTTTACTAAATTTATTATTTCCATTTTCTCATTAAATGAAGATTCTAATTTATCTACAATATGGCTTTCATCAATTACAGGTGCATATAAAGGCAATTGATGATTTAAAACCGTAGACTTACTAGGTACTAATAGAGAAGTAACAGGAATATTATGTTTATTCATTTTATCTAAAAACATATTGATATTTTGTATATTCTTATCTAATTGTCCCTTATCTGCCTTTTTATCCATATCAAATAAATAATCTTCTTTTCCAAAATAGACTCTCCCATTATCTTTCTTTAATAGGGACAAATCTGCAATTGTTTTTAATCCTATCCAGTTATCCCTATAGATAAATTGGTCTGTTGTATAGGTTTCAAAATCCTTACTAAACTTACCAGATATTATATTATCTAAACTAATCTTTGGAAACTCTTGAAGATATCTATTTTCCTTACTTGAAAACACCCTTTTAGGTGATAAGATATTGCTTATGGATAAACATAGTATTAATGTAGTAAATATTATAACCCTTATCTTTTCTTTCATATATATCCTCCTAAAAACGAAAATATAAAAATGGATTATAGGATTGATCTACTAAATAGGCTATTGATAATCCTAATACTAATAATAAAAATATATTTTCTATAATCCATGATTTATTATTAAATCTATTACTCATATATTTCCACAGTCTTTTAGGTATATCTGTTGAGCCAATTATAAGGATTAGAAATAATAATATATTTGTATATAGCAAATATAAAGATGTATGATTAAAAATAGGATTGTTTCCAAATCCAAATAAGATTTTAATATAATTTAGTCCATCTTTTATTGAGTCAAAAGCAAATATTACCCAAGACATAAGGACTAAAGATAAAGTATAAATTCTTGTAAGATAATGAGGTAGCTTTTCCAATAAATTGAGAAGGAACAACTTTTCTATAATTAATGTAACTCCAAAGAATAATCCCCATAAAGCAAAATTCCAACTGGCACCATGCCATATTCCAGTTAAAATCCAAACTATTAATATATTTCTAATATGCTTAACCCTTCCTTTTCTATTGCCCCCTAAGGGAATATATAAATATTCTCTAAACCACGTACCTAAGGATATATGCCATCTCCTCCAAAACTCCGTAATGCTTTTAGACATATAGGGATAATTAAAATTTTCTAAAAAGTTAAATCCAAATATCTTCCCAAGACCAATAGCCATGTCTGAATATCCAGAGAAATCAAAGTATATTTGAAAACTAAAGCCCAATATACCAAGCCAAGCAGTTAGTACTGAAATATCCCATGTATTTAAGCTAGATATGTTCTTCCAAAGAAGCCCTATATTATTAGCTAGTAAAACTTTTTTTCCTAATCCTAAAATAAACCTCTTTATACCTTCACTAAACAAATCATAGGACTCTATCCTATTATTTATTTCTTCTGCTACAGTTTGGTATCTAACAATGGGCCCTGCTATAAGTTGTGGAAATAAAGTTACATAGGTACCAAAGGAAATAATATTATTTTGTACCTTTGTATCACCCCTATAAACATCTATTGTATAGGACATGGTTTGAAAAGTATAAAAGGATATTCCTATGGGTAAAGTAAGGTTCAACAGAGAGATATTAAAGCCAAAAATATTATTTATATTAGATATAAAAAAATCAGAGTATTTAAAAAATCCTAATAACCCTAAATTAGTAAATATAGATACTCCCAACCATAACCTTGCTTTATTTACATCTTTATTATCCTTGTAACGGTAAACTAATCTACCACAGGTATAATCAAGGATTGTTGAAAAAAGCATAATCCATATATACTTAGGCTCTCCCCAACTATAAAATAGAAGGCTTGATAAAAACAAAATAAAATTCCTATATTTTTTAGGTGATATAAAATATATAGTTAAAACAACTGGTAAAAAATAAAATAAAAATAATATACTACTAAAAACCATAGTTTCCTCCATTAAAAAATATCTAGCCTGATAAAACCAGACTAGATTATAATTTATTCAAAAAATTTATTGATGACATCTTCTACCTTCTGTATTTCTGCCTTAGCAAATTCTAGTCTTTCTTCATCTGTAGCTTCTTCTCTATCATCATATTTCCCAAGCATTAGAAAGAAAAGATAATCTCCATGTCTTACTATTTTAGAGGAATTTACCTTAGCAATATTCATAGGATATTGGAAGGAATCTTCTATAAGATATTTTCTGTATTTCTCTAGACCTTCCTCTATAATATCTCCCTTCCCTTCCTTTGCCTTAATTGCTATAAAAGTATCTACACTGACATTTATCATTGGTGATTCTGCTATAAAAGTTTCCATATCTTCTGCTTTTATCCCTGTAAAATTCATTATTTCTTCTGTAGTCAATTCTCTATCTGGATAATAATCTTCACCAAGGGCTTCCTTAACTGCAACATGTACTTCCTTTAAATCTACTACCTTACTTCCATTTTCTTTTGTAGCACAACCTCCTAAAAATGTAACCATCATTATCATAGCCAAAAATAATCCAAATACCTTTTTCAATTTACTTCTCTCCTATCTATATTATCTTTTATATTGTCCATATTATATTTATTCCCCTGCTTATCTATAAAAATATCTTTTTCTATTTCCAAAAATTGACTTTCATCACCATTTACTAAATAATATATTCCCTTCTCTTTCTGAAGAAATAATAAAGATTTCTTTCCTTTCTTAAATTCACCTTCCATTTGAGAAAAAACCTTTTCCTTCTCTACTTTCCCTCCCTTTATCCTAAGTATAATTTCATCATTATGAATATCTCCTAAAAATATTTCATCAACGCCTATGGTAATATCTGTATATATATAATTGTCTTCTTTTACATATTGACTTTTATTAATCTTTTTAGTTTCTCCTATAACTACATAATCTGCCTCATAGAAGTTAACCATCGGATCATTTAAGGTAAACATCCTCACTACTTGAGGAATTTCATTATAGTCTTTTGGAATTGAAATTTGTCCCCTAAATAATATTAAAGAAACTATTACAGCTATAGCTGCTGCCATAGATGAGATTTTTACATATCTTTTATAGATTGTACTTTTCTTGATTTTTTCTTTCTCTAATAATTCTGCCTTCTTATATATCCCTTCTAGGAATTCCCTATTAGCTTTCATCTTTTTCTGCTCCTTTCTCAAATATTTCTTTGAGAGCTTTTCTAGCTCTATGGATTAATACTTTTGTCTGTCCTAAGGTTTTTCCTAGAATTTTTGATATTTCTCCATAAGATAATTCTTCAAAGTCAGCCAAATAAATAGCATTTTCATAATCAGGCTTCAACTTTTTTAAACTATCAAGAAGGAGCTTTTTTTCTTCATCTTTTATTATTTTTTCTTCTATACTATCTTTATCTACTAATATTTCATTATCTCTTTCAAAGGGTACTACCTTTAGCTTTGATTGCTTTCTTACATAATCTATGGCTTTATTTCTTCCTAATGTATATATATAAGTTTTAAAGGAATAGTCAAAATTATACTTTTCCTTGTAAACATAGACATAGGCAAATACATCCTGTGCAATATCTTCAGCAGCAAAGATATCCCCAGTATATCGAGAAATAAAATATATTAAATTATCCTTATGTCTAAGCACAAGGGTTTCGAAGGAACTTATACTGCCTTCAAGAAAACTTTTATAAAGAATTTTATCATCTAACATTAGAGTCCTCCATTGTCTTTCATATATTATTCGTATAAAAAGATAAAAAGTTACAGTAAATTTTAATATTTTTTAATTTGCTATAAAATACCCCTTAAATATGTAAATCAAAATTGTTCTTGACTTTTCTATACTAAATAGGAGAAAATAAATATAGAATATTTTGGAGGTGAAAAATGAGATTAGATGAAAAAATTGTTCTAGTTACAGGAGCTAGTTCTGGTATAGGCAAAGAAATAGCTTTGCTATTTGCTAAGGAAGGTGCAAGGGTGGTTGCTGTAGCTAGAAGAATAAATAAGTTAGAAGAACTTGTAAATTCCACTATTGGATATAATGGAATAATCATTCCTTTTGAAGGAGATGTGTCTAAGCAAGAAGACATGGACAAGTTAGTAGATTATATAATTAAAAACTTTGGAAGAATTGATGTTTTAGTTAATAATGCAGGAAATCTTGATAACTTTACACCTGTCCATGATTTATCTGATGAGCTTTGGGAAAATATATTAGATATAAATCTTACAGCTCCTATGAAATTGGCTAGAAAAATAATTCCTTTTATGATTCAAGCTGAAAGTGGAAATATAGTTAATGTTGCATCAATAGGTGGACTAAATGGTGCTAGAGGTGGTGCTGCTTATACTGCATCTAAATTTGGACTTGTAGGGCTATCGAAAAATATTGGATTCATGTATGCTAATAAAGGAATTAGGTGTAATGTTATATGTCCTGGAGGAGTAGATACAGAAATAACTTCAAATCAAAAACCCAATACCTTTGGGGTAGAAAGAATTATGTCTGGTACTGGAAATAATATAAGATCTGGATCTCCAGAGGAGATTGCAAATATAGCATTATTCTTAGCTTCAGATGAATCTAGCTTAATCAATGGTGCTACTATTGTAGCCGATGCTGGTTGGACTGCATATTAATCAGTAAAAAAACTAGGTGAATTTCACCTAGTTTTTTATAAATTCCAATTCCTTTAGACATAATTTCTTGAATTATTTCTTTATATGAACCTTTATACATATGTAGCTATAGCTGTACCAATTAAAGGTGCTACTACTGCAATGGCTAAAGTGGTATTGACCGTCTCCTGTGGCAATTTATTTAAACTTCACATTATACTCTCCATCTATTTTTTCCACAACTACATTAAGATTAGTCTTCTTTAAAAATTCATCTGGAATTTTAATATCTTTTTTAGTCAAATCATAGAGAAGTTTTTCTATAGACTCTACGGCTTTGGTTTCCGTAGCATCAACTTGAGCAACGAGAATTTTATCTTTTTTAGGATTAATAGTTACAGTCAATCCTTTGCCAGATAATTTAACTCCATCATCAGTAATTACCTCTTCCTTTAAATATTTAATATCTGATGAAATATTAGAAGATAACTCTTTTAATGACATATCTACTATTGGTTTATCCTTATATTTAAACTCACCTATTTTTATCTTGCCCATCTCTACTGCATTATCAACTTTTTGGCTAGTTTCAGCATTAAACATACCTAATGCATTAAATATTAAAACAATTATAACGACAACTATTGCTGTTTTAATGATTTTCATACTATTCATCTCCTTACTCTTTAAATCACAATATTTACATTATCTCTTTTAAAACCTTATTTGCCCATTGAATTGCCTCTATATACTCTTGATATAAAATACTTGCATCTACCTTTATGTCTCTTGAAACTTCTATTGCTTGTGCCCAATCACCCTTTTCATATGCTAACATTAACTCATATATGGGATATAAAATTCCTCTATTGTAAATCAATGCTTCCAATATAGAGTCTGAAATAGCTATGTCTTTTAATGCTTCAGACATAGTTTGATCTAACATAGCATCAATTACACTAAATAACCCCATCATAGCTGCTTCATCTTTTATTTTCCCAAATCCACTACATAAGGCAATTGACTCTGCAAATCTTGTACGAATTAGAGATAGTTTAATTAATTCTCTAGGCTTTTCCTTTCCTACATCTTGAAGCATCAATACATTTAACCATCTTTCAATCTCCTTGGTACCCATATAAGTTAAAGCTCTTTTTATTGAATGAATTAAATCTTCCCCAGCCCTAGAACTCACTGCACGAACAAGTCTATAAGATAAATTTACATCTTGCTGAATCATTTCTGCTAAATTATCAAAGGATACTTCTTGTTTTTTCAATTCCTTTATTATACGAAAATACTGAGCTTTAGATGTACTTTTGCTAGGAGTTTTTCTAGTAATGCTAGGTTTACTAAAGAAATATCCTTGAAACAGATGGAAACCCATTTCCTTAGCTCTTAAAAACTCTTCCTTTGTTTCAATCTTTTCTGCCAATAAAATTTTATTTTGTGAAAGAGCCAGTTTTACATCTTTCTTAATGGCTTCTAATGGAGTTACTATTAAATCAAATTTAATAATATCTGCAATCGGTACTAAAGGATATTCTTTATATTCTTCAACAAAATCATCAAGGGCTATTTTATACCCCTTTTTCTTAAGGTCTTTTAGCCGTCCTATTAGCTTTTCATCTACTTTAACATCTTCCAGCATTTCCACTACAAGTCTATGGGAATCTATTAATTCTATTGCATTGGAATAAATAAACTTTTCATCGAAGTTAACAAATGCATATTTATCTTCCACTATACTATCCATTCCTGATTCAAATAATCCGCCAATTACTGTAGCAGTTGCACTCATTGATGATACTCCGTCAAAACTTTTAGACTGTATATCCGAACGAAATAATAACTCATAGCCATAAACATCTAAATTCCCTTTAAAAATAGGCTGTCTAGCTATAAACATAAAATCTCCCCTTATTATATAAATATAAAATAGACATCTAGTATTATATTATAAAAACATTGAAATTAATGGTATTGTGGCTATAGATACAATATGACTTATTATGGTAAATTTAGATGCAAACTCTATTTCTCCATCATGCTTTTGAGTTAGAACTACAAGGAGTATAGCTGATGGCAAAGATTGCATAGTAATTATAATACTTGTAAGTAATTCCGGTGCATTTACAGCCTTTAGTACAGCTAATGATATAATGGGAGATACTAAAAGCCTAACAAAACAACCATAATATATATCTTTATCTCCTATTATTTCTTTAAACTTTAATTTTGTTATTTTCTCTCCTAAGACTAACATAGATAATGGTGAAGTAAGTGCTGAAAACATGGATAATGGCTTATTTATTACATATGGCAATTGAATCTTTAATATAAATAATATTGTACCTAAGACTACAGCAACTAATGCTGGAGTAGTTACTAATTTTTTAATAGGAGATTCTGTCCTTTCTTTTGAAAGTATACCTTCACCATATGTCCATAATAAAGTATGGTAAGGAATCATAAATACAGATGCATATAGAACTGCCTCTTGCCCAAATAAATCAAATATTAGAGGAAGTCCCATAAATCCAGAATTAGGAAATATGGTTCCAAATCTAAGCACTTCATTTTTACCTTTAGGATATTTTATAAAAAAGAGTTTAGCTATTAATATAGTAAGAAGGTGTATTCCTATGGAATATATAAATATTAATACTACTCCTTTTAATGTATCATTAGAATAGCTCATATTAAAGGATGAAATTATAAGGGAAGGTAAAGCTATTGCCGTAAGAATTTGAGTCATACCCTTAGATATAGTGTCGTTTATTATATTTTTCTTTGTTGCTATATACCCTATTGCCATTAATATGGCTAAAACTACAACTTGCTGTATTACAAAAGAAGTCTGCATATTTTTCCCCCTTAGTTTCAATTAATTATATTATATATTTTTTCTATAAAGAAAACTAGGTAATTTTACCTAGCTATTCTGCTTTCTCTTATTATCTTCCTCTTAATCTAATGTAACTGTACCATATAAATTGCCCTCTGCTCTATAATATGAGTTCTCCCTTCAATTATCAAATATATAAATTTATTATTTTCTCTAGGTGATAATGATATACCCTTGATAAAAGATAGTAAACAGTTTCATGTTATACTAGGGTATTTATCGTTAAAAATGACAGTAATATCCCTGCTAAAACCGATAAAACCAGATTCCCCTTTATATATGATATAATAGCTGCAATTCCAACACCTGCCACAGTTGCCATCTTTACTCCATCTGCAGCAGTTATTATTCCTCTTATTATTAGAATACTCAAAGAAGTATAAGGTATATATAATAAAAATTGTTTTATATGTTTATTTACTTTCCTATTACTCAGCAGCATTAGGGGCATCAGTCTTGGCAAATAAGTAACTAAAGTCATGGCTATGGGAAAATATCCTATAACTATTGGTAGAGATGCTATAGCTCCTTGTTTTACTTTTTTATTCTATCTTTTTCTATATTCATATTATCATCCCCTTTTTTACCTTAGCGTAATAGAAAATTAATAATATTATATTATATTAGTATTATCATAAAAATACAAGAAGAAAAACAACTCCATTTTTGATGACTACACCAAAATGAAGTTGTTAAGGATAGTATTATATTGAAAATATATTTAATTTGTCTTTTAATTCCCTTGCTAGCTCCTTTAATTGCAATGCTGTTTCATTGAATTCTGTCATAGTTGCATTTATTTCCTCTGCCGATGCTGATACTTCTTCTGTACTTGCAGAGCTTTCCTCAGCTATAGAAGATATATTTAACATTCTATTTACTATATTATCTTTACTTTCATTTGTTTGATCTATGGAATCCTTTATTTTCCCTATTCCTATCATTAACTTGTTTATAGACTCCATAATCATATTAAATATTTCTCTTGTTTCATTTACAAATTCTGTTTGTTCAGTAACTACCATTTGAGTATCGTCCATGGTTTCTACTACTAATCTTGAACCTTCCTTTATCTTCTCTATTAAAGCTTGAATCTGATATGTAGCGTCTCCAGATTGCTCAGCTAACTTTCTTATCTCATCAGCAACTACTGAAAAACCTCTTCCTGCCTCTCCAGCCCTAGCTGCCTCTATGGCTGCATTTAATGCTAATAAATTGGTTTGAGCAGATATTTCATTTATAGTATCTGTTATAAGTCCTATCTCTGCAGTTACTCCATTCATTTCCCCTATGGCTACTGACATATCCTTAGCTTTATTATTTGCTTCTTCAGTTTTTCCTATTAATTTATTCATCTGCTTTAATCCATCTTGACTCAATTCATTTGTTTCTAATGATATTGTATTCATATTATTGGCTAACTCTTCAATATTTTCAATTTCCTTTGCTAATTTATTTACTCCTTCTACTCCATCATTAATATCTTCTGCCTGAGATACTGTCCCCTGTGCTACTTGATCTATGGTTATACTTATTTCATCTATGGCTATAGAAGCCTCATTGGCAGATGTACTCATTACATCCGATGTACTTAATATAATATTTGAAGATTCTCCTATATCCCTTACTAAGTTTCTAATAGTATTTATCATATCATTAAACCCGTTGCTTAAATCTTCAAATTCATCTCCTGTATCTATATCAGTACGAAATAATAAATCCCCCTCTGATACTTTTTGGAAGCCATATAATAATTTATTAATATTCTTATTTATCCATCTTACTACAAATAATGCTATAACTACAGCAATAGTTGCTATAATAATTACCATAATTCCATTGGTCAATCTTATCTTATTTGTATCATCCAATAGTTCTTTTTCATTTAAATCAACTACTATTTTCCAACCTCTTTTTGTATCCGTAGTATGACCAATATACTCTTTTTTACCATTTATCTCATATACATTAAAATTCATTTCTTCCCCAGAAACATCATCCCACCATGGCATTTCTTTAGCAGACTCACCACGTAATTCCTCTGAATCTGGATGAGCTACTGTTATACCTCTTGAATCAATGACATGAAGATATCCATTTTCTCCTATCTTTATAGATGATAATATATTAGATAAATCCTCTAATGCTATATCTATGGCAACTGCTCCAATAATCTCTCCGTCTATCTCTACAGTCTTAGAAATAGTAATTATATCTTTTCCTGTAAAGGCATCTATATATGGGTCTGAATAAGTTAATTTTCCTTTATTTGCTACTGCATCTTTATACCAATCCCTATCTGTAGGATCATAATCTGGTGCTAATTGAGTTTCTGGATATAATATAGTCTGTTTGTTCTCTAACCCAATATATGCTCCAAGAATGGCAGGATCTGATTTCTGTGCATATCCTAATCTTTCAAAAACTTCATCTGTAAACTCTCTATTCAAATAAACATCTTTAAATAATTTATCTTCTACAAATATATTAACAATTGATTCAAATCGTCCAAAAGAAAAATCTATAGAATTTTGAACCTGCTCTATATTTTGCAAAGATGTAACCTTGAGCTTATTATATAGGATATTAAAGGATGTTTGATATGACAAAATACCTAATAATACTATGGGAATTACAGATATGGACAATAAAAGTATAATTAGCTTTGTCTTAATGCTTTTTTGTCTTTTTACTCTTTTATTGTCTTCAGGTCTAACTACCTCTTCTTTCATCTTTTATAGTCCCCCTTGTTATTATTTTAACCAACCTTAATATATATATCGACACTATTTTAAAATCCATTAATATTATCTATTATATATTTCTTTATATTGTTTTTACTTATATAAAGGAACAGGTTTTCCGTTCCAATTTGAAACGGAAAACCTGTTCCTTTGTTATTTATATATCTTTAGATAATAGGGCAGCTCCTATAGATCCTGCATATCTTGCCAATGGACTTGTTTGTACTTTTACCCCTAGCTTCTCTGAAAGCAAATGGGTAAAAGATTCTACCTCACATAGTCCTCCTGTTAAAAATACAGTATCAGTAGCACCATGTTTGTGTAAAAGTGCATATACTCTTCCTGTAATTGAATTTACTATACCTCTTGCTATACTTTCTCTTTTAGTTCCAGAACCTATAAGACTTATTACTTCTGACTCAGCAAATACTGTACACATGCTGGTAATATTTATATCTTCTCCAGACAATGCCATTCTTCCCAATTCGTCTATACTGACTCCCAAAGTATTTGCCATTAGTTCTAAAAATCTTCCCGTTCCTGCTGCACATTTATCATTCATGGTAAAATTAGATACTTTCCCTTTTTCTAAGGTAATTATCTTAGTATCTTGTCCACCTATATCTATAACTGTGCAATCTTTACCTAATAAATAGTGAGTTCCTTTGCCATGGCAAGTAATTTCTGTAATGGTTTTATCTGCATAGGGTACGGAAATTCTACCATATCCTGTGGCTATAACCTTTGATTTATCTATTTCTATATTACTTTTCTCTAACCTTTCTTTAATTTCCTTTGAGGTTTCTATGCTGCTCCATCCTGTAGGCATAGTAAAGTTCTCCATTAGATCAATATCATTAAATACGGAAACCTTTGCAGCCGTGGAACCTATGTCTATACCAATATAATGCATTTTTTATCATCCTTTACTATTTTGCAGTTGCTGGTTTCTCTATTGTTTCTAAAAAAGCTTCTACCCTTACCTTTACTTGTCCAGTATCTGAATCTGAGTAATCAGTTTCTATTTGAATAAAGGGTAATTTTAATTCTTCTTGAACAAATTTCTTAACTGTAAATGATTCTATATTATAGGTGTGACATGCTTGCCAAGTCAAATCTACTACTCCATCTACATCATATTCTTTAGCTAATCTTTCTATTAAGTCTAATCTTCCATTATTATTCGTCATACATGAACAAGGTGTAGAAAGATATTTTTCTGCCAATGCAGTTATAGGATCTTTTTCTTCATCTACCATAACATCTAATCCCTTGTATCCAGTACAATTTTCTAGAGCCACTACTGATGCACCTGCTTCTTCTAATGCCTTAAGTACTTTTTCCGATCCAGAACCTATTGGACAACCTGTAAGTAGTATTCTGGGTGCTGTTTCATCAAAGGCATATATGCCTTTTTCCATACGCTCTTCTATTTCAGCTATTAATCTTTCTATTAAATCTATTCCCGATTCCTTATTTACATTAAAGCCTTTTAACCATTGAGCTAACATCATATCCATTCCTGATAAAGGAGCTGGCTTATGAGCATTTAATTTATGTAATCTTTTCATTGCGTCTCTTTCTTTATTCATAAGCTTAATAGCATCTCTTAATTTTTCATCTGTTATTTCTACTTCAAATTGTTCTTCTAAAAAATTCTTAAACTTAATCATTTCCTTTTTCCATAAATCTAATGAATCTTTATCATTTGCCGTTTGTGGTAAATTCATTATATGCATTGGTTTTATTTTTCCCATCAATTCGTACATTTTTTTCTTCCCATCACAAGTAGTTTCTGCTAAAAGTGCATCTGAGAAAAAGAAATATGGGCATTTATCTGTAATGGCAAATCCGTAGCTGGATTTTATAAGTGGACATAGATTTCTTGGCAGTTCTTTTTCTGCATCTTCTATAGGTGCTTGAGTTGTACCACATAATGTTACAGGTATTGCATCTGCTGCTAATGCTATTTCTGAAGGTGAAAATACACAATACATTCCTACAACTTTTTTCCCAGACTCATGTGCTTCTTTGATTTTAACTGAGTTTACACCTCTTAATCCTTCAACTTCTTCCATTATTGATGGTCTCATATTTCACACACTCCTTTTATAAAGTTACATACACTTTAAAGTCTACCATGTAAAAAAAACATCTACCAATTGTTTTTATCAATGATAGATGTTTTAATATAGATAAAACTTATTTTAATTAATCTTATTGCTTTTTCTTCAAATAATCTTCTATTGCAGCTCTTAATCCTTTAACTCCAAGAACTGAGCAGTGAATTTTGCTTTGTGGCAAACCATCTAAGGCATCTATTAATTCTTTTTCCGTAATAGCTAAGGCTTCTTCTATGGTCTTTCCCTTTGCCATTTCTGTTATCATACTACTTGTTGCTATAGAAGCAGTACACCCAAATACTAAAAAACTAATATCTGTTATTATATTATCCCTTACCTTAATATAAATAGTTAAGGAATCACCACATTTTAAATCACCAAAGGTTCCTTCCCCATCAGGATCTCTCATGCTTCCTACATTTCTTGGACTCATAAAATGCTCTATTACTTTCATTGAGTACTCTGAATACAATCTAATCACTTCCTGTTTATATAATAATGTTATCTACATCTTATTTTACCACATAGATATCGGAAAATTCCACATGTATCTTTTCTGAATAACATCCTTCCTCCCTATATCCTTCCATACTATTATCATCAATAACTCTATCTGGTAATTCCATTATAAACTCACTTCCCTTGCCAAGTTCACTATGCACTGATATAGAACCTTCATGTAATTCTACCAAGGATTTAACTAAAGATAATCCAATTCCTGAGCCTTCTACTCCTCTCCTAAGAGGATTTTCTACTTGGGCAAATCTGTCAAAAATCATTTCTAATTTATCTTGAGGAATTCCTATTCCATTATCTTTAACAGAAATAATAACTTTTTCTTCCTCAACATAAATGTTGACTTGAATTTCCCCTCCCTTTTCTGTAAATTTAATTGCATTTGATAATAAATTCAACATAATTCTCTCCATCATATCCATATCAAAGGCAATTATCTTTTCTTCTACATCCGTATCAAATATGATACTAATATCCTTCATCTTCGTATATTCTACAATGGACATTGTTATATCTTCAATAACTTTCACAATATCATTATTTCTTAATTTAATCTTGACATTGCTACTCTCAATTTTAGTTATATCTATAAAATTGCTAATTAATCTTAGTAACCTATAACTATTTTGTTTCTGAATCCCAATATATTTATTAAATAATCTTTTAAACTCTTCTAAATCATTCATATCTGTATTTTCTAATAATTGTATGCTCCCCAGTATAATATTTAAAGGAGTCTTAAATTCATGGGATATTGTGGCTAAAAAATTAGACTTCAATTGATTATATTCTTCTGTTTCTATTGCCTTCTGATTGAGAGCCTCTACCATTTTATCGAAAGCTTGCCCAACATCACCAAAAACATCCTCTTCATTAATTCCTGTTTTTACATTTAAATCTCCAGTCTTAACTTTATGAGCTGCTAATTTTAATTTCTCAATTGATTGAATAAAATTACTAGACATTAATATTGCTATGGCAAAAGATATTATGTAAATCAAAGTAAATACTGTTAAATTTCTTATGGATGAATACCTTCCATTTGCTAACACCTTTTCCACAGGTGTAGCTACAAAACTGACCCAACCAATTTCCTTAATAGGACAATCAACTCCCAATCGTTCTATTCCATCAGATTGAGAGTATCGAGAATAAGTCTTTATAATTTCTCCTCTTAATGCTTTTCTTGTAGGAGAGTCTTCACTGGCTACTTCTATTTTTGGAATTAATATACTATCTCCACTACGGTATACTATATTTGCATCTTTGTCTACTAATCCAAATATACTTCCTGCCACTATTCTATTTATGGGAAGAATATGTTTAATATCATTAGCTTTTATTGTATTGATAACTATACCCTTTAATTCTCCATCAACTAAGATTCCTCTTGCAATAGGAATTATCAATTCCCCACTAATAGTGCTACGCTCTAAATTTCCTATTACCTTTTCTTTTCCATTAATGATCTCTTGATAGATACTCCTATCTTTTATATCTATTAATAGTTCTTCTTCTTTTGAACTTATATCCATAATACCTTCAGGAGTAGCCCAATAATAATTCATCTTGAAAAGTTGATTTTCTAAAGATGTATCATTAAGATATTTACTCAGGCACTGAATTCTCTGATTAGGTTGTGAAATTAGAGCCTTTCCAATTACATACTGATTTGACCAAGTTCTTTCTAAAAAATTCATAAATAAGGTATTAATTACTTCTGCATATTCCTGATTCGCTTCTAATTCTGCCTGCATATTTATTTCCAAATCTTTTCTTATATCTATGATGTTTAATATTGATAACGGAATTAATGTAATAAAAATCAATAATACCAATTTAAATCTTACAGGATTTATTTTCAATATTTATCCTCCTAAAATATGTCTTTATGTGAACTATTATAGCAATACTTATAAAAATTGGCAATAAGTGACATTTAGGGATAAAAATAAAAATCAAGGACTATATTAAAGTATATAGTCCTTGATTTCAGGAGGAAGTCTATTCTATTTTCCTATATTAATAACTCCATTTTCTGTTATTTCTACTTCTACCTTTAATATTTCCTCCAAAAAGTTTAGAGGTACATAGGTAGTAAAATCCTTCATTTCTGGTGCTGTTCCTAATTTTACCATCATTTTAGCAAAATTATAATTATCTTGTCCAATAGTTACAGAAGTCCATTGTGCACCCTTTATTAATTCTGCCGTTTTTGTTTCACCATTCCACTTTATCTCATACCCTAAAGTTTCAGATATTTGTCTAAGTGGAATCATAATTACATCTTTATTATTTTTATATACTTTTTTATTTAAAGTAATTTCCTTATTATTTATAATTATTTTATCTAAAACTGTAATCTCTGGATTTTTCTTTTCTTCCTTTTTCCTTTCCATTACAATTATTTTTTCTGGTGTTGTTTGTGCTGGAATACTCTTTGTTGATATAGTATAAAAAACAATTAAATCTCTATTTATTATATTTTCTTTTTCTATTTTCTTTCCATCTTTATCAACTATAACTGTATTTTCAGATGGATTTATTTTTAGCATACCATCAGAGCTTATAAACTCTTTATTAAATCCTGAAACATGAGTAAATATTGGTTCTTCACTCTCATCTATCACAATAATATCTGGACCTAATTGTGGCGGCATACTCATTGCCATTATGGTATTCTTATGATAGTATGCTGAAACTTTCATACCCTTTTTAAGTGTATCTTTTGTTATAAATTCTTTAGATTTATTGTTTAAAAGAATTACATCTTCATTAATATGGAATAACATTCCATTATATGGCTCATCTTCCTTATCTTTAACTAATACAGATAAATTTTTTCCATTATCATTTACTTCAACTATCTTTCCCTCATACTTTATATAATCTGCTACTATTTTATCTTCAGTATCATTTTTATCAATAGATGCTGATATTGGAATTATATCCTTTCCTTCTAAATTATTAGCCCTAGCCATCAATGGACTCAATGAAATACAAGTCGCCAGTGATAATACCATATACTTATTTATTTTTTTCATTTCTTTATCACTCCTTTTCCCTTATAATTATAATATCAGTAATTTGTGTTAAAATGGTTACATTAGGATTACAATATGATTACAATATTTCTAATTTATGGAGGAAAAAATGAATATTAAAATAATTTTTGAAGATAAAGATATATTAGTTGTAGAAAAGCCACCAAAAGTTCCTTGTCAGTCTGACAAAACTTCTGATGATAATATGATGAGCATATTAAACCGACCCTATCTTGGTCTTATACACAGATTAGATCGACCTGTAGGAGGGGTTATGGTATATGCTAAAAATGAAAAAACCAATTCCTTTCTTTCTAAAGAAGTTTCATCTAGGAGATTGTATAAAGAATATCTTACAGTAGTTTGTGGTAAACCTGAAAATAATGAGGGAGAACTAAAAGATTATTTAAAGAAACTAAGAACTATAAATATGAGTAAAGTCGTTGATGAAAAAACTCCTGGTGCTAAAGAAGCCATATTAGAATATAAGGTCTTAGAATCTAAAGATACAGAAGAATATGGCACTCTGAGTTTGATTAAAGTTATTTTAAAAACAGGTCGCCATCATCAAATAAGAGTTCAGCTATCTAATGCTGGTTTCCCTATATGGGGAGATAATAAATATAATAAAACCTTTGTAAAGAAAAAAGGTTGGACACAAATAGCCTTATGGGCGTATAGAATAAGATTTAATCATCCTAAGGAAAAACAATATATGGATTTTACTTCTATGCCCTATGATGAATATCCTTGGAATCTTTTTTAATATAAAAGAAGTTAAGATGGTTCTTAAAAGGAGGAACCATCTTAATAGGTTTTATATCTAAAGTTAATACTAATTAATAAATATAATTATTTACAAATACGTCTATAAATTTTCTCACTTATATCAGATAAATTCATTCTATTTTTTTCTTCTATAACTTCTTGATATCCTTCAGTAATAGAGTCCACTCCATTATATGCTCCTCCAAGTGCACCAGAAATACTTGCAATAGCACTTGTCTCATCTCCTATATTGACTCCACCAAAAATAGATTCCATAGTATTGCCATTATTAGCTATAAATAGACCAAAGGCAGAAGGAACTGTTTCCGAAATCGCTGGTCCACTACCTATAATATCTGCCAATTTCTTCATTATTATATCTGTATTTCCCTCTTTAACTGCTATGTTCACAGCCATATCCATTCGTTTTTGTACAGAAGGTCCTGGGTAATGAAGTCCAATTTTGGCTCCCCTTTCCTCTCCAATTTTTGCACCATATAAACCAGCCTGAACTATATCATATACATTAACTTCTTCCTCCATAGCTTTGCTTACTGCTGCTGCTACGGCACAAGCTCCTGAAATACTATATTTATCATCATGGGACGACATGGTTACAGCTATAGTATCATCAATAGCCTTATCTAAATCCCCTGGATTAAACAATCCCATTGGAAAAGCTTTAGTTGCTGCACCATTACTTGACAGTGCATAATAATGTCCCTTGAAAAGCTTATTGCCCAAATGCCCTGCATATGCCCAGTCACTTACTTTACTACTGTCTTCCTTCAATCGATTAATCACTTTCCGAGTAGTCATACCTGCAAAATTTTCAAACCATTCTTCATTGGAAGCCCACTCCATCAATGCTTCTTGTGCCATTTCAGTGGAAAAACTTACATTGGTTCTCAATTTATACTGAATCAATATATAGGGAATGCTAAATGCATCTGTAACCATACCTGCCTTACGTCCTTTTGCTATTGTATCATTAGGCGGCGTACGAAAATCTGTTACTTTACCATTAAAAGTTTCCTGAATTTGACGAATAGATCTAAGTTCTGTAGCTGAACCCATGGCATCTCCTACAGCAGCCCCTAATAATATACCTAGAATTTTTTTATACATTCATACTTCCTCCTAACATATTGACTGTCTTACATGACAAATATTTTCTATTCCTTTGGCTAATCCCTTAATATGGAACCCATTTACTTCTTCCAGTATAGGAAGAAAATGATTAGGAAATACTTGAGATCCACGTAAAGTGCCCGCAATTGCACCTGCTATAGTTGCAAGAGTATCTGTATCATATCCAGCATTAACACAATTAATAATTGTTCCCATGGCATCACCATTATTTGCAGCAAATATTCCAAATGCTGATGGTACGGTTTCTGAAACATGAAGGCCTGTACCAATCTTTTCAGCTATATCTATTGATTTTTCTTTGGAACTTCCCTTTCCAAATCCTATTTCAATTGCCACTTCCATTCGCTTTACCACACTTGGTCCTGCAGCATCACGTGCTATCTCTCTTCCGATTTTCTCCCCTTCTGCTGCACCATATAATCCAGCCCGAAGCACATTATATACATCTGCATCATCCATCATAGCCTTGCTTACTGCTGCTGCTACGGCACAAGCGCCTGAAATAGCAAGATAATTATCATGGGTCAGCATAGTTACCTTGGCAGCATTATCAATAGCTGCATCTAAATTTCCTGGATTCATTAACCCTATTGGGGAAATACGCATAGCAGATCCATTAGTTGCTTGACGAGTTGCTAATTTTGATTTTCCAGATTTATCAACTTCCCTGCCTTCAAACTCATAAATTGCTAAACGAGTAGTAGGCCCAGCAAATCTATCGAAAAACATAGAATGTTTAGACCACTCTATTAAAGCATTTTTAACAACTTGTTCTGTTATATTGCCACCTGCATCAACTATATATTTAGCAATAAAATATGCCGAACTAAAATCATCTGTTACTTGTCCAGCTTTACTGCCAGCAGCAAAAGTATCCATAGGTGGAATTTCAAAATCAGTTACCTCATGTCCAAAATATTCTATAATCTGCTCCCTTGTTCTAGCTTCAGTAGCTGCACCCATAGCATCCCCTGCTGCTGCACCAACAAGTCCTCCTAAAATTTTATTATACATATTATATTCCTCCTAAATGATTTCTGGATAATAAAAAAAGCAGATTTTAATTAAAGATTATCACCTATATAAAATCTGCTCTTTCTCCTTATTATTTCCAACCTTCCATAGTAGCTACATTTTCTTTACTTATTAATTGTATTGGTGTCCAAACTACAGATTCTTTAAATTCATGACCTTGGATTGCCTTAAGAGCCGTAATTACACCAGCTTTTCCAAATAAATAAGGTGACATTGCTACAGTAGCATCTAATTCTCCATTCTCAATAGAAACCTTTGCTTCTTCTATAAAATCAACACCTGCAACAACTACTTTATCTTTCATATTCTTTGCCTTTAATGCCTCTACTGCACCTAAAGCCATAACATCATTTCCACAGGCAATACCTACTATATCTGGATATGCATCAATAAGTGCAGCTGTTAAATCATATGCTTGCTGACGGTCAAAATTTGCCGTTTGTACTGGCAATACTTCCATTCCAGCAGCTTCAAAAGCTTCTATAGCTCCATTCTTTCTAGCTTCACTTTGGGTAGCACCTGGGATACCTTCAATAACAGCTACTTTACCTTTACCACCTGTTTTATCAATTATAAATTCAGCACCCATTTTCCCTTGTTGCTTAAAATCAGAAGTAATATAGGCTTCAATCTTTCCTTTTGCTTCTTCTAATGCTTTTTCATTTACTCCATTTCCTACTGCCACAACTTTAGTTCCCTTATTATTTGCTTCTACAATACCTGGGATTAAATTATGTTCTGTTAATGGAGAAACAGCAATTGCATTGTAATCTTTAGATAAAAGCACTTTCATAATATCTAATTGTCCATTTATATCTGTTTCTGTTTCAGTTGCCATTACATCTATAGATACTCCATATTCCTTTGCAGCATCTTCATAACCTTCTTGCATTGTAATCCAAAATGAATTTGCAAGGGTACTTTCTATTGCAGCTAACTTAACACCTGTATCTTTATCTGGTAATGGTGTTAGAGCTTCTAGTAATTTTTGTTCCGCTTCTTCCATAGCACTGTTTTTTACCTCTTCAGTTTGTACCTCTGTTTCCTTTTCTTTAGATGTTCCTTCTTCTACATTAACTGGCTCTTTATCATTATTGGAACAACCTGTTAATCCTAAAGATAAAGACATAATTAATATAAGTCCTAATAAACTTAATTTTTTAAATCCGTTTTTTATTGACATTATTTTGTCCTCCTTTTTTATTCTTTATATCAATTCTACAATCATCTTGTAAAATTAATAAACTGCTTTACTTTTTCAACTGTAGCTTTTGATCTTGGTCCTTTATGCATACATTTTATGGCAGCTGATGCTGATGCAAATCTAAGGGAATCTTTTTTATTCATTCCTTCACAAAAATAAGCATAAATCAACCCTGCTAAGAAAGAATCTCCTGCACCTGTTGTATCTACTGCTTCTACAGAGTAAGCATCTATATGAATTAAATCCTCATTATCTAACCATAGAGCACCTTCATCTCCAACTGTACATATAACTCCATGGGGAACATGATATTTATCATAAAATTTTTGTATTCCCTTTTGATATTCATGTTCTCCAGTAATTTCAAAATAACCTTCTCGTCCACTTGAAAAAATTGTAGAAAGTCCAATCATCTCTTCTATTTCCTTAATATCAACACCACATTTCTCCATAAAGCTTGGTGGACATTGCATATTATATACAACAGGTATGCCCTTCTTTTTAGCTAATCTTCCTAAATATATAGATGCACGAGATGAAAACATATCAGTGTAGAATACATCTATTTCATCTAGAATATTTTCTGGAAGTTCTTCTGGCTCCAAATTTGTTACTGAATCTCCTAAATTTGCAAAAATACAATGTTTTTCTCCTTGGGTTATGATAAATGTATGTAAGGTAGAACCCATTGGTTTAGTAACTAAAAATCTGTCATCAACACCATCTTCTATTAATGTTCTACGAAATTCATCTCCATACTTATCATCGCCAATTTTTCCTGTTTGATAGGCATCTACATCAAAATGAGCCAGAGCTACAGAAAGATTAGCAGCACTCCCTCCAGGTACAAGCTTTTCAGACTCTACAAAACCAAATCCATCTTCTCTCGGCATTTGTTTTGTTTCTATTATTACATCCATAGCTAATGCTCCAAGTGAAAGTACCCTCTTTTTTCGTTCCATATCACTATCTCCTTTTTATTTATTCTATTCCATCTTAATTCTTTTCCTCTGCTTATATTCTGATAATGCCACTGTTATTAAAATGATAATTCCTGTTAATAATTGCTGGTAATTAGATGAAATAGCCAAAATTCTCAAACCATTATTTATTACTCCCAAGATAAGGCAAGCAATAAAGGTATCAACTACACTTCCTCGCCCCCCTTGCATATCAGTTCCACCAAGTACAACAGCAGCAATAGCATCCATTTCATATCCCATTCCTGCCAAAGGCTCTGCTGTATTCAATCTAGCACTAATAATAAGCCCAGCTATTCCTGAACATAATCCACATAATATATATATCAGTGTTTTATATTTACCTGTATTAACTCCATTCCTTCTCAATGCTTCTTCATTACAACCCATAGAAATAGAATAATTTCCAAATCGTGTTTTTCCTAAAAGAATTATTCCTATTAAAGTAACAAGAAAGGCTATAATAATTGGACAATTGAAAAACCCAATAGTACCACTACCTAAATAGGTAAATGATTTAGGAAATCCATAGATAGGTCTACCCTTTGTAATCACTAATGTTGCTCCCCTAATTATAGACATAGTGCTTAGTGTAGTAATAAAAGGATTTATCTTTAAAAAAGAAACCATATACCCATTGAAGACTCCTGCACCCATAGCAGCTGCTAGTCCCATGATAATGGCAATAAATACATTAAAATCAGCCTTCATGGCAAAGGCTGATACAACTGAACTCAATGCAATTACAGAGCCAATTGATAAATCAATTCCTCCAGAACAAATTACAAATGTCATTCCTATGGATAAAATAATATATAGGGACGCTTGATCCAATATATTTTTTATATTATTAAATGTTAAAAAATGTGAAGATATAAAGCTAAGAATAATTATCATAAGAAATAGAGTGAAAAGTAACAAAAGCCTATACATATGTGGTTGTAATGCAATTTTAAAATCTTTATCCATAACCCTTCTCCTTTATTAAATGCCTATTGCACCAGTAATCATTGAAACAACATCATTCATATTTAATTCATCAGTTTTAACAATATCTACAATTCTGCCTTGACGCATTACACATATCTTATGTGCAATTTCAAATACCTGCTGTAAATTATGACTGATTATAATTACTCCATAGCCATCTTCTGCAAGTCTTTTAATTAGTCTTAGCACTCTTGAAGATTCTACTAAACCCATGGCTGCCGTTGGCTCATCAAAAATTAATAACTTTCCTCCTTGATGAATAGCCCTAGCAACAGCTACTCCTTGCCTCTGTCCGCCACTTAAATTTCCTACAGGAATTTTTACACTAGGTATATGGACTTCTAAGTCTTCAATCAACTGTTTGGATTCAGTATATATTTTCTTCTTATCAATAAATAAACCTTTCATTGGTTCTCTGCCAAGGAAAATATTATAAGCTGCATCTCGAGTATCTACCAATGCTAAGTCTTGATAAACTGTTGAAATCCCTTTGTCTAAACAAATTTTAGGACTTAAATTATCTTGTTTTTCTCCATCTATCCATATTTCCCCACAGTCTTGTATAAATACTCCAGAAATAATTTTAATGAGGGTAGACTTTCCCGCCCCATTATCTCCTACAATAGCCAAAACTTCCCCTAAATAGCTCTCCAAATTAACTCCTTTAAGGGCTTCTATATTGCCAAAACTTTTTGTTATATTTTCCACCTTTAAAAATGGACTAAATCCTTCAGATTTATCACTCACTTCTTCACTTCCCCCACAACCTTCTACCAGTGTAATTTATTAAATTTGACTAATTTCGACATATTTTTTATATAGTTTATATTTTAGCAAACTTATATAAAAAAGTTAAATTTACATTATCTATACAATATAAGCTTAATATTGATTTTTTTTATAACTCAATCCTTTACAATATAAAAACCAACCATGAAGCTTTCTAAACTTCATATGGTTGGTTCTTAAAATAATTATTTAATATTTAGCTTTTATTTAATAAAATCTATTATTATTTTCTTTGACCATAGATCTTAAACTTTTCTGACATTAAGCCCATTTCTTCATCTGGTAATATTATAGGTTCTCCTATAGACTTGGTTCTATAATATAGTTCTGCACAGTATTCTATTTCTTCTGTAATATTAAAAGCATTTTCTAAATTATTTGCCCCTGCTAAAAGTCCGTGATTTGCTAATAAAACTGCTTTTCTGTCTTTCATAGCTTCAAATGCATTTTCTGCTAATTCCTTAGTACCGAAGGTAGCATATTCTGCACATCTAACATCTTTTCCAGCTAATGCAATCATATAATGAACTGCAGGTAACTTCCATCTTAAACATGATATAGTTGTTGCATATATGGTATGTGTGTGTATAATAGCATCTATATCTGTTCTTTTCTCATAGAATATTCTATGCATTTCAAATTCAGATGATGGAGTTTTATTTCCATCTATCTGCTGACCATTTATATCCATAATGACTATATCTTCTGATTTAATATTAAAATAGTCGATTCCACTTGGAGTTATGGCAATTAATTTTTGTTCTCTATCAAATATACTTAAATTACCACCAGTACCTTTAGTTAAACCAGATGTAATTAATTTTTTCCCGTATTCTACTAATTGTTCCCTTTGACTTTTCATCAACATATAATCACCTATTTTTCAAATAATTTCTTTAAACTAATATTATAAGGCGGTCTTGCTATACCTTTTTCTGTAATTATTCCAGCAATCAAATCATGAGGAGTAACATCAAATGCTGGATTATAAACTTTAATACCCGAAGGTGCTGTTTGTTTCCCAAATCCATTTATAATTTCCTCTGCTCCTCTTTCTTCTATTGGGATTTCCTCTTTAGTTGTTGCATCTAAATCAATAGTTGACAAGGGTCCTGCAATATAAAATGGAATATTGTGAGCCTTAGCTAATAATGCTACTCCATATGTTCCAATTTTGTTTGCAGTATCTCCATTGGCTGCCACTCTATCACATCCAACTATAACAAGGTCTATCTTCCCCTCTCCCATTACCATAGCTGCCATATTATCAGTTATAAGAGTTACATCTACACCTGCTTCTTGTAGTTCAAAGGCAGTTAATCTTGATCCCTGTAACAATGGTCTAGTTTCATCGGCAAATACTTTTATATTCATTCCCTTTTCCTTAGCAATATATATTGGTGCTAAAGCCGTACCATATTTAGCAGTTGCTAATCTGCCTGCATTACAGTGAGTAAGAACTGTCATTCCATCCTTTAACACTTCAAGTCCATTTTCACCTATTTTTCTACAGGTTTCTTCATCTTCTTTATGAATTAATATGGCTTCCTTTTCTAAAGCAGATTTAATTTCACTTATTGGTAACTCCTTATTATCTAAGGCTACTTTGTTCATTCTTTCTAATGCCCAAAATAAATTTACAGCAGTAGGTCTAGAACTAGCTAAATAATCTGAAACCTTTTTAAACTCCTTATAAAAGTTTTCAAAATTATTTTCATCTATATCTTTAACTCCTACTACTACTCCATAGGCTGCAGCAATACCAATTGCAGGAGCTCCTCTAACCTTTAATTCCTTTATAGCATCCCAACATTCTTTTACATCATCAATTTCAATTACAACTAATTCTGTAGGTAATTTTGTTTGATCAATAATGTATATACTTCCCTTTTCATATCTTATTGTATCTATCAAATTTAATCCCCCTATATTTGAATTTATATTAGACCCAGTATATTTTCCAGTAGATTTCTAAACTTTTCACCAGCCTTTGTAGCTGTTTCAAATACTTCTTCAACTGATAACGGAATATCTAATATACCTGTTCCCAGATTTGTTATACATGAAATTGCCAGTACCTTTAAACCACCATGATTAGCAACTATTACTTCTGGAACTGTAGACATGCCTACTGCACTTCCTCCAAAGGAATGAAATAATTTGATTTCAGCTGCTGTTTCAAAGCTTGGTCCTGTATAACCTACATAAACTCCTTGTCTTAAATCTATCCCAATATTATTAGCTGCTTTATGAGCTATTTGAATTAATTCAGGGTCATAAGGCTTACTCATATCTACAAACCTTGGTCCAAAATCATCTTGGTTCTTTCCTATTAAAGGATTATATCCCATGAAATTAATATGATTATCTATGACCATTAAATCTCCAGGAGAAAAATTTGGGTCAAGACCTCCAGATGCATTTGTTATTACTATCTTTTCTATGCCAAATTTTTGCATAACTCTAATTGGATAAGTTACTTCTTCCATAGAGTAACCTTCATAGAAGTGAAATCTTCCTTGCATACAAAATACTGTTTTCCCCATAGATTCAGCAATAACCAGTCTTCCCTTATGTCCTGGTGCAGTAGATACAGGAAAGTTTGGTATGTCCTCGTAGGGTATAATTACTTGATTTTCTAGCCTGTCAACAAACTCACCTAATCCCGTACCTAAAATAATACCTATCTTTGGTTTTAATTCTGTAATACTTTCAATATACTTAACGGATTCATTTACCTTTTGTAAAAGCATATGCTACCTCCTATAAATGTATTTTAATTAACAGCGAACTACTCCCCCATCTATGTTAATTGCTTCCCCATTTATATTTTTTCCTTCATCTGAAGCCAAGAAAACTACCATGGCTGCAATATCTTCTGGAGTTTGAAATCTCTTTAATGGTATTCCACTTTCCATCATTTTACGTGTTTCCTCAAGACTCATGCCTGTTTTAGCAGAGATGCTTTCAATGACTCCTTTAATCATATCAGTTTCTACTGACCCAGGGCATATGGCATTAACCCTTATACCTTATCCACCAAGCTCTACTGCTAAGGAACGTGTAAATCCAATTACAGCTGATTTAGAAGCACAATAAGCACTAGATCCTGGAAAAGCATTTCTCCCTGCTATGGAAGAAATATTAATAATACTTCCTTTAATATTTTTTGACAACATATTTCTAACAACAGCCCTTGTACATAAAAAGGTACCACGAGTATTCACAGCAAAAATTCTCTCCCAAGTATCCAGCGAAGTATCCTTTAAATCTGATTCAGTTGAAATTCCTGCATTGTTTACTAATATGGAAATACCTTCTGTTTGTTCATTAACTTGTTCTACAGCCTTATTTACACCTTCCTCGTCAGAAACATCAAAGGCTAATCTTATAATTTTATCTTCATATATTCCAGCATCCCAAGTAGGTTCTTTTATATCGCAAGCTGCTACTATTGCTCCTTCTGATAAAAATCTTTTTGCAATAACCTTTCCCGAACCATTAGCTGCACCAGTAACTAAAACTACTTTTCCATTCATTTTCATATTATCACACCCTTATCCAAATAGAATTATTATTTGCACTTTGGTAAATTGCATTACATACATTAGAATTAATATATCCGTCCCTAAATGTTGGATATTTGGGATCTTCATTAGTTGAGCCTAAGTTAATATCTTTATAAACTTCAGTAAAGAAATTTTTGAATGTACTTGGAAAACCACCGCCAAATGCATTGGTTTCCATGTTTACCCCTGTAAATTTCCCTGCCTTATTTACCGTATATGGATTTTCCGTGTTCCACCAAATACTTTTATTTGTCCCACTGATTTCTATTGATAGTTTATTGTTCCTTCCATGAGATATTTCAGAAAGAAGCATATTACCAACTGCACCATTGGAAAATCGCAAGGAAACAATAGCACAATCATCACTATTTACCTGAATCTTTTGAGAACCTATTTCTTCGTTTTCATACATCATATTATCTTTTAAATATCTAGTTGGATTAAATTTACCATAATTAGCACTTACTTCAATTATCTCCAAACCCGTTAAATAACGAGCCAAGTCTATCCAATGGGAACCAATTTCTGAAGTAGCTCTCATAGATCCAGCTAAACCTTCCTTGTAACGCCAAGAATAGTCTGCTGGTAAAACATGAAATTCTTGAAGATAGCTGCCATGAATTAAATTAATATTTCCTAATTCATTTGATTCAATATATGTTTTAATCTTAGTACAAGCATCATGAAACCTAACATTAAAATTAACTGCATTTACAAGCCCTTTTTCATTAGCAAGTTCCATCAGTTCCTTAGCCTCATTTGGATCTAAACATAGAGGTTTTTCACATACTACATGTTTACCACTATTTAATACCTTCTTTACCATTTCATAATGTAATGTAGGGGGAGTACATATATGCACTACATCTATATGGGATGCTAAAGCATCATCAAAATTAATACTAAATCTAGGAATATCCCATTTTTTTGCAAAGCTTTCTGCTCTTGAAATATCAGTACCTATAGCAACTACTACTTCATGTCCTAGATTTATTAATTCCTCAACATGAACCCCTGCTATAAATCCAGCTCCAACAATTGCAACTCTCATATTAATTCCTCCTTACTGATCTAATTTGTAATACTTCTCAACTATTGCTGCTCCTTATAGGGTTTTCCTGAGGCAGCAGGTGGTTGGACAGATTTTTTTACAAAACTGCTCAATACTAGAATTGTTAAAACATAAGGTATCATTTGAATAAATTGAGTATATCTTACAGAGGTTTGTAACCGCATTTGCATGGCATCAGCAAATCCAAATAATAATGCTCCTCCAAAAGCACCTACTGGACTCCATTTGCCAAAAACACAGGCCGCCAAGGCCATATACCCTCTACCACTGGTCATATCCTGAGAGAAAAAGGATAATTGTCCAATTGATAGATATGCTCCTCCCATTCCTATAAGGGAAGCTCCTAGTATTGTTGCTAAATATCTATACCTTGAAACACTTAAACCTAAACTCGATAAAACCTCTGGATGTTCTCCTGCAGTCATTAAACGAAGTCCAAAGCTTGTCTTTTTTATTAAATACCATACTATAATCAAGGTAGGAAAAAGCAAATAAACCAATGGATTTTGTTTGCCAAAAACATCTCCAATTATAGGGATATTTCCAATAAATGGAACAGACCAAGGATTTAAGTTTTTAACTACATCACTTTTTCCATCCATATTCCATATTATCTTTAATAGCATGGCAGTAAATCCACTTACTAAAATATTAACACCTACACCACTTACAGTATGATTAGCCTGATGTTCAATACAAAGATAACTTCTTATTAAAGCCACTATTACAGAAAATAATATGGCAAATATAATACCCATCCAAGGATTATTAAACAACCAGCTACCTATTACTGCACCAAAGGCACCTGATAACATAATGCCTTCTGTAGCTAAAGCATTGATTCCTGAAAGCTCCATGGTTACAGCCCCTAAAGTGGCAAAGGCTATAGGTGTAGTCAATCTTAAAGTTGCACTTAAAATAGAAATTAAGTATTCCATAGCTATCTCTCCTTTTGCCCCATCTTTTTACTTA
The DNA here is from genome assembly GCF_900128955.1 of Tissierella praeacuta DSM 18095. GTDB lineage: Bacteria > Bacillota > Clostridia > Tissierellales > Tissierellaceae > Tissierella > Tissierella praeacuta. The sequence goes on from NZ_FQTY01000005.1 coordinate 84,110, forward strand.
ATAGGTTTTTAAAGTTTGGAATAAGCATTGGTGCAGAAATTAATAGGATTATAATCCCTTGTAATACGGTTATAAATTTAACTGATAAATTGGTACCAAAATTTAACATAATCCCTCCTGCTTTAAGTCCCCCAAAAATAATTGAACTAAATATAACACTAATAGGGGATGTCCCTAGTACAGCCACTGCAATGCCTTCAAATCCATATCCTGAGGAGAAACCTTGAATCAGTCTATAATAGGAACCTAAAACTTCCATTGTACCTGCCAAACCAGCACATACACCAGAAATCAACATAGTGGTTATCATTATCTTATTTACATGAATACCACTGGAAGAAGCTGCTAAAGGATTTGAACCTACCATTGTAATTTTATAACCTAATACAGTTTTCTTTAATAAGTAATTTAATCCAATAGCCAATGCAATACCTAAAAATATGGCTATAGTTACTTTGCTTTTTGCAAATAAACGTGGTAATTGAGCTGTTTGCTGTATTATGGCAGTCTGTGCAACAGAACTATTTTTCTCCCTCATTGGATAGTTAAGTAAATAATCCAATAGCAATATTGCAATATAGTTCATCATTAAAGCAGTAACAACTTCATGAGCACCTTTTTTGATTTTTAGCCATATAGGTAAAAACGCCCATATCATGCCTCCAATCATACCTGATATTATGGAAATAATTATATGTAAAGGAGCAGGTAATCCTTTTATATATATTGCTACTAGAGAACTAAATAAAGCACCCATATAAAGCTGTCCTTCTACTCCAAGATTTAAAATTCCACCCTTTAATCCGAAAAATACAGATAGACCACAAAATAAAAGGGGAGTAGACTGTAGCAACGTTTGTAATATGCCTTTACGTGAACCAAAGGCTCCTTTTATAAGCAGCCCATATATTTCTATTGGGGAGTTGCCACTAGCTAATATAATAATACTGCCGATGATAAAAGCTAATAATAGGGAGTATAGCGGTGCTAAGTTTATCTTTTTCAAACTATCTTTCATCATTTTTACCTCCCCCCATTAATCTTCCTAATTCCATTAATGAAAATTCTTCTGCAGGTTTTATTTCTACGATTTTACCATCATATAGTACAGCTATTCTATCGCTTAATTCCAGTAATTCATCTAAATCAGACGATATTAATAGTATCCCAGCACCACTTTCCTTTAAGCGATTTAACTCTTTATGGATAAAAGATGTAGCCATGATGTCCACACCTCTAGTAGGATGAGCAGCAATCATTAATTTGGGATTTCTCATTGTTTCTCTACCAACTACAAATTTTTGCTGATTTCCACCGGAAAATTCGTGGAGATTTCTATTAATGTCCCTTGGTCTTACATCATAGGTTTCTAGTGCCTCTGATGATGTTTTTCTAACCTTTTTCCAGTCAATAAAAAATTTATTATACACGAACTCCTTATTGTTTTGAAAACCCATGAGGAAATTATATGGAACTGGTAAATGTGGTGCTATACTATAGGCTTGTCTATCTGCATGGATACAAGAAATACCAGATTCTATTAGTTCATTTGTTCCTTTACCTTTAATAGATTTGCCTTCTAGTAGGATATCTCCTGTCCAGTTATTTTGTAAGCCAAATAAGACATTTATTATTTCTCCTTGTCCATTACCCTCTACTCCTGCAATGCCTAATATTTCCTTCTTCTTAATATCAAATGTAATTCCTTTTAAAATCTCTACTTTCTGAAAGTCTTTAAATCTTACATCTTCAAATTTTAATAAGGTTTCATTGGATTCAAACTTTTTCTTTTCACCTTTAGATATTTTATGTCCTACCATCAACTGGCTTAGCTCGTCTATATTAGTTTCTTCTACTAATCTCTCACCAATCATTTTTCCTTGACGCAGTACATAAATTCTATCTGATATGGCCATGGTTTCTTTCAATTTATGGGTGATGATAATAATCGTCTTTCCACTTTTACGCAAATTGTCAATTACCTTAAATAAATCTTCAACCTCTTGAGGAGTCAATACTGCAGTTGGTTCATCTAAAATTAAAATATCTGCTCCTTGATATAAGGCCTTTATTATTTCTACTCTTTGTCTTTCCCCTATGGAAATATCCTTAATTAACTTATCTAAAGGCACTTTTAATCCAAAATCCGTTGAAAGCTTTTCTACAATTTTTCTGCCCTCTTTTCGATTGAAATGAAGATATTTTCCTGGTTCCTTACCTATCATGACATTATCTACAACAGACATAGTATCAACTAATAGAAAATGCTGATGCACCATTTGAATACCCATTGAGATAGATACTCTGGGACTATTAATATTCATTGGTTTGCCCCTGTAAAGAATTTCTCCTTCATCACTTTTATACATTCCATATAAGATTTTCATAAGAGTAGTTTTTCCAGCACCATTTTCACCTAATAAACAGAGAACTTCTCCTTCTTTACAGTAAAAGTCTACTGAGTCCAAGGCTATATTGCTTCCAAATACCTTTCGAATTCCTTTCATCTCAACAAATTTATCCAAAGAAGTTTACCTCTCTTTCTATAGGTTTAGGGAGGGAATTTCCCTCCCCTAAACTCTCCTTAATAAAAATTATTCTTCAAATGAACCTACTGCATTAATATATGCATCTACTTCAGATGGTTCAGATGGAATTTCAACCTTAGCTTCAATTAAAAACTCTTTTATCTTTTCTAGTTTCTCAAGTATTTCATCAGGAGTATTTAAATTAGAATCAACCATTGTTAATTGTGAAGTCATAGGGTTATCCTTCATAGCAACTGAAAAATCTCCACCTTTATATATTCCATTTAAAGCATCCTTTGCAGTAGTATATACCATATCTCCTAAACCTCTTATACCAGATGCTAATATATTATTTGGATATAAGCTATTTTGATTTCCATCATAACCTAATGCATAAAGACCAACCTTCTCTGATGCTTCTAAAACTCCTAACCCAGAACCACCTGCTGCTTGGAAAATAATATCTGCACCTTGACTGTATAAACTCTGAGCAAGTTCAGAACCTTTACCAGGGTCATTCCATGCACCAACATAAGTAACTAGAACCTTAATATCAGGGTTTACATATCTAGCACCTGCTTCATAGCCTGCTACCAAACTTCTTATTATAGGTATATCCATTCCTCCAACTATACCAATAGTATTTTTACCTTGAGCATTTGGAAGGTCTCCCTCCTTTTCCATAAGTCCTGCATAAGCACCTACTAAAAATGCAGTATCAGTTTGGCTTAATATGACGGACTTAATAGTATCTGTACTAGCAAATCCATCTATTATAAGCATTGGTTGTTCTGGATAATCTAAACTTACAACATTTACGGAGTCTACTGAATCTCCCCCCATTGCAACAATTAATGCGTATTCTTCAGTATCAGCAAAGTTTCTAATAATACCTTCTAAATCAGAAATTGCTTTTGGTTCTGCAACATCACAAATAATACCCTCTTCCTTTAATTTTAATATTCCCTCATATCCAAGATCATTAAAGGATTTATCTCCTAATCCACCCGTTCCCGTTACAAATGCAATTTTCTTAGGAGAATGGCTTTTATCCACACTTTCAGTTTTATTACTTTGGCATCCACTTAAAACTAAACTTACTATTAATATCATACTTAAAAATAAAATTAAATTACGTTTCATCCTTCAAACCTCCCTTATTTGTTTTTATTTTAAATTAGGAATTTCGGGAACAACTAGGACATTTTAAATCTCACCTCCAGCAGATGAATATATGTATTAAAACCACTTTAGGGTTATACTGCCTCTAATAATATTTAGTTTCACCTACTAATTTCATAATCAAATCCTTTTTTTCTGGATATTTTTCCATTAGTTCCTTTGGATTATCTGCGTGTTCATAATCACTTTCCTCAAAACCTGGGCTCATAGTTGTGCCCATCAGTGCATACTCTCCGCCATCTATAAGACGAGAACCCTGCCAAATCCCTGCCTTTACTACATATTGTACTTTTTGTCCATTTAAAATATCGCTACCAAGTACAACTCGATTAGAGCTTCCATCTGGTAACAATTCCAACAATTCCACAGGATCTCCCCAATAAAAATGATAAACTTCATCTGTAGGCAAACGATGAAGATGTGAATATGCCTCACCAGTCAGCATAAAGAATATAGCCGAACCCATATCTTTGCCATCAGCTTTCCCTGGAGAGCGATAAGTAGATTTAAAAAGACCACCTTCCCTTTCCAATGGTTCCAATTCTAATAATTTAATAATTTCATTAACCTTTGACATGAAACTCCTCCTTACTATTCATAAATTAATTAAACACAAATATGTGTTTGAATATTCTTTTCTTTAAAAAAATTAAAATAATTTATTATATCCTTACGGTTAGATTCATTAGTTATAATGTGATTTAACTTTTCCAATGAAATTACATTATAGTAAGATCTAGTTCCAAATTTCGATGTATCCATTAAAAGAAAAGATTCATCAGCTGAAAGAATCATACTCTTTTTAGTTTTTCCTTCATTTACACTTGAGTCTGTTAGACCATTTTCTATATTTAATGATGTTGATGAAAAAAATGCTTTATTGGTATTATAATTTTCCATCATATTTAATGTGTCATATCCAAAAACATAAAGTGAAGATTTTCTCAACTTACCTCCTAATAATATAACTTCCACAGATTCACTTTTAGCAAAACCCATGGCTATACTAATATTATTTGTAATGACGGTGATTTTTTTATCTTGCAGATATTCTACCATATGGTAAACTGTAGAACTGGCATCCATGGCAATTACATCACCATCTTGAACTAATCCAGCTGCATATCTTCCTATAGCCTTCTTTTCAATATGATTATTCAAAAGTCTACTATCCAATGGTGCTTCAAATCTATTGGTAGGAATTCTTCTGGCACCTCCATGAACTCGCAATAAAAGCTTGTCCTCTTCCAACTTAGATAGATCTCGCCTTATTGTCATTTCAGATACATTTAAAGTTTCTGTTAGATAAGCCACATCTACGTATGGTGATTCCTTTAAAAAGTCAAGTATAAACTGGTGCCTTTCTGATTTCTTCATCTTTTCACCTTCTTTTCATAATATAATTTATTTTCAGTAAAGTTTGTTTCAAACATTTATTTTAGTATATCATTTAACTTTAGTGACGTCAATTGGAAAAGTCCTCAATTCCCACTGGATTACAAGCTATATATTTGTTTGAATCTATCACAAATATATTGAAAAATGTTGGTTTCAACCATTCCCTTTTATTTAATAAAATCCTTTATTCATTAACATTTCTTTAAACAAATAAAAAGACCATAAGTAAAATATTTTACTTATGGTCTTTTATCTTCCATATACAAATGAATATGTTCTACTATATTCTTTTTATGTCCTACTAATGCTTTTATATTTTAATCTTCTAACATAAATAATAAACTTTCTCTAAGACGAACAATTTAAATTTAACAAATATTTATCTATATGTCTTTCAAGTATTTCATAATCAATTTGTCTAATCTTTGACTCAGTTCAAATATTTCCATCTTGTCCTTTTTAATCCTTTGCTTATTGAGATCATTTTTTATATTCTCAATCTGTTTTTTCAACTCTTTAAATTTGTGAATTTCTTCTTGTTTTTCACCTTTCTTTAATTTTTTCTCCTTATATAAATCTTTATCTGCTATTCTTATAATTTCTTCTATGTCACAGGAATTAATATTTGAAGCTATTCCTGTACTAATTTGGATATCTATATTTTCTTCTACTGATTGTTTATAAACTTCTCTTCGAATTTTTTTAATAACTTTATATGCTCTATCTTTATATTGATTTAAAATTAAAACTATAAATTCGTCTCCACCATATCGTATACCAATATCATCTCTTCTTATACTCTTTTGAATAGCTTGTCCAACCACTTTGATAGCTTTATCTCCTTCTAAATGTCCATAACTATCATTAATCTTTTTTAAATTATCTATGTCAATTAATATTAAAAATAAATCTTTGAAACTAAGATATTTTTGAATTTCACCATTAATCTGTTCCCAATAACTCCTATTATATAGACCTGTAACATCATCTATTAACACCTTACTACAACTATAACATTTCGAGGAATTTGAACTAATTGTAATTATATAATAAATTTGCCCATAAATATAAAACTTATCAATATATACAAAATAATCTCCCAAGGTATATGGGATAGTGGAATCTATAGATAAGTTTTGTAAAATATTAAGTTCTTTAATATAATTGTAAGCTCTCTCATTGCCAATATTACTATAATTAATCTTATATTCCTGATTTATTATAATTTGAATTACCTTGTTAGTTTCAAAATTCCCTTTATACATTAGTACAATCCTCCCAATTTATAACGCGTTCTTCTTTAGAACATATTATTGTACAACTTCGGATAAAATACAATTGTTCCAATAACGAACAGAAGGTGATTTATTATGAAATTAGTATTAGATTCCAAGGAACGCAATATCGCAGGCTTTAGAGTAAAGACTGCAAGATTGCAAAATAAAATGACTCAAAAAGAACTATCAGTAAAACTTGAGACATTGGCAATTTATATTGATAGGGCTAGTATTTCTAAGTTAGAACAGCAAAAAAGGATTATTACTGATATTGAATTAATAGGATTATCTCAAGTCTTGAATGTGAGTGTTACTTGGCTTTTAGGGTTAGAATAATATTTGTTCTAATAAAGAACATTATATCACTTCCTATTATTATTGTAAACATATCAGTCTATTTTATTGTTCATCTTATTTAATACTATAATGACTATACTATGGCGTTTACTTTGTCCTAAATTTACTGATAAGTTAATAGGAAAACTAAACAATTAAAGGGGGCTGTTTCATAACTCATAAATCAGCTATGAAACAGCCCCCTTTAAATTCCCATTTATAAAACATACTTATATATCATCCAGAAATGACAGGCACTCCCTGCCATTACAAATAAATGAAATAGTTCATGAAATCCAAACCATTTACAACTAGTATGAGTCCATTTTTGTCCATAAATAACAGCTCCTACTGTATAAAGTATTCCTCCACCTATTAACCAACTAATACCAGCTAAGGATAATGCTTTTTTAAGTGGAAAAAGTGCAATTGCTACAATCCATCCCATAATAATATAAATAGCCGTAGATATCCATCGTGGTATATCCATAGATATGGACTTTAAAATTATTCCCCCCATTGCAATAGCCCAAATTCCAATAAATAAACTCCAACCCCAAGGTCCATGTAAAGATATCAAACATATAGGTGTATATGTCCCAGCAATTAAAACATAAATCATCATATGATCTATTTTTCTATAAATTAGTTTATCTCCATCTGAAAGTGGTAACCAATGATATACTGTGCTTGCCGTATATAGAGAAATAAGGCTAATTCCATAAATAATAAAAGAAACCATATACAATAAACTATGTTTTTGTTTAGCATAATAAATCAATACTATGGATCCAATTATAGATAGAATAGCACCTATTAAATGAGATATTGCACTAAATGGGTCTTTAATTCTAGAATTCATAAAATCACTCCTTGCGTTATCGATATAACCTAATATAGTTTTAAATACTATATTAGGTTATATGTACATTATATATCCAGCTCATTAACATTTCAACACCTATTTTATATTTCACCATTGATATCTAGTATTTAGTACCATATAATTAAAGATAATCATAATTAATGAAAATAGCAGGGCAAAGCTTTAAATTTAATGAGGTGATAACTTTGGAATTTGATAAAAAACAATTACTAGACTTAATCCATAAATCTTCTTGTTCTAAAACCATTAGTATATCTGAGATTCCTGATATAGATTTATATATGGATCAAGTAACTGGTTTTATGGAAGATAAACTAAGTGATTTCAAACGAACAAAAGATGATAAAATCTTGACTAAAACTATGATTAATAATTATGCAAAAAATAATATCATTCCCTCTCCTGTAAAGAAAAAATATTCTAAGGAACATATGATACTATTGATTTTGACCTACCATATGAAGCAGATATTATCTATAGGAGATATTCATTCATTATTATCTCCAATTTCTGAAAAGGTAGATTTAAAAAACATTAATGGTACAGAAATTGAAGATTTATATGAGAACTTTTTGGAAATTCAATCTAAATCATATGATGATTTCTCTAGTAAAATAATTGAAAAAATAGACGAATTCAAAGAGCAAATTCATCTTAAGGAAGATTCAGAGTTTTCAATAATCTATTCAATAATCTTTTTTTTAATTATCCAATCAACTATGGAAAAAAAATTAGCTGAAAATCTAATTGATACTTTTTTCCATGAAAAAAATTAGATAAATATAACCCTAGAAGTATTTGTATAAAATACTTCTAGGGTTATAACTAATTAATTATTATATATATTATTTTGAACAAAAGCAAATCCTACTTAATCCCTCTAAATATGCCACTCCTGCTATGGTAGTTCCATAGAATAATATGGGTTTTTTTACTTTTAAAAAGTCCACTATAGTACCATTGGTTATAGTACTTCCTGTGACCACTAAAATATCTGCCCAATTAACTACTTCTTCCATATTGTTTTTTCCATCTTCTATTAAGACATCATATTTTGTCTTATCTATATTTCTAGGATCTAAATCCAATACCCTTATAGAAAATTCTCTTCTAAGATTGTCGATTATTGCTGGCTGAAAACCTACCATACCTATTTTCACATTTCCAAATTTATCTTTAATATATTTTACCACTTCTTTACCACATTCTTCTGGTTCTTCATCTTTACAATGAATAGTATTTTCAATAAATTTTAAATGTTTTAAAATAGCATTTAAGGCTGCAATGAATAAAACTTTATTTCTATTATCAGATAAGTCTAATTCTAAAACCTTCTTTATACTTCCATTAAACACTGTTGGTGAATCTGTATAAGCTTGTCCTACAGAACCTAAAAAGTTGGACTCTATAAGCACCTCTTTTCCATTTAAAAGAGGAAAGTCTTTTCTTTCTGTTATTCCAATGGCTTCTTCTGGTGTTAATGTATTTGTAGTAATAAAAATGTTCTCATCATATAAATTATTCTGTTTTACAATTTCTTTAAGCTTTTGTTGTAATTGTATATAAAACTCCATTTCCGTCCCACCTTTTCATTATTATTTTAAAAACTCTAATATAGAATTTTGTCCTAATCCATTATCTATCTCTTCTCTTTCAAATACTTTAAGTAAATTACCATCATTCATTATACCTATTCTATCTGCTAAAAATATAGCTTCATCTATATCATGGGTAACATGTATTATTGTAGGAACAAATTCTTTATGTATATTTTTTATTTCTTGTTGAAGTGTTGGCTTAATCATTATATCTAAGGCACTTAAAGGCTCGTCTAAAAGTAATATTTTCGGTGATATGATTATTGCCCTTGCCAAGGCTACTCTCTGCTTCTCTCCACCACTAAGCTTACTTGGATATCTTTTTAAAAGATGTTCTATTTTTAACATTGATACTAATTTATATAATTTTTCTGCTATAATGCTTTTATCCATTTTCCTTATTTTAAGTCCAAATATTATATTATCCTCTACTGTCATATGAGGAAATAATTCATAATCCTGATAAACAAAGCCTATATCTCTTTTCTCTGGCGGAAGGAGAACCATATCATCTTTATTATACAAAATATATCCTTTATCTGGAGTATAAAGTCCTGCAATAGTTTCCAATAAAACTGTTTTTCCCGCTCCACTAGGCCCAAGGATTACAAAGTACTCCCCTATATTTATTTTTAGATCTATATTATTTAAAGCAAATCTACCTAATTTTAGTTTTATGTCTTTTATCTCTAGCATAGTATTCCCCTTTATCTAAACAGACTTTGATTTCTGAATTAATTCAACTAATAACATGGATATTATAGATATAAATATAAGTATAGTAGCAGTACCAATGGCAATATCTAAATCCCCAGTTGACATATTCATAAATATGGATGTAGGCATTACTTCTGTTTTCATGGTTGTAGCCCCTGCAAGCATAATTACTGCTCCAAACTCCCCTAATGCTCTTGACCAAACTATGATTAAAGAAGAAACTAGACTATTTTTTATTAATGGAACAGTAATATATATGAATGTTTGCCATCTGTTACATCCTAATGTTCTTCCAATAAATTCTATTTTATATCCCGATTCTTTTATTGCTATTCTTAACATATTAACCATAAAAGGAAGATTTACAAAAACTTGAGCTGCTACTATTCCCTTTGGATTAAAGACAAAGTCTATACCAAGCTTAGATAGAAACTTCCCTATACCTAAATTCCCTAAAAAAAGTAGTAATGCCACGCCAGATATCATATGGGGTAAAGACATTGGCAAAAATATTAATATTTGTATAAGCCTTTTAGCCTTTATATCTACTCTCTCTAATACATAGGCTACAGGTATAGAAAAAAACAAACATATTAATGTAGATATGGTAGATGTAATAAGACTTAATCTTATAGAAAATAGTATTTCTTTTGACTGAATACATTGATGTATATTAGGAACCCCCCGTATCATTAAAAGTACGAGGGGAGTAAATGTAAATATTAAAACTATTGATAGTGCAAATACTAATAAATATGAAAAGCATTTATTTGACATATCTAATCAATCCTTATATTTACTTTACAGAAGGAAATCCATACTTTTCAAATATTTCTTTTCCCATATCTGAGCTAACAAAATCAACAAAAAGGTTTGCTTCTTCCAGATTTTCAGAAGTTTTAATTGCCCCTATTGGGATTATTTGTTGTATATTAATATCTTCTGGAATTGCTATGGTTTCTATATTTTCATTCCCAAAGGCAGCATCTTCTGTAACTATAGCTGCATCTGCATTTTTAGATTCCAAATGTACTAATATTTCATTTACCGTTGCTGTTTTAGCTACTACATTATCATTGATACCTGTTAAACCTGTTTTTTCTATTAGTTTTTGACTAGTTTGTCCTATAGCATTAGCCTTTTCATCACCTAATATAACCTTTACACCTGATTTTGCCATATCTTCAAGACTGGTTATATTTGCTGGATTTTCCTTTGGAACTCCAATTATAGGATTATGATATGCTACATCCTTAGAAGGATATGTAAGTTCTTTTTCCAATGATGTTTCATAAGCTTTCTTAGAGCCTACTATAAATACATCTCCCTTTCCTGAAAGCTCTATTTGACTCAATAATTGAGTAGAACCTGCAAATACATATTCTACTTTTATACCATTCTCTTCTTCAAAAACCTTTGCAATTTCCGTCATAGGTTTTTTTAATCCTGCACCACTATAAACCAAAAGTACTACTTCTTCTTTGTTCTCATTATTATTGGTTTCTTCCTCTTGACTAGAAACATTAGCATTTAATGTATCCTCTGTTTTTTCTGTTTTTCCACAAGCTGCAGTAAAAATCATAAGACTTAAAACTAAAAATAAAGATATGATTTTTTTTAATTTATTCAATTCACTTACCCCCTATATTTATTTATAGCCGTTATTCTCAAAAAAGACTAACGACTATAAATAAAAGTATATTTGTTTTTTAGGGGTTTGTCAATTAGATTATCTATTTGATTTCTTCTCTTTTTTTTACTCCCTTATATCTAATCCATCGGTGTTTAGATATATATTTTATAAATTCTATAAGTCTTCTCAAATCTTCCTTAAATTCATCATTCGTATTTTGACTTTGGATTCTAGCTATTTCATATATAGAATTTTTCCCATCTATTAAAAGCCATGCAGAAGTACACATATTATCAAATTGTATATCTCTCTTAGGCTTTTTCTTAGCTAGAAATCCAGCAAACTTTGTAATTGGATTTTTAACTTCAAAGTTTAATAATACTTTTCCATCTACTATTTTCCAATCCTTATGAATAATTTCTGGGACATATAATACAAAATTATATTTATCTTCATTATGGTTGCTTTCAACAATATTTTCTTTATTATTTTTAAGCATTTTCACTATTCCTTTTAAATGTACAAGAATAATTATACAACCAAATAGCAAGTGCTATAAATATTCCTATGCTGACTAAATTCTTTAAAATTTCATTTGGAATTATCCCAGAAAGAAAATCAATTCTAATATTTAAGGCAGCAAAAACACCAACTATTATACCTGTAAGAGCATCTCCAGCAACAAGACCTGAGGCAATTAAAGTACCTCTTTCTACTCCATTATCCCTATAAACCTCATTATCTTTAAATCTGACTTCTACCAGTTTACGTATAATTCCTCCAAAAAAAATGGCACTATTTAAAGATATTGGTAAATAGATACCCAATGCAACTGGTAGAATAGGAAGCCCTGCAAGGGCACAAAACAATGCTATTACAGCCCCTATTATTACAAGTGTCCATGGAAGCTGACCTGTCATAATACCTTCTACTATCAACCTCATAAGTGTGGCTTGAGGAGCTGTTACCTGTTCAGAACCTATTCCATATGCACTATGCAAAAGCAATACAGTAGCTCCAGCCATAAATGAAGCTATTGCCAAGGATATGAACATACCATGTTGAATTTTTCTGGGGCTACCTCCTATTATATATGTTGCCTTCAAAGACTGAGCTACTCCTCCACCTACAGCTATTGCAACACAAACTATACCTGCAGATAGTAGAGCCTTCCTCATACCTTCATTACCTGTAGCTCCCATGGCTTTATATACTGAGGCTATAACAAGAAGAGTTGCAATAGTCATTCCAGACACAGGATTGTTACTGGCTCCTATTACTCCAACCATTCTAGCTGATACTACTGCAAAAAAGAAAGAAAATAGGACTGCAAGAATTGCACCTACTATACCTGCTCCTATTGATGGAATAATCCATGTCAGTAAAAAACCAAATATAGCCGCTGCCAATACCCAAACAATAGGTGCTTCTTCATTTACTCTATCATAGGATTTTTCACCTTTACCAAAACCACCCATAGCTTCTTTAAAGGATGTAATAATAGTTGGCAAAGATCTTGCCAATGAAATAAATCCTCCCATGGCTACAGCTCCAGCTCCTATATACTTAATATAATTAGCCCAAATTTCTGTAGCTGACATTTGAGAAATTAACATATTAGATGGAAATATAGGAGTAGCTGCGTAGACTCCAAAAAACTTTATTAATGGAATGAGTCCAAGCCATGCTACAACGGAACCAGCAAACATTAATATGGATGTTCCTGTTCCAACAATAAAACCAACTCCTAAAAGAGATGCTAAGGTATCCATTCCCACCATTGTTCCCTGATAAGCAGTTATTGTATATGAAGCAGTTTCATTCCATAGCCCAAATCCTCCAGATAAAATCTTATATCCAAGACCTACTCCCAAGCCTTTTAACACAGATTTAAATCCTTGCCCACCTTGATTTGCATTTACTAAAACTTCCGCCTGAGCCATAGATTCTGGATATATTAAATTCCCATGCTCTTGTACTATTAAGTATTTACGAACTGGAGTTATAAAATATACACCCATAATGCCACCAATAACAGTAACTAAGGCAACTGTAATGAGAGAAAGATTAAATCCTATTAATATAATAGCAGGTAATACAAATATAATACCACCTGCTATAGATTCTCCTACAGCAGCTAGGGATGCTACATAATTTGCTTCTAATATGCTATTTCTTCTAAATATGGATTTCAATATTCCTGTTGCAAGAATAGCTCCTGGAATACCTGCAGAAATAGTAAGCCCTACCTTAAGACCTAGATATGTGTTTGCCGCAGCAAATATTACTGCAAATATAATACCCATGATTATTGAGTACCCAGTTGCTTCAGGCATAACTTCTGTTGTTGCTACAAATGGAATATAATCCTCTCCCTTTACTCCACCATATGCTTGTTTAGATAATTTCCTTGAAGCATTTGACATAACAAATTCCTCCTATATCTATCTATTTTAAATCTTCAAGTAGTTTTATAAGAAATTCCCAGACCCTTTGAACTGAAGAAATACTTAAATGTTCTTTCTCAGTATGAACATCATATAAATTGGGTCCAAAGCTTATCATATCAGTATCTGGTAATATTTCCTTCAAAAGACCACATTCAAGTCCTGCATGTATGGCACTTACTTCTGCTTTTTTATTAAATAATTCCTCATAAACTCTAACAGCTTTTTCACGAATTTTAGAGTTCTTATCAAACTGCCAAGCAGGATATGCACCCTTTTCCTCTGATTTTCCACCAGTTCTCTTTGCAATAACTGAAAGTTTATTTAAAATTTCCCTTAAAGAACTACTAGATGCAGAACGCACAGAAGCTGTTATTTCAACATTATTATTCTTTTCCTCAATAATAGCATTGTTTAAGCTAGTCTGTACCAAACCTTCAATATCTTTGGACATATACTGAACTCCATCTGGAACCATCATAATGTAGTCTATTAAATTATCACTTAATTCTTTAGAATATATCTCTTCCACCTTTACTTCTTTTAAATCTATATTTAATCCTCTCTCTTCTACAGAGTATTCTTCCTTAAAATCTTTTGTAAGATCTTCTACTATCTTCCTGACTCTATCTATATCTTCAGCTAAGATAACTGCCTTTGCATCACTTGGTATAGCATTATGCTTTGTACCCCCTTGAATTTTAGCTAATCTTATATTAGTTTTATAATTACATTTTACTAAGATTCTTCCCAGTAATTTAATAGCATTTGCCCTTTGTTTAATTATCTCCATTCCAGAGTGTCCGCCCTTAAGACCTGATATCTTAATTTCTAGTCCACTTCCATTTTGCTTTTCTTTTTCAAGTCTAAATTTAGTAATCTTATTGGCTCCACCTGCACAACTTACTAAAAAAACTCCCTCTTCTTCAGAGTCTATGTTTAAAAGAGTCTTCCCAGATAGATGTTCATTTGATAAAGCATGTACTCCATCCATGCCTGTTTCCTCATTAGTAGTAATTAAAACTTCAAGTGGTGGATGTTTTATATCCTTAGAGTCTAATATTGCCAAGCCATAAGCAACTGCAATCCCATCATCACCACCTAAAGTAGTATTATTTGCCCTCATAATATCCCCTTCTACTATCATTTCGATAGGGTTTTTTGTAAAATCATGATTAGAGTCTTTTCCCTTTATACAAACCATATCCATATGTCCTTGAATAATTACAGGGTCAGAGTCTTCATATCCCTTTGATGCAGGTTTCTTTATGATAACATTATAAATTTCGTCCTGATATACTTCTAAATTTCTTTCCTTTGCAAAGTTCACTAAATAATCACTTGCTTCTTTTTCATTACCTGAACACCTTGGAATTTGGTTTAACTGATGAAACCAGTGAAATACTTCCTTTGGCTCTATATTTTCTAAATCTATCATCTTCATCCTCCCTAGCATTTTAATATTATTTTATTGAACAATAATTATTCCCTATAATATGTTTTTTTATCCAAAAAAGATTGCATACCCTTAAGTATGCAATCTTTTAATTTTTGAAACCCTCTTTTTAATAATTTAAAAATATGTTTATATCCTTGTTAAAAACATTATGACAATTTACTATCCTTTCTCGGTAAATTATTCTTTATATAAATGATATTAAGTACTACTGATAAAACAAAGCAACTGAAAATTATAAATATCAGTACATTGGTTTTAAACTCACTATCCATATTTATTGAAAAATTAGTATATTGGGATATAATAGGAAATATAAATATACTTCCATTATTTAACCCATGAAAAATAATACAGTTTATAATATTTTTAGTTTGAATATATAATAAAGCACTTAAAATTCCAAAGAATAATCTTCCAAATATGTTGAAATCAAAATGTACTATTCCAAATATTATTGAAGAAATAAAAATTGCTGGAATAATACCCAATCTAATTTTCAACCTACTCATTATCACACCTCTAAATATGAATTCTTCAACTATGGGTGCTAAAGTTATTCCAAAAATAATAAATATATTGGAAGGAACTTTTATTAAGGACTTATCTCCAATGAATATACAAAGACCAATTCCAATGTAGATACCTAAATTTAAAATATATAATTGAACTATTTTTTTATAATTTACTTTTTTTATCAAATAAATTATTTCACTCTTTACTGATATATTCTCTTTAGAAAATATAATATAGACCCAAATAAGAATTAAAACATTTAAAATAAATTCTCCAAAATATTTATTTTTTAAATAAATATTTTTAACAAAAGGCATTTGTAAAATCATAAAAGTAAATATCATTGTACTAATGTAAATTAATATTACTTTTCTTATTTTTATTTTTTCTAACAAATCCCCCATTAAGTAGTTACCTTCCTATCCTAAAAATTTTAATAATTCTACTTTATAATACTTTACTGATAGAAACTATCTAAACAATTGTTTACCAATCTTCTGCAAGGAATATTATTTCATCCCTGTTTTTACTAATAGCAACAAGACTTAACTCCCCATGATTCCAATCATTAAGATGATAAGGCTTGCTATTAATAAGATAAATTGTAAAATCTTCAGGCAAATCTGTATAACCTAAAAAGTCAAATGCACTTGAAAATATACCATTTTCCTCAGCTTGATTCTCACTTGATTTTCCTATCCATTTGGCTTTTTGTGACAATTCATTAATATAACTATTAATAAAATTTATATCTATTTTAAATTTTAAACCGAACATTTCTCCACCCTGTAAAAAAGCAGGATTATAACTAAATATAATATCTTTTGCGTTATCAGGAATTTTATTAGGAAAATATTCTGTTAATAAGTTATTTGGATATCCCGTTAGTTTTAAAACTCTTTCATATTTACTTATATCCGTTGTTGTAGTTGTTGCTGCATCAAAAGTTATGAAAAGAAACACAAATAACATTGCAAAACCCAAGACAAAAATCAGGATACTTGTTATTAGAGAGGAAGTAATAATTTTCAATCTTCCTGTTACAGAGAAAAAAGTAATTATTCCAAAGGAAACAAAGGGTATGGCAAATACTAAACCCATAAAATAGTAAGGTTCAATTACTGTCATAGTTACGAATAAATATATTGCTATAAACAGAATAAAAGAGATTATGGTCATTATTGCTGGAAAACGTGCCATTTTAAAAATCAGTGGTGTTTTATTTATTTTCATAACCTTCCCTCCATATCTTTGAAATGATTAAATTGGTTTCTTCATTAGTAACTATATACTTTATATAACCTTTGGATATATAGTCACTAATTCTAACAATGACACATTTAAACTAATATATTTTATAAAAGGATTATCATTTAACCTAATTTATCCCCTTTTTTAACAGACCGTTCTGGTTTAATTAATATAACCCCTTGTGATGAATAAACTCCTAATATTAATACTTCTGACATAAAATCTGCAATTTGTCTTGGTGGAAAATTTACTACTCCTAAAACTTGCTTACCTACAAGTTCATCCATATCATAACACTCGGTTATTTGAGCACTAGATTTTTTAATTCCTATTTCTTCTCCAAAGTCAACCCATAGCTTATAGGCAGGTTTTCTTGCGTTTCTAAAATCTTCTACCTTAGTAATCTCTCCAACTCTAATATCTAATTTCATAAAATCTTCAAAAGTAGCCATAAAAACCCCTCCTACTATAATTAATATGAAATGTTTCCCTTATATCATTATACATCTTATTAGCTACCTATAATATTACTCCATTCTTCCCCATTTCATTTCTTCACCATGTCTATCATATTTTTTTCTTTTTGCTTTAATTTCTTCTATTTCTATTTTATATACATTAGTTCTTTTTAATCCAGCCTTAATAGCCATATTAAAATAGCTCATCTTTGTTGGAGTATATTTTTCACATATAAGCCTCATAGCTTTAATCTTTTCTTCCTCATCTTCTACTAACTTTACTTTGCCTTTTACAACTGCTGATTCATATTGGGTAGTAAAAACACTACTAATAAGTAATACTGCCTTAGATTCATCCTTCACTATTTCATCCAATTCCTCTTTGGTATAGTTTTCCGGCACCTTTACTTCACCTATAAACGCTACACTAACATTGGGATTTTTCTCTAATGCCTTTACCTTTCTGCCATCCATAGCTGAATGAAAATATAAGTTTTCTTCATCCCTTACAATGGAAAGGGGAATACCATAAGGTTCATTATCTTCATCAATCATAGAAACAATTCCATATCTTGACTTATCTATAACTTCTAAACCAAATTCTTTATTCATTTCTCTATCTTTTCTTCTCATAAAATCACCCTCCAAAATATATTTTTCTCTACCTTATATAATATCCTTTAGCCTTTTGTAATCTGGATTTTATTAACAACTGCATCTGAAAATTTAACAATAAGCCATTCACTGGCAATACTTATTAATCCACGTTCATCACCTAAGTAGTAAACAAAGTTATTTTCTTTCATTGTCTACCTTCCTAAATATAAATTTTTTAAATATTATTAATAAATCTAATTATTATAATATAGAAAATAAACTACTTTGACAATGTATGATAAGCTTTTATTATTTATTTTTAAATAAAAGATATAATTAGCAAAAACTACATACCTTTTTAAAAGGAGATAGGATTATTCTATACTTAAAATTCTTTTTTCAAATATACCATATCAATTAGTTGCTTTCCACACTCATAAATTGGATTATGATAATTATCTATAAAAAAATCTTTAATTCTATGAGACTCTATAAACCCACATTTTTGGTAGAAGGGTACTGTTAAAGGGCTATCACCTGTTCCTACATACATAATATCGCAATCATTTTTAAAGTATTCAAAAATATACCCAATCAATTTCTTTCCATAACCATGACCATGAAATTCTTTATAAATAGCAATATTTTTTAGTTCATAGATTCTATACGCCTCTTTAGTCACTACACAGATTCCTTTTAAATCATTATCATATATTGCAAACATAATGCCTCTTTCCAGATATTTATCAATCATGTTTTCTTGCTCATCTGCTAATAACAATAAGTCTAAAAAATCTTTTTTATTTTCTTCTATTATTTGTATTTTCATTTTGACCCCCCATAGTTTAAAATAAGAAGTAACCCAACAACACATTATGTTCACAATCTTTAGTTTTATAATGCAATTATTTCTTCAAGAGTATTTTTCCAATTTCGGTTATTTGTTTTAAGTATTTCTCATTAAATTGATTTGCAATTAAAATCTACTCATTTCCAATACAGTGAATATTTAACCAAACATCAACCTTATCATCATTTAAAATGATTACATACATATCCTTGTCATAAATCTTACCATGTTTGTACCATCCTGATAACTCTTTCTAATTACTACATTATTTGATGTTGTGATATTTGATACACTAATAATCTCATTAGCTGAAACATTAAAATATAAGTAAACAATCTCTACTTCACGTTATTTAACAATCCATACCATATACATTTATTTTACAATGTATAATATATAAAATCACTTATATTCTTATAACCAATCATCTCGTACTGAATTAAAGTATTTACATTCAAATGATTTAGGGAAAAGAGATATAAAAAAAGCAGAAGGTTTCTTGGATTTTAATCTAAGATTTCTCCTGCTTTGAAGAACTTTATTTCATGGGGACAAAATAAATAATTTGAAGTTAATCAACTTTGTATAATCCTTATTTTATTGGTTTGCCAATTCCTTTATCTAATCTCCATTTTGGGGCAACTCCATCATCCCCCCAGTACTCATTAAGAGATATGATTTTATCGTCAACAAATTCAAAAAATGAAGTTGCATGGAAAGAGGCACTATTGTCTAGCAGCCAAACCCTTGTAGCTGTAATTCCTAAATTTCCTACTAATTCTATTCTTTCAACTTCGCCACACCAATCTCCTGGATACTCGCAATTTGCTCTAATATATTCTTCTACTGAGAATTGTTCATTTGTATTATGCCATTTAATAGTAGCATTAGATAGAAAATAATTCTGTAAATTGTTTGCATTTTGGTTGGCAACATCTTGCCAGAAATCTAAAATTATTTGTTTTCTATTCAATCTTAGCACCACCTATTATATAAATAATCACTACGACAAATCTTACTACAAATGCGTCCTATTATATATTGATTATACTTATTTCTTAATCCTTTGCCATAAGCTTACAAAAAACAGTCTAATCTGTTCACCTATATAACTTGATATTATTATATAAACTCTTATAGTTACTATAAATATGATTAAAAGCATCAAAATTCCTGGAATAAATGGAATTTCTATAATAATTATCCCCTCCCTAACAATAACCAAATTTAGTCCTTGCTTCGCATAATTCTAATGTTACATCACCAAGTATAAATGCTGTGTCTTAATTTCATACTGTTTAAAATTTTACTTAAAATTAGATTCTAAAATAATATAATCATCATAGATAAGTTTAAAACTTTCAATCTCTTTAGCGTTAGAATTTAATACAGTACTTACACTTCCTTTTTTAACTTCTTTTTCAAAAAACTTAAAATTATTCTTATCTTTTTCTTCAAAAAAATCTAGAAGAACTGATACTTCTTCTCCCGTATTTGTTGTTAACCTTCCTTGTAAGGAGTCTAATTCTAATATATCATTAGAAAGATTTTCAAATTTAAAATTAATATCTAAGATAGAAATTTCATCTAAGTTTACAATTCCAAAATCTTTAAAATAATCCTTATATTCATCATTAGGTTTTAGCTCTTCTAATTTATAGTCAGTAATAGTTATTTTAATTAGTTCATTTTCAGCAGAAACATTCTCACTTTCCATTTTTCTTATAGATGTAAACTCACCAAGTTCTTCTCTTTTAACCTTGATAGTTTTATTTTTCATATCTGGGACTTCTACTACTTCTACTTCTTCTATTTTTCCTAATTTATTAGAATCTTGATTATTATCATTATCATTTAAACCTTCTTTTCCACATCCTACCATTACTATCAATAATAAAGTAAGCCATATTAATAATATCCTTTTTTTCATATATCTCATCTCCTTATATAAATAGTATCATACTTTGAACACTTTTTCATATTAAATTCCTTTGACCGAGATCAAGTTATTTATCTATTAGATTTAATATTACTGCACATAAATTTGCTTATATACCTTAGACCAAGTTGACACCATTATAGTCTTCTAAGGAATAAGAAAAATGGATATAAAAAAACAGGAGATTTCTTGGAATTTAATCTAAGATTTCTCCTGCTTTGAAGAACTTTATTTACTTTTGAAGGACTTTGTTTTAGGGGGACAAATATATCTTAATCCTTATATCTCTCTCCTATTATCCATAGCCTTAGCCAAAGTTACCTCATCAAAATACTCAAGGTCTCCTCCTACTGGAATTCCGTGAGCTATTCTTGTTACCTTTATTCCTAGTGGTTTTATAAGCTTTGATAAATATAAGGCTGTAGCCTCACCTTCTACTGTTGGATTAGTAGCTAGAACTATTTCTTCAACTACTCCATCAGATAATCTGTCTAAAAGTTCTCTTACCCTTATATCATTTGGCCCAACATTATCCATTGGAGATATAACTCCATGTAGTACATGATACTGTCCCTTATATTCCTTAGATTTTTCCATGGCTATAATATCCTTAGCCCCTTCTACTACACAGATTATAGACTTATCTCTCATAGTATCTCTACATATATTACAAGGGTCATCATCTGTTAGATTACAACATATACTGCAAAGTCTTATTTTTTCCTTTGCATTAGTTATAGACTTTGATAGCTTCTCTGCTTCTATTTCTTCCATTTCTAAAATATAAAATGCAAGCCTTTGAGCAGTTTTTCTACCAATACCTGGTAATTTTGATAGCTGCTCTATTAAGTTTGCTATTGGTAGTGCATACTGCTCCATTATATTACTCTCCTTCTATTAGAACAATCCTGGAATATTCATGCCTCCAGTTAGTTTTCCCATTTCCTTTGTCATCATTTCCTCTGCTTTTCTAAGAGCTTCATTTATAGCTGCCATTATTAAATCTTGTAGCATTTCAACATCTTCTGGATCTACTACTCCTTCATCTATGGTAATTGCCAATACTTCCTTCTTTCCATTTACCTTACAAGTAACAGCTCCTCCACCTGCACTTGCTTCAACTTCTGTTTCCTCAAGTTGTTTTTGCATATCCTCCATTTGTTTTTGCATCTTCTGCATTTGTTTCATCATATTACCCATATTGCCACCCATTCCTGGAAATCCACGTTTTGCCATATTAAATTCTCCTTCCTTACTTTATTTCTACTATATTTTCTCCAAAGAAGTCTATAACTTCTTTTATAGCTTTTTCCTTACTATTATTTTTTTCTTTTTTATCTATAGGTTTATCGCCTATCATTACAAACTTTACATCTATATTTTTCTTGAAATATGTTGAAATTCCTTGATTTACAACTTCTGCATTTGTAGGAGTGCTAATTGCTGCTCTATGAATACCAAAATTATCCTTATACCCTACTGTAAGCACACCATTTGAATAACTAATAGGCTCTCCTTCCATCAGCAATGCAAACACATTAACCTTTATAGATTTTATTGCTTGAAGCACTCTTTGCCACTCATTAACTATTGTTTCAAACTCTAATTCTTCCCCATTATCTATAAATATCTCTTTTTCAATTTTTACTTCCTGTGGTTCTTGAATTGATTGTTTTTCTTTTTGTATTTCTTGTTTATTGGTATGAAGAGGCTTATTCTCAAATTTAAAGGGTTCTTCCTTTACAGTTCTCTGGGGTATAATTCCCTTTTCAAGCTTTTCTATCCTTTCCTCCAAGGAAAGTTCATCCTCTAATCTTATTAATTGTATAACTGCCATTTCAAGGATTACCCTTGGCTGTGTAGACCATTTTGCTCTTTCATCTGCCATCCCAAGAATGTCTAAGCTTCTAAGTATAAATTCTATGTTAATATCCTTAACTTGATTTGAATATCTTTCTAGTGTTTCTTCGTCTATATCTATTAATTCTAAAGGATTTTTGGATGTTTTAACTATCATTAAATTTCTAAAATGACTTATTAAATCTTTAATAAATTGATGAATATCCTTACCATTTTGAATAACTTCATCTATAGATTGTAATGCATTTTCTAAATTCTTATCTATTATGTCTTGTGTAATATTTATTATAATATCTGAATTTACTATTCCTAAAATGCTAATGGCATCTAAATAGGTAATCTTTCCCTCTCCAAAAGATACACACTGATCAAGTAAACTTAAAGCATCTCTCATAGCTCCATCAGAGTTTCTTGCTATTAGATTAAGAACCTTATCTTCTACATCTAGTCCCAAATTATTACAGATTTCCCTCATATTATCTACTATATCTCTTGTTGTTATCCTTTTAAAGTCAAATCTTTGACATCTTGAGAGAATAGTTTGAGGTAATTTCTCAGGCTCAGTTGTGGCAAGTATAAATATTAGATGTTTTGGAGGTTCCTCAAGGGTTTTTAATAATGCATTAAAAGCAGCCTTCGATAACATATGTACCTCATCTATTATATATACTTTATATTTTGCCCTAGCTGGAGGATATACTACCTTTTCTCTCAATTCCCGAATATCATCTACACCATTATTACTAGCCGCATCCATTTCTATAACATCCATTATACTTTCATCTAATATCCCTTTACATATTTCACATTCATTACATGGATTGCCATCTACTGAAGCTAGACAGTTTACAGCTCTAGAAAATATCTTTGCTGTGGAAGTCTTTCCAGTTCCCCTAGTACCTGAAAATAAATATGCGTGCCCAATATTTTCCTTTTGTATTTGATTTTTTAGCGTAATTGTTATATGCTTTTGACCTAAAACTTCATCAAAAGTCTTTGGTCTATATTGTCTATACAAAGCTTGATACATATTATCCACCTACATTTTTATAATATATTATATTATATCAGATTGAGCAGGAGATTACACCTATTTTATATAGTCTTTGTTTTTATCTGTTGACATATATCTAAATTTTAGTTATAATATAATCCTGTGAGACAATAAACTATGGAGAGATGGTTGAGTTGGTCGAAGGCGCTCGCCTGGAAAGCGGGTAGACGTGAAAGCGTCTCGAGGGTTCGAATCCCTCTCTCTCCGCCATTAGAAAATTTTACCGTGCTAGATGGGGAGGTAGCGGTGCCCTATAACCTGCAATCCGCTATAGCAGGATTGAATTCCCAGTCTAGGCATCTCTGTTGTGAGGTCTGCCCTAAATAAGTGGCAGTGACGATTGGGTCCTACGCAACGAAAACTCATGAACCCCGTCAGATCCGGAAGGAAGCAGCGGTAAGTGAAACCTTTCGTGTGCCGTAGGGAAGCCTGATCTGAGTTAACTGTTTGGGTAACGCTTGGAACAGGATTGCCAAAGCTGGGTGCACGGTTACATAAAATAAAAACTGTGGTATATACCACAGTTTTTTTGTGGGCTGGTATAAAATCCAGCCCTATATTTTTAATTATCCTTCAAAAGTTTTACCTGACTTTACATTATATTCTTCTAAACTTTCTTTTCCATAAGTAAGTCCTGATACTATATTTGGTTCCTCTTTTGTTTCTAAACCCTTAAAACCTATATATATTGGAGTTATTACATCTGTTGCATTCTTAAAAAGATTAGCATCTTTCTTTATCTCTCCTTCTGTTATAAGCTTATTAGTATATAGGTAAAGAGATCTAAGGTTTGTGGATAACTCGTCTTTTTCTCTAAATGTTATTAACAATTCTGTTAATATCTCTCGGCAATTGTTGATAAGTATATTTAATTTATCATAATTCTTTTCTTTTATAGCCTCGGAAGATCCTTGAAATTTTTCCATTAATCCTTCATGGAGCATTGCTATTAATCCCCAATCATTTGTTGACATTACCCTTTTCTGTAGAGTAATACTTTCCATTTATTTGTCACTCCTATCTTTGTAATAGTTGAAGCACTGTTTGTGGCAATTGATTTGCTTGACTTAACATAGATGTACCTGCCTGCTGTAATATATTTAGTTTAGTAAATTCGCTCATTTCCTTAGCCATATCTAAATCTTCAATTCTAGATTTAGATGCCGTTAAATTTTCTGCCGTATTATCTACGTTTCTTATGGTATGCTCAAGTCTGTTTTGAATTGCACCAAGCTGAGAACGCATCTTAGATACCTTTTCTATAGCATCGTTATATTTTGTAATTGCTGATTCAAAGTTTTTTGCTTTTAATGAACCAGCTTCAACTTTAAATTTCCCGCCGTCTTCCTTGATAATATCCGTTAAGATATTTAATTTATCACCACTGCCAACCATAACATTAATTTCCTTCATTTCTACATCAATAAACTGCTCCTTATTGGCACCTATTTGAAGCCTTAACTTTTCAACTGCAGTACCAGAAGTAGTCTTTAAATCTCCCTTAAGTAAAGGTATACCATTGAACTCTGTATCTCTTCCTATCATATTAATCTGTTCCGTTAGTTCTCGCATCTCATTAGCTATAGCCTCTAAATCTTTTTCGGCATAAACTCCACTGGCACCTTGTACACTAAGTTCTCTCATCCTTTGAAGCATTTCATGTACTTCATTTAATGCTCCTTCTGCTGTTTGGATTAAAGATACTCCGTCTAGTGAATTTCTTGAAGCCTGTCGTAGCCCTCTTATCTGTGCTTCCATTTTTTGTGATATGGCAAGACCTGCTGCATCATCTGATGCTCTGTTAATTCTTTTCCCTGAAGAAAGTCTTTCTAGTGATTTTTGTAGACTTTCAGTATTAATATTTAATAATCTGTGAGTATTTAATGCTGGTATATTGTTATTGATTCTCATGGTTTTTATCCCCCTCAAATTTATTTGTATTTTCTATAAATAATATTATCTCTCCTAATATTTGAAACATTTCCTTAGGTAATTTATCAATTTTTTCTTCCATAGGTTCTAAATTCAAGTCTAGATTAGAACTTAATGTATCGGTTTTGTATGCCCTCTCAATATGTTTTCGTGATATGAATCTTTTCTTCATAATATCGCCTGTTTATTTAATGTATAACCAAATCTTTGCAAACCTTCCTCTAGTAAGGCTAGATTACTTCTTAAAGACACGCCTTCTTCCTTTATATTGATTTTGACTTGATTGCCAACCACATTAAGATCAATATCCACTATACCTATGTTATCTGTTTCTAGACTTATAAAAAACTTCATATTATTTCTATCAATACCTCTTTCAGCATCAGGTACTATAATATTTAAACTTCTATATTCATTACCTATTTGTACAGGTAATTGAAATACCATATCCTTTTTAGATATTTTAGATTGAAGTTTTATATATTCATCTTCTTTTGATTTTTGTCTTTCATTAGTATCAAAGGAATTATTGCTGTTTAAAAAGTTTATCAGTTCTTTATAATTATCTTTAAAATTAGCATCCCCATTCTTAATAGATGTGGATATCTTCTCTTGAAGTAATTTTATTCCTTCCTTAAATTCCTCAGTATATTTTGGGTTATTAGGCTGCAATACATCCTTCAAAACACCCCCTAACCCCTTTTCACCATTTAAGAAGGAATTTATCTCTCTAATTTCCTTTAAAGTCATAGGAAGTTGATTTTTCATTATAATTGGTAATATTTTTTCATGATTTCCCTTAATATCCTTTATTTCCTTAGTCATCCTTTGACTTTCTTTATATCTATTAATTTTCTTTTCTATATAATTATTTAATTCGTTAAGCGGCATAGCTTCCAAAGTTTGACTATCCTTGATACTTTCTTTTACTATATTAACAGTTAAATTATTCCTTGCCCTAAGATATTCTTCAAATATTAACCCCTCATTTATTCTATCGACTGTAGGTATAGCTTTTCCAGCTGTAGTTATTTCCTCTTGAGCCATATATAGGTTATTTAGAGTAATCCCATCATATTTGTTAAGGGCAAAAGACAAAGTATCTATATTTAATTTATCTCCCAAAGTATTTAATATATTGGATATATGAATAGTCTTATCAAAAGTTTTATACTCAAGGCTCAACTCTTTATCTATGTTGGTATCTATAATTCCTTTTATAGACTTTAATGTAAAATCTTCTCCATTTTTTATTAACATTAGAAGATCTTTATCTTTAATCTTTCCTAAAATTTCTAAATTTCTTTTTATCTCTTCAACTTCCTCATTATACAAAGGTTTATCTAGTTTCCCTATATCTTCCTTTTTCAACTCTTCTACCAATTGATTTATAGGCTCTTCTAGGGGATTTATATCCTTTTTATTTAATTTTGCTATTTCTTCATGTCCTAATAACTCTATTAATTCTTTTACTAATTTTTTCATAGAAATAATCTTATTATATTTTTCTTCATCCATTACCATATCATTTACTATAAATTCTCTCAGAATATTTATATTTTCAAGATTATCATCTAAATTTAAATTGCTTAAAATTTCTTTTAATCCATCTATAGTAGTTTCTTTTGCTATGGTAAATCCTTCAAAATTCTTTGCTGCAGTATTATTCTCTATAGGATTTATAGTATATGAATTATTTAATTTATATAAATTATCTATATTAAATAACATATCATCTTTGAATATTTTAATATAAGTTTCCTCTTTCAATTCTTTTAAATTGTGAAGTTTTGATATTACTTCTATGGTTTTATCTATATTTTCTCTTGTAATAGGTAATTTTTCTTTATTTAAAGCTATTATTGTATCATAAACATCTTTACCCATCTTCTGTCCATAAATTTCTTTTGCTATTTCCTCTGCATCTTTATAAGTTAAATCCTTCTCAAGTCTTAAAAGTTTTCTCAAGGAAAAAGAAGGGTTTTCATTTTTTATATCATCCAGTGCCTCAGCTATCTTTTGAAGGCTCTCACCATCTAAGTCTATTCCTCTATCAGAAAGTTTCACAAAGGAGTTAGTATCTATGCCTTCAATTATTTTATTTAAGTATTCCTTTGATTGTATATAAGAATCTACATTTCCTTTTGTAATAGGTATTCCACTACTAAGTAAGAACTCTATCATTCTAATATTTTCTTCTGTATATTCTAAGCCCAGCTCTCTAATTATATCTGATGCTTTTCTTACTTCATTTTCTTCCTTTACCTCTTCTTTCTCTTCTACCTTGGAAGAAATTATATTTTCTTTCTCAACTGTTATATTATCTCCTAGACTTGATACTATTTCCTCTTTTAATCTCAAAGAATATTCTACTGTTTTATTATCTATGGTCTTTTGAATCTTTATATCCTTTCCATCCTTCTCTACAAGTACCCCTTCTATATCATAAGGAAGGGTAGGTGTTAACCCATAGCTATTTATTATATTTTCTTTATTATTTATTTTTAATATTTCCATTAATCTTTTCCTTTCATAAATGCAGTGAATAATAAAAACAACTAACAAACTAATAGTTAAAAAGATTAAAGTAATCTAGTTTTTACTAAAAACCATTTACTTATAATTTTAACTCTTTACTATCTTATTTATCGTCATCTTCTTTATTTTTCTTAATAGAGATATTACTTATTTCCACA
The DNA here is from genome assembly GCF_900128955.1 of Tissierella praeacuta DSM 18095. Taxonomy (GTDB): domain Bacteria; phylum Bacillota; class Clostridia; order Tissierellales; family Tissierellaceae; genus Tissierella; species Tissierella praeacuta. The sequence continues at coordinate 112,721 of NZ_FQTY01000005.1, forward strand.
TTTCTGCCGATATTATATAATAGAAAGGCAGGAGGTGTGCTATGAATAAGATTAATAGAGCTGGGATAGAAAGTATTTCTCCTATAGAAATTTCAAGAGCCGTAGATAGAAAAGCTGTAAAGGATACCTTTAAACTAAAATTAAATGAATTAGAACAAGATCAGATTAGAGCTGAACTAAAGTCCTTATATGATAAAATCGAAACTCAATCTGATAAATTGTCTGATAAACTATTTATAGATGATTTAATTCAATATAAAAAACTAGTTAGGGAATTTTTAAATATAACTGTAAATAATTCTCATGTATTTTTCAAAGAAAATTCCCTCGATAGGCGAGGTCGCCATAGGATTTATTCATTAGTTAAAAAAGTGGATCAGGAACTAGACGAACTAACACAGGAATTTCTAGACTTAGAAAATAAAAGAATTAATATCTTAAAAAGATTAAACGATATTCAAGGAATCCTTATGGATATAATGACATAGGCTTGAATATTTTATATAAACATGGGTATATTGTTTTATAGTGGGAGGGATTTCTATGGAAGAGATACTTAAAAAGGTTTTTTTAGCTGGTATTGGTACCTTAGCTTTAACATATGAAAAGGCTAATGAAGTGGTAGAAGCTATGGTCGAAAAGGGAAAAATAACTATGGAACAAGGCAAGGAATTAAATGAAGAATTAAAAAGGGCTATAAATAAGAAAGAAGGTACTACTAATTCTGAATTAAAGGATATATTAAAAGAACTAAATCTAGCTACTAAGGACGATATAGCTAATTTGGAATCCAGAATTAATAATTTAGAAAAAAACCGTTAGTTTGGGGGGAAGAAATACCTTGATTTTTCAAGGTATTTTTCAATATGGAAAATAACTATACTAGATTGAGATTTAAAGAAATTATTTCTGTTGCAATTAAACATGGTTTTAAAAATGGAATTGGAAATCCTATGGAACTAAGGTTGGTTTTAGAAGAATTAGGACCAACCTTTGTTAAAATTGGTCAAATATTGTCTACAAGACCTGATATATTGCCTAAAGAATATATAATAGAATTAGAAAAACTCCAAGATAATGTAAAACCTGAAAATTTCAATGTTATGAAAAAAATTATTGAAACAAGTTTAAAGGAATCTATCTCAAACGTATTTTTAGATTTTAAACCTACTCCACTTGCATCTGCTTCTTTAGCTGAGGTTTATTTAGCCAAACTAAAAACAGGAGAAGAGGTTGCTCTAAAAGTTCAACGTCCCTTTGCAAAAGAAAAAATCTTAGCTGATATAGCTATTCTAAATAAATTAGCTCCTTTTATTAAGTTTACAACAAAAAATGAAGTTTTAGATGTTAAAGCTGTTATTGAAGAAATTAAAATTGCAACTGAAAAAGAACTGGATTTTATAAATGAAAAAGAAAATATTAAAAAATTCAATTCACATAACAAGGATATTAAATATATTAAAAATATTATTGTATATGACAAATATTGTACTTCTAATGTTCTGGTGATGGAGTTTATTAGTGGTATAAAAATAGATGATACTACCACACTATTGGCTGAAGGATATGATATTAAAGAAATTGCCAAAAAACTTATTTACAATTATTTTAAACAGGTTTTTGAAGATGGCTTCTTTCATGCAGACCCTCATCCTGGTAATATTTTAATTCATAATAATAAAATTGGATTTATTGATTTTGGTTTAATGGGAAATCTAGATATGGGAATCAAGAAAAAATTCAACCTATTTTTAGAAGGAGTGGCAACTGATAATGTAGATTTAATGACTAGTTCTGTTCTCAGCATAGGTATTAGAAAAGGCGACGTAGACATAAACAAGCTTTATCAAGATATAAACTTAATTTACAATACTTATATAAATGAATCCATATATAACTATGATTTAGCTAAAATTTTAGAAGAAGTAATTCTTATTTGCAAAAAAAATAATATTATAATGCCAAAGGATATTACTTTATTAGCAAAAGGTCTTTTAACTCTTCAAGGTGTTCTGGCTAAAATGGATAAAGAGTTAAATATCATGGATATTGCAGTTCCTTATTTTAAAAATAAGACCATTGAAGATAAATTAAAGGATTATGATTTAACTTTGTTAGGTAATAAAATTGTCTCCGCAGGTAAAGCTTCTTTGGATCTACCCTTAAAACTTTCACAGCTAATTGATAGAGGATTAGAAGGTAGATTAAGACTAAATTTAGAGCTTAAAAATATGGATGAAAACTTTAATGAAGTAAATAAAATGGTAAATAGAATTATTTTCTCTGTTATTGTAGCTGGTTTATTAATTAGTTCTTCTCTGGTTATAAACGCCAATATTGGATTAAATATTTACGGTGTTTCTGCAATAGGTATTATAGGTTATTTAGGTGCAGGATTGGCTGGATTTTTACTTTTAATTTCAATATTTAAATCAGGTAAACTATAAAATTTAATAAGGGTCTTTCCCATTTTGAAGTGATTTCAAAACAGGAAAGACCCTTATTATGATATAAACAAATCATCCTTAGCAAGCTCGATACATCGTTTAGCTAATATGGAAACCGGGTCGATATATTTTCCTAGAACTCCTATTTTCTCTACTAATATAGGCAATTCAGTACATCCTAAAATTATAGGAATCTCTTTATTTTCAGTGTATCTACTTACAAGGTTTTGAAACTCTAGGGTATTTACATTAAACTTTGAAGATTTAACATTATATATCCAATCCATAATAAGCTCCTGATCTGAAGTATCTGGTTCTATAATGTTTAAATTAAACTCCCCAAAAATATTTTTGTAAATCTTTACTTTATAAGTTCCTTTTGTTGCTAGAAGTAAATAGTTCTTATGCTCAAAGTTTGCCTTTAGATATGAACCCGTTTCATAAATCATATTCAATATCTTGGTTTTAGTATATTTAATAATCTCGTTATAAAAATAATGAGCTGTATTACAAGGTATTGCTATATAATCTACTCCCATCATTTCCAATCTTCGAATAGACTTTATCATTTCCGGCATAGGATCCTGTCCTATACCTAAAATATAAGCAGTTCTATCAGGTATTTCTACATTGCTATCAATTATAATATGCAAATGCTCCTGATCTTTAGTTGCAGGTGTAAGGTCTGTTATCCTTTTGAATAAATCACAAGTAGCAGCAGGCCCCATTCCTCCCATTATTCCAAGAATCATTTTAATCACCTCTATATAATAAGCTTCTTGCTTATTATATGCAAATTATATGCCAATAAATAAATATTAAAATTTCAAGGATTAATAAATATTAAGCATTTTTTAGGGTGAAAATTCTTCCCATTATGTAACCCATTCTTCTTTAATTTTAAACTTATTACCATTTTAAAATAGAGAATATGTCTATCTAATATCATAAATTGAATATATTAGATTATATCCTTTTTCCGTCAGTACCGTTCCCTTTCTTCCTGTATTAGACTCAACTAGACCTAGTTCCTCAACACTATTAATTAGACTTCTAATCTTTCCTTCTGTCAAATCAATTTCTTCTTCTTTCGCCAGCTCTGCTAAGGCTCGTCTACCCAAACCATTAGAATCCATAATTTTTTTAAGCATCCATATTATATTTTCTCCCAAAATGTCTGTTAATATAGAACCTTCTAGTTTTTCACCTCTATCTGTAATATACTCTGGAAGTTCTTTTATAGACAGCTTTTTATTCATTCTACTAATACTAGCTATATATTCAATAGCATTTTCTAATTGTCTAATATTTCCGGGCCAATTATATTTATATAATAAATTAATAGCTTCCTTTTCTAAGATTTCCTCTATATTATTAATTTTATTCATGCTATGCTTTTTTAAAAAGAAATTTGATAATATTAATATATCTTCTTTTCTCTCTTTTAAACTCAACATTCTAACTGGTAAAACATTTAATCTATAGTATAAATCTGCTCTAAATTTACCTTTTTTAACTTCAGATACTAAGTCTTTATTAGTTGCAGCAATTATTCTTACATTTATGGGTATCTCCTTAAGTCCTCCAACTCTTCTCACTTGCCTTTCTTGTATAACCCTCAATAATCTACATTGAAAATCTAAGGAAGCATCCCCTATTTCATCAAGAAAAATAGTTCCCCCATGGGCTTCTTCAAAAAGTCCTCTTTTTCCACCTTTCATTGCTCCTGTAAAAGAGCCTTCTTCATAACCGAAGAGTTCACTCTCTATCAAGCTAGTGGAAATTGAAGCAAAATTCACTGGAACAAATGGTCCTGATGACCTATGAGAGGCTGAATGAATAGATTGTGCAAATAATTCCTTTCCTGTTCCACTTTCTCCTTGTATTAAAATAGTAGAATCTGTTGAAGCAAATGATTTTACCTTATCTATTAATGCTTTCATGTTGCTGCCTTTATAAATAAGATCATCAAATGTATAGTATTTTGTTCTAATAGCATTTTCAGAAGTTCTTCTACGTATCTCATGTTCATTTTTTTCAATATCTTTACTTTTTTCAAAGGTATATATAATCCCATCTTCACTGCCTTTTCCCTTTATAACCTTTAATGTAACAAATAAGTCATTATTATGAATTCTAACAACATCTACTTCATCATGACTATCTATCTTGGCTATTTGAGGTAATATATCTTTAATATTTCTACCAATAATTTCTTCACAAGGAGATTTTAATATATTACTCATTTCTTGATTGCTAACAATAACACTTCCAGATTTATCAACATATATAATAGCCTTTCCTAGACAATTAGCAACGGTTTCTAATCTGCTGCTAATAATTTTCATATCCTTAGCTGTGTCATTTAACCTGTTTAATAAATTTATTATATGATTTATATATTGAGATGAAAGTCTGTCACCTAAAGCCTTCATTAAACCAAGTCTATTGGCTATGTCAACTACTGTTACAATGTCTATTTGCCTAGTTCCTATATTAATTACTTTCTTTACTCCAAAAGGAACAAGATGTGGTTCTCCAACTGTAACGGATATGTCTAACTCAGGATAAGAAGTTATGCCTGGATAGTATGGATAATATTTTATATAGTTCACTCCTAAAGCTTGTAATTGAACCATTGCTTCATAACTAGATTCTGGTCTGTCATTAACTAATAATACCTCTGTACCCCTGGGTAAATTCAATAATTCAGATATATATCTATGGTTTATTACCCTTTGTGCTACAATATATTCTAAACCATTATCTATTAAATTTTGTATTCTTTTATCCATAGTATTGGGTGAAGAAAGAACAACTAATGAATCTGTAAAATCAAAATCTAGTTCATCTTCTAAACAATAAGATTTTACCTCTGTATATTCACCAAAAATACTTTCAAGTTGAATGGCTAGATTAACGGAAGTTACTTTTCCAGGAGTAATCATTACAATCTTCTTCATTATATTTACCTACCTTTCCATATTATAATAAAGATTAATAATGTTTTTAATATTATATAATATAATACTGAAAATTTGTACAATTAAGGAAAATAATAAAGGCTTCTATCTAAGGATTATTAGATTAAAGAAGCCTTTTTGAAACTCATTTAAAATTAATTTTTTATTGAGAAAAACCAATAGAATTCATCTTCAATTCTCCATTTTCCACAGAAACTGTTATCCTATCCTTATCTTTCAAATCTCCCTTAATAATCATTCTACCAATTTCAGTTTCAAGATGCTTTTGTAAAAATCTCTTAACTGGTCTTGCACCATATTGAATTGAATAAGCTCTATTTAAGACAAATTCCTTTGCTTCTTCTGTTAATTCTATGGAAATTTGTCTATCTTCTAGACGAGAGCTAACCTCTCCTATTTGTAAATCTATTATCTTAAATATTTCATCTCTCTGTAATGGTTTAAACATTACGATTTCATCCACACGATTTAAAAACTCTGGTCTAAAAATTCTTCTCATTTCATCCATTACTTTATCTCTTGCTGATTCATCTATACTTCCATCTGGTCTTATACCTTCAAGTAAATATGAAGAACCTATATTAGATGTCATTATAATAACAGTATTTTTAAAATCTACCGTTCTACCCTGATTATCAGTTAACCTCCCATCATCTAGCACTTGAAGCAATATATTGAATACATCTGGATGAGCCTTTTCTATTTCATCAAATAAAATAACTGAATAAGGTTTTCTCCTTACTGCTTCTGTTAATTGTCCTCCTTCATCATAACCTACATATCCTGGAGGTGCCCCTATAAGTCTTGATACAGAATGCTTTTCCATATATTCAGACATATCTATTCTTATCATATTTCTTTCATCATCAAATAAAGATGAAGTTAAAGCTTTAGACAGCTCTGTTTTTCCTACTCCTGTTGGGCCTAAAAATATAAAAGATCCTATAGGTCTATTTAAGGGTTTCATTCCAGCTCTTGCCCTGATTACAGAATCTACTACAGATGCTACTGCTTCATCTTGACCTATTACTTTCTTATGAAGGATTTCACCTAAAGATAAAAGTTTTTCTCTTTCTGTTTCAACTAATTTAGACACTGGAATTCCAGTCCATTTAGCTACTACTTCAGCTATTTCTTCTTCTGTAACTTCTTCCTTTAACATTCTTTCATCTTTTTCATTTTTTTCATTTGCTTCTTGTAGTTTTTTCTCTAATTCAACTAAAGTGCCATATTTTAATTGTGATAGTTTTTCTAAGTCATATTTTCTTTCAGCTTCTTCTATTTGCCTTTTTACTCTATCTATTTCTTCCTTGAGCTCTTTGACTCTAGATATATTCTTTTTCTCGTCTTCCCATTGAGCTTTCAGCACATCATATTTTTCTTTAAAGTCTGATAATTCTTTTTCTAACTTCTCTAGTCTTATTTTAGAGGCTTCGTCTGTTTCTTTTTTTAATGCGGCCTTTTCTATTTCTAATTGAAGTATTCTCCTTCTTATTTCATCAAGCTCCACAGGCATGGAGTCTATCTCTGTTCTTATCATAGCCGAAGCCTCATCCATCAAGTCTATAGCCTTATCAGGTAAGAACCTATCAGATATATATCTATCAGAAAGAGTTGCAGCAGCTATTACAGCACCATCTGATATCCTTATTCCATGATGGATTTCATATTTTTCTTTTAATCCCCTGAGTATGGATATGGTGTCTTCTACTGTAGGTTCTGTTACCAATACTTTTTGAAATCTTCTCTCTAAGGCTGCATCTTTTTCAATATATTGTCTATATTCATCTAAGGTAGTAGCACCTATGGTATGAACCTCTCCTCTTGCCAGCATAGGCTTCAAAAGATTTGATGCATCCATTGCCCCGTCAGTTCTACCAGCACCTACTATATTATGGAGTTCGTCTATAAACATTATTATTCGACCATCTGACTTTTCTATTTCAGATAATACTGCCTTTAATCTTTCTTCAAACTCTCCCCTATACTTTGCACCAGCTATTAATGCTCCCATATCTAGGGCAAATATAGTTTTATCTTTAAGCCCTTCTGGCACATCTCCATTAACTATTCTCTGAGCCAATCCTTCTACTATGGCTGTTTTTCCTACTCCCGGATCTCCTATTAAGACTGGGTTGTTCTTAGTTCTTCTAGATAATATTCTAATTACATTTCGTATCTCACTATCTCTTCCTATAACAGGGTCAACTTTTCCAGCTTTAGCCTCTTCTACTAAATCTCTTCCAAATCTAGTTAATGCTTCATAAGTTGCCTCTGGGTTGTCTGAAGTAATATTTTGATTTCCTCTTATTTTTTTCAAAGCCTCTAGGAATCTTTGAAGATTAATATTATATTTATTAAATATTCTCTCTGATGTAGTTGCCTTTTCCTTTAGAAGTGATATATAGATATGTTCAACCCCTACATATTCATCCCCAAACTTTTTAGCCTCCTCTTGGGAATTAAGCAAAATCTTGGTATATATCCTGCTAGGATATAAGGATGCTCCACTACCAGATTGTTTTGGTAGTTTATCTACTTCTCTCTCTACATCCATGGTAATCAACTCTGGATTTTCTCCCATGTAAGACAATACTTTTGGAATTAATCCATCATTCTGCATCATTAGGCCATAATGAATATGAATTTCTTGGAGTTCAGGATTCCCATTTTTTATGGCCATGTTTTGCGAATTTTGTATTGCTTCTAATGATTTTTGTGTAAATTTGTTTAAATCCATATTTATTCCTCCTTAAATTCACTTGATAATTAACAGTATTAATATCCAAATGCCACCTATGAAATTTAAAATATTGAATTTCATTGAAGATATTAATCCTTTAATCTTTAATTTATAATAGTTAATTATCTTTATTAATTGTTCTTTATTCCCTTTTAAGTGATAATTGCTTAAGTTTTTCATATAATTTAATTTCTTCTTCTGTCAAATTTTGTGGAATTACTATGTTCATTTCAATATATAAATCTCCTTGGTTACCTTTCATATCTTTATATCCCTTTTTAGGTACCCTAATCTTTTTCCCAGATGAAATGGATTTAGGAATATCTACTTTGATCTTTCCATCTAAGGTAGATACTACTACCTTATCACCAAGGGCAGCCTGCCATGGATACAGGTCTAACCTTGTTATTATATCCAGACCATCAAGTTTATTTTTACCATCCTCCACAAGATTTATTTTAAATAAAATATTTCCCTTTATTCCCCATTTTTCACCCTTTACCTTCAATTTTTTCCCGGGCAATATTCCCTTTGGAACATTTACAGATAGGGACTTATTCTCTCCACTTATATTGAGATTAACATTTTTTATTACACCATTATACCCTTCCTCTAATGTAATATTTAACTCTGATTCATATGATGGTGTTTGCCTTCCCGTAGACTTTCTACCACCACCAAATAAATTCCCTAAATCAAAACCACCCATTCTACTACTAGTTTTTTGACTTCCACCAAAAAACATATTAAAAAAATCACTAAAATCTCCAGAGGTAGTATAAGTATAACTTCCATTTCCAAATCCATATTGAGATGGATCAAAGTCTTGTCCCCCTGTAAAATTATAACCTGATCCAAATGTATCGTATTTTTTCTTTCTATCTGCATCACCTAATACTTCGTAAGCTTCATTTATTTCTTTAAATTTTTCTTGTGCCTTATCGTCATTGGGATGTAAGTCTGGATGATATTTTTTTGCCAGTTTTCTATATGCTTTTTTTATTTCATCTTGGGATGAAGATTTGTCTACTCCTAATATCTTATAATAATCTTTATACTCCATATGATCTGCTCCCTTTTTTAAATTCGATTTTATTTTTGACTTTCTTTGACCTTCAAATTAATTATACCCATTTTACTAAATAAAATCAATATAATATAAATTATTATATATCATAAAATTTTTCTTCAATTCTGTTTTCACTTTTAATATATTTTATTATTAATTCATCAAGTTCTTTGCTTATTTTTAATATTTCTTTATATTCATCATTTTTTATTGCTTTATGTAGCAACTCTCTTAACTTTTCTACTTCACTTTTTCTAACAGTCATTATTTTACCTCCACTAAATTCTATTGTATTTATTATATAATATCCGTTATGCTTAATACAATCCCTTTTATGCAAATAGGCAATTATATTTATATGCCAACAGCCAATTTAGTTAAGACCAATAAATGTATACAGTATAATTGAGGTGGCAAATATGAATGAAATTAAAAAGACATTAAATTACAACGACATGGGCTTGAGAATCAGATTAGAAAGGGAAAAACTAGGAATATCCAGGGAAAAATTTGCTGAAATAGTTGGACTTTCATCATTTTATATTGGCCAGATTGAAAGAGGTGATCGTAAGATGAGTTTAGACACCTTAGCAAATATCGCCAGTAGTCTAAATATATCCGTAGATTATCTTCTATACGGTCATAGCCGCTATATGGAAAACATGATTATTTTGGAAGCTTTTGATAATAGTTATAAAGAGTCTATTGATGATGAACTAAAAGAAATATTAAATATATTAAAAGGCAGCTCTAAAGAGCAGCTTTCCTTAATAAAGGATATCTATAAACTTATCTTGTCTTCTTCTGGAAAATAGCTAGAAATATCTATATAAGTTTGACCATTCCTGACCTTTAATTTAACGATAATTCTTTTTTGTAGGGAAATTTAAACCATAATTATTGCATAGTTATTACTGTAGTCTTCTTTCTTCTTCTAAATAGTATTGGACAATAAGTCTATCTAATTCTTCAGAGATTTCAATTATACTTTTTTTTGTAATTTCTTTAAGTTCCATTTCCTTATGCAATTTTTCCCTAATTTCATTTATTTCATTTTTCACATCTCTTCACTCCCAATAGCAATAATATTACTATTATACGGCAAAAAATATTGGTATACAATGTTTTTTTAGGAATATCTTATAAATTATATTTTAAAAATTTTAATAGCTTGTTGTTCACAAGCTATTTCTACATTTTTACTTTATATATTTATCTATAATATTTATTATTTCTTCTATCTTTTCTTCACCTTGCTTTTCACCTTCTAAAATTGCTGTAGTTACACAGGATCTTATATGTCCGTTTAATACATCTATATTTGCCTTTTTTAGAAGTCCTATAGCAGATAGGATTTGTGTAGAAACATCTACACAATACCTATCTTCTTCTATCATTTTTATTATGCCGTCTATCTGTCCTCTAGCCGTCTTTAATTTATTTGCTGCCTTCTTTTTTCCTTCATTCATTTAATCACTACTTTCTACCTTATTTCTATTAAATCATATCCTGCATCCTCTATAGCTCCTTTTATAAGAATATCATTTAAACCCTCTCCTTCAATTTCTACCTTTTTTGACGATAAGTCAACTTCTACCTTTAATACTCCATTTAATTCTTTTAATGCATTTTTTACCGCCTTCTCACAATGTCCACAGGACATACCTTCTACTAATAATGTTTTTTTCATTTTTATTCCTCCCATTTTTATCAATTATTAATTAACCATTAACGATTGTTAATTGAACTTTTTCAATCTTAGTGAGTTTGTCACTACAGATACTGAACTAAATGCCATTGCTGCCCCTGCAATCATTGGATCTAAAAATCCTAATGCTGCAAAGGGTATTCCTATACTATTATAAAAAAATGCCCAAAACAGATTTTGCTTTATAGTTCTCATAGTTCTATGACTAAGCCTTATGGCTGTAACTATACTAGATAAATCTCCCCTCATAAGAGTAATATCTGCAGCTTCCATAGCTACATCTGTCCCTGTACCTATGGCGAACCCTACATCTGCTGCTGCTAGGGCAGGAGCATCATTGATACCATCTCCAACCATTCCTACATTCTTACCTCTAGATTTAATCTCCTCTACTACTTCTGCTTTGTTCTCAGGCAATACTTCTGCTAATACATTAGTAATGCCTACTTCCTTAGCTATTGCTTTTGCTGTCCTTTTATTATCTCCTGTTATCATATATATATCTAATCCCATATTTTTTAATTCTTCTATGGCATCTCTTGATGTTTCTTTTATTTTGTCTGCTACTGCTAGTATACCCGATAATTTATTATCTAAGGACAATAACATTGCAGTTTTTCCTTCTTCTTCTAACTTTAATAAAATTTCTTCTCCCTTAGCTATAGAAATATTATTATCACTCATTAACTTTCTATTGCCAATAAATACTTCTTTTCCTTCAAAGGTAGCTTTAAGTCCCTTGCCTGGAATAGCAATAAACTTTTCCGGCTCTAATAGTTTTAATAACTCTTCTTCACCTTTTTTTACTATAGATTGACCTAGAGGATGCTCAGAAGTCCTTTCCACTGATGCAGCTATTCTAAGTATTTCATCCCTATCCATGTCATTAAAAGAAATGATATCTGTTACTTCTGGTTCACCTTTAGTTATTGTACCCGTTTTATCAAATACTATTGTATCTATTTTATGTGCTCTCTCTAAATGCTCTCCTGACTTAATTAATATTCCGTTTTCAGCACCTTTACCTGTACCTACCATAATAGCCGTAGGTGTAGCTAAACCCAATGCACATGGACAAGCTATAACTAGAACGGCAACTGCATTTATGAGTCCAATATTAAAATTCCCTCCTATAAGGTAAAATCCTAAAAATGTTATTAAGGCAATAACTACAACTACAGGAACGAATACTCCAGCTATTTTATCCGCCAGTCTTTGAACTGGTGCCTTTGAACCTTGGGCATCTTCAACAAGTTTAATTATCTGAGATAATACAGTATCCTTGCCTATTTTAGTTGCTCTAAACTTAAATGTACCGAATTTGTTAATAGTAGCACCTATTACTTCATCATCTACAGTTTTATCTATAGGAATACTTTCTCCCGTAATCATAGATTCATCTACAGCTGAATTTCCTTCCACAACTATCCCGTCTACTGGAATCCTTTCTCCTGGTCTAACTACTACAATATAACCAATTTCCACCTTTTCTATGGAAATATCCATTTCTACTCCATCTTTTATAATTCTAGCTGTTTTTGGTTGTAAACCTATTAATTTCTTTATTGCCTCAGAAGTCTTTCCTTTTGCTACTGCCTCAAAGGTTTTTCCTAAAAGAATTAATGTTATTATAACTGCAGAGGCCTCAAAATAATATTCATGAACTCCTGTTATAAGATTATATATACTATAAAAATAAGCTGAAGATGTTCCCATGGATACTAAAACATCCATATTAGCTCCTCCACCTCTTAAAGAGTTATATGCACCTTTATAAAATCTATAACCTATAAGAAACTGTACAGGAGTTGCAAGTATAAGTTGAAACCATCCATTGGTTAAAATAGTATGAATTCCAGCCATATGAAAAAACATAGCTGAAAATAAAGGTAGACTAAGTGCTGCAGAAAAGATAAATGATGTCTTAAGAGATTTAATTTCCTTTTCTCTTAATTCTTTTTCCCTATCTAAATCTCTTTCTATCTCTACCTCAGCTTTATACCCTGCCTTTTCTATAATCTTAACTAAAATATCTTCATCTATTACACCAGATGGATATTCTACTACAGCCTTATTAGTAGACAAATTTACAGTAGCCTTGACTACGCCTTCCTGTTTATTTAATACCTTCTCCACTCTAGAAGAACAAGCAGCACAAGTCATTCCTTCAACAATTAATGTTGTTTTCAATAATGGAACATTATATCCTGTTTTTTCTATAACTTTAACCAACTCTTCGGGCTTAATCTTATCTGTATCAAATTCAATATTCGCCTTATTCGCCAATAAATTTACTACTACAGATAATACTCCCTCCTGTTTTGCTAATACTCTTTCTACTCTATTAGAGCAAGCTGCACAGGTCATACCGACTATATCTATATTTACTTTTTTAACTGTCACTATATCACTCCTTTCCTTACCCCCCCACCAGGGGGGTGTGGTTATATTTTATTCTTCTTTAATTACTTTGTCAATATTATTTTAAAATAATATTGAATTATACATAGAGACCTCTGAAAATTTTAATTTTCAGAGGTCTTTTAAATATACTAAATATAAATATAAATTAATCTGTGAAAGTTTACAACTCTACTTTTTGTTTCTTCTTTTTTAAACTTACCTGTGGTTCTGATGGTATATTAAATAATGGAATAAACCTATCAAGCCCTGTCAATGTAAGAATTAACATTGAAAATACAGCTATTATTGCCATATAGTTATACTTAATAATATCTATAGCCGTGATTTCCTTCAAAGGATAAACTGCCATGCATATTGCTACATAAAATCCCATATAGCAATGCCAAGGAATAAGCTGAGAACCGAATACCCCCATTGCATCTGAAAAAGTAGCATTTCTTAATCTAAGTTTATACATATCCTCTTCTGATGCCTCTACATTTTTATCAGTCATTTCTTTTATTATTGGACCAATAGTTACTATTTGTGCCATCTCATCAGCTAAAGCCGCATTACCAATTATAGAAAGAAGACCATTGTAAAACATTAATTGCCTTACTGATTTAGATATTCTAAGTACAAAATTAGATATTGGTTCAAAGGCTCCAATACTGCTCATAATACCCCCAAAGGCACCTATCCAAAGCATCATAACAACTGACCAGCTGCCTGCCGACTCAAATCCAGCCTGAACTAATTCTAAAAACTCATTTAGAGAACCTACTGTACCAGCAGCTAATCCAAAGATTAATGCAGATATAATTCCTATGCCAAGACAAATCATTGTAGGAACTCCCTTGAATGCTATAGCTATTACAAGAAACATAGGTATTACCATAAAATAGGGGACTCCTGATTTTACCTGCTCTAATAATGTAACTGCTGCAGGTCTAACTTCTGCCAACCTTTCAAATACATCTGCTGGTATAGAATCAATAGCATCAGCAGCATTACCTACTGTATTAGGCAGCCCCATTGAAATACTAACTAAATATATTACTAATCCAGATATTAAAAGAACTAATGCAGACCATACTCCTTGATGTCTTACTCTATCTGTTACATTAACTTTTTGCAATCCCGAACTAACAACTGTAGTATCTGAAATCAAACCAATATTATCTCCAAAACAGGATCCTCCAGCTATGGCAGCTGCTGTAAGTAGGACATGACCTCCTACTATATGGTTGAGCCATAAAAATACAGGAGCACAAGATGCAAAGGTTCCCCAAGAGGTTCCAGTAGCTATTGATAAAAGTGATGTAACTACAAATCCTACTATTGCAACAGTCTTTGCAGTAACTCCAAGTTTCAAAGAAATTATTATAATAGATGCCCCAACTCCTGTAGCCATAAAGGTTTCTGCCACTGCATATGCAAACATTAAAATGAAAAATACAAGTATCATTTCCTTTACAGCTTTAAAACCATTTTCCATTATTTCATCATATTTATGTTTTTCAGTAAATCCAGCTATGAATCCAGCATAAATTGTAGCTAAAGGTGCTGCCATAACCAAATCCATACCAGATATCATTAAACCTGCTAATAAAAATATAGGTGTTAATTTAATAATTGCCATCATATTACCTCCTTATAATTTAAGTTTGTTAATATTCTGTCAATTTTCCCAATTTTCTGAAAGTTCTTCTTATAAAATAAGGTTTCAATATACTCCTGAAACCTTATATATAATATCCATTTTGTATCCAACCTTAATTCTATAATATCCTGCTAATTTTTTATCAGTTGTTTCATCTCCTGTATAGATTAAGAGAGGATTTCCTCTTAAATCAACTATTTTAGAATTAGGAGCTATTATTAAAATATTATCTTTTCCAATTATTTTAAGTACTTTGGGGCTTATTTGTTGATTACCTCTTCCTAAAAGATATCCTTGCCCTCCTGTTGGAGTTATGATTAACCTTCCTTTTTTATCAGCTAAAACATTTAATATATCTTCTTCATTACAGTCTAATTTAATTACCTTTTTATCCTTAACAATATCTACACCTAATAAAGTACTAGGAAGATTCAATGTTTCCATAATAGCCCTAGTAGTTGTACCTGGTCCTATAATATAATATATTTCTTCTTCCATATTATCTATAATATCTAAGGCAATAGCTTTTTGACTTGCTTCCTCTATCAAAGGAGTAGGAGCCTTTTTATTTTGCAATAATTCTTTTTTATAGGGTATTTTCAAATAACCAAAAAGTTGAGTTCTTACTATATCATTTCTAAAGGCTTCCTCATCTATATCAATAACCTCTTCTTCTTTTACATTAAGATTGTCACCCTTTAGATATAATAGAGCTAATTCTCCAGCAGATTCTGGTGTGTTTCCATAGACTGGAGAGTGAATTTTTACTCCTGCGGGAATACCAAGTACGACTACCCTATTATTTATAGCCTCATATATATTCCTAGCAGTACCATCTCCACCTACAAAAATAATTAGTTCTACACCTCTTTTCTCCATTAATTTAGCTGCATTTATAGTATCTAAAGCATTAGTTTCTTGGGTAGATTTATGAATTATTTCATAATCAAAACCTAAAAGTTTACATTGATTCTCTCCCATATCAAAAGAAGAAGTTAGTATCAACAATTCTTCCTTAATGGGCTCTAGCTTTTTTAAAGCCTTAACGGCTTTACTAGGGGCTTCTTTCACAGCCCCTAGCTTTATTGCTTTATCCAAAATTTCCCTACCGTCAGTTCCCTTTAGTCCAACTTTACCACCCATTCCAGACACAGGATTGATAATTAGTCCAATAGTTTTCATAATGCAGTACCTAATTAATCTTCTTTTGTCTTTCTAAGATAAACCCTCCAAGATGGACACCATTTTTCCGGATCATCAAGGCTTGATTCATCTACTTGATGGATAGTACTATTATGAGGTGCTTTATGAATTATTTCTGGAGATTCATAAGCCTCATTAAATATATGATGTAGCGTATCTATATACTCATCTAAATCTTCCCTAGAAGGTGTTTCTGTTGGCTCTAAAGTAATTGGCTCTGGAATATAATACGGATGATGACTTGACCATATATGCATGCCAAAATCCATTACTCTGCGGGATATATCAGCAGAAGTAATTCCTGTATCCTCAGTTATTTTCTCAACAGTATATCTAGCCTGTTCAACTCTTTGAGTATCTATTTTATAAGGAACTGTTATTCCTTTATGCTCTAATAGTCTTTTAATTAAATAAACATTGTTAAGAGATGCTACCTTAGCAACTTCATATAATCCTTCTGCTCCCAAACTCATTATCCAAGCATATGCTTTAAGAACAACTTGCGGTGTACCATAAAAAGCCTTCACTTTTCCAATACTATTCTTTAAATCATAATCTAAAAAATATTTTTCTCCATCATAAGCAATTAATGGCTTTGGTAAATATTGTTTCAGTTCTTCTACTACCCCTATTGCACCAGAACCTGGTCCTCCACATCCATGTGGTGTTCCAAAGGATTTATGAAGATTGAAATAACACATATGAAATCCTGCTTCCTTTGCCCTAGCTACACCGAAAAGTCCATTGGCATTAGCCTGATCATAACAATTTAATCCTCCCGCCTTAGTCACTAAATCTGTAAACTCCTTGACTCTTGGATTAAATATACCAGTATCTTCAGGGTTTGCTACAACAAAAGCAGCTGTTCTATCACTTACTGCGGCTTTAAAAGCCTCATAGTCGGGATGTCCATTTTCATCGGCCATAATTGTAATTATCTTATATCCCTTTAAAGCTGGTGCTGCTGCATCAGAAGGATGAGAGTATACAGTAGTTATTATTTCATCTCTTTTTTCTTCTTCTCCCCTTAATCTATGATACATTCTAACAATTGAGGCCATAGTCATAGTGGCTTGAGAGCCTCCTCCAGGTTGGAAACTAAAATAATCCATACCTGAAATTTCCCTCATCATTAAATCCGTTTTATACATTATTTCTAATATACCCTGAACTGTACTTTCATCTTGTAAAGGATGAAGTGCTGTCATCTTTTCAGTATTAGCAATTTTATCATTGATCTTAGGATTATATTTTACAGTACAAGTTCCTTGACCGATTTCCACATTTATATCTCCACCTAAAGTTTCCTGTGAAAGTCTTAAATAATGCATTAAAACTCTCTTCTGATTTATTTCTGGTAAATTAGGTGCTCCATTTCTTCTCATAGATAAAGGAAGTTTAGACAATCCATCTCCCACTTGATTAATTATAGCTTCTTCTGCCTTGGGAACTAACACTCCCCTTTCGCCCTTGCGACTTAATTCAAATATAATTGGCTCATTCCATCTTGCTTGATGAAAGTCTCTAACCTTAGAGCTTCTCTTTATTCTCTTCATTTAATCAATCCTTTCTATAGATTATCCTTCGATGATTTTTCTAATGGCATTTACTAAAGTATCAATATCTTCCTTTAAATGAACTTCAGTAACACAGTACAAAGCCGATTGACCTAATTCAGGGAACTCCTCAGATAAATCTTTGCCACCAAATATACCTTCATCTAGTAATTTCTTATTTATCTCATTTACGGTTTTTCCAGTATTATTGAAATCAACTACAAATTCTTTAAATCCTATATTATTAAACCTTGAGCCTTTAACGCCTTTTACTTTAGATAGTTCTTCTATAGCGTATAAGGATTTCTGTATAATATTTTGCCCTAATTCAACCATTCCCTTAGGTCCCATTAAAGACAAATAAACTCCTGCTGTAATACCAAGCAGAGCAGTTTGTGTACCTACGTATTCCTTACCTTTCTCTCTCAAGTTTCCAAAGGAAGTTCTTTCATAGGCTATATCTCCAAATCCATATTCTCCTTCTTTTATAGTGGGAGCTACACCGAATAATCTAGATGGATACTCCATTACAAATCTTTCTTCATCTCTAGTAGAAATAAAACCTGATTGTCCTCCACCATAATTCATATGCATCCCCAAAGGTTGAAGATCTCCACATATAATATCTGCTCCATAGGATGATGGAGGTGCTATAACTCCCAAGCTACTTGGATCAACACCTACTACTGATATTGCACCAGCTTCATGAGCTATCTTAGAAATCTCAGCCCCTTGGTCTTCAATAAATCCTAAATATGAAGGATTCTCAAAATATACTGCTGCAGTATTATCAGAAATCTTTTTCCTCAAATCTTCTAAATCCATCTTTCCAGTTTCTTTATCATAATCAATTAAAGTAATTTTAACCCCTGGATCACAATAATTTTTTATTATCATCAACCTTTCAGTACTTATAGTCCCAACAACTAAAGCTTCAGACCTTTCAGTAATTCTAGATGACATCCTGAGGGATGTAGCAGCTCCTTGAGCCCAATCAAAGGTAGGAACATTTACAACATCCATATCAAGTAATTCCGCTAATAAGGACTCATATTCAAACAAAGTCTGAAATCTACCATGGTCATTATATGGCTCTCCAGCATAAGCAGTCAAAAATTCAGATCTGCTATTTATTTCATCACAAACTGCTGGTACATAATGCTGCCAGCATCCTGCTCCTAGAAAATTCAAATATTCCTTAGATGATATATTCTTTCTCAAAATTTTATCTATGCCTCTTTTTAATTCATACTCTGACTCAAAAGGCTTTGGCAAATTCAACGGTCTTTTTAATTTTAATTCTTCTGGTACTTCTGCATGTAATTCATCTAAAGATTTTAATCCTATTTTTTCTAACATTTCCCTTTGAACTTCTAAATCTGAATTTGGAATATAGGGATGATTTTTAAATCCACGTATTGTCATACTTCTACCTCCTAAATTTTATTATGCAATTCCTCCACCATCTACAACTAAAGCAGTTCCAGTAACCCAAGTTGATAAATCACTACATAAAAACAGTACTGCCTTTGCAATATCCAATGGTGTTCCCAGTCTTTCTAGGGGTCTGCCCTTAGCTGATTCCACAAGGAAAGCATCTATCTCCTTTTCTCCAAGCTGTCTTCCTTCATCTCTTAACATTGCTGTGTCAGTATCCCCAGGATTTATAGAGTTAACTCTAATATTTTGTGGTCCATGATCAATTGCCATGGCTCGAGTTAAATTTACAATTCCACCCTTTACAGCACAGTAAACAGCGGCCTTATCTCCACCTTTTAGTCCCCAGCCTGAACCAGTATTTATTATGCTTCCTCCTCCATTTTTAGCCATAATTGGTATTGTATATTTAGATAATAAATATGTTCCTTTAAGTCCTACATCAATTACAAAATCCCATTCTTCTTCTGTTAAATCTACTACTGTCTTTCTAACAGTAACCCCCGCATTATTAAATAATATATCAATTCTGCCAAATTCTTCTTCTATTGATTTAATAGTATTTTTACAATCTTCATTATTAGTCACATCGCATTTCTTGAAAATAGCAAAACTACCCTCATTAATGATTTCTTTAGCTGCCGAGTCTCCTTTTTCTTGATTAACATCAAGTAGCACAACCTTTGCACCATGTTGAGCTAATAATTTTCCCGTTCCCAGTCCAATACCAGAAGCTCCACCTGAAATAACCGCTACTTTTCCCTCTAAATTTAATGGATTATTCATAATTCTCCCCCTCACAAAATAGTTTTCGCCAAATGCTATTGGTATTACTATCTTGCATAAATCATGCCAAAAAATTAGATAAAAAATATCTTTTAGCAATCTACCTATTTTTTCAGACTTTTAGCAATTTTATAATTGTTTTATTGAGTTAATGTGGTATAATTAAATTGTCTTTATTGACAAATATAGCAACTTTTTTGCTAGATATGGCAGGTGCCTGATATGATTGATTTAAAAAGCTTAAAAAGTAGTTTAGCAAATATAGTATCAACAATGGCTAACTTAACCAATATGGAATATGCAATATTTAACACCAATGCTGAATTAGTAAGTAGTACACAAGTTTATTTGCAAAGGAAAGGTCTAAAAGTACATTTAACCTCTATAGAAGAAGTCTTAAATCAAGGAAATGTAATTGTGAATAAACCTGGACTTATGAAATCATGTGTTGGATGCAGATTTGTTAATAACTGTCCTTCTACTATAGAAATTCTATCCTGTATAAAACTAAATGGAGAACCTATAGGTGTAGTGAGTCTCACATCATTTTCTCAAGAAGGACATAATATGATTGAAGAAAACATTCGAATATATACAGATATGTTGGAGGATATTTCAAACTTAATATCTATGTTTGCATTTAATGAAAACTCAAAAAAAGATACTCAAGTCTTACATGAAATAATTAGTAACATTATTGAAGAAACAGAAGATAACTATCTTATAGTAAATAATAGGGGTCTTTTAATTCATTGGACTAAAGGTATTGAAGAACTATTTTCTTATTGCGATTTATATACACAAACTATTGATTTAATGTTTCCTAAAGACATTACTAATTGGATATTTAATGAAGAAAAACAGGGGAAAAAATATTGTGTTATAGAAGGATTTAAAGGAATTTTATACTCCAGACCTTTAAAAATAGAAGAAGATATAGTGGGTTACATTCTAAAATTAGAAAAAGATAAAAATAGTTCAAATTCACATATTAAAGAAGATTATTTAGGCTCCATTATCTCCAATGATTACAAAATAGAAAATATAAAATCACAAATAAAAAAAATATCCAATTCATCTTCTTCAGTTTTAATAACTGGTGATACAGGCACAGGAAAGGAAGTAGTGGCAAAAGCAATTCACTATACAAGTAAAAGAGCTAATAATCCTTTCATTCCAATTAACTGTGCTAATATACCAGACTCTTTATTTGAATCTGAACTCTTTGGATATGAGGAAGGTGCTTTTACTGGTGCAAAAAAAGGTGGTAAATTAGGTTTGTTTGAATTGGCTAATGGTGGTTCAATCTTTTTAGATGAAATTGGTGAATTGCCAATTTACTTACAAGCCAAATTACTTAGAGTTCTTCAAGAAAATGCTATACAAAGATTAGGTAGTATCACAAATATCCCAGTGGATATTAGAATAATAGCAGCTACTAATCAAGATTTAGAGTCAATGGTAAATGAAAATAAATTTAGAGCTGATTTGTTCTATAGATTAAATGTTATACCTATTTATTTACCTCCATTAAATCAAAGATTATCGGATATAGACATACTCTCAACCCATTTTATAGAAAAATATAATAGAAAACTAATGAAAAACATTAATAATATTTCCAAAGAAGCCTTGGAACTTATGAAATCATATTCATGGCCAGGAAATGTAAGAGAACTTGAAAACACTATAGAATATGCAATTAATATGGAAGATACAGAAATTATTCATATTGAAAGCCTTCCCCATAGAATAAGAAAAAAAGCTAATGGAAAAAACGATTTTAAAGAGCTAATTGCACAAAAAGAAGCAGATTTAATTATAAATGTCCTCAATAAACACGGTTGGGATTTAGAAGGAAAACAAAAAGCATCAAAAGAATTAGGAATTAGTATTAGAACATTATATAGAAAACTCAAAGAACTGGAAATATAGGTTCCTGAAATAATAGACAAGTAGCTTATATGTAAGTTGCCTGTCTATAATAAATTTATTGCATTTATCTGAGAAATATATTATACTTATAACGTTGATAATCGTTATCATTATGGCTTATTTTGTATAAAATGGAAGGATGATATTTATGAGCACTTTATCTTTAGTTTCTTTAAAGCCTAATGAATGTGGAAGAATTAAGGAAATCTCAGGATGCTGTAAGGCTAAAAAAAGGTTGTACGAGCTTGGTCTCCATAAAAATGCCTATGTTAAAGTTATAAAAAATGATTTTGGTCCTCTAATCATTAGTTTATCCGGTAATAAATTGGCTCTAGGTCGCGGGTTAGCCTGTCATATTATAGTTGAGCGTTAATTTTTTGTTATTAGTTGATAATGGCTATCATTTATAAAGGGGGAATTTTTTTGAATACCATTGCTCTTGTAGGTAATCCTAATAGTGGAAAAACTACATTGTTTAATGCTCTAACTGGTTCCAATCAACATGTTGGCAATTGGCCCGGAGTTACTGTTGAAAAAAAAGAAGGAAAATTTAAATATAAAGGAAATCACTATAATGTCGTCGACTTGCCGGGAACTTATAGCCTTGGAGCTTATTCAGAAGATGAAGTAGTTGCTCGTGACTATATACTTAAAGGAAATCCAGATATTGTAATTAATGTAGTTGATGCTACTAATATAGAAAGAAATTTATATTTAACAACACAATTAATCGAAATGGGTGCAAAGGTTATTATAGCACTTAATATGATGGATGAAGCCAAGCAAAAAAATATTGAAATTGATTTAGAAAAATTATCTAAAGAGCTAGGAGTTCCAATAATCCCTACTGTAGCTTCCAAATCTAAGGGGTTAGATATGCTAATAGAAAAATCTATTCAATATGCGGAAAATAAAGAAAATCCTAATTTGAAATTTAGTTATGGAGAGGACATTGATAAAGAAATTGAAGATATAAACTCAATGCTTAGTAATTCAAACTTAGAATACCCTGGCAAGTGGGTGGCAATAAAACTCTTAGAGGGTGATAAGGAAGTCTATAGACTTATAGAGAATAAAGGTACTGCACCTATTAAAGAAAGATTAATATCATTAGAGGAAAAGTCCACAGAATATGAATTACAAATTGTAGATAAAAGATATGATTTTATAAACACTATTGTAAATAAGACTGTGAAAAAACCATCTGATACAGTAGAAACTCCAACTGATAAAATAGATAAGATTATTACACATAAATATTTAGGACTTCCTATATTTGCTTTAATTATGTTTACCATATTTCAACTTACATTTGTTCTTGGTCAAGATATACTTGGTGGATATGTAGCAACTATTGTGGAAACCATTGGAGAATATGTAGTTAATCTATTAGTTATGATAAATGCTCCTGAATGGGTGCAATCTTTTATTTCTGAAGGTATATTTGCTGGGGTTGGTGCTGTATTTGAATTTGTTCCTCTCATTACAGTATTATATTTTTTTATAGGTATATTAGAGGATACAGGTTATATGGCTAGAGCTGCTTATGTAATGGATGGATTGATGAGAACCCTTGGTCTTCATGGTAAAACTTTTATTTCCATGATAGTAGGCTTTGGATGTAATGTCCCTGGAATAATGTCTGCTAGAACCTTAGATAATAAAAAGGATAAAATGATTGCTATTCTTATTAATCCATTTATGTCTTGTGGAGCAAGATTACCTATTTATTTAGTGTTTATTGCTGCGTTTTTCCCTAAACATGGGGGAATAGTATTGTTTTCTCTTTATACTCTCGGTATTATAATGGCTTTATTAGTTGGTAAAATATTTTCAAAAACACTATTTAAAGGTGAATCTTCACATTTTATTATGGAACTACCTCCTTATAGACTACCTATATTTAAGTATGTTATAAGGGATATGTGGGATAAGGTATGGGATTTCTTATATAGAGCTGGAACTATTATATTTGTTGTAGTTTCTCTACTTTGGGTTTTATCTGTATTGCCATTTGGAGTAGAACCCTATAGTCAAGAAAGTATTTTAGGTAAAATAGGTACTATTTTAGCTCCTATATTTATACCTGCTGGATTTGGTACTTGGCAAGCTACAGTTAGTTTGTTTGCAGGTATAGCAGCTAAGGAAGCTGTAGTAGCTGTTCTAGGTATGGTTTATGCTGGAGTATCTGAAGGTTCTCAGCTAGTTAGTGCTTTACAAAATGTATTTACTCCTCTTACTGCTATATCTTTTATGGTAATGGTACTTTTATACACACCCTGTGCCGCAGTAATAGGTACTGTAAAAAAGGAAACTAATTCTACTAAATGGGCAGTATTTATGACAGTTTATCCTTTTATAATAGGTTGGATATCCTCTGTACTTGTTTACCAAGTTGGTAGATTATTAGGTTTTTAGGAGGGAATTTAATGCTTAGGGACGTCTTAAAAGAAATATCTAATGCTAAAGTATTTTCTGTTTCTTTGATAGCAAAAAAGTTAAATATATCTGAAACTTTAGTTGAAGATGCAGTAAAAGAATTATCTAGAATGAATTACATTATAGAAGATATGGGTTCCCCTACTTGTGAAACAAAATGCAGCGGATGCTCAATGAAAGCTTTTTGCAATACAGTCCCAATAAAAACCATTAGTTTAACAGATAAGGGAATGAAGTTGTTAAAACATTAATATAACTTTTTGTAATTTTTCAATATTTTACTTGACTAACTTGTTAAAGCGATGTATAATTAATTTAAATAAAACTTTAACTTTTCCACCCTAAAGATTTAAAAAATTTGATAGTTTATTTTATTAGTAAGGATTGGAAAAACAATAGTTAGTTTGTAGTATAATAAAAAAGTATTCTGTGTAGTAAAATGTAGAAACCTTTTAAACCCTCATTAAATCAACGTAAGGAGTGTATCAGAAGATTGAATTTAGTAGTTGAATTAAATCAATCAGGTTGGAAAGGTTGTAAAAAGTTTTATTTTAAATAATAGGTAGTTTCTAGAGATATTAGAGACTACCTATTTATTTTTTGTTATTTCCTTTGTTGAACTTTCTTTGCTATAGGTCTATAATTAGAGTAACAATATATAAAAAGGAGACTACCGATGATAAGCTTAGATTGGAAAGAGAGAAAAAATCTTACTATGTTAGCAGATTTCTATGAATTCACTATGGCCAACGGATATCTAGAAAATAACATGGAAAATCAAATTGGATATTTTGACATGTTTTTTAGGAGTATACCAGATGATGGTGGATTTGCTATTATGGCTGGTGTTGAGCAATTAATAGAATATCTAAGAAATCTTAAGTTCAATGAGGAGGACATTGCCTATTTTGAATCCAAGAAAATTTTTGGAGAAAAGTTTTTAAACTATTTAAGAAATTTTAAGTTTAAATGCGATGTATGGGCAATTCCAGAAGGTACTCCCATATTTCCTCAAGAACCTATAGTAATTGTAAGAGGACCTGTAGTTCAAGCTCAACTTATAGAAACCATGGTTCTTCTAACTATAAACCATCAAAGTTTAATTGCTACTAAAGCTAATAGAATAGTTAGGGCTGCAAATGGAAGAACTGTAATGGAATTTGGTTCTAGACGTGCTCAGGGTTATGAAGGTGCTATCCTTGGTGCTAGAGCTGCTTATATTGGCGGATGTATCGGAACCGCTAATACCATAGTGGATAGGGATTTTAATATTCCAGCATTGGGAACTATGGCTCATAGCTGGGTACAAATGTTTCCTACTGAATTAGATGCTTTTAGGGCATACGCTAAGATTTATCCAGATAACTGTACTCTTCTAGTCGATACTTACAATACCTTAAAAGAAGGCATTCCAAATGCAATAACAGTATTTAATGAGGAAATTGTACCATTAGGATTTAGACCAAAGGGAATTAGAATAGATAGCGGAGATATTGCTTATCTATCTAAGGAAGCCCGCAAAATGCTTGATGAAGCTGGATTCCCTGATTGCATGATTGTAGCATCATCCAGTTTAGATGAATATGTTATAAGAGATTTATTAATCCAAGGTGCACAAATTGATTCTTTTGGCGTTGGTGAAAGACTTATAACTGCAAAATCTCAACCTGTTTTTGGCGGGGTCTATAAATTAACTACAATAGAAAAGGACGGAAAACTTATACCAACAATTAAAGTTAGTGAAAATGTAGGTAAAATAACTACACCAGGATTTAAACAAGTTTATAGATTATTCGACAAAGCAACAAATAAAGCTATTGCTGATGTCATTACTTTACATGATGAAATCATTGATGACACTAAGCCCTATGAAATCTTCCACCCTTTATATACATGGAAGAGAAAGACCTTAGAAAATTTTTATTCTAAGAAACTATTAGTAAAAATCTTTGAAGATGGACATTGTATTTATGAAAACCCTACTATTCATGAAATAAAATCTTACTGCAAAGACCAATTAGATTTAATGTGGGATGAAGTCAAGAGATTTGAAAGACCCCATAGATATTTCGTAGACTTATCTCAGAAACTATGGAATATTAAGGATGAATTATTAAAGAAACATAAATAAGTGTAAATAATAAGTGCTATTTTTGATATCAAATACAAAAATAGCACTTATTATTTTTCTAAAATATATCTGGTTATATCAATATTTTTACTATCAAAAAAAGTAGTTTTGGGGAATTCCATATTCTTATCTTTAAACCTATTTACAATCAAATAATAATCTTTTTGGGATATATCTTCTTTTTTAACAATATCTCCAAAATCTAATTCAAAATGTGAAATTCTCCTATTATTATTTTTCCCATAAACAATATATAATTGATGCTTATCCTTACAAGCATCAGTGATATAATAAATATTAAATAAATATGGAGAAGCTTTATTTGCTGCAAGTCTGATATACTTATTTATAAATACCTTTTCATATATAACTAACCCAATTTCATTTGAATTCTTTATAGAATAAATTACATATAAATATTTTTTATCATGATCATCATAAATAAATTCCTTTATTTCTATAGGTCTCCCCTCTTTTAATTCAATATCCAAAGCTAAGTTTTCATATTTTATTGGAGGAGTTGAAAATAAATATTTACTACTAACTTTATATATAATAGACATCCATATGAATAAAATAATAAATAGCACAAAAATATATCTCAAATTTTCATTGATACGATCCAAAACATACACCTCTTTTTTTGCTAAATCAATAGAATAGGAAGAAACAATATTTTATCTATAAGTTCATTCTACATTATTAGAAGTTATTTAATATGAGTTCAAAAGATATTAATTTTAGATCCGTTTTTATATTAATTAAATATAGTGCTTTAAAACCTCAATGCTATTAATAAAAAATATATATAATATAGGACATATAACTTTAAAAAATCACCACTTTAACAATTGCATCTTAATAATAAAATGAAAATTAAAAACACTGGTTTTCAGATTAGTTCTGAAAACCAGTGTTTTTTGATTTAATGGATTTGAACAGATTAAATAATCTGGCTACTAGGTTTTCATTGAAAAAGTCAAATTATTAACCTTTATTATATTGTTAATGCAAATCTGTAGAAATTAATTATGTTTGATATTAAAAAGTAATCTTTCCAAAACTCTTGTCTTATTTCTTTAGAGCCTTAGGTGCCTTAGGTTCATAATATAAAAATGCAGAAATTGTGTTTGGAGATTCCTCTGCAACTTTTTTTGCTACCTTGCTTATTTTCTCCATCCCTTTACTTAAAACTTTCTTCATATCCATCTTCCTCCCCTTTAGTTTTATTATTAATACTTAATGCCACTATCATTAAAGAACTACTAATGGCAAAGAAGTAATTAATTTCATTTACTAAGCCTAGTACTGTTAATATATGGCATATGGTTGCTAAAGCCAAGATAACACTTAACCATTTATCCTTTTTCGTATTGCTTTTATTTATAATCTCTTGATTTACAATTCTATTTTTATGTACTGTAGGTTTAGAGAGATAAATTTTTATAGTAGCATAAATAATAAATATTATTCCTATAATTTCTTTTAAATTCTGATTCAGCCATTTTTCTAAAAACACTATAATAATAAAATTTATACTTGTAACAGATAAACATCCTAAATATGTCTTACTATGATAGCCTCCAACATTTCTCCTAAGTAAAATCAGTGTACCTAGGTAAATCACAGCAGATACTGCTTGTCCCATAATAATTCCAATCAATATAACAATTAGAGATGTTAAGATACTAGTTCCTATTATTTTCATTCCATAAAATATTATTTCAGCTTCATCTTCATCCATTGTGGATTGTGAAAAACAATATCTAATAAACTGATTTATCACTTTCAATCCTAACCCCTTTCTCTTACAATAATTATAACAAGTAAATTTTTAAATAGTTAAAAATTGGAGTAAGTGGTCTTTTTTTGGATTGAACGGTTATTTAAGAGTGAATACCATAAATAACACAATAAAATCTTATGTGAATTGCAGTGGAAAGAAAAGATATATTTATTTAAAATTACATCCTCATAAAAATTCCCTACGTAATAAAACAAAAACATATATATGCCTGTTAATAATAATTTCCTTAATAAAATCAAAAGCAATGTATTTCCTCTAGACATTGCTTCAGTATAATAGAATATATTATAAATAAATATATTGGATTTATGAATAACTCGATTGTTATTGTTCTTTTTAACTCCTCCTATTTATTGTTTATAAATTTTTCCTTCAAATGTTGCTAAATAGTACCCCGTTATGGGGTCTATAGTTATGCTTCCTACTCGTGCAAGTACTCCTGACCACCAGTACCCATCTGTGTATTCACTGTATTCTACAGCTGCAGGAATATTATTCTTTGAAGAATATCTTTTTTGTATACTTATAAATTTTCCTCCAAAAAGCGGTTCAGGATTAGCTTTTATATATTCCTCATACTCCTCCTGTGAAAGATTAGGTGAATGTTTTATTGAATCCTGTGTATATTGTCCCTCACTTTGTCTATTAAAGTTGTTTTCAGCAAATATTGTATTGTAAGAAAAAAGTACAGACAAAAGAATCATCATTGATAGACAAGTACCTAATTTTCTTTTCATACCATTTACCTCCTTCTATTTTTGTTGTTCTTTTTATACCATATATGTCTGCTTTTTATTACTGATTTTTCATTCTTTACCAATGATTTATGGTGGTATTTACAAGGAAAAATGTAAATTCTATATTTGTTGACCCTTCTGTATTCTTCTTTACTTCATTACTTATTTTCTCCATCCCTCCCACTACTGTTGATACATGACATATTGTTGCTAAAGCTAGGATAATACTTAGCCATATATCCTTTTTTGTATTACTTTTATTTATAATTTCTTTTAAATTCTGATTCAGCCATTGTGGATTGTGAAAAACAATATCTAATAAACTGATTTATCACTTTCAATCCTAACCCCTTTCTCTTACAATAATTATAACAAGTAGATTTTTAAATAGTTAAAAATTGGAGTAAGTGGTCTTTTTTTGGATTGAAGGGTTATTTAAGAGTGATATTCTCAATATAGTTATGAATAAAATAAGGTACATACATAACTCCATATGAGTACTCATATATACATCTGCTTATATTAGAAAAAAAGAGGGCTGTTTAACCCTCGATAATCAGTTATTCAACTAAACATGGTACTCCACCACAATTACAGCCACAACCACATCCACAGCCACTCCCAGAACTACAACCACGTCCGCAGGAACATCCTTGTACACAGCCTGCACCACATCCTGCAACTATCAAATCTCTTAAACTTCTCTCATCTCTTAAAATTTCCATAATCTTATTCCTCCCCTCATATAATATATATCACTATTCCCATGGGGTAATAATACAGGTAGATGTTGTGATTTCCTTTTTCCACCAAACCAACCAAGTAATTACTCATATCATAGGAATTAGAGATGTCTTCATTTTAAACATAGTATTTCGCCTGGGTTTGATAATATTTAGCATAATCTCCATTTTTATCTATAAGTTCTCTATGAGAGCCCTGTTCAAATATAGTCTTATTCTTTATAAAAATAATTTGATCAGCAGTTGATGCACAAGTCATTCTATGAGAAATATAAATAACAAGTTTATCTGCAGCTAAATTCTTGAATTTGCTTAATAAATCATCTTCAGATATTGGGTCTAATGCAGATGACGGCTCGTCCAGCATTATTACTGGTGTTTCTCTAAACAAAGCTCTAGCCAATGCAAGCTTTTGATTTTCTCCTCCTGAAAGAATTACTCCGTCTTCATAAAAAATCTTATCAAGGTTTGTATGTATCCCTTTAGGTAAAGTTTTAATCTTACCACCTAATCCAACTTCTTGAAGATATGAAGAAATCTTAAATTCATTACTATCATTGGATTTATTCAAAGCTACATTTTCAGCAATTGTAAAAGAAAAGTATTTAAAATCTTGAAAAACTATGCTAAATATATTTCTATAATCCATATAATCTATTTGATTTATTGGAATATTATTTAAGTATATGGTTCCTGAAGTTGGTTCATATAATCCGCTTATTAAATTAATTAGGGTACTCTTTCCTGCTCCATTTTCTCCAACAATAACGTAGACTTTACCATATTCAAAAACATAATTTATATTTTCCAGAACATATTTATCTGTTCCTGGATAAGCAAAATATACATTCTCTAAACGTATTGTTAAATCATTACCTTTTAATACACTCTCTATTGTTTTTATTTCTCCATTTTTTAATAAGATATCATTATTTCTCTTAATATCACTTTCCAGCTCCATAAATTCTCTAAAAGATTCTATATACTTTCCATTTATATTTAATTGAGTTATAAATCCTACAAAGTTTAATATAGCACTTGAAAGCTGACTTGTAGCAGTAAAATATTGAGAAAATTGTCCCACAGTTATATTACCAATAAAAGTTTTCCATGCTAAATATAAATAAATGCCGTTACTTTTTAAATTTTCTCCTATTATACTTACTATTTTAATATTCATACTCGTATTGTATAATTTTTTCAATCTAATTCTTAAAAAGCTTAGAGTAGTCAAATATTTGTTCATAATCCAGTCAACAAATCCAAACATCTTCATTTCTTTTGCAGAACTACTCTCCCCCATAATCCTTATATAATAGTTAAGAATACGTGTTAAATATATATTTTCATCTCTTTGTGAGATTTTCCAATTCTCCGATTTTAAATTTAGATAAACAGAAAAAAATGAAAAAAGTATTATAACGAAAATTAAATTAATATCTGCAGAGATTATTATAATGGTAGTAGATATAATTAATACTATACTTGATAAAGAATGAAATAAACTATTTATTAAATTGATACCTATTCCTTTATAGATTATATCTTGGGCTAAAGCTAATTTTTGATGAGTTTCCGGCAAGTCTAATTGTGCCATATCTAATGATACGACCTTTTTATTAATAATTAATAAAAAATGCATTGCATAAAGATGCCCATTAAGATTCACATATTTTTCAGTCAAAATCGCAGTAATTAGTGATGCTGTCAATTGAATTAAAATATAAATTAAAATATAGTTTACTATTTCACTAAAATTCTTACGGTTAATTAATCCATCAATTATTAGTTTCGGTATTATTATATATATTAATGGAATTAAACCTTCTATAATTGAAATTATTCCTTGGGATATGACATAGGATTTACTAAACTCAAAAACATATTTGAAAAAATAAAAATTATTCTTTATATTGTTTTTATAATTTTTTTTAGAGTCCATATAAGCTCCTTTTTTCTTGATAATATAAACATCAAGGGGCTGGTATTTAAATAAATAACAATTTAAGTACCAGCCAACTGATATTTAACTAATTTGCAGTCCCGCAGCCGCAGCCACAGCCCATTCCATTTGGAGGGCAGGTATTACCGCCACCTTCACCAGAACAATTACAACCACACCCATAGCCAGGATAATCCCCGCCATTCCCTGGCGGAAAGCCTGTACAGCCACAGCCATAACCATTTTGACAACCACAGCCACAACCCATACCAGGATTATCATTACCATTAAAGCATGAATTTCTAACTATCTCCATGGAATATCACCTCTTTTCTAAAATATATTATTAATATATTTTAAGCCCATGAATTAATAAAATATTGTCTGAAATAAACTAGATTACTATATTCATACTCATTTATATCTTTAAAATCTCAATATTTTAATATACGATTTTCATATTAATACCTACTAATCAAGTCCTTAAAAATTACATACTTTGAATTATGCTTTAGTCCCACAACCACAACCACATCCACATCCGCAGCCACATCCTGCCCCACTAGCCATAATCGATATACCATTATTTTTTTCATCTCTAATTATATCCACATTATCACCTCCACATTAATATATTATTTATTATTCTATATTCATGTGCTTAAAACCAAAGAATTTAAGCATATTACCTATAAGTACTTATTAAATTTTCTAATTCGCTTTCTTCAATTTTGGGATCACAAAAATATTTTTCCCCATGAACACGTCCATTTACACATCTACCGCCAAAACAAATTGGTAATACCCTACACTCCTTGCACTCATCTTGCAAGTCAACCTTATTACTAATCCACCTAGAATGTTTATCTTCAGCTAAATTCATTGAACCATCTTCTGATATGTATCCAATTTTATTAAGATCATCATCTAATGATAAGGTACATTTTAAAATCGAACCATCATAATCAATTATTAAATTATTGTGTTTAGAAGCATAACATACCCTACTATAAGGTCGTGTCATAACATCCACCACATCATTGTTTATGTTTAGCTGTTTTATTACTTTAGCAATATTTACAGAGGATTTAGCAACATCTAATTTATCTAGTATATCTAATTTATCATCATTACAGCCACCAAGTCTTTTTATACCTTCATAATATATACTAAACCTATTATCAAAATTTTCTTTTATATATTTATAAAATTCTTCTGCCCGTAAAAATACTTCATCATTAAAATTAGTGCGTATTGTTACTTTAAAATTATAATCCGTGCTAGCCATATATTTCAAATTTTCCATTATCTTGTCCCAACTACCTCTACCATCAACACTAGCCCTATACTTATCATGAGTTTCTTTAAATCCATCTACTGTTATCTGATAATATCTACAGTTTAAAGAAGAAAGAACTTCAAACCTTTCTGGATATATCAACGCACCATTTGTTGTTGCGCTTGCACTATAAGGAATTCCGTACTCTTCACATAATGATTTTACTTTTCCTAAAAAAGCTACAACTTTATCATATTCTACAAATGGTTCTCCGCCAAAAAGTGATATAGCAACACCTGTATATAATTTATTTCTTAGAGAATTATCTATATACTTCAATATACTGCTATAAAGGTCTTCTGTCATAGCTTTATTCTCATGTTCTTCATAGCAGTAAATACATCTGAGATTACATTGCCTTGTTACAATTAAAGTCAGTACTAAGGTAGTATCTCTTACAACATCCCTTTCATAACAATACCTAGCAAATTCATATTCTCTTCTATCTTTAGGAACTAGAATCCCTTTTTCATAAAAAGTCAATATCATCTCATCAGAGTTATCATAAATAATTGTATCTTTTTCCATTATCTCTCTCAATTTTCTAACATTTATTTCTGAATAAATGTAAATTATTGCACCAGAAAGAGAATTATAAACCAAATATGTACCGTCCTCTTTAGGTATAAAAAAATTATAATAGCTTTTTTTCAATACATTTGGTTTTATCATAAGCTTTTCCATTAAATCATCTCCTCATATAATATGATCATCCCCAACTTATAAGCCACCTAAGTATATTTAATTCTTTACATAGCTATATTTCCCCTATCCTCCCCTCTAGTTTTAATATCATTAAAAAACTGCTAATGGAAAAGAAGTAATTAAATTTCATCCATTAATCACATTACTGTCAAATTTATTATTGTTAGAATTAAGATAATAAGCCATATATCCTTTTTGCATTGCTTATATCATACTCTTTCCCTTATAATAATAATAGCAGGTACGATTTTAAATAGTTAAAACTTGGAGTAAGTGGTCTTTTTTTGGGCTGAACGGTTTTTAGGAGGATAGTTATGTTCAAAATTGGGATTTGTGAGGATAATAAAATTTTTTCATTAGAATTGAAGTCAATTATTGAAAGAAAATTTACTCAGTACAATTTAGAATCTAAAATAAATTGCTTTTATTCAGGAGAAGACACTCTTGAAGGTATTCTAAATGCAAAGGAAAGGTATGATATTATATTTTTTGATATAGAGCTACCAAAATTAAATGGAATAGAAGTAGCACGAAAAATTAGGGAATTATATGATGATACCATATTTATATTTATCACATATCTAGATGAAAAGGTATATGAAGCTTTAGATTTAACAATTTTTCATTTTATTAGAAAAAGTCATTTTCAAAAGGAAATTAATTTAATTCTTGATTCATTAATAAAAAAACTTGACTATTTAACTGAAAAATATGCCTTTCCCATAGGGGAAGATAATGTTTATTTTAGACTTTATGATATTTTATATCTTGAAATATTAAATAGACAATTAATTATACATACTAAAGAAAATGTATATACTTCAACCTATCGTTCCTTAAAAGATATTTCATTTGATTTAACAAAAAAACATTTTTATGAAGTATATCGAGGGATTATGGTTAATCTCAATCATGTAAAGGATTTTATAGATAATAAAATTATCCTTTCTAATGGAGATATAGTTTATATAGCAAGAAGAAGACTCAATGGATTTAAAGAAGAATTCTATAAATATATTTCATCCAAGAGAGAGGGATAATAATGTCACGTCTTAATATTATATTAAACTTTTTATTCTGTATAATAGATGCTATGATCTTTATAAATCTGTTATATATTTTTAAAGATAATAAAAGCGAATACAAATTCACTGATAATATCTCTATAATAGCAGGAATATCCATTGCAATATTCTTCTTTACTCAGTTGGGAATTATTCCTTACACTAAGGTAATCCTTATTTCAATAGTTCTGTTTTTTATAACATTTTTATATGAACTTAGATTATATCAACAACTTTTAATTGTTATATTATATTATTTTATATTAATTATATCAGAATTATTAATTACATTATTAGCTTCAAATATTTTAAGTGTAGGTGTAGATAGTATTGGAAAACACAACTATTCTTTCTTTTTTTTAGGAACAATTAGTAAGTTCTTATCTATATTAATTCTTTCGTTAGTTAAAAGAAGATTTGCCAATAGGAAAATCATACTTCCTATAATTCTAAATTATATTATTATATTGATATTACTAATATCTACTATTTCAATGGTTTTATTGTTTTATTCTAATTTAAATTCGCATTCTAAAAGTATTCAATTTATTTTATTTCTTGTTTGTTTATTTACCTTATTTACTAGCATAGGCATCTTGATAATTTATTTTTATGCAAACGATTTTTATATTGATTTACAAAAAGAAACTACTAAAAAAATTTATGATAAGTCATACGAAAAATTTATAGCTAATGCTGAATTGAGAAATGACTCTTTAGCTAAAATATGGCATGATATAGGAAACCATATTAAAGTCTTAGAAAAAATGAACAAAATAGAAAATAATACTGATATTGAATATATTAATTCAATAAAAAATAGACTTAAATCAATTCCCAATACCATAAATACTGGAAATAAATTAATAGATATAATATTGAATGATAAGTATTCAGAAGGTATTATGAAAGGTATAGACTTTGATATAAAAGCAATAGCTCCTCCTAAAATAGACATTGATGATATGGACTTAAGTTCTATATTGTTTAATACTATAGATAATGCAATAGAAGCTTGTCTAAATTATAGTGGGAAGAATAAATATATTTATTTAGAGTTATATCCAGATGGAAACTTTTTATGTTATAAAATTAAAAACACATATACTCCTATTAAAAATACCTCTGTTAAAAATTTTTACTTTAACAAAAAACAATATATTTCTTCTGGATATGGGCTTAGTATAATAAAAGATATTGTAAATAAGTATGATGGCTACATGGATATAAATAAAGATGATAAAGAGTATTCAGTTACTATTGTTCTTCATTTAAATAACCAATCAGTCCAAGAAATAACCACTTAGTCCAAATTTAAACTGTCTTTAGTTTTGTTTGTTATAATAATTATAAAATTTGGTACAAAATAAAGGAGGTATTTATGAAGGATTTTGTAAAAGATTTTTTTACAAAAAGATTAGAATTAAATTTTATTAATATTTTAATGATAGCTTTACTTGTTTATGTCTATAATCTTTCTGGAAACAAATATTTTTTAGTCTACCTTTTTTTCTTTAGAC
Source organism: Tissierella praeacuta DSM 18095 (assembly GCF_900128955.1). Taxonomy (GTDB): domain Bacteria; phylum Bacillota; class Clostridia; order Tissierellales; family Tissierellaceae; genus Tissierella; species Tissierella praeacuta. Next base: position 149,082 of record NZ_FQTY01000005.1, read on the forward strand.
TTATTGCATTATGTATAGATTATCTGACAGATTATTTAAAAAATTAAATACATCCTAGCCTAAAATTTTCTTAATCAAAATTTTTCTTGAAAAATCATTCACCTTATCTTTAGATTTTTATATATTTTAATTTTAAAGATAAATAAACCTTTTATAATAAACAGACAGTGGCTTTATGTAAAGCCACTGTCTGTTTATTATAAATTACAAATCATAATCGTCCCAATAAAAATCAAATTCATCTCCCATATTATCTATATAATATTTATAATCACGATCTTCATATGCCCATATAGATTCTCTACCCCTATCTCCTTCATAATTTCTATATGGACCACCATTATAATAAAACCTCTTAAGATTAGTATCATATAATTTGCGTGCTATCCCAATCACTATACATAGTAGCAGTACCCTTAGCGTAAATATAGCAATTAATATAGTAGCAATATTAGAAACAGTAGCATTTTTTTCAATTCCATTATCATCAAATAGCTACTATCAATGATTAATTTACAATAAGTATAACAGATATAATTGATTTATTGCTAAAGCTTGGATTAAATTGAATGGGATACTTAATAATATTAAACAATAAATATTCAGAAAGAACTATGAAAAATATAGACTTTGATATAAAAACAATAATTCTTCTTGAAATAGACATTGATAATATGGACTTAAGCTCTATATTGTTTAATACTATAGATAATGCAATAGAAGCTTATCTAAATTATAGTGGGAAATAAATATATTTATTTAGAGTTATATCCAGATGGAAACTTCTTATGTTATAAGATTAAAAATAGTTATGCTCCTATTAAGAATACTCCTGTTAAAAATTTTTATTTTAACAAAAACATTATATTTCTTCTGGATATGGTCTTAGTATAATAAAAGGTATTATAAATAAGTATGGTGCTACATGGATTATAACCTTGCTATATTTCTTTTGAATTAAAGTTCTTAATTTCTTTCAACAATCCTAGTTTAGGTTTTTATATCTTATTTATTAAATATTAAATAGTTTCAAAATGAATTCTATTTTTTTATTATCCATCAACAGTTAACAAAAGTAAAATGATACAATTCACAGCAAATATCAGCAATAATAAGGACTCAATTTTGTTCATTTGTGAATATGTTACATATATTTTCCCTATTATTATTGATATAAGAAAAATAATTAAAGAAAAACCTGTTTTTTTATTTTTTTCATTAATATTTCACCCCTCTCATACTAATATATAAGTTTCATTGCTTGTCTACTCCTAATAAAGGAAATGAACCCTTAAATCCTTTGCTACTTCATCCAATAATCATAGTTCCTTTAATAGTTTCACAATTGTTATTAAGTTTATTGCTAATAGTAATTTATTTAGTGTATACAAACCCATAATTCCAATGACTTACTTGTTTGTGGAATAATATTATATATCTTCTTTATTTAAGATTTCTTACATTTTATAGGGACACATTTCTTTTTCTATGTTTAAGACCTATTTGAATATTTAAATTTAATACTATTGTGATTTATATTTTCATATCATGTAATTCATAAATCCCATTCTCTATTATTTATATCCACAACTCTATTTCCATCTTATATATTAAATTCTTGAAATCATAATATCCTTATATTTGTAAAAATTATTTTTATATTATAATTATATAACAGAGGCAAAAAAAGAACTCCAATGAGTTCTTAGTATTATCTAGCTGCTTTTAACTTTGCTATGTCGTTCCAATTCTTTGATGTGACTATTTCCATCGTATAAAATTCCTCTGCTAATTTATCTATTTTATCATTAATTTCATATCTAAATTCAGTTAGTTCAGCTGTTTGCTCAATTATAGCTTTTATATCTCTCTTGATTTCTTCTTGGTCTCTTCTAATTTGTTCTTGATCTCTTCTAATTTCCTCTTGACCTTTTTCAAGATTCATCTGACCCTTTTCAAGATTCATCTGCCTCTCTTTAAGATTCATCTGACCCTCTTCAAGACCACCTATCCTGTCTTCAATATTACCTAATTTCTCAAGTACTATCTTTTGAAATTCCTCGTTAGTCATTTTCTAAGACCTCCTTCATCTCATTTCAATTATAACTTAATAATAATTATATATTATTATAATTATTTATACAATGAATATCATATAATATAAAAGTTGTTTCATAAACTACTTATAAAATAATTGTATATGCCAAATAATTAAATAACTCTTCTACTGGAAAATATCTTAAGGGATTTCCAAATTCAACATCTAAAAGCATATCTTTATATTTTATAATATGAATTGAAAGAAAGTTAATCTAATACTAAACTAGGTTATAGATATTATAATTTTACATCATGAATTTTGCAAACTAGAAAGATATAAAGAAGGTTTTCTCTTATATTAAAATATTAGTAGTTAATAAAAGATTTTAAAAAACTTATATGGGGAAATTTTTACCTATTATACTTTAATTAAATTAAGAATAAAAGATAATCATTTCTTATATCCCTAGTTTATATATAGTCTTCTAAGGATATTTTATTAATGTTAATGGAATTTCGCTAGTTTCATCATTAAAGCTTATAACTACATATACATCTTTGTAGTTTCTTTCTAAATATTTATTTGAGTCAAAAGTAGACTTATATACACCAAATTTTGAAAAATTCTTGTTTTTTATTATTCTTAACTTATCAGTATATATACTTTTATTCTTCACTAAAACATCAACATTTATTTCAGAAGGCAATTCAAATTCATCTGTAGCTGGTGAAATTACTAATTCACAATTATACCTTGGAGTTATGTTTAGAGATGCTCTCCAAAAATCATTATTTCCTCTTACATCAACAATATCTGTTTTCACACTTTTTGTATAAAGAATTGAACATATACTTATAAAGATAATAATTATTAAAATTTTAGAAATGTTCTTTTTCACAAAATAATCTTCCTTTAACTTTTACATATCTAATTATGATACTATTATACAAACATATACAGTGAAATGTGTAACTATATATAATTATGGAATTAATTTAGTTATATATTGAAATATTTATAATTACTTACTATTTAAATTGTACACCCAGCATAGGCTAAACTATATGAAAAATATTCTTAAAATCGTTACTGCTAATAATACAAATATAATGATATATCTTTTTCATCTTATTAATCCTTCTACTTCAAAGAAATTACCAGAAAATATATTTATTTTATTTCATATTCCAGATTCATGAGTTTTAGATTTCCATAGCTGAAAATATATCCTTATTTCAATATGTCTACAACAATTTCAAATTTCTGTCCATCACCTTTACAATTAAAAATATATACTGGTCGGTAGAATCCCTTTGAATCCAATTTATAGTCCATATATACATCCAAAACCTTAATGGAATTAATCTCCTCAGCTGAAAAGAATATCCATGCATTTCCTTTCAGTATTTTCTCAGCTGCCTCTTTCTCACTTATAATAAGAACATCTTTTACCTTGGTATAAGTAATTATATTATTTTTGATTGTTTCGATTGTTCCATCATCATAACATATACACTCCAGCTGTCCATCCGTTAATAAATCTCCATATATGTGCTTGTCTATTTTCCATGTATAGGTGTTGTCATTTTGTGAGCTAAATATTGCTCCTTCCGGAATTTTTATATTAAAATAACTTAATTCTTCTAGCAATATCTTTTCATCCATATTTATATATTCAGTTTCCTCATGCTTTAAAAAATTTGTATAATCATAGCTTCCATCTAAAAATTTTATCATCAATACATAGTTATTATTGTTAGTCTTTAACCAATAATAAACTAAATTAGTATATAAGTCTTCTTCTAACTCTATACCCTCAGTGTTTATATTTTTAAAAAAACTTTCAGCAAAGATTTTTGTTTTATTACTATTAAAATCAGGAGCTTTGTATATAGGAATCATGTATTCCCCACTGTCTAATCCAGTTTCAAACTTAATATCTACATTTTTAGTATTCATTTTTATGTACCCTGGTAATTTTAAAATGCCAAACTCCTTAGTATTGTAATATATAACCATTCCTGCAAATATAATTGTCATAATGAAAAGCGGAAGTGTATATTTTAATGCTTTTGAAAATCGGTTTTTTTGTCCCTTTCTTATATTCAAAACTGACATTATAGTACAATACCCTATCAATATTCCAATACTGTTATTAAAAATGTCATCTACATCAAAAACTCTCGAATTTGTTTTTAATTGTGTAAATTCAATTGCTAATATAAATATTATACTTGCTGTCATTGTCCATTTTACTTTATAAAACTTATTATGTAGAAGTGGCAACAGTATCCCTAATGGTACAGTCATTAATATATTTAATATTATATGCTGCAGACTTGATATTGAAAGTATCACAGATCTGTCTATAGGAACTAAACAAATTAAAATTAACATATTTATCAACGTATATTCCTCTATTTAAGAGAGTAACATCAAAAATTAGAATTATATAAGAAAAGGTAATAAAAATTACAAGCATTTGTTTTTTCAATAGATTTTTCTCTTCTATTAATATTCTAGTTCTCTTAGATCTTCTATAAAATATACAACAAGCTATAGCTACTAATACAATAGCTACTCCATATACTTTTAAATTTAATTTTGTAATCACTCTAATTATTTCATGAATTATCATACTTCAATCCTCCAGTGAAATTGATGATTTCTACATTATATAAAAAAATAATATATTAAAAATTTAAACAACGAAAAGCAATAGGTTACCTATAATGGTAACCATTGCTTCCTTTGAAATTAATTTATTGGCTTATTGTCCATATAATCATCTAAAAGCATGTCTTTATATTTTATAATATACATTGAAAGAAAGTTAATCTAATACTAAACTATAAATAACTAAAACCAGACCACACAATAGATTTTTCTAAATCTTACTTTATTTAATAAGCCTACCTAATTCACTGAAGAACATATCCCCAAATGAAATATATCTATGCTTGTCCATTAAAACTACATACTTTCCATCTAATGTTTGCCATTCATCATAATCTAGGTCTTCTTTTCTTTTTTTATTAATCAATTTAACTTTTCTTTGAGTTCTTGGTGTCATTACCTTAATTGTTCTGATAACTTTATCATCTTTAACAAATTCCATTGTATATAACCGTTTCATATTTAAAATTGACATGTATAAGTCTTTCTCTCTTACAATCTTTACTACAATTATTTCATTTTCATCCACTTTAAGAGTAGCATCTTTGAAAATATTTTAGAATCCAGTTTTATATAAAACTTTCCAATGCCCTATCTAAGAAATAGTCATTGCTCTTGTCATAATCAGCAGATTTTACATATGACCTAGCCTTATACTTTCCTTCTCCTGGACCTAGTAAAACAGACCATTTTCCAGTAATACCTGCATTAAAATATGTTCCGTTATTAATTCTTACATATTTCGTTTGCGAATTCTCAACTAAATATGTTGCTGCTTCACCAGCTTTCTTTGCTACGTAATGTCCCCCAGCATCTTTAATAAGTACTAATACATCTACAAAATCCAAGAGACTGAAATCACCACCTATACCAAGTAGAGATATTATTGTTGCACCTACTTAATACAATTTAGTTGTTAAATAAAAAACATTTTCAAATACAATCTTTTTTCCTACCCCGCCCATTCTCTTAATCCCCCTGATTAAAACCTTTTTACCTCTATCCCTCATCTCTAGTTTTATTATTAATACTTAATTCAACTACCATCAAAAAAACTTCTATGACAAAAAGTAATTAATTTTATCTACTAATTCCATTACTGTTAATACATAACATATTATTACTAAAGCCAAGATAATAAACCATATATCCTTTTTATAATGCTTGTCTCATACCATTTCCCTTATACTAATTATAACAAGTATAACTTAAAATAGTTTAAATTTGGACTAAGTGGTCATTTTTTGGATTAAACGGATACTTATAAAACAAAATACCAGAAGAACTTTCCATCCTTCTGGTATCTTTATTTTGTCCTATTTCCCCTTAACTTTTTTAAGTCTAAAGAAATCTTCTCTTTCCTTTTCTTCTAATACTTCCTCAATATATTTAATAGTTGAAGTGTATTTAGGAATTTGAATTTTTTCTAGGGCATTAGCCCTTTTTTGTGTCTTTTTTATTTCCATTGCTAGTTTATATACTGAATTTTCTAGCTCTGCTAATTCATAGATAAGTTTTTTTATATCATTAAACTGTAATACAGCCTTATCAAAGGCTGGATTTGTTCTAAAAAATCCATATTCTGTGGTAAATGTAGTATCTTCCCCTTTTATAACTGGAACTTCTACACCCATGACTGATTTAAATAATATATGAAAATCCTTTTCCTTCTCAATAGATATGGCTATTTCCTCCACTGCTTCAGCACCCACAGTTATATTAGCTAGTTTTAAAGCTTCATAAGCTTCTTTAAATTCTATATCTATTCTTTCCTGTAAATCCCTAGCTTTATCTATTAAAGACATCATTTCTCTTATGAGAACCGTTCTCTTTCTATCTAATAATTCATATCCTTTCTTTGCAAACTGAAGGGAATTTTTAGATTTTATTAAATTTGCCTTTGTAGGTGTCAATTTATATACTGCCATCTAATCACCTAATTTCATATACTTTTCTATTAAGTCTGGTTTCAATCTATCTAATTCTTCCTGTGATAATAAAGAAAGAATTTTCCATGATAGCTCTAGAGTATTATCTATATCTCTATTTTCATTATAGCTTTGAGTAACAAAATTTGCCTCAAAGGCGTCTCCAAATTTCATATATCTTTTATCTCTATCAGACAAATCGTCTTCCCCAACTATTTGTGCCAATGCCCTTATATCTTGAACCTTTGAATATGCAGAAAATAATTGGTTAGATATATCTGGATGATCATCCCTTGTATATCCTTCTCCTATACCATCTTTCATAAGCCTTGACAAGGAAGGAAGTACATTTATAGGTGGATAAATGTTCTTTTGATGTAATTCCCTTGATAATACAATCTGCCCCTCTGTTATATAACCAGTTAAATCTGGTATAGGATGAGTTATATCATCATTGGGCATTGTTAAAATAGGTATTAATGTTACAGAACCTTCCCTGTCCTTTAACATACCAGCTCTTTCATAAAGGGATGCTAAGTCTGAGTAAAGGTATCCTGGATAACCCCTTCTACTAGGTACTTCTTCTCTTAAAGAAGAGACCTCCCTCAATGCTTCACCATAGCTAGTTATATCTGTCATTATAACTAAAACGTGCTGATTTTCTTCAAATGCAAGATACTCAGCTGCTGTTAGTGCTGCTCTTGGGGCTATTATTCTTTCCATTATTGGATCGTCTGCATAATTAATATACATGACTACTTTATTTTGAACTCCTGCCTTCTTAAAAGCTTCTTTAAAGAAAAATGCTTCATCATGTTTTACACCTATGGCTGCAAATACTATGGAAAAATTATTTCTTTCTTCTCCCTTTACTTTAATCTTTGCTTGTCTAACTATTTGAGCAGCCAATTCATTATGAGGAAGCCCTGAACCTGAAAATATAGGTAACTTTTGCCCCCTAATTAATGTAATAAGTCCATCTATAGAAGATATTCCTGTTTGAATATAGTCCCTTGGATATTCTCTAGATACTGGATTTATAGGTCTACCATTTACATTATAAAAATTATCTGAGTATATATCTCCACCCTTATCTATGGGCATACCTATACCATTGAACGTTCTTCCTAATATATCCCTGGATAAAGGTATTTCAAATGGTCTTCCTTCAAAGCTTACCTTAGTATTCTCTACAGAATGTCCCAAGGTAGAACCAAAGACCTGTACTACTACTTTATCTCCATCTATTTTAATAACTCTGCCTAGTTTCTTTTCACCTAAATTGTTTTCTACCTGTACTATTTCTCCATATCCAACTGCATGAACCTTTGATAGCTCAATCAATGCCCCTTCTACTTTATCTAATACTAAATATTCCTTTTTCATAGCTTCACCTACTATTTAGAATAATCTAATTCTAATTTATTGTAAAAATCATTTATCATATTGTTTAATTCCTCTATTTTACTAATATTATCATTAGGTATAGAGTATTTCATCTTTATAATCTCACCATAAACTTCTCCATTTCTAACTTGAGAAATAGGGATACCCTTTTTTATAGCTTGTAGACCTCTTTCATATAATAAGTCTATAGTCTTTAACATCTCTAATTGCTTCTTCAATGGTACATAGGTATCTTCCTTATGAAAAGCATTTTGTTGCAAGAACCCTATTTTAATTACCCTTGCAATCTCTAAGATTAATCTTTGGTCATCTGGTAGAACATCTTCTCCAACTAGAAGAACTATTTCAAGAAGTCTGCTTTCCTCGAATAAAAGCTTTAACATCTTTTCACGAAGACCTTCTACTTCTTCATTTAATTCCATTTCATAGAAGTTTCTCAACATTTCAGTATATCCACTATAACTATTTAGCCAATTAATAGCTGGATAATGTCTTGAATAAGCTAATTCCCTATCTAATCCCAAGAATACATTGACAAACCTCTTAGTATTTTCTGTAACTGGTTCAGAAAAGTCTCCCCCTGCTGGAGAAACTGCTCCTATAATAGTTACAGAACCTTCACTTCCAGATAAAGCCTTTACATATCCTGCCCTTTCATAGAACTGAGCAAGTCTTGAAGGAAGATATGCTGGATATCCTTCTTCTGCAGGCATTTCTTCTAATCTTCCCGATATCTCCCTTAGAGCCTCTGCCCAACGGGAAGTAGAGTCTGCCATTATAGCTACATGATAACCCATATCTCTAAAATACTCTGCCATGGTAATTCCTGTATATATACTAGCCTCCCTTGCGGCTACTGGCATATTAGATGTATTAGCTATAAGAACAGTTCTTTCCATTATAGGTTTGCCAGTTTTCGGGTCTATAAGCTCTGGGAAATCCTCTAGTACTTCTGTCATTTCATTTCCTCTTTCACCACAACCAATATAGACAATAATATCTGCATCTGACCATTTTGCTAGTTGGTGTTGAGTCATAGTCTTTCCTGTACCAAAGCCACCAGGGATTGCAGCTGTTCCACCCTTAGCTATGGGAAAAAATATATCTAATACCCTTTGTCCTGTGACTAAAAGTTTATCTATAGGTAATCTATCCTTAACAGGTCTTGGAATTCTAACAGGCCACTCTTGATACATTTTAAGGAATTGTTTATTTCCAAAACTATCTTCTAATTCAACTAATTCTTCTTCAATATTATATTCTCCATCTTTAACTACCTTAACAACCTTACCTTCCAATCCCATAGGAACTAGAAGTCTATGAGTAATTAAAGAAGTTTCCTGTACAGTTCCAAATGTTTGACCTTCTTTTAAATAATCTCCAACCTTTACATTTAATTTTACTTCCCATAGTTTTTTCTCATCTATAGATATAAGACCTATCCCCTCAGGTATAAAGCTGCCAAAATCATCTCTTATTTTCTTTAGTGGTCTTTGGATTCCATCAAACATATTACCAAGCATACCTGGTCCTAATTTTAAAGAAAGTGGTTTACCCGTTGATACTATAAGCTCTCCTCTCTTTAATCCCTCTGTTTCCTCATATACTTGTACTGTACCATAATCACCATCTATGGATATAATTTCACCGATTAACTTCTTATGTCCTACTAATACCATTTCCCTCATCTTAAATCCAGTCATATTTTCACCAAGTATTACTGGACCATTTATCATAGCTATTTTCCCCATTAAATTATCCATTTAAACCACCTGTCTTTTCTAGAGATGAATATAATCTCTTACCTATTAGGTATTTATTTTCTTCAATAATAGTTTTAAAGCTATTATCTAAATTATAAGATCTATCCTTATCTGATAATGTGAATCCTCCTATTATATCTGGTGAAATAAGGTTTAAGGATATATCTTTATTATTCTCCTTGCCTATATCAAGAATAAAATCTTCAAATCTTTCTTTATCTATCTCTGTAATACTTATAATAATTTCTTTTTCAGATACTTCTCTTATTATTTGTACAATTTTATTAAGAAGATAGCCTTCATAATCACTGGATAAAACAAATTTTCTTGCTCTATCTTCTAAAGAAGAGATTAAATCTCTTAAAACTTCTTCTCTTTTTTCAAGAATTTTCCCTCTACTTTCCCCCACAGCCTTTGAAACCATCTCATTTTTTTGGATTTCTGCTAAAATTCTCTTTCTTTTAATTATTTCTTCTTTCTTCTTTTCTAACTCTATTTTTTTCTCCTCTAGTATAGAGTTATTCTTAAACTCTAGCTCTTCTAATAGTTTCTTACATTTTGCCTCTTCTTCTTTAAATACTACTTTATAAAATATATCTAACTTATCCTCGAGAGTAATCATCCAATCACCACCTAAATTTTTATACCTATAGATTCCTTTATATGTCTCATTATAAAGTTCTTATCCCTTAGACCAGTTCTATCTGGAATAGTAGCTATGATTTGAGAGTTTCCAGTTCTTTTAAGATCTAATACCTTTTCTTTCATTTCTTCAAATATCTTTTCCGTTATAATGATAATACCAACATTTGGATCATGAACAGCCTTAGAAAAATAAAACTCAACATCTTCTTTTGTTTCTGCCAAAGCTCCCTCTATTCCAGCTAATCTTAGACCTATGATTGTATCCTTGTTATCACTAATTAGAAAGGATTTCATATTATAACCTTCCAAGGATTAAAATAGATACTATTAGACCATAGATGGCAATACCTTCTGCAAGACCTACAAAAATTAAAGTCTTACCTAATATACTAGGATCCTCAGAAACAGCTCCAAGAGCTGAAGAACCTACTACAGCAACTGCATATCCAGCACCTACTGTTGCTAAACCTGTTGATAATGCTGCTGCAATAAAGCCAAATCCTGATACTGATGATGTGCTAGCTGTTTCAGCGTTGATTATTCCTGGTACTAAAGTTATTATAGTTGCAACAAGTATTGGCAAAAATACATATAGATTTGTTCTTAAAACCTTCTTTAATTTCTTTCTATTACCTTCTACATTCTTATAAATCATAAAAATTCCAGTTCCTATGGTCATTAAAACCATTAAAGTTGTTGATATTAATATAAATTCCATTTTAATTCCTCCTAATTATTTAATATTCACAGGTTTAAATTCTTTACCTTCACCCTTATAATATCTACTGAATAGTTCATAGTATTGAAGTCTTAGACCTTGAATAAATACTATCAGTCCTTCCATACCTATGATAACAATATTACCTATAATGAGTACTATAATATTTCCAGCAGGGGTTCCTATCATATGTCCTATGGTTTCAAAGGCTATAAATAAACCAACATGGGTTAAAGCAAAGGCTCCCACCCTAATAAAAGAAACTGTACCACTTAACATACTAAGTAAAGTTTCTATAATAGAAAATACAGATTCTATATAGTATCCTGTAATATCTTCACCATGTAACGGACGTTTCCCCTTTATTAAATGAGTCAACGGCTGTTTAAATATCATAACTGCCATACATAATATAATGATTACTGCACCCAGTTCCATGGAAAGTATAGGTTTTTTCAAAAGATTTCCACCTATTAAAATAAGTAAACATAAATAGAATAAAAAACCTGCTAAACCTTCTTTTCCAAATAATCCATCTTCCATATCTTTTCTTTTGATGCTATTAATCATCCCATAGATATAAGATATAAGTATAAGTGCTATACCTACGAATATGGCTGATACTAAAATCGTATTAATATTTTCAAAGGGTTTGATAAGTAATGCTGGTATAATAGTTTCTATTCCAAATACTGCCCCATATAAAATACCAAATATCATAGAGCTAGCTCCTAACCTACTTAACAATCCACCGAACATCTTATTTTTGCGGCTTAATAGCATGCCTCCTAGTAATAATATAACTCCTTGTCCCAAATCTCCAAACATGGCTCCAAATAAAAACATATATGAAAGAGATAAAAATGGAGTAGGATCCAACTCATTATATGATGGCATTCCATACATCTTAACTAAAGACTCAAAGGGTTTAAATATCCAAATATTCCTAAGTTTCGTAGGAGGTGTTAAATCAGTTTCATCTTTAAATATTACCAATATATCCTTATATTCCTTCAACATTTCTCCTATTATTTCCTTATCCTTCTTAGACACCCAACCTGAAAGGTAGAAAAATTTATTGGATCTAGCCAATTCTTCCTTGATATCTTCAATCTTTTCCTTTGTTCTCAATTGATTTACTAAAGATATTATAGTATCTTTGTGAACTTCTCTTAAATTCCATAATGTTTTTTCTAAAGAATCTATATCTTTTTTCAGTCTCTCTTTTTTATCTCTTAAATACTCTATCATCTCAATAGGTGTTCCCTTATACTCATCTTGTACTTGAATTTCCTTGAAATTAAGGGATTTTAAAATTCTATTCATTTCTTCTCTTATATTGGAAGGATATAAAACTAAATATACTTCCCCTTCATTACCTGTTCCAGTATGAAGAATAACAGCCAAAATATTGTCATAGTTCTTCTTAAGTTTTATTCTATCCTCTTTAGATAAAATTCCAAATCTAAAATCGAAGTATGAAAGTTCCCGTAAGCTCTCTATAGGAGTATTTATATCCCTAATTTCAGAAAAATTCTTATAGAAATTTTCTATTTTTTCTAGTTCTTCTTTAGTTGATTTTAAAATTTCACTGGGTTCTTTTACTTCTTTATATATATTGTCTATAATTTGAGAGATTTCACCTATATCCATATTGTCTTTAAGATTAAGGTTCAAATAATTAGATTTTATATTTAAAACTTCTTCTAATTCTTCTCCTTTTTTTAAAAGCTCTTCATAGCCTTTGTCCCTGGAAAAGGATGTAATATAGTTTAAATCTATAACTTTTTCCAAGTTTTCATCCTTTACATTAAAAACAAAACTATTATCTTCTATTTGTGATAATGCAGATACTAAATTTACCTTGCTAGATAAAATTATATCCTTTAATACATTATCTACATCTGATATATTTCCAATGATATTCATCATAGTCATCTTCTCAACAGCCATTATTTATCACTTCCTTCTACTTTCCTTACTAAATAATCCTTTGTTTCATGTAAGGTCAATTGGTATTTCTTAGCTTCCAATATAGAGATAATATCCCTTATTTCATACTCTAAAAGATGGATATATGCTATAGATAAGTCTATGTCCAATTTCCCTTTTTTAAAAACATTTAAGAATTTATAATATAGATATCTCTGAATTCTTCTCTCCATATATAAATCCACATCTTTTTCAGTATCAAATAAAAAATCATAATCAGTATCTAACACTATTTTTCTTAATTTCTCTTCATTGGAATAACACATCTCTTTTAATTTCTTATAGTTAAATTCATATCCATGGGGTAGTGTAAAGTTTATCAACTCTTCTGGAAGTAATTTATAAAACTTAATACCTCTATAAATCCATTCAATATTTAATAAGTCTTCGTTTATTCCCAGGAGATTTTCAAATATAATTTTATCTTCCTTTTTTAAGTTTTGAGATTGAAATTTTAACTGATTAAAATATAATCTATCTAAATTCATTTCCATATAAAATATAATTTTGGTCTGTCCTTCATCTTTATATGGATTAAGAGCATTATAATAAATTGTACCTTTTAAATTTTCAATAAAATCTTCTAAATTAGAGGAATTCTTTATCTTCCTAATGTCAAAACTATAGTATTTTTCTTTTAGCACCCTTAGATTTTCTATTTTAGAGAGTTCTTCTTTTCTCTCAAATGCTCTTAAATATAGTTTCAAATCTTCTATCTCGTGCCTTAACATTAAAGTCCTGAAGAATTTTTTATATTCATCTGTAAAGTATTTCATTATCTTTTCAAATTCAGATATTAAATGATGTTTTAATTCTATCTCTACTTTTTGTATATCATTCAAATACCCTATACTGTTTAATTCTTCTTTATAAATGGTATTCTCCTTAAGATAATTTATTTGTTCTTCTGTATTTTCCTTTTCCATTAGACTTATATAATCTTTCCTATCCAGTAGATTTCCCCTTAGAACTCTTATCTTTGTATTTATAGCTGAAAATATTCTTACATTGCCCATAGCCTTACCTCTATTCTTTTCCTTTAATTAGGGAATTCCATAGGATATTGATTAGTTTATCTTTATTATTTTTATATTCCTTATCTATAGCTTTTAACATCTCCATATCCTGAGATTGTAAACTTCTTATTTCCGTTTCACCGTCTTCCATTATTTCTTTATAAATCCTTTCCCCTTCTAATCTGCCTTCTTCCACATATTCCCTTTCAATTTTTTGAAGAGTTTCTCTTAATACTTTTTCTTTATCCCTTATAATCTCCTCAGTTTTCTGCTTCATCCTAACAGTTTCTTTATCAATATTTATTATCTTATTGACAATCTCATCCATGGCTCATCACTCCTTGACTAAACTATTATACTCCTCTAATATCTTATGTAAACTTAAATAATTGCTCTATATAATCAATAAGAGTTAAAATAAATAATATATTAATTATCCATAATAAGACTTTCTTTACTTATCTTTCATTTTCTATTCTATTCTTTGATTTTCTCATGTTCTGATAAATGTTACAAATATTTAATAAAGTTTCTCCCCCTATAATTGTTTGATTAAAGGGAAAATAGATGGGTAAAATTAATAAAGAAAATATTAATATTTTCTTTAAAATAGTGTGTAAATTACTAAGGGGGTAGATTAAATGAAAATTAAAAATGTACTGGCTATTGTTTTGTTATTAACAATAGTAATTTTAACACCTATGGAAAATTATGCACAAAATGTTCAGCTAAGTATCAATGAAGAAATTGCAAAAGAAGTGATTGAAGAGATTAATACAGAATTAGGTACTGAATTAAGATTAGTCACTGCGGAAGAAATGGGGATTACTTCTGAGCAATTAGAAGAAAATCGAACTAAAGTATGGACCAATATGACAAGAAAAGAATACAAAGATTTTTTAATAAATTCCATCAATGAACTTAATCAATATTTGGAAGAAAATGAAACTAAAATTATTCCTCTAGAAGAAGAGGATGAAGTAATTCATTATGAAAGTAATCTATCAAGTACCAGAGTTGAAGTAGCTGGTGCAGCTGTAGACAGATATGCAGCTTATATTGCCTCTGGATATGGAATAAAACAAACCCTCGTTCACTTACCCGTATGGGATTTATTAACTAGTTTTAAATCAGAACCAGATGTTACTTCATCAATTCAGTTTAAAATGTCTAACTATAGAAGAAGTTCTCCATATGGAAAAAGAGATTTAGATATTACAGCTGAAGGTAGTTTTTATACAATTGATGGAACTTGGATAAGAAATGGTTCTACAACAAATAGTTTTAGAGCAAATGAAAGGTAATTTTTATCAACTATTTAGTTATAAGTAAGTAAAAAAATATTTAATAAAATTTAACAACTACCTAGGTAGTTGTTAAATTTTTGCGTATGAAAATTAAATCTTTTAATTGTATAATACAAATTTTTGAAGTTATAATTCTTCATAGTCGATAGCAATAATTTCTGGAATTAAATTATCCTCTTCATTAATAATTTGATTTAATACACCCCAAAACTTAATATTTGTATCTATTTTAAAGTCGCCCTTCTTATCACCAATATAAAGTATCTTGAAGTGTTCTTCATTAGAATTAGATGCATTGCTACTTATAATCATTTCATTGCTATCAATTATGGATATAATATAACCTTCCATATATAATGATGTCAATAGATTTATATTTCCTTGAATTATTTGTTCATAATTGGCAAAAATTGCTTTAGATTTAATATTTTCAATCATATTTTTATTATCTTTAGTTGTATTATCTATTTCGATTTCAAAGTCTTTTACAGAGATAATCGGTGAATTGGTAGCCTTATCAATTCCATCAAATATACCCCAAATTCTTATTGTTTCATTATTTGTAAGCAAATTAAATTTAGGTTCTCCTTTTCCAGTATATTTAATTATATACATATTTAAATTATCTATATTTTCAGTATTTGAGTTTCCATCAATTAAATACCCTTTTGAAGTATCTTCCATCAGATTTAACAATGTCCCTTTTATTGTAACAGCCTCTGATACCTTGACTTTATTATTCATAAAATCTTCAAATGAATAACTCTTTGAGTTAGATTTCACATTATATACCGTATTATTCCACTTATAGCTTATACCGATAATAATGGCAATCATAAATATTACAAAAAAAATAATTTTTTTCTTCATTTTTAACTCCCTCCTAGTAATCCCATTTTATCATAAAATTTAAAACCATTCCACTTTCTTTTCAATAAAAAACTTCATTTATAATCAGCATAAAAATGAATGATTTGCTCTAACTCTCCAGACTATAAATTATTTCTCCCACTTTACTTACACGATATCGTTTACTCTGTAAAACTTGACATACTAAACTTTAATGGGATATTTACTAGCATCTATAATATAATCTTTAACATCTCTATACTTCTATTATCTCTCTCCCTTTATATTATCATAACTATCTTAATATTTTTCCAGTATCTATTTTTATCTTTCCATATATTATTTGTCTTCTATAATTTAGTTCAAAACCTATGTAACATTTACAATATTATTTAGTATGTGTAAATTAAAATCTGAAAATACATAAATATTATAATTTAAATTGTTATTTAATAATATATAGATTTCAAAAAATTAAATATTCAGAAAGTCTTACCATTTACATTAAGATGCTTATAAAAATAGTGGACACATTTTTATATGTGTCCACTATTTTTATAAACTTATTCCTCGTTCAAATGCTTTAATATTTACTTCATGTACTCTTTCTGGAAGAAACTTTTTGATTTTACTCTTCCAATCTATATTTTCTAATCCTAATGCCTTAACTATAAGTCCTAGCATCACTATATTTTGTGATCTTGGTTCACCAAGTTCCTCTGCTATTTCTCTTGCATTTATGGATATTATATTATCTACCTTAGACCTTAGCTCTTCCATTATTCCTTCAGGATATTTTTCAAGCCCTGTTAATACTGGCAAAGGCCACATTTCCTCTTCATTAACTATCAATCTTCCATCTTTCTTTAATTGAGGTATATATCTTGCTGCTTCTAATTTTTCAAAGGATACCAAAACATCTGCTTCTCCTAGGTTTATAGTTGGTGAATATACCTTATCTCCAAATCTGATTTGAGTAGTAACACTACCTCCCCTTTGAGACATCCCATGGATTTCTGACATTTTTACATCATAGCCTTCTTCCAATAGTCCTTCTGATAATATTTTAGATACTAAAATCGTACCCTGTCCTCCAACACCTACTAAAAGTAAAGATTTTGTCAATTAAATCACCTCTTCCCCAAAAGATTCTATAGCATTAAATGGACATACTTGCAGACATACGGTACAGCCATTACACATTGCAGTATCTATGCTAACTACATTGTCCTTCATAGATATGGCTGGGCAGCCTATTCTCAAGCAGGTCTTACATTTTCTGCATTTTTCTTGATTTACTTGACTATATAAATTTGCTCTTCTCTTTTGTACATCTTTAATAAGTGCACAAGGTTGCTTTGTAATAATTACAAATGGTTCAGTAGCTTCCAAGGCATCCTTTATGGCATTTGTATTTTCCTCCATATTATATGGATCTATAACTCTTATATTGCTTTCTTTTACCCCTATGGCTTTTACTAATCCTTCTATGTCAATCTGTGGTGCTTCCATACCAGATATATTCTTGCCTGTACCTGGGTTTTCCTGATGTCCTGTCATAGCTGTAATTCTATTATCAAGTATTACAACTACCATATTACTCTTATTATATACTGCATTAACTAATCCTGTCATACCAGAATGGAAGAATGTTGAATCCCCTACGAATCCAAATACTTTCTTTTCTCTTTCTGCCATTTGATTAACCTTATCAAAACCAATACCTGCAGTAATTCCAGCACCCATACAGATTACCGTATCTCCTACGCCTAATGGAGGTGCAGAACCTAGTGTATAACATCCTATATCAGAAGTAACTATTACTTTGTTTTTATGCTTAGACAATGCATAAAATATTCCTCTATGTGGACATCCTGCACATAATGCAGGTGGTCTTGAAGGTACTTCTAGTTCTAATTTATGTCCCTCTTCTATTTTTTCACCTAAAATTGCTTGTCTTATAATCTGTGGATTTATTTCTCCACATACAGAAAATATTTCTTTACCAATACACTTTATTCCCATGGCTTTAATGAATTGCTCCATATAAGGCTCATTTTCTTCTATTACATATAGTTTGTCCACACCATCTGCAAACTCTTTAAATAATTTGTCTGGTAATGGCCAACTAAATCCTACCTTTAGATAAGAAACTGTATCTCCAAATACTTCCTTTGCATGAAGATAAGATGCACCAGATGTTATAATACCTATTTTCTTATCATTCCATTCAATTCTATTTAATGGGCTATTGTTTGAGTATTCCCTAAGTTTTGGAATTCTATCTGTTTCCATTTCTATATGCTTAGCCTTAGAATTTGCTGGTACCATTATGTATTTCCTAGGGTTCTTTTCATACTCTCTTATACCTACGTCAATTCTTTCTCCTAATTCTACTACACCCTTACTATGACAGACTCTAGTAGTCACCTTAAATAATACTGGAGTATCATAGGTTTCGGATATTTCAAAAGCGTGTTTTACAAAATCTTTACATTCTTGACTATCTGATGGCTCTACCATAGCTACTTTTGCATGAGGTGCAAAGAGTCTGTTGTCCTGCTCATTTTGAGAACTATGCATACCTGGTTCATCAGCTGTAACTACTATAAGTCCTCCATTTACACCTTCATATGCAATGGTGAATAATGGATCCGCTGCTACATTTAAGCCTACATGTTTCATTGCAACTAAGGATCTGGCTCCTGCAATAGATGCACCTGAACCAACCTCTAAAGCAACTTTTTCATTTGTAGACCATTCTGAATATATTTCATCATAACTAGAAATATTTTCAAGAATTTCAGTACTTGGTGTACCTGGATATGCTGCTGCTACTAAACATCCTGCTTCATAAGCTCCTCTTGCAATAGCTTCATTACCTGTTAAAAGTTTCTTCATGGAATCCCTCCTATCAAATATAGTACAACTACATTATATCAAATATACTTTTAATTGTACTAAGTTTTTTAATTTCAGGTAAATATTTTAACAATTCAATCTTTTAATCCAATCTTTAAACATATTAATATCTATATCAGTTACTATATCTATATTCTTTTCATCATCAGAAATATTCCTATATTCTAATAACAACATGCCTAGACTTTTATTATTATCTAATTCTATAGATAAGCAAAATTTTGTCTTATTAACTAATTGTGGTAAGACCATAGCTGCAAGGGCTACTACATCATGAATTGCAATGACCTTATCACCACAAAAACATTCTCTATTATGTATTAAAAGGAGAATTTCCGCTATTAATTTACTATGAATATTATTAAAGCTCTTAAAATAATCTATATCTTCAATAGTTAAAAAAGCCTTTCTAGTTATATCTAGTCCTACCATAGTTATAGGTATTTTTGATTTAAAGACTATATCTGCTGCATGAGGGTCTACATACATATTAAACTCAGATGATGGTGTAATATTTCCTCTTCCCATTGTTCCACCCATAAAAGTTATAGATTTAATTAGTGGTACTATATTAGGATATTTTATTATTGTTTTTGCAATATTAGTCATAGGTGCTAAAGCAAGAATTTCTAGATTGCCATCATATTTTTTAGCTTCTTTATATATAAAGTCAGATACATCTATTTTACAAAATTCTCTATTAGATTGTTGTAGTACCAGTTCCCCTATACCAGTTTTTTTATTAGATAAGCTTCTCTCTTTAATTAAAGGATGTTCTGAACCAATTACAACTGGTAATTCCCAATCTATTGTATATAGTAAATTCAATGCATTTTTGCTAGTATTTTTTAAACTAGCATTTCCAGCTACAGTTGTTACTCCTACTACTTCTATATCTTGTATTTTATTAGCCAATATCAATGCCATTGCATCATCTAATCCTGGATCACAATCTATAATAATTGGTCTTACCATAAATATCCCCCTAGCCATTAATTATTTCTCTAAATAATCCATAGTTTTTGCTCCACTTTTTAGTTCCCAATGTAATACAAATGTTAATACTACCCTAAGTATTGCTACTGCTGCAAGTATAATAAATTCATCTATTGTTCTTATTACTACTGTTTTTATAATCTCTGCTGCTAATTTAAATTCTAAGCTCAAGGACATTGCTTTGGCAAAATCAATAGCTACATCGTCATCTTTAAAATCAAATCCATTTTTTACAAACTGAAATATTCCCCTTAAAGCTGCTATTGTAATTATAAACACCCCAATAGATTCTAGTGAACCTGTTATATATGGGATTATCATTTCTAAAAAATGTTCAATTATCAATTAACTCTCTCCTCTTTTGTAAAATATGCTAGGGGGAAGGTTCCAAGATTTTTTACCTTTCTCCATATTATATTTTAACATAAAGGTATTAATTATGTTAGTATATAATTGGGAAGAAAGCAAAATGGTATAATGGGAGATGATATTTTGATTAAGGTAATATTCGATTGTGATAATACTATGGGATTGCCAAATAAAGATGTTGATGATGGTTTAACTTTAATGTATCTATTAGGTAGTAGAGCCATAGAGCTAGTTGGTGTAACTAATACCTTTGGCAATAGTAATATAGAAGATGTATTTGCGGCTACAACTAAATTATTTAGGGATTTAAACATTACAAATATTCCATTAAATAAAGGCTCAGCACAGAACTGTAATAGAAGAAGTGAAGCCTCTAAATTTCTCGTAGATATGGTCAATAAATATCCTAATAAAATCACTATATTAGCAACAGGTTCCTTATCCAATCTATATGGTGCATATCTTCTTGATAGTGATTTCTATAAAAAGGTTAAAGAAATCGTATTGATGGGAGGGCTTACTCAGCCACTTATAATCAATGGTAAAAAATTAAATGAATTAAATTTCTCTGTTGATAATGAAGCGAGTTATAATGTTCTATACTCTGGAGCAAAAGTAACAACTATGACAGGTCATATATGTTTACAAGCAGAATTTAAAAAAGAAGAATATAAAAGATTGATGAATAATAAAGATATACCGTCTTATATATATATTAAAGAGAATTCCTATGCTTGGTTTGAGTATTTTAGGGAATTATTTAATACGGAAGGGTTTTTCAATTGGGATATAGTTTCAGCTATATATATAACAAATCCTGAACTATTCAACGATAATTTTAAATCCATAGTTTCAACTGTAGAGGATTTAAAAACTGGTTTCTTGAGAATAGATGAAGGAAATAAAAAAGGAAGTAAAATAAATATCCCTACAGTGATAAAGGATATAGAATTATTTAATGAATTGATTTTTGAGGCTTGGAAAAATATAATTATAGGGTGATTTAATTTATGAATTTTAAAAAATTTATAGCATATTTTTTACTTGGAGCTTTTAGTTTTTATACTCTCTATTTTTTTATTATTTTACCTAAATATGAAATCAAACAAAGTCAGTTTTTTATAAGAAGTATAATTTTAATTATTTTGGTATTAATAATCGATAAATTTATTATAAAAAAAATAAAATAACAAAGGGGACTATCCCCTTTGTTATTTACTTATATAAACTCTATTATTTTATCTAAAGAACTATATACATCATTTTCATTAATTGCTATAAAAGGTATTTCTATTCCAACTTCCTCCAGATAATCTTTTAATTCCTCAATGAATACACCTGACTCTTTAATCTCTTTTAAAGTCTCAAGAATATTTTCCAATTCACTATTGTTTGACATTTCTCCTCTGAAGTCTCCAGAGCAAGTATAGTTAACTCCACAACTTGGGCTACCATCTATTCCCACAACTCCTAAAATTTCATATCCTGCATCCATATAACTTTTAGTCTGTTGAACTATTGGTCTAAGCATTTCTCTACATTGTTGTCTATAAAATAAAGTATCAAATTGTTCCTTTACATGACCCCATCTTTTTATTCCATATATAATCATTTCCGGACATGGAAGTTGAATAATACCAATATCTTTCTCCCCAATAATATCTATAAACTCCTTAAAAATTCCTCCATATTGGCTAAGCCCTTCAACTTTGGAATTAGCATTAATTATACAGTGACAAATTAATATTATCTTTTTATTTCTTTTCAATTTACTATCCTCCCTAGCCATTAAGTAGTTATAGACCAATACAATGCTTTTTCTTTAATTTTAAATATACCTCTTGTCCCAAAGCATAAAGTTCTAAATCATTAAATAGCACATCAACTTTCAAAAAAATAGAATTAATATCAACTGTATATCTTATAATATTACCTTGAGGAAGTATATCAGTAATTTTACCGAAAATAAAATATGAATCTTTACAATTTTCCATTTCAATAGGAGATATTTCAATAGTCTCTGGTCTAATTACAATTCTTGAATAAGCTGGGTATTCTTGATTTATTAGCTTTGAAAATTGATTCCTTTCCAATATATTGTAATTGCCAACAAAGCTTGCCGTAAAAATACTCTTGGGATTACTATATATTTCAAAGGGACTTCCTGATTGTTCTATAACTCCATCCCTCATTATATGAATTGTATCTGACATAGTCATTGCTTCATCTTGATCATGGGTGACAAATATAGATGTCATATTAAGCTCCTTGTGTATTTCCTTTATTCTAGATTGTAAAGATTTACGAAGCTTTGCATCTACTGCACTCAAAGGTTCATCTAATAATAGCACCTTAGGTTTAGTAACAATACATCTTGCCAATGCTACTCTTTGCTGCTCTCCACCTGAAAGCTGATATGGATACCTCTCTTCATAGCCTTGAAGATCAACCATTTTCAACGCATTTTTCACTAAATCATCAATAGTATCCTTTTTAACCTTCTTCATCCTAAGACCAAATGAAATATTATTATATACATCCATATTGGGGAAAAGACTATATTGTTGAAATATCATTCCAATATTTCTCTCCTTAGGATTTCTAAAGGTAATATCTTCTCCATCTAGAAATATTTTTCCACTTGTTACACCTTCTAATCCTGCAAGGCAACGAAGAAGCGTACTTTTCCCACAACCAGAGGAACCTAGTAATGTAACAAATTCTCCCTTCTGAATTGAAAGATTGGTATTTTTAAGAACATGATTTTCACCATAGTATTTTTCTATATTTTCAAAAACAATATATGCCATATTTATCTCCTTAATTTACTTAAATCATCTATCAACAATAAACTAAAGTTAATCTAAGTTTTAATATACTTTTCTTAGAAATTGACCGTTATAATATATTTTTAAGAATCCTATTTCTCTAATGATTTTCTTGCATTATTTACATAAGACATATCAATAATATTTTCATATCCAATAGGATTTTTAATAATTCCTTGATCTAAGCAAAAACTTTCAATTGCATTATATCCTTCTTCAGAGAAGAAACCATCATTAGAAAGTGATCCTCTCAATATGCCAACAATTTCAACTAAATCCCTGTCCTCAAACATAGGAGAAACTAATTTTGCAAGTTCCTCATCAGTATGTTCTGCTTGCCAAGCCATAGCTTTTATAACAGCATTTACAAATTTCTGAATTGTTTCAGGATTTTTTTCTGCAAATTCCTTAGTAACTGTAACCATTTGTGATTCATAGTATTTAGAACCATAAAGTGCCTCATGTTGTGCAGGATCAGATGTATTAATCAAAATATTAGCGTCTATATTTTTTAGCTCATTAATATGAATTCCATCAAAAAACGATGCTGCTATACTTCCTTGCTCAAGTGCAGCTAAAGCAGCTCCATATTCCATATTAATCCATTCAACATCATTTTCAGAAAGTCCAGCTTCTTCTAGTGCAGAAAGAACAAATGAGTAGGGAGCAGATCCCGGCATACCAGCAAAAATTGCCTTCCCTTTTAACTGTTCCACACTTGTGATTTCAGAACTTCCAGCAAAAATATACTGCTTATTCTTAACTGTTGAAATAATAATTTTAGATTCTAATCCTTCTTCAAAGGCACGAAGTACTGGTTCAGTAGACAGCATACAGAATTGTGAATCTCCTGCATGCATACCTTGAAAAGCTATTGGACCATCTTTAAAAACAACCCATTCAGTATCTAATCCCTCTTCCTTAAAATACCCTAACATTTCAGCTGCGTATACAGGAATCCAAGATTCACCTCTCATTTCAGATATTACAACTTTAGTAAGATCAGAATCCTTAGAAGTATTCTTTGATGTACATCCAGTAAACATTCCAGCAACTAAACAAACCATAAGCACAATAAGTATTGATTTTTTCATTTTTTGCCTCCTTATTTAATTAGATTTTATGTATTTCTTTCATGGTGTAGAGATAATCTTGTAACTGCTCTCCAACGCAGTAAATATGCCTCAACTTTATCAAGAATAAGATTGAGAATAATACCCACTATTA
Organism: Tissierella praeacuta DSM 18095; assembly: GCF_900128955.1. Classification (GTDB taxonomy): domain Bacteria; phylum Bacillota; class Clostridia; order Tissierellales; family Tissierellaceae; genus Tissierella; species Tissierella praeacuta. The sequence goes on from NZ_FQTY01000005.1 coordinate 173,766, forward strand.
ACAAAATAAAAATACATGACATAACACGAGCAATTTTAAAATATGATGATGCATAGGCAATCATCCATCCAAATCCTGCTGAAGCCCCCATAAACTCTCCAATGATTGCACCAATTAAAGAAGCCCCTACACCATTACGAATACCAGCTATTATCCAAGGCATACTAGATGGTAATACAACATGGTACAGTGTTTGTATTGTTCCAGCTCCTAGTAAATTTGCAGATTCAATAAGCTTAGGTTCTACATTTTGAATGCCTGCATAAGTAGAGAAAAAAACATTAAAAAATACCATCAATGATGCAAGAAATATCTTTGATGTTAAACCTAGTCCAAACCACAATATATATACTGGTGCTAATGTAAGTTGGGGTACACCATGAATGGCTGTAATTATGGGTAAAAAAATTTTACCTAATGACTGTACTTGTCCAAATAATAGTCCAACAGAAATTCCTACAATAGTACCATAAAATAATCCAGCAAGGGCTTCTCGCAAAGTTATAGATGTGTGTTTTACTAAATCTCCACTTAAAAAAAATTGCTTTAAATCTAAAATAATCTGGCTAGGATAGCTTGTAAAAATAGCATTATAAAATTTAAGTCTAGCAGCTATCTCCCAGAAAGATAGAAATAAAACAATAATTAATATTCTTATAATAAGTACAAAATTATTTTTTTCTTTATTCATAATCACCATCCTTTCATTATTGATCTAAGATTGTCTAATATTGTCAATGATATACATATAATAATCTATGAATATAATATATTAAAGTATTATTAAAAAAAACAATAGTAACTTAATTACTATTGTTTTTTTTAATAATATGAATTATTTAATCTTATGATATTATATGGCTTCAATAGTTCCTCCATAAAATCTATATTCAAATACTCCTTTATCTTCTCAAAGGTATCCCTATTTTTTATTTCTTTCTTAGGGTCATGGTACTCCACATAAGCATAGGCACACCATCCTAGTGCCCTTAGATATAGATAAGGTGTATATAGCTGTACTCTATCTCTAATATCCTTATCCTCACCCTTTAATCCATTAATATAGTTTCTAAAAAATTCTTCTTTCTCACCATTACTTAATATATAATTTGTTTTCCACAATGTAGTAGTAGGCGAAAGAAACTGAGTTAAATCTTGAGCAGGGTCACTAATAACTGGCTTCTCCCAATCTATTAAATAAGAGTTTTCTTCTCCTATAATAAAATTATGAGAATTGACTTCCGTATTATTTATTACATACCAGGGATTATCTATAAAATATTTTTCTTTATCTTTGTTAATCTTTGCCCAATCTAGAAACTGATAAAAGAAAGATTTAATTTTTTTATCTACTATGGTACTATCCCATATATTGGCAAGAAGCCGTTCTCCCTCATTTATCCGAGCACTGAATATATTTTTCTCTATTATAAAATGATTATCTGGCCTAATCTCTAAGGAATGAATCTTAGAGAATATCTTTGCCGCCTTATTTAAATCCTTTCCATAATCAAGAGGTACTCCTTCTAAGAACTCCATAATAAGTATTCCATAATCAAAAAACAGCTTTGAGCTATCTACAAAAAATACCCTGGGAGTTACAGAGGAACTTTCCAGATATTTTAAAGAATTAAATTCATACCCTATTTGATTATCAATTTGTAACTGACTTCCAGTATTTACTCTAAACACATATTTATTGGGAAAAGACTCTATTGTAAAATTAATATTATATTCACCTTGAGCTAAGAATTTCACTTCAAAATCATCAGTTAAATTAAGTTCCTTTAGTATTGTTTTCCTGTTATTATTAATATATTGTTTTATCTGTTCTATCAATTCTTCCTTTAACAAACCTTTCACCCCAATCCCTAATAAATTCTACTGTATTTAAAGCTACTTCTTGATTTTTATTAATCTTCAAAAATGTAAATAAATCTTCTTTTGTATCTATATCCATATATTTAGCAGCAAGTCCTATAGATAAGCTTTCATTATTAGCCATATCTATGGTAGATTCTAGGACTGACTTTCCTCCCCATCTTTTTCCTATATTGAATAAAACCTCATTTGGTTTTTTCATTCCAATTAAATAATATCCTCCATCATAGGATGGTCCTAAGACTATATCATTTTTACCAAGTATATGAAAGGCATGAAGTATATCTCTATACCTAATATGGGGTATATCTGAACCTATTAATATTACTTTCTCATATCCTAATAATAATATATCATTTATTGCATTAGACATCTTATTCCCTAAATCTTCCCCTCTTTGGGAGAAAGTCTTAATATACTTGGGTATTATACCTTCTATAATATCTAATGAATTTTCAGGAGTATAGGTAAGGTAAATATCTACTTCATTTTTTAGTTCTTTAAATGTATTAAATAAATCTTTTAAAAAAGCCATATGTAACCAAGCACATTCTTCTCCAGACATAATATCCATTAATCTTGTTTTAGTTTGTCCTGCTATGGGAATTCTTGTCATAAGTATTAGTGCATTATTCATTATCTCACCCGCTTATATATTTTAGCTAATTTATCTGTTGGGGTACCTAATATATATAGTATCTTTATTTTATGCATCAACAGCAATGTCCTTAGTTCCCCATCCTTTTTAAATCTTCTAGCCGAAGTTCCTATTTTCTTATCTAGAACCTTCATTCTTCCAAGTTTATGAATTCTACAGGAAAATTCCCAATCCTCCATAAGTTCCATATCCTTATATCCATTTAATTTTTCAAATATATCTTTTCTCATAAATATGCCTTGATCACCAAATATCAACTTTAAATATTTAGCTCTTCTATTAGATGAATTTGCTACATATTTCATAAATCTTGTATGTAGATCATAGAAATATAGCTTAAAGCATCCTCCTATATATCCTTTTTCTATAGTCTTTTCTATTTCTACTATACTATTTTCATCTAGTTTAGAGTCCGAATGAATAAACCATAATATCTCACCTTTTGCCATCTTTGCACCTGTATTCATTTGTCTTGCTCTACCCTTTGGACTATTTATGACTATAGCATATTCTTTTGAAATATTCACAGTTTTATCAGTACTTCCACCGTCTACTACTATTATTTCTTTATCTCCATTTAACTTAATTAAATTTTCTAAGTTTTCCTTTATAGTCTTTTCTTCATTCAACACAGGTACTATTATGGATATCATGGTTTCACTTCCCTTTAAATATCTTTATGCCTTCAATGTTTATATCTATTGATATCTTGTCCCCTACTTTATATATTTTAGAGGTTTGAGATATTACCTTTAACTCCATTCCTCTCACTAAGATTGTATAATAAACTCTTTCTCCTGCATATTTCCTAGATAATATTATTCCTTCTAGTTCAGTTGTTCCTTTTGGATAAATTTTGATATCCTCTGGTTTTATCATTGCCTTTGAGTTTTCTAAATCTTCCATTTCTATGGAGAAACTAAGTAGATCAGAAACAAATATACCATTTATTATCTCACAGCAAATATAGTTTTTATCACCAAAGAAATCTGCCACTTCTATTGAATTTGGTCTTTCATATAATTCTTCTGGAGTGCCAAATTGTTTAATCTCTCCATTTAGCATAATAGCTATCTTATCAGATGACATTAAAGCTTCTTCCTTATCATGGGTAACTAAAATCGTTGTTATATTTAGCTTTCTTTGTATTCCTAAAGTAAATTCTCTCATATCCTCCCTAAGTTTTGTATCTAAACTAGAGAAAGGCTCATCAAGTAAAAGTACCTTTGGCTCTATGGCTAAGGCTCTTGCTAATGCTACCCTCTGTTGTTGTCCTCCTGAAAGCTCATTTGGATATTTTTTATTATATCCCTTTAGTTGTACTAGTTCTAGCATCTTTTCTACTTTAATACCTATGTCTTTCTTTGATACCCTTGACATTTTAAGACCGAACCCTATATTTTCTTCCACATTTAAATGAGGAAATAATAGGTAGTCTTGAAAAACTATTACAGTCCCCCTCTTTTCCACAGGACTATTTGTTATATTATCTTCTCCAAGAAGTATTTCTCCACTATCAGGTTTAATTAATCCTGCTATTATTTTTAAGGTAGTAGTTTTACCACAGCCAGAAGATCCAAGTAATGAAACTACCTTTCCTTCTTCTACTTCAAAATTAATATTATTTAAGACCTTTATTTTATTAAAGGATTTTTCTATATTTTTCAAGATAATTTTAGACATATCTATACCCCTTTAACTGAGCCTTATAAAATTTTTTTGTAATCTTTTCTAGGATAATTAAAAATATTAAAGTAGTAAGTATAAAGACTATACTATAAACGGAACCCATCATCCTATCTCCACTTTGAATATAAGGAAACATCAGCATTGAAAAGGTTATTATTCGTCCTCCCCCTATTAGAAATGTAAGAAAATATTGACTAAAGGATACTATAAAAACCATACTTCCTGCTGATATTATTCCAGGAAGGAGCATGGGAAAAGTTATATGATAAAATACTTGGAAACCATTAGCACCTAATACCTTAGCCTGTTCCTCCATTTCTTCACCGATTATCTCAAAAACACTCTTAAGTATTCTAACACCATATGGGATACAAGGTATAAGATGTATCAACACTACCCCTAAAAAGGTATTAGCAAGTCCTAGTTTAATAAATTGAAGATGTATCCCCATAGCCACTGTTACAGTAGGCACTATAACTGGAGCAAAAATTAATATCTCTATTAATTTTTGTCCCTTAAATTTGTAAAGAGCTAATGCTTTTGCTGCAGGTATGGTTATCATCAAAGCAATTATCGTAACTGTAAGAGATAGAAATATACTAAATAACAAAATAGGTATACTATTAGATGACGGGGTAAAAAAATATATCCATCCTCTTAACCCAAAGTTCTCTGGAAATAATTTTGGCCATGGCCAATTCTTTGCAAAACTCCATATAAATATAACTATCAAAGGCAATAATAAAAAACTTAGAAATAGTCCTACTATTATTTTATATCTCAATTTCGTTTTATCCTCCATCTCATCACCTATCGTATTTATATATTTTTTCAAAGGTCTTATAATAAAGCCCTGTAAGAATCAAAGCTATTATAGTAATTAGTATATTATATACCATGGCATAGGGTCTATTTGCAAGTATTGGATTATTATATTCAATAAAAGCCTGTACAGGAAGAGCCTTAGGTTGTGTTGGTCCTAGTAGTAATGGTACTTCATATGCTCCAAAGGAAAATGCAAAGATAATAATAAAGGATGAAAAAACTGAAGGCATAATAAGAGGTAAAAGTACATAAAAAAACACTTGCATTTTGTTTGCTCCTAAATTGGCTGCTGCATAGGATAATTTATTGCTAACTTTTCCCAATATAGTATATGTTGTAAGGGTGACAAAAGGTATTTCCTTCCATAAGTATGTTATTATTATACCTATGCCATTTTTCTCATATAGAATAGAGGGAAACTGGCTCCCTTCAGTAAGTAAGCCAGTTTCATATAAAATTCGTGGAATTATCCCAGTTTGGGATAAAATATTATATATAAGAAGTACAGAAACTATATGGGGTACTATTATAGGTACTCTGTATATAGATTCTATTATCTCTTTTTTTCCTTTTACTTGAAGAATTGCATAGGAAAGTAAAACACCACAAATTATTGCTATAATAGATGAAATAAAGGAAGTATAAAGACTAAAGCCTAAAGATGCCAAAAATCTTTTACTGGTCAGTACCTCTTTATAATATTTCAATGTAATTTTAGTTAAACCAATTGCCTTAAAATATCCTAAACTTTGTATAAATCCCATTATTATTCCTGAAACAAAAATGGTAATTAATATAAATAATATTGGAGATAGCAATAAATATGGTTTTATTTTTTCTTTCAAATTACTCACCTTCACCTGGTATTTCTTCTATCCATACTTTCTCAATTATTGGAACTAAATCTGCTGGCATTTCTGGAATTCTATGTTCTAATAATATATCTTGTGGTAAAGTTGCAATACCTAATTCTATGGATTCAAATCGAACCTTTTCTTCTTGACTCAATTTATCATTGTCTAATACTGGTAAATCTCCCCATGTTGCTGGCTCATATTTTGTAGCTTGAGATTCTACATTTAATATATAATTAATCAATGCCATAGCCCCTGGCTTATTTGGAGCATTAAATGGTATAGCTAGAAAATGAGTATTACCTATGGTCCCTTTGTCAAATACAAAAGTTCTAGTTGAGTCTTTGTATTCTCCTGTTGCAATTTTTCCTGATGCTGCATTTGGATTATAAGTCATAGTCATCCATACTTCTCCATCTGCATACATATTGTCAAGAAGTGGTGCATCTCCGGGGTAAGTCTTACCTTCTTTCCATAGATAAGGCTTTAGCTCCTTTAAATATTCAATAGCTGGTTCTATAGCCTTTCTTACAGTTTCTTCATCTGCTTCCATATTCATAAATTGCTCATATCCTACAATATCACATATTATATTTCTAACAAATGCAGAGCCTGTAAAATCCGGTAATGCTGGATAAGTAAATTTCCCTGGATTTTTCTTTGCCCATTCTAATAATTCCTTATGATCTACTGGGGTCTTGTCTATCTTTTCACTATCATATACCATTACCATTTGAGCTTTCCCATAGGGTGCTTCATATCCTTCAACTGGATAACCAAAATCATATTTTACATCTGGTGAGTCCTTATCTATGTATTGATTGAAATTTGGTAATTTATCAGTAAAAGGTCCAAATAATAAATTGTTTTTCTTAGCAGTAAAGAAATTTTCTCCATTAATCCATACTACATCTATATTTCCATTTTCTACATTTAATTGTTTTTCATTTAAAAGGCTATTAAGTATTTCATCTATATTCATTCCAACTCTTTTTACTGTAATATCATAGTCTTTTTTTACATTTTCTGATAGATAGCCATCTATCCATGAGTTAGTTTGTTGACTACCGCCCCATCCATAAAAAGTAACAGTAGTTCCTCTTGCAGCTTCAAGCAGCTCCTCAAAATCCTTATCAAGTATATTTCCTTCATTAACTTGTTCCTGTTCAACTACTCCTTGTTCAGCTTTGTTTGTATTACATCCAACTAAGTTAAATATTAAAAGTCCTGATAATATAAGTAATAATACTTTCCTATTCATTAATCTTCTCTCCTTTTTCTTGAAATATCTTTTTCATTATAAAAGAAATTACAAACAATCCTATTAGTAATCCTATGGAAAGATAAAAATCTTTACTTCCAAATACTGTAGTCTTATCTCCAAGGTTTGTATATACTATTATTCCTGGTAATGAACCAATAGTTGTAGCTAATGCAAAATCTTTGAACTTTACATCTGATAATCCTGCACTATAGCTAACTATCTTAAAAGGAAATAAGGGAACTAACCTCAACATCAAAATTAAAAAAAATCCACTATTCTTTTTATCAAATAAAACTAAATCCTTCTTTATAAGTTTCTTTACTACTTGCTGACCTAGTTTTCTAGATATATAGAACGATATTGCCGCTCCAATTAATGAGCCTACTGTAGTAAGTACAGTTCCCCAAAACAATCCAAATATCATACCACCTGCAATTACTAATACAGAGTCTGGAAATAATAATAAAGGTAAAGATGACAATAAAGCTAAATAAATAATTGGTGCCATAATTCCTTTACCTTGGATAAAATCCTTAATCTCTTTTGGTCCATAGCCTTTAAAAATATTAAATTTATTGATTAATAAAGCTATAGCTATTATTAATCCAGTTGTTAATATGAATTTTAATAAAGAATTTTTATCCTTCATATTCTCACTTCCCCATATTCTTTCCTCTATACCTATTAACCCACTTTATAACTAATCCTTGGTTCTTCTGCTCCATATGCTGAAAATCCTCATTGAATAGTAAATCCAGTATATGGTAAGACTTCTTGCCACCTCTACGCATAGACTCTACACACTCTTGACAATAGGTAATAATATATTCTGTTTTTGCCTCCTGAGCCCTTCTCCTAGTATGGGAATTGGCTATTTTACTTTGGGTAACGGACACCATGCCACCAGAGCCACAGCAAAGAGTTCTTCCCTTGTTATACTTCATTTCTTCAAGTTTAAATCCTAAATCATCTACTATATTTCTAATAGAACTATGGATTATATCTACATCCCTAGTTGGACATGGATCATGTATGGTAAACTCTAGTTCTATGGTTTTACCAATACCTTTTCTACCATCTGGAATTCCTACATTAGCCAGTACTTCCCATAGAGAAATTACTTCAATATCCTTGCTATTATTTCCTATGGTCATAAAACAATTTTGACATCCAGTAATTATCCTTTTAACATTTTTATCTTTGAATTCTCTTTCAAGTATAGAATAATATTCTCTAAACTTCTCATCTTTTCCCATGAAAGCTGTAGGCTTACCACAGCATTTGGTATATATTCCTATGCCATCTATTTTACTTCTAAGATATTCATATGTATTTTCTACTATTTTTGGACTATAAGAAAGAAGACCACATCCTGGGAAAAATATAGTATCTGATTGTAGATTTTGAATATCAGATGTAAATAATTTAGAAAAGCTTAGGTTTTGATGTAGTTCTACTCCACTGATATTCAGTTCCTTAGGTAATTTACCATTATTTTCTTTAACTACATCTCTTCTCATATCTAGAAATAAGCTCTTTAAATCTACTTCCTTTGGACATACTTTAGTGCAATATCCACATAGCATACATGAGTAGGGTAGGGTATATTCAAATCTTTCATTATCTAATAATTCCTTTAGTAGATTTTTTGGAGAATTACAAAACTTATCTAACATAGGACAGCCTTTCATACAAATATTACAACCAATACATTTTTCTTCTTCTTTTTTAATTATTTTTATAGTTCTATCACATATTTTCATTTATTGCATCCTTTTTTATTCTTCTCATCCCATATCTTCTTGATTAAAAATACTAATGCACTAACTGCAAATAATATAAGTAAACCAGTAACAAAAGTCTTTGTGCCACCAGTCAATTTTTCTCCTGCGTAGGAATATACAATAGTTGCTGGAAGTTGTCCAAGTCCTGTAGCCCATAAAAATGACCATAGACTCATGGAGGTTAGCCCTGCTGCATAGCTAACTATATCAAAAGATATAAAGGGTAAAAGTCTAGCTATTAATATGGCATAATTACCATACCTTTCAAAAAAATCATCTATTTCTTCCAAGGCAAATTTAGATGTTAGTTTTTCAACTGTATTTCTCCCATATATTCTAGCTATATAAAAACATAATACTGCTCCTGCCATAGCAGATGTCCAAGAAAGAATCGCTCCCTTAACCCATCCAAATAATCCTGCATTTGCAAAAGTAATTAAAAATGCTGGCAATGGTGCAGCTACTGATTGAAATATCATAAGGAAAAATGATATAATCGGTGCCCATATACCAAAAGAAAGTATATATTCTTTAATAGCTTCTACATCTAATTTTGAAAATAATTCTATTATTTGATTAATCTTAAATCTTATTTCTGGTATAAGTAAATACATTAAAACTAATCCTAAAGCAATTATTAACTTTATCCATGTTGATTTTTTAATTTTTTTCATTCTGCACCTTCCTTTCTAATACCGATTAAATTTTAACATATGGAATAGTTTAAATAAAATTAAGATTATCTATATTTTTTGTCTATATATAGATATTTCTTATATGCAATATAACTATTTGGATAACTCAAATAATTATTTCTTTAACACATTGACATTTATCTATATATAGTAATATAATAACACATAGATAGTTATCTATGTGTTATTTGTATTTATAAAATATTCTATTATATAAAGAGGTGATTACATGAATAAATCTTATACAGACTATGCTTTTCTTTTAAAAGCGTTAGGAGATGAAACAAGGATTAAAATCTTTCATATGTTATCTAAAGGAGAACTTTGTGCTTGCAATTTATTGGAAGAGTTCCATATTACACAGCCTACCCTTTCTTATCATATGAAAATACTATGTGAATCTAGGCTTGTTAATGGAAGAAAAGATGGTATATGGATGAAATATTCCATAAACATGGATTCATTAAAATTATTAAAAAACTTATTTAATGATATAAGTGAGGATATGAATAAATCTAACAGCAAACTAAATAATATTTAAGGAGGATAATATGTATGGTTATTTTAAAATGGCTAAATACACAATTACTTAAAATGGAATGGCTTTTTAATTTGATTAAACTTCTTGTGGAAAATATTTTTGGTCTAAGAATAGAAAGTAGGTTAGGTGGAAGTATTCACTTTTTTATATATGATGTAATAAAAATATTTATTTTACTTTCAGTCTTAATATTCGCTATTTCCTATATTCAATCTTTCTTTCCACCAGAAAAAACTAGAAAAATACTAGGTCGATATAAGGGCATTACAGCTAATACATTTGCCGCCTTACTTGGTACAGTTACACCCTTTTGCTCCTGTTCTTCTATACCATTGTTCATTGGATTTAGCAGTGCTGGTCTACCAATAGGGGTTACTTTTTCGTTCTTAATCTCATCACCTCTTGTAGACTTAGCCTCTGTTATATTATTAGCTAGTATATTTAATTGGAAAATAGCTATAGCATACGTTGCAGTTGGTATAATCCTTGCTGTAGTTGGTGGAACAATCATAAGTAAATTGAAACTAGAAAAATATGTAGAACCTTTTGTTTTTAATAATCCCGTACTTGATATAGCTCAAGAGGAATTAACAGTTAAAGATAGGATTAATTTCGCAAAAGAACAAGTTTTAGATATTATAAAAAAGGTATGGCTATATATTTTAATAGGTGTTGGAATTGGTGCAGCTATTCATAACTATATTCCTGAATCCTTTATATCAGCCATACTAGGTCAAGATAAATGGTACTCTGTTTTAGTAGCCACATTTGTAGGTATACCTATGTATGCAGATATATTTGGCACATTGCCTATTGCAGAAGCATTAGTAATGAAAGGAGTAGGTTTAGGAACGGCTTTATCTTTTATGATGGGTGTAACAGCACTCTCACTTCCTTCCATGATTATGCTTTCAAAGGTAGTTAAGAAAAAACTCTTATGGATTTTTATTGGTATTGTATCTTTAGGAATAATTATCATAGGGTATGTTTTTAATATATTTGGATATCTATTTATTTAAGACTAACTGATAAAAAACATCTTTAAAACCAAAAGGTCTAGCAGGGATTAACTCCCCTGCCAGACCTTTCATTTTTATCTTCTGATAAAATATTATTGTTTAGTCAATACCCCTTTTATTTCCTTTACTGATGGAACCTTACCCCTAAATTTAATTTCTCCATCTATGATTAAAGTAGGTGTCGTCATAACACCATATTTAACAATCTCTACTAATTCTTCTACCTTCTCTATCTGAGCATCTATATTTAGCTCTTCAATAGCTATATTTAAATTTTTTTCTACATTCTCACATTTTGGACAACCAGCTCCTAAGATTTTAATTATCATTTTATATTTCTCCTTTACTATAGGAATTTTACTTCATCATATTTGTTAACTCAATATATTTTGCTGCTACCTTGCTTTTTTCTATATCCAATTTTAGTATTGGATATTCTTCTATATTGTCTACTATCTCCTGTAATATCTTTTCCAGCAACCTATATTCTATATTTAAAGAATAGAAGGTATATTGTTCTTTTCTTTTATCTTTTACTAAACCTATATCTCTAAGCCTCGCAAGATGCTTTGAAATATTAGGTTGAGATATGCCTGTAATACCACAAATCTGGCATACACAAAGCTCCCTATGAAATAGAAGTACCATGACTCTAAGCCTAGTCTCATCAGAAAGTAATTTAAAATAATTCAATAATTTATCCATATAGTCATTCCTCTCTCTATCTTAACTTCATTTCTTTTCCCACTACCTTTTCCCAAGCATTAAAAATTGGTCTAATTATTTGAGGTCCTATTTTAGATATGATCACTAATTCAGATATATTCTCACCCTTATTTGTTAATTTATAGTCTATAGTTTTATTTACTACATCTACTTGATTCCATCCATCTTCTAATTTAAAAAATCCCTTTATTCTATAACTATCTTTCTTTATAATATCTAAAAACTGAGTAAGCCTTTCCTTAGTCAATTCTCCATCATATGTTAAAGTTAGAGTTTTTGGTTTGTTCTCAGGGGTATTAGTAGTTTCCTCTACACCAAGCCAATCTTCTTCTAATAAATCCTTTTCTAAAAAGTTGTAATCTATCTTTCCATTTATAGACTCTACAATATCTACTCTTTCATTTATCTCTCTAATCTTTGCTTTAACTTCATTAAGCTTATTCTCATCTATTAAGTCTACCTTAGATAAAATCACTAGATGAGCAAATTTAAGCTGCCTCTCTACAGTTTCTATATCCTTTACTTGTTCTAAGAAATTTAAACCATCTACTATACAAATAGCTCCACTATAATCATATACATCCCCTTTTACAACTTTTACAGCCTCTAAAAATTCTCCTATATTAGATGGATCAGCAAGACCTGAACTTTCAACAATAACATATTCCATATTCCTATCTGCCATTTCTGTTAAGGCAGATACAAAGGAAAGCTGTAAGCAAGAGCAAAATATTGAACCCCTGTTTATTTCTACAAGTTCCATACCATCTTTTTGGATTATACTTCCGTCTATTCCTACCTTACCAAATTCATTCATTATAACTGCTACTTTCTTACCTTCTAAATCATTAAGCACATTAGTTAAGAAAGTAGTTTTTCCTGCACCCAAAAAACCTGTAAGTAAATATAATTTTGTTCTATTTTCCATAGTACATGCCTCCTTAGAATTTCTATATCCTTATATGCCCATATGGGCATATAGTTATAAATTCATGTTACATTTGATTATTAGCTTTGTCAAGTGCTTATTAAATAATTCAGCTGAAAAATAATAAAACTTAACAAATAATATTATAATAATCGGGTAGGAGGTAAATAATTAATTTATTTACCGACCTCCCTCACCACCGTACGTACCGTTCGGTATACGGCGGTTTCATAGTTTACACTTTAACTTCAAGGTAATATTTAAGAAAACTTAAATAACCTTGTTTTTCAAACCTAGCATTGGTTAGGGTTGTTGCAAGAATCCAGCTATTGGCCGTATGCCAGTAGCCTTTTCTTGTATTTGCCCATTCCCATGCCTTTTCTCTTGCTACTCCCAGTTTCTTAAGGTTAACAAATTTCGTCTTGACCTTCTTCCAACTTTTCCATGTTATCATTCGAATTCTTCTTCTGAGCCATTCATC
>NZ_FQTY01000025.1 GCF_900128955.1 Tissierella praeacuta DSM 18095
CATGGAAAAGTTGGAAGAAGGTCAAGACGAAATTTGTTAACCTTAAGAAACTGGGAGTAGCAAGAGAAAAGGCATGGGAATGGGCAAATACAAGAAAAGGCTACTGGCATACGGCCAATAGCTGGATTCTTGCAACAACCCTAACCAATGCTAGGTTTGAAAAACAAGGTTATTTAAGTTTTCTTAAATATTACCTTGAAGTTAAAGTGTAAACTATGAAACCGCCGTATACCGAACGGTACGTACGGTGGTGAGGGAGGTCGGTAAATAAATTAATTATTTACCTCCTACCCGATTTAAAATTTATAAAAATATAAAAAATTTTAATTATTTTATTGACAATGAGTAAGGAATATTATAGCATATCATTATACGATTACCCGGTATAAGTTTTAAAGTTCAAAAATTAACAAGGGGGCATTTAAAATGAGTAAAAAAGTAGTTATAGTTGGTGGTGTAGCTGGTGGTGCAACAGCTTTAGCTCGTCTGAGACGACTTGATGAAAATCTAGAAATAATTTTATTTGAGAGGGGAGAGTATGTTTCCTTTGCAAATTGCGGTCTTCCATATTATATAGGTGGAGCTATAGAAAATAGAGAGTCCTTATTAGTTCAAACACCTGAAGGTATTATGAGTAGATTCAATGTGGATGTAAGAATACAATCAGAAGTTACTAAAATATTTAAGGAAGATAAAAAGGTATTAGTTAAGGATTTGAGAGAAGATAAAGTATATGAAGAATCCTATGATTATCTTATTTTATCAACAGGTTCAACACCGTTAAAGCCACCAATACCTGGAATTAATTCACCTAATATTTTTAGTCTTTGGAATATACCAGATACAGATACAATAAAAGGATATATAGATGAGAAGGCTCCAAAAACTGCAATAGTAGTAGGTGGTGGATTTATCGGTCTTGAAATGGCTGAAAACTTACATGATTTGGGATTAAAAGTTTCTATTGTAGAGATGTTAGAACAGGTAATGGCACCTATAGATTATGAAATGGCACAAATAGTTCATGAGCATTTAAAGTCAAAAGGAGTAGATCTTAGACTAAAAGATGGAGTAAGTAAATTTGAATATAATAATGGATTAACTACTATTACTTTACAATCAGGTACTCAATTAAATGCTGATATGGTTATACTATCCATAGGTATTAGACCTAATGGAGAACTAGCTAAGGAGGCAGGGTTAGAAATAAATCAAAGAGGCGGAATTATTGTAGATAAACATTTAAAAACTTCTGATGACTTTATTTATGCAATTGGCGATGTTATTGAAGTAGAAGATTTTGTAAACAATGTACAGACTATGGTACCTTTAGCTGGTCCCGCTAACAAACAAGGTAGAATAGTTGCAAATAACATTTTAGGTTCAAAAGAAGAGTATAAAGGGACTCAAGGCACAAGCATTGCTAAAGTCTTTGATTTAACAGTGGCTAATACTGGAACCAATGAAAAAACACTAAATAGATTAGGCAAAGTTTATAAAGAAGATTATTTTATAGCACTTATTCACTCTAATTCCAATGCAGGATACTATCCAGGTGCATTGCCAATGACAATAAAATTAATATATGATAAAGAAGGCAAAGTTTTAGGTTCACAAATCGTAGGATATGAAGGTGTGGATAAGAGAATAGATGTCATAGCTACAGCTATTAGATTTGGAGGAAAGGTTTCCGATTTAACAGAACTAGAATTGGCATATGCACCACCATATTCTTCAGCTAAAGATCCAGTAAATATGGTAGGATTTGTAGCAGAAAACCAGATGTCTGGAAAAGTTAATATTGTTCTTTGTAGGGAATTAGAAGAATTAAATATGGAAGATACTGTTATATTAGATGTAAGAGAAGAAGAGGAAAGAGATATGGGCTATATTGAGAATTCTCTAAATATTCCTCTAGGACAGCTAAGAAATAGACTTGGAGAGTTGGATAAGAGTAAATGCTATCTAATATATTGTGCAGTAGGACTTAGAGGATATATAGCCACTAGAATACTTATTCAGAATGGATTTGAAGGTAAAAATTTAGCTGGAGGCTTTAATACCTATAAGACCATGTTTTGCCAAGATATAGATAGTGACTACTGTGGTGTTAGTGGTAATGGTCCCGAAGCTTTTAGTGATTCCGGAGTTCAAAAAATAGAGAATAAAACCAATGAAGCGGAAGAAATAGATGTTAAAACATCTAGAACAGGTGAAATTTTTAAATTGAATGCCTGTGGTTTATCTTGTCCAGGTCCTATTATGCAAGTAAGTGAAAAAGTGAAAATGATTAAGGATGGAGATATATTAGAAGTAATGTCAACAGACCCAGGTTTTGTTAATGACATTCAAGCTTGGTGTAAAAACACAGGTAATACTTTGATAGAAACAGAAAAGGCAGACAAGAAATTTATTGCTGTTATTCAAAAAGGAAGCAATGCTAAAAAAAAACTAATGAAATAGTATCTTCAGTAAAAGATAATAAGAATATTATAGTTTTTAGTGGAGACCTTGATAAAGCCATTGCATCCTTTATTATAGCCAATGGAGCAAAGGCAATGGGTAAGGAAGTTACTATGTTCTTTACATTTTGGGGATTAAATATAATTAAAAAAGAGACTCATGTAAAGACAAAGAAGGATTTTATGGCTAAAATGTTTGGAATGATGATGCCAAATAGTAGCAAAAATCTGGGGCTTTCTAAGATGAATATGGTAGGTATAGGATCTAAAATGATAAGGAGAGTAATGAAGGATAAAAATATTTCTTCATTAGAGGAACTAATAGAACAAGGCATTAAATCTGGAATAAAAATGGTAGCTTGTCAAATGTCAATGGATGTAATGGGAATAACTAAAGAAGAACTTTTAGACGGAGTAGAAATTGGTGGAGTAGCAACAATGCTTAGTGCTGCAGATGATTCTAATATGAGCTTGTTTATATAAAAAATGGGGCTGAAAAGTCCTCTTTTTTATGATTAACTTTATATAAAATGGATATATATATTAAGAAAGTTGTATATTCTAGACATTGTTTAGAATATGTTATAAAATATATATAGTAAAATTATAAAGGGGGAATTTTTAATGAACGCAATGACAGCAGAAAATTTAAGATCAGCATTTGGTGGTGAATCTCAAGCTCATATGAGATATAGAATATGGAGTGATAAGGCAAAAAAAGATGGTTTTCCAACTGTAGCTAGATTATTCATGGCTACATCAGATGCAGAAGAAGTTCATGCTACACTACATTTCAAAGCTTTAAAGGATGTTTCAGGCGATTTTTTAGTAGCATCCGGAGCAGGATTTGGACTTAGCACTACTTCAGATAATCTTCAAGGAGCAATCAATGGAGAGCTGCATGAAGTAAACCAAATGTATCCAGCTTACATAGCAGTAGCAGAGATGCAAGAAGAAAAAACGGCTATATCAGCTATGAGATTTGCTATTGAAGCTGAAAAAGTTCATGCGGAACTTTTTACTCAAGCTAAAAAAGCAGTAGATGCTGGAAAAGACTTAGAAGCAAAAGTTGTAGAACTATGTCCAGTTTGTGGATATATAACCTTAACAGGAGAAGAAGATAAATGTCCACTTTGTGGTGCTAAGAAAGAGTTATTTATAGCATATTAATGAGCAATATGACGCTAGACACATTGTGTCTAGCTTCTATTTTAATGTCCTAACAATTTTAAATAAATAGAAGTCTTTTTTATATTAATAATTGGGAATCACGTAGGTGGGTTAGGGCTATCAATTGATATATAGGAGTTGTTTTATATGGTAATCGAAACTATTATTTTATCTTTGCTACTTGGAAAGTTAAATGGTGGGAAGATAAGAAATATTGGTAATTTATATATAAATGGATGGTATTTATTTGTTATATCTTTTTTAGTAGAAATCATATCCTTGTTAATAGTTTCTAGAACCAGTGGAAATTTAAATGATATTATAGAAAATAACTTTTTTTATATACATATATTCATTTATTTATTACTGATCATTGGTTTAATTATGAATTTTCATGAGAATGGATTTAGAATAACCTTATTGGGAGCTGTTTTAAATTTTTTACCTCTTTCTTTAAATAATGGAAGAATGCCAGTTGCATTAAATGCCCTTAAAACTTCCAAGCTATATACCCAGTTAGGATTATTAGAAGAGGGAAGAATAATGACTCATACTTTGGCAAATGAGTTTACAAAATTGGTTTCTTTGGGAGATATAATACCAATACCAAAACCTTATCCTTTTCCCAAGGTTATAAGCATAGGAGATATTTTTATATCATTGGGACTTTTAATATTGATTCAATCTTATATGAAAAAGAGATATGAATCAGAAGGAAAGACTATAGAATTTTATAGACCCTAATATCATTAGGGTTTATTTTTTTATATTTTAGGCAAACTATAAGAAAAGATATGAGGAGGTAATTGTTTGAAACTTAGACTTTTCATTATAGCTATAATACCTGCTGCCGTCATAATTACAGGTATATACTTATCTGATAGACATGATAGAGAACCTCTAAAGGTTTTACTATTTACCTATATCTTAGGAGCCTTAACTGTAATTCCTTCTGTAATAGTTGAAGAATTTTTGATAGGATTTAATATATTTCCTGGTGTATTAGGTGCCTTCTATAATGCATTTTTTGTTGCAGGATTTACAGAAGAATTTTTTAAAAGATTAGTTGTACTAAAATATCCTTATAAAACAAAGTTTTTTGATGAAAAACTAGATGGTATAGTATATTCAGTATTTGCAACTATGGGATTTGCAACTGTGGAGAATATAATATATGTTGCCTATAGATATACTAACAATCCTTTTATTGGATTATATAGAGGGATATTTTCAGTACCAGCTCATGCTGTTTTTGGTATAACCATGGGATATTATCTATCTTTAGCAAAGTTTGATACAAATATAGATAGAAAGAGAATGAATATGAGAAAATCATTATATATGCCTCTTATTATGCATGGAATATTTGATTTTATACTAATGGCTGAAATACCACAGCTTACTATGATTTTTGTTCCCTATGTAATATTTATGTGGGTATTAAATCAAAGGAAATTGGCAAATTTCATGTATGACTCAAAATCTAGAGTAATAGGTCTAAAAAGAAAAGAATAAGCCGAAAGGCTTATTTTTTTAAATTCTTTAAAAAAATTTATTGACACATATGGGGTATTGGTGTACTATATAATTAATACACTAATATTGAGTGGGGTGAGATAGATGATATTTAACGATAATTTACCAATTTATATTCAGATTATGAATTTGATTAAAAAAAGAATAGTTATAGGAGAATTAAAGGAGGGAGATAAATTGCCATCAGTTAGGGAATTATCTACAGAACTTAAAGTAAACCCAAATACTATACAAAGATCTTATCAAGAACTGGAAAGAGAAGAGTTAGTGTTTACACAAAGAGGAATGGGTACTTTTGTTGTGGAGAATAAAGAAATAATCAAAGATTTGAAAAAAAATATGGCGTCAAATATAGTTAAATCCTTTATTACAGATATGAAGTCATTGGGATTTAACCCTTTAGAGATTATAGAATTAATTAATGATAGTGTAAAGGAGGTAAAATGATGGAAAAAATAGTAGAAATAAAAGGACTTACAAAATCTTATTTTAATAAAAAAGCATTAAATAATATATATTTAGAAATTGAAAAAGGAAAGGTGGTTGGAATACTAGGACCTAATGGTAGTGGAAAAACTACTATGATTAAAATTATTACAGGTATACTTAGGGAATCTAATGGTGAAGTACTAATAGATGGAAAAAAGCCAGGAGTAATTACAAAGTCAATAGTATCTTATTTGCCAGATAGAAATTTTTTATATAACTGGATGAATATACAAGAAGCAGTTAATTTTTATAAAGATTTCTATGAGGATTTTGATGAAAATAAGGCGTATGATTTATTAAAGTTTATGAAATTAGATAGAAATATGAAAATAAATTCTCTTTCTAAGGGGATGTTAGAAAAGTTAAATCTTACATTAGTATTATCAAGAAATGCTAAATTATATGTATTAGATGAACCAATTGCAGGGGTAGACCCAGTAGCTAGAGATCAGATACTTGATGCAATAATAAAGAATTATAATGAAAATAGTACAATGCTTATTACAACTCATTTAGTAAGGGATATGGAAAATATCTTTGATGATGTAGTTTTCCTTAGAGAAGGAGAAGTTTACTTAACAGGCAATGCAGAAGCTTTAAGAGAAGAAAAAGGTATGCAGATAGATGATATTTACAAAGAAATATTCGGGGAATAGGAGGGATAAAATGAGAAAATATATGAAATATGAAATAAAGGGAAGTTATAAAATTATCTTAGGGATTATAGCAATGGTATTAATCGCATCAACTATTATTCAAGTTAATATATCTGGACAGATAAAACTTGATAGTGCAGATTCAGCAAATACCATTAATGGTTTTGGCACATTTATGTTAGTTGTATCCATATCGGTCATATTTGGAGCATTTTTAACAGCATTTTTTCAGATTATAGGTTCTTTTAGAAAAGAATTGTATGAAGATAGAGGATATCTAACATTTACCCTTCCTCTTACAGGGAATGAGATTTTAGGAGCAAAGCTGCTGGTAGCAATTACTTGGTTTTTAGTTTTAGGTATCTCAATAGTTGCATATAATTTACTATTAGGTGCATTACTATATGGTTCCCAGTGGACAAATTTTATAAACTCTATTAGACAAATAATAGGTAACGCAAATATAGAAATATTCTCTATAGCAATGGTATCCTTATTATCAGCTATAGTGACATTAATTTTAATATATTTTTCAATGGCATTAAGTCGAGTAAATATAAGAAATAAGAAAATAGGTGGTTTATGGTTTATAATATTTATTGTATTAAACTCTCTAGTAAGCTATTTTATTGTTAAAATTGTTAATGCATTACCATATTTTCTTAGTTTAGATAGTTTTAAGATACTTCATTCTTATGAATTAAACTTTTTGCCAAGGTTAGGCAATATTGCTAAACACCAAATAATACTATTTGGAAACAATTTTGACGTATATATAAATGTATTTGGTATTTTATCAATGTTGATAATTGGTATAAGTGCATTTTTGGCTACAGGCTATTTAATAGAAAAGAAAATAGATTTATAAAATTATTTAAAAAGGTGGAGAAATCCACCTTTTATTATTAATGTATTTATTAAATATATTATTTTTAGAGTACTTGAAAACTATTTTAGATTATAATAATATAAAGGTATGCAATAAGAATATTTTATTATAATAGAGCTTATATAAGATAATCATAAACTAGTATTATTGGGAATAATATATTAAAGGAGCAAATATAGCTAGGGGTGATATTGTGAATAGCAAATTAAAGTTAGCAATTATTTTATTCTTCTTAATTTTATTGTTTTTTATTGGGATTGTTTTAGCTAGTGAATATATAAATATGAATAAAATAAAAACAGAATATCCTGATTTACCTGAGGATACATATAATTTTAGAAAGGATAGTTTAAGAGTATGGGCAATTAGGTTAATTCTTCAATTTCTTATACCTTTATTATTTCTTATATCTCGGTTATCTTATAGGATAAGGTACTTTGTGGAGAATAACAAGTCATTATTTCTTACGGGATTATTATATGGTGTTATTTTTTTTACTATAATGTTTTTAGTAAATCTTCCTTTGGATTATTATAGTTCATTTTATTTAAAACATAAATATGGATTATCTAATCAGACTCTTGGAAGATGGATTGAAGTCACATTAAAAAGCTTTGTTGTAAACGATTTGATTATTTCACTCTTTATATTCTTTCCATTTTATCTTATATATAGGAGTCCTAGGATGTGGTGGTTACAATTATCGTTTTTAGCAATACCTTTTATTATATTTATGGTATTTATTTCTCCATTTGTTATAGACCCTATATTTAATAAATATACTTCCATAGAAAATGAAAAGCTAGGAAGAGAAATAACAGAGTTACTTCATAAGGCAGATATACAAGATGCTAAGATATATAAAGTGGATAAAAGTAAAGATACTAAAACTATGAATGCTTATATGACGGGAATATTTCATTCAAAAAGGATAGTTCTTTGGGATACAACTATTAATAATTTAGAAGAAAGAGAAGTTCTTAGTATAACTGCACATGAAATAGGCCATTATGTAAAAGGACATATTTGGAAGAATATATTTTTAAGTAGCATAGGTACAATTTTATTATTTTTCTTAATATATATTACTTCTGCATGGATACTTGATTTATCAAATGGAGTCTTTGGAGTTAGAAAGCTCTATGATATAGCAGCAGTACCACTATTAATTTTGGTTCTTAATTTTTATTCATTCATAAGTTTACCAATTACTAATTATTTTTCCAGGGAAATGGAAATTGAAGCAGATGCTTATGAAATAATTCTTACAGAGGATAGAAAGTCAGCTGCATCAGCTATGGAAAAATTATATAAGGAAAGTTTAGGTCTACCTAGACCAAGTAATATATTTAAAATATGGTATCATACTCACCCTACTTTAGAAGAAAGAGTAGAATTTTATAAAAACTATCCTATTGAATAATTCAAGAAATTAAAGTGATGGATATCCATCACTTTAACTATATTTGTTAAATAATATTGTTAACTTTAGAAGTTTGAGCTAAAGCTTGACTCTACACATTATAATAGTTAATTGATTATTAGATTTTAATCAGATTTATATTAAACTGCTATTTATTTAATAAGGACAAATACTGAAATAGATGTGGGAATATTCAGGTGTATTTATTCACCTAAGGCATTAGATATGAGTATAAAGAATTTTTTTAGAATAAAGATTTATTGACAAACAAATGGCAATTATATATAATTACATTGAAAACTAAATAATTCTTCAGGGCAGGGTGTAATTCCCTACCGGCGGTATAGCCCGCGAGCCTTATAGGCATGATTCGGTGAAACTCCGAAGCCGACAGTAAAGTCTGGATGAAAGAAGAACAATGTGAATCTTAGTAGATTTAATATACTAACTTATTTAGGATATTAGGCTCTGAAATATATAATATTTCAGAGCCTTTTTATTAAGTTTCATAAAAAATCATATTTGTTTGTTATATATTAGCCCTGATTTTATAGAATCAGGGCTTTTACTTTGTGAATATATTTGAATTAATCTAGTTCAAGGGATATAAAGAGGAGGTATTTTATGCACGAGAATTATATGAAACTAGCCTTAAAATTAGC
Organism: Tissierella praeacuta DSM 18095; assembly: GCF_900128955.1. Taxonomy (GTDB): domain Bacteria; phylum Bacillota; class Clostridia; order Tissierellales; family Tissierellaceae; genus Tissierella; species Tissierella praeacuta. The sequence continues at coordinate 9,288 of NZ_FQTY01000025.1, forward strand.
TGAAAAAGGAAGGGGAAAGGTTAGTCCAAATCCTATGGTAGGTGCAGTTATTGTAAAGGAAAATAAAGTAATAGGTAAGGGATATCATAAGGGTTATGGAGAAGCCCATGCAGAAGTGAAGGCTTTTGAAAATTCAACTGAAGATATAAAAGGAGCTGATCTTTATGTGACATTGGAGCCATGTTCTCATTATGGAAAAACTCCACCATGTGTAGATAAAATAATCCATAGAAAAATAAAAAGGGTTTTTATTGGTTGTCTTGATCCTAATCCTCTAGTTTCAGGGAAGGGGGTTAAAAAGCTAATTGATTCAGGCATAGAAGTCACAACAGGAATTTTAGAAAAAGAATGTAGAGAGTTAAATGAAGTATTTATGAAATATATAGTTGAAAAAAAGCCTTTTGTCATAATGAAAACAGCCATGTCTTTAGATGGGAAAATCGCAACTAAAACGGGTGACTCAAAGTGGATTACAGGATTACGATCAAGAAAAAATGTTCATAGACTTAGAAATGAAGTATCAGGAATTATGGTAGGTATAAATACTGTAATTGCAGATAATCCTGAATTAACCTGTAGAATTGAAAATGGTAATAACCCCATAAGAATAATAGTAGATAGTAAACTTAGGATACCAATAGATTCTAAGGTTTTGGATAATCAAAATTTAGCAAAAACCATAGTGGCTACAACAGGTCAAGCAGATATGACAAAGAAAGTTGAAATAGAGAAAAAAGGAGTTAAAGTGTTAACTATCAAAAGTCTTGAGGGAAAAGTAGATTTACAAAAACTTATGTCAAAGTTAGCTGAGGAGAATATTGATAGTATACTTCTTGAGGGAGGGGCGACACTTAATTTTTCTGCCCTAGAGCAACAAATAGTTGATAAAGTCCAGGTTTATATAGCTCCAAAGATAATTGGAGGGGAGAAATCAAAGACATCTGTAGGAGGAAGTGGAATCGAGGATTTAAGAAAAGCATTTCAACTCCATAGAATAAGTTATAAAACCATAGATGAAGATATATTAATAGAAGGATATATAAGGTGGTGATAATAATGTTTACAGGAATAGTAGAAGAAATAGGTAAAATTCAAGGGATAAAAAAGGGTGAAAAATCATCTACACTTATAATTTCTGCCTCTCGAGTTTTAGAAAAAACTTTTGTAGGAGATAGTATTTGTACTAATGGAGTATGTTTGACAGCTACAAAGATAAATAAGGGTAGCTTTGAAGCAGATATTATGGCAGAAACCTTGAGGAGAAGCAATCTAGGAAATCTAAAAATAGGAAGCCCTGTAAATCTTGAAAGAGCATTGACTTTAGATAAAAGACTTGGCGGTCATTTAGTAAGTGGACATATAGATGGGGTAGGAGAGATAGTATCAAGACAAAAAGAAGATAATGCTCTTTGGATTACAATAAAGACTTCGGCAGAAATACTTAAATATGTAATAGAAAAAGGTTCTATTGCAATTGATGGTATTAGCTTAACTGTAGCATATGTAGATGAGAATATATTTAAGGTTTCTATAATTCCACATACTGGCGGGCATACAATATTGTTAGACAAGCCACAAGGAGAAACAGTAAATTTAGAATGTGACCAACTAGGTAAATATGTCGAAAAGTTATTGGGTTTTCAAAGGCAAGATAATATAGGTCTTAGTAGAATAAATGAGGATTTTCTAAAGACTAATGGATTTATTTAAGGAGGAACTATAATGTATAAATTTAACAGTATTGATGAAGCTATTGAAGATATTAAAGCAGGCAAAATGATAATTGTAGTAGATGATCCTGATAGAGAAAATGAAGGCGATTTGCTGATGGCGGCTGAAAAAGTTACTCCAAAGGATATAAACTTTATGGCAAAGTATGGACGTGGACTGATATGTATGCCTCTAGACAAGAAACGATTAAAGGAACTTGAAATTCAACCTATGGTTGAGGACAATACAGATAATCATGAAACTGCTTTTACAGTATCTATAGATTATATAGATACAACAACGGGAATTTCAGCTTATGAAAGAGCATTTACTATCCAAAAGGTATTAGATGAAAGTGCAAATAAAGATGACTTTAGAAGACCAGGACATATATTCCCACTAAAAGCAAGAGAAGGTGGAGTATTAAAGCGAAGTGGACATACAGAAGCAGCAGTAGATCTAGCAAAATTAGCTGGATTAAAGTCAGCTGGAGTAATATGTGAAATAATGAATGATGATGGTACAATGTCAAGAACCCCAGAGCTTATAGAATTTGCACAGGAACATAAACTAAAAATTATAACAATAGCAGATTTAATTTCTTATAGGAGACATAAGGAAAAATTAGTTGAAAGAGTAGTAGAAACAAAGATGCCAACAAAATATGGAGAGTTTATGATATATGGATTTATAAATAAAATAAATGGGGAACATCATGTAGCATTAGTAAAGGGTACTATAACAACTGATGAGCCAGTTCTAGTAAGAATTCATTCTGAATGTCTTACAGGAGATGCCCTAGGGTCAAAAAGATGTGATTGTGGTGAGCAATATGCTGCAGCTATGAGAAAAATTGCAGAGGAAGGTAGAGGGGTACTACTATATATGAGACAAGAAGGTAGAGGAATAGGTCTTATTAACAAACTAAAGGCCTATGCTCTTCAAGACCAAGGATTTGATACAGTTGAAGCAAATATCAAACTTGGATTTCCTGCTGATATGCGTGAGTATGGTATAGGAGCTCAAATATTAAATGATTTAGGAATTAAAAAATTAAAATTAATGACAAATAATCCTAGGAAAATAAGTGGATTATCTGGATATGATATTGAAATAGTTGAAAGAGTACCAATTCAAATGAATCATAATGAGGTAAATGAATTTTATTTAAAGACAAAGCAAACAAAAATGAATCATATACTGAAATACTAATAGGGAGGAATAAACATGAGAACAATTGAAGGAAATTTAGTGGCAAAGGGTATTAAAGTTGGAATAGTAGCAGGTAGGTTCAATGAATTTATAGTTTCAAAGTTATTAGGCGGTGCACTTGATGGATTGAAAAGACATGGTGTAGAAGATGAAAACATTGAAATAGCTTGGGTACCAGGGGCATTTGAAATCCCACTAGTAGCTAAAAAAATGGCCAATATCAATAAATATGATGCAATAATATGTTTAGGTGTTATAATTCGTGGGGCAACACCACATTTTGACTATGTTTGTGCTGAAGTATCAAAGGGAATTGCTAATGTATCATTAAATTCTGAGCTTCCAGTTATATTTGGGGTATTAACAACAGATAGTATTGAGCAGGCTATAGAAAGGGCTGGAACTAAAGCAGGCAATAAAGGCTATGATGCAGCAGTATCAGCTATAGAAATGGCAAATTTATTAAAGAATTTTTAGTAGATAATATTTTAGAAATAAAGGAAGTAATTGAGAAGTATAATCATTTCTCTAAATATTTATCTAAATAAAATAAAGTGATGGGGTTTCTATCACTTTATTTTGTTTAGTTACGAAATTATTGTAAATGTAGAAAACAGAAAAAACGACTTTATTATGATATATTAAGTTATTAAATGATATTTTGTATTATAATTTGACATAACTGTAACACAAGGAGAGATGAAATGAATCTTGTTAAAGTAAGTCATAAAAGCAAGGGAAAGTTTCTTGAATTTTATAAAAGGCAATATCTAAATAATCCATTAAAAAGAAATTCATTATATGAACTTTTGAAAGGATTAATCAATGGAAAATCCGATATGTCTCATCCAGATTGGAATAAGAGGGATTTTCAATTATTTAGAGAATTTATAAAAGAACTGTAACCACAGATGTCCTCAGTTAGTCCCTTGACTCCATTTCCTAATTTACCCATGTATAAACAATATGAAAATAGATTGATTTTTAAAAAGGAAGATTATGAGAAATGGAGTTTTGGACAGGTAATTATCAATCCATCTAAGATGAGTTTACGAAGATATTACTATGAACTATTAAAGACAAATCTATATATAAATTTAATGATAAAAGCATAATTAAGAAAAGGCAAAGAAAGTTCTTTGCCTTTTCTTAATTATGCCTACTTGCTAAATCATTTAATAAATCTGAGGTTAGTTTATTTATATCTTCCATTTGTTTATTTAGTTTGTCAAATTTTTTAGATAGTTCCTTATCCTTTGTATTTCCTAAATCATTAGCATTAAGCAACATACTAATACTTGTGAAATGCTCCATATTAGAAAAATTATTCTCTTCTATTTTTTTAGCTTGACTGAGTATTTCAGCCATTGCCCTTGGATTTTCCATACCATCATCCTTTCATATGTCTATAGAATTAGTATGTCATAATATATAGAAATTATCATGAAAAATAAAGTATATATTATTTTTTATTTATATCATCAACCCATTCTTTGGCTTTTATTACAGCATCATAAGTTGGTATTGAAACTCCAGAATCTGATATCTTTTCTTCAGTATTATAGTATATATCTGTTGGTGAATATCCAAAATACGGGTCTTTATGATTTTTATAGGAACCTGTTGCTGATTTAGAGTCTGTTTTAGTATTTAGACTTCTCTTATTCTCTTTCATATAAACTCCTCCTTAAAAGATTAATTAGTTTCTATTACTTTTGGTAATGGTTGATACTTACTAATTCCCATGTTTTTTATAATGTAATGGTCATTATCATAAAATATTGTAATAGTGGATTTAACTGTAGCTCCATCCATTCCACCTAATACAATTTTTGTTTCTCCAGGATTCAAATCTTCATTTTTAATATATTTTATAGATGGCTTAGTAATGTTGTTAATTTCATGATTCCATTCTATTTTAGGAGGTTTTTTACTACCATAAAACCCCATATACAATCTATTGCCAATCATTTCTGCCCAAATTAATATTGAATCTTCAGTAGTGTTTTTAAATATTAAATCCTTTACACCATAAGCAACAGTGGCATCTTGCCCGTATGGAACATAGTTAACTGGCATGGAATGGTTGTGCCTTTCTATGATTTCAAGATTAGATAATACTGCTAAATTGTAAAGAGTTGTGGCAATTTTACATACTCCTCCACCTTCTGTCATTATAATATTACCTCCTATATATGAAGCACCTTCTTTAAAGCCTTTTAGCTTAGTATAAGGGCCTATAGCAGAGTTTTGAGAAAATATTTTAGAAGGCTTAATTACTTGACCTTTAATTTTTTTACTAGCTAGATTAACATTATATTCCTCACCGGGTAAAGGATTATTGAGCACAGCACAAAAACCTGCTATAAGAATAGGAGTATTATATTTTTCTTTTGTCTTTAAAAAATCATTGTCATTTCTCCAAGGCATATTACTTACTTGTCCCGACATTTCAGGAATATCATATCTGTCATTTCTTTTATTAATCATAAGCTCTGGATTTTTATTAGTATTAGAAAAAAGATCATTAAATTTTAGATATCTATAGTCATTATCATCAGAATAAGCTGTTGTTGACAATAATATGGCTAAACTAATGGGTAGAATAGTTAATTTAAATTTGTCCATATAAACCTCCATATATAAAATAAAATTTATATCTTAGTAATATAGTTTCTTAAATTTATGTAAAAAATATTCTAATATGAATTGCCATTATATGTTATGAAATATGATAAAAAATTTTGAAGGCATATAAAATATTTTATACGCCTTCAAAATTTAAAGAGTATTATATATGGTGCTAAACATAGTTGCATGTTCTAATTCATCTACCATTGCATAATAGAAAGTATCTCTGATAAATTGATCTGTAGTAGAGAGCTGTACATCTCTATAAAATTCCCCTGCTGCCAGTTCATCTTTTAATGCCATTAATATTCCTTCCTTATAACTTGGGAAACTAATGGGAGTTATTATATATTGTGGTAAATTCCCAGTAAGATAGCAATAGACTTTAGTGAATTTTTCTAGATGATCTAGCTCATCTTCCATAGCATGATGAATAAATTCTTTGTGTAAATCATTTGGTGCTTCCCTTAATAATCTTGAATAAAACTCGGCAGCAGTGGCTTCATCCACAATTGTATCATAGACAAATTCAATTATTTGTGGTATATTGTGACATCCTAAAAGTGGTAACATACTATCCCTCCTAAAAATTATTTGCATTATATTTTATTCATATGAAAAGATAATGTGAGTATTGAGTTTAGTATAAAAAAGATAAACTATAGACATAAATAGATAAATAAAGTAAAATTGTATAAGGCAAAAGCCACCTATAATATTTAGAAATGGGGTAAGAAATGGAAAAGCTTAAGCTATACGGGTTTAATAACCTAACTAAGACACTTAGTTTTAATATCTATGATGTTTGTTATGCTGTGACACCAGAAGATAAACAAAAGTATATTGAATATATTGATGAACAATATAATTCAACTAGACTAACAGAAATACTCGTAGAAATTACTAAAATAATAGGTGCCAATGTTTTAAACATTGCTAAGCAAGACTATGAACCTCAGGGTGCTAGTGTGAATCTATTAATTACAGAAGAAGCTATACCAATTGTTTCAGTAGATCCATCTTGTAATCTAGGTACCTTGATACCTACACCAAGGCATGTAGTGGGACATTTAGATAAAAGCCATATTACAGTTCATACTTATCCTGAAAGTCATCCTGATAAAGGAATAATGACATTTAGAGTAGATGTGGATGTATCAACATGTGGAGAAATATCACCACTTAATGCATTAAATTATTTAATTGAGAATTTTGATTCCGATATTATAATCTGCGATTATCGCATAAGAGGATTTACAAGAGATATAAACGGAAATAAGCATTTTAAAGATCATCGAATTAATTCAATACAAGACTTTATATCTTCAAAAAATCTAAATTTGTATAATAGTATAGATGTCAATGTATATCAAGAAAATGTATTTCATACGAAAATGATATTAAAAGAATTAAATCTTGACAACTATTTATTTGAAATGAAAGCTGAAGATTTGAATGAAAATGAAAAAAATGATATACTAAATAAATTAAATCAAGAAATGCATGAAATATATTATGGTCGAAATTTCTAAGGGGGTTGTGAAATGGATTTATGGTTTAATGAATGGAATACAGAGAGTTGTAAGTTATCAATAAAAGTGAAGGAACCCATATATTCAGAGAAAACGCCTTTCCAAAAAATCGATTTTTTTGATTCTTATGATTTTGGAAAATTTTTTACATTAGACGGTATGATGATGGTAAATGAAAAAGATGAGTTTATATATCATGATATGATAGTTCATGTGCCTATGGCAGTAAACCCTAATATTAAAAATGTACTTGTAATAGGTGGGGGAGATGGTGGTACAGTAAGAGAATTAACAAGATATAATGATATCGAACAAATTCATATGGTTGAGATAGATGAACGAGTAGTAAGACTATGTCAAAAATACTTACCAATAACCTCATCTAAACTTGAAGATAAAAGAGTTACCCTATATTTTAAAGATGGGGTAGAGTTTGTAAAAAGTAAGGAAAATTTTTATGATTTAATATTGGTAGATTCAACAGATCCTATTGGTCCAGGGGAAGGATTATTTACCATGAGCTTTTACAAAGATTGTTATAGGGCATTAAATGGAAAGGGCATACTTATAAATCAACATGAGAGTCCATACTTTGAAGAGTATAGAATAGAAATGTTAAAGGCACATGGTAAATTAAAGAAAATATTTGATGTTTGTGAAGTATACCAATTTCATATGCCCACATACTCATCTGGACATTGGTTATTTGGATTTGCATCTAAAGGACTGCATCCAATTGAAGATCATAATGCTGAAAAGTGGGAAAGCTTTGATTTAAAAACTAAATATTATAACTCTCAAATTCATCAAGGAGCATTTATGCTACCAACCTATGTAAGAGAATTGTTAGAATCAGTATAATATATAAAAGCTCTAAAATATTTAATATTTTAGAGCTTTTTTGTTTACAAGCAGTATAGCTATGATATAATTTCATATAATAGAATTATTAGGTTAGGAAATTAAGGAGACTAAAGATGCATAATAAAAAAGATTTTCTAAAACAATTAATCTATGATACTGGAAAAGGTATCAAGGGTTATATGAAAGCTCAAGTTACATTGATGTTTATAACCTTTATAATTCTTGGTATTGGTCTAACTTCTATGAAAATCCCATATTCTATACTAATATCAGTAGGAATATCCATATTAGATATTATTCCTGTATTGGGTTCAGGTATTGTAATGATACCTTGGGCTATAATTAATTTTCTAATGGGAAACAAAGATATAGGCACAGATTTAGCAACTCTTTATGTTATTTTGATTATATTGAGACAAGTTGCAGAACCAAAGTTAGTGGGCAAAGAAATTGGGGTTAGACCTATTTATACATTTATTGCAACCATATTAGGCTCTATTATATTGGGACCAATAGGTATTGTACTAGGGCCTATAATAGCCGTAATAATTAATTCAATTATGAAGATAAAAAAACAATCAGATAATAGGAGATAGAGATATGATAAATGAAAGATTATTAAAAGATATAAAATTTATTGTAGAGTTGGATAAAATGAAGTCTATCTTGAGGCAAACAAGTATAATTGGTGGAGAAAGAAGGGAAGATGATGCTCAACATTCTTGGCATATATCTGTAATGGCAATGATTTTAGGAGAATATTCTAATGAAAAAGTGGATATATGCAAGGTAATAAAAATGTTACTGACTCACGACTTAGTAGAGATATTTGCTGGAGATACATTTTGCTACGATAAAGTTGGAAATGAAGATAAAAGAGAAAGAGAGGAGTTAGCAGCGGAGAAAATATTTGGAATGTTGGATGAAGATAAAGGTAGAGAGCTAAGAGCATTATGGGATGAGTTTGAAGAGATGAAAACTACAGAAGCATTATTTGCAGCATCTATGGACAGACTTCAGCCAATGTTAAACAATTATCATAATGAGGGGGGAACTTGGAGAAAGTTTAATGTGGCTAAAAAAGATATTTATAAAAGAATAGCACCGGTTAAGGAATCATCAGATGAACTATGGGATTTTGTTCAGAATATGATTGAAGATGCATATAATAAGGGATTAATATTGGTGGAATAGTAAGTATGTATTCTTATAAATTGGAAAAAGTGGGTATATTTAAAATGGGAGGAAAACCATTTATTTAGGGGAGATATTGTGGTGCGAAAAAGTAATATTGATTTTTTAAAAGATGAGGAAAAGTTAAGGCTCATTGCAGCTATTGATCAAGCAGCTGTATCTATTATAATGACAGATATAGATGGAAATATTCAATATTGTAATCCGGCTTTTGAACAAACTACGGGTTATTCTTTTGAAGAGGTAATTGGACAAAACCCAAGAATTCTTAAAAGTGGATTAATTTCAGATGATGTATTCAAAGATATGTGGGAAACTATAATTGGAGGACAGAATTGGAAAGGGGATTTAATTAACAAAAAAAAGGATGGCACCATATATTATGAAGAAGCTAGAATCACACCTGTAAGGGATAAGGATGGAAAAATAGTAAATTTTTTAGGAGTTAGACAGGATGTTTCTCGAAGAAAATATCTTGAGGAAAAGCTAAAACAAACTTCAATAAGAGACCCTTTGACCAATTTATATAATAGGGGATACATATTTGAAAGATTAAGCCAATGTTTGGAAATATTTAAAAGAAATGGGGAAGGATTTTCCTTAGCAATAATTGATATGGATTTTTTTAAGGATATAAACGATACTTATGGACACCAAGCAGGGGACTTTGTATTAAAAGAGTTTTCCGAAATTCTTACATCAGGAATTAGAGTATATGATATAGCAGGTAGATATGGAGGAGAAGAGTTTATTTTAATCTTACATGGTATAAAGAAGAAAACATCGGCAAAAATAATTAAGAGAATTTTAGAAGAAGTGAGAAACTCTGCCTTTGCATATGAGAATAAAGAGATGAAAATTACTTTTAGCTGCGGAATATGTGATGTGTTGGAAATTGATAAAGAAAATTTATCAATAGAAAGTTTAGTTTATAAAGCTGACAAGAGATTATATGATGCAAAAAACACAGGAAGAAATAAGATAGTAATAGATTAGTAGCGGTATAATATTTGATTATATTAAAATATACTATCTTAATATAAAATTTATAGTTAGTTTATATTATTGGAGGGATAAAATGCAAATAGGTTTTTTTGATTCCGGTATAGGGGGAATCACTGTATTATATGATACATTAAAAATATTACCTAATGAAGATTATATATACTATGCAGACACACTAAATGTTCCATACGGACAAAAAACTAAGGAAGAAGTTAAAAAATATATATTTAATGCTATAGAGTTTATAATAAACCAAGGAGTCAAAGCTATAGTTATTGCATGTAATACTGCTACAAGTGTGGCTATTGAAGAGCTAAGGGCTGAATATAATATTCCAATTATTGGAATGGAACCTGCTGTAAAACCAGCTGTTGAAAAAAATAAAAATGTAGATAAACGAGTTTTAGTAACGGCAACGGCTCTCACTCTAAAGGAAGAAAAGCTTCAAAATCTTATTACTAAATTAGACAATGATCATATTGTTGATTTATTACCACTTCCAGGATTAGTTGAATTTGCAGAAAGATTTGAGTTTAATGAAGAAGTGGTAATGGCTTATCTTGAGGAAGAACTACTTAAATATGATTTGAATAAGTACGAAACCATCGTCTTGGGTTGTACTCATTTTTCTTTCTATAAAGATGTATTTAGAAAAATACTTCCAATAGATACAGATATAATTGATGGAAATCTTGGAACAGTAAAGAATTTGAAAAGGATTTTAGGAAAGATGAATGTTTTGAATGAAGGAAGTGGTAGTATCACCTTTTATAATTCAGGATTTAAGGTGGAAGACAAGGAAAAGTTAAACAACTATAAGGAATTATTTGAGATACTGGATTATATTAATGGATATTAAGGTATTCTAAGTAAAGAGGTGGTTGAGTGAATATTCTTGTTTGGCTTATACTTCCTGGAATTATTTATTATATAGTTCGTGGTGCTGTTCATGAAGGAGTATATAATGCATTAATAGAATATGATAAAAACTAAGATATACTCTTTATGCGTTATTTATCAGAAAATATTGCTAGGGGTGAATTAATTGAATAAAAGGTTAATAGCAATATTTATAATAACAGGTTCTCTAATTTCTATAATATATTGGAGATTTTTTAATATTAATAGTTTACCAAAGAAGGATATAATATTAGAAACAGAATTTCCAGCAAAATTTGAGAGTAACAAACAAATTAATTATCTTAATAAAAATGGTAATACAATACAAGAAAGATACTTAACTTTAGAAGGATATAAGAGAATAGAAGTAGAAAAAAACAGCTTCCAAGAATTTTTGAGAAATCAAAGGTTAAAGCCATATGGTGAAAAGGTACTATACTATAATGGCAGAGAGAAAAATAAAAAGGGTGTTTATGATAGTGTTGTAGATGTTAAGATAGGAGATAGAGATCTTCATCAATGTGCAGATGCTATTATGCTTCTGAGGGCAGAATATCTTTATTCAGTAGGTAAATATGAAGATATTAGTTTTAATTTCGTTTCAGGATTTAAGGCTGAGTATAAGAAGTGGATGGAAGGATATAGGATTAAAGTTGATGGAAATGATGTAAGATATTACAAAGCTGTAGAACCATCAAATACTTATGAAAATTTTAGAAAATTTATGGACATGGTCTTTGCCTACTCAGGCACTTTGTCTTTGGAAAAGGAATTAGAATCTATTGATATAAAGGACATGGAAATCGGAGATGTGTTTATTATTGGAGGTAGTCCAGGTCATGCAGTTATTATTGTAGATATGGCTATAAATAATAATGATGAAAAGATATTTATCCTTGCCCAATCATATATGCCAGCCCAACAGACTCAGATACTTATTAATCCTATGAATGAAGAAATAAGTCCGTGGTATTCAATAAAAGATAAAGAAAAGCTTATAACTCCCGAATGGACATTTGAATTAAATAAACTGAAAAGATTTGTAGAATAAAGGAGGATTAAAAATGAGGTTATAGATTTGCTATAATCTCATTTTTAAATTTATTAAAGTAATATTTATATGAAGTTTTTTAAAAAATTTCATATAATATTTAAAATGTTTATGTTATAATGTGCTGAATTGAAATACTCTATAAATTTCAATCTAAATTTACTTGGTAGCTAAGAAATTTTTATGTTAGAAGGAGATAATCTTAAATGGAAGAATTATTGAATAAAATAATAGGCAAATATGACTCTGGAAAAACTATAATTGTTGGAATTGATGGTTTAGGAGGGGCAGGAAAGAGTGCAATAACAGAGTTGCTAAAAACACAATTGCAGAATAGTAACTATTACCCTGTTGTCTTGCATATTGATGATTTTATATATCCAAGATATATTAGATACGATGAATTTAAAGAAGAATGGTACTGCTATTATAATATTCAATGGAGATATGATTATTTAATCAAAGAAATTTTGTTACCAGTAAGAGAAGGTATTGAAATTGATAAGCAAGTAGAACTATATGAAAAGGAAAATGATTTATATATTTTAGAGCAAATAAAAATACCACAAGGCTCAATCTTATTAATAGAAGGAATATTTTTGCAGAGGAAAGAAATAAAAGAATACTTCGATTATATGGTTTATGTTGAATTGCCTAAAGACATAAGGTTAAGTCGTGTAATAAATAGAGATACCTATATAGGAGATGACAAGGATATAAAGTTAAAGTATGAAAGACGATATTTTCCAGCAGAAGATAAATATATTAAAGATTATTGTCCTGCCGAAAATGCCGATTTTGTATTAGAGAATATTTAATAATAGAGAATTTTTCTTCATTTCTTGTTAGGAATACTTTTGTATTTATTTGAGTATATAATAACTTAGTAAAAAATTATAAACCACTCCTGCTATGAACATGCCCCTGTCAAGTAGACAGTGGAAATAATAAAAGCTTTGTGCGCCAACCATTTCATTATGATTGGCGTATATTCATTTTAAGCAGCTGAATCTAAAAGATAACGCCTGTATTCTATTGGAGTCATGCACTGTAATCGTTTTTGATACCTATGATTATTGTAATAATTTATATATTCAATAACAGCAGATTCTAACTCGGAATATGTGCAGAATTTTTTAAGATAGTACATTTCTGATTTTAACATTCCCCAAAATGCTTCCATTGGTCCATTATCAATACATCTTGATACTCTGGACATGCTTTGTATCATATCTGCATCATTTAACTTCTTTTTAAACGCCTTACTTGTATATTGATATCCCCTATCACTATGAAAGATTGGACTACTATTGGGATAATTGTGATGAGCGATATCAAAGGTTTCAAATACTAGTTTATTATTATTTGAATGTCCTAATACAAAGGAAACAATACTTTTGTCTGCAAGATCTAATATGGCACTAAGGTATGCCTTCCCACCTTTTCCATATTTCATCTCTGTCACATCTGTAAGCCACTTTTCTCCAAACTTATTTGATTTAAAGTCTCGATTAAGTATATTATCTGCTGTTATTTCAGGAGTTGATTTAATGTAATTTTTCCTCTTTTTACGACATACCGACTTTAGCTTTAAGATGTCCATTAGACGATAAATTCTTTTATGATTAACTTTTAGATTATGCTCGCGATTAAGTTTAATTGTCATTTGCCTATAGCCTAATATCCCATTTCTTTCCTCATAAGCATCTTTAATTAATGGAATTAGTTCTCTATTAAACTTTTCATTAACACTTTCCTTTCTATTAAGCCATTTGTAGTAAGATGATCTTTGTATTCCTGCTAATTTACATAACTCTGTTATTGGATATTTTTTGATATTGTTTAAATCACGTATTGACAGATATATGTTTTCGTATCTTACTTGACTTAGTATCGACCCCTTTCCACTTCTTCTAACTTTTTT
>NZ_FQTY01000008.1 GCF_900128955.1 Tissierella praeacuta DSM 18095
ACCTCCTTATTTTTCTGGCATTTGAAACACAGAATAGCTTTGAAAGCTTTCCATCTCATAATTTGCTATCTCCCTCATATTTGATACTCCTACACATTGAGTCAGCTGTTCTTGTATTTCATCTAAAACTTCCATAGCTCTTTCTTCTGTTTCATATTTTCCTAAGGTCCAATTTCTGCACATAATTGTATTACCTACTACCTCAAGTGAAGTTACATCTATTAGTTCTTTTCTACTTTGGCTTCTAATCCACATTGTTTACTCCCCTTTCAACTATTTCATTAATTTTATTGATTATTGTTCTACATAAGTATCTTGATTGCTTGTATTTTAAAATTTCATCTTCAGTTATCTGTGATGATTCAGTTAAATCGTGTTGTCTTATAATAATGTCTCTATCTTTTATCCTTTCTTTAAGTGCTGCTATAATTTCCTCTAATTCTTCATCCTCAAAATCAAATACTTTCTCAGTATGATATTTTTTTAAAGTTACTGTTCCATCTTTTGAATTAGTAGAAACCTCTAAAGGATCTCCTTCTCTAATTCTTAGAGTTCTTCTAATCTCTTTAGGAATTACAACTCTACCTAATTCATCTATTCTTCTAACTATTCCTGTGTGTTCCACTGTTACACCTCCTCCCTGCACCAATCAGGATAAATTGGATATAAAATAAATCCATACTTCTCATGCTCATACTCAACAGTTCCATATCTGTCATTGCCTTCAAAACTAACTTCTTTTCCATCTATCAAATCTACATGATGACTTAGTACCTTCTGTATATTTTTAGGTGCATGTCTTTTAAAAAGCTTTTTATCAAATATTATTTTCAAGCCTGTCCCTCCTATCACTAAAAACTTATATTTGTAGTTTCGTACCAAAGCCTTAAGGATTTCCAAGTTGGTTCAATACCATTCCTTAGACATTTTTGTACATAATAAGTTAAGTACTTGATATTCATTGTTTAGACCTCCTATATATTTTTTAGTAATACGTTTTTAATGCTTTCTATTACCTGATCCTTAGTTTTAATTACTTCTAATAATTGTTCCTTTTCTGCTTCAAGTTGAAGTTCCCTTGTGGTCTTTCCTAGATTCCTAACATTCATATAATCTTCTAAGTGAACCTGGGTAAATCTAGCCTCATTACCTACATAAAAGCAATTTAATCTTTTTCTTTTTATTTCTCTTCTGATGGTTTCATCAGACGCACCAAATATTTCTGCTAAATCTTTTGTAGTGTAGATTTTAACTTCCGATTCCTTCCCCATACTTCTCACCTCAATTTTATGATTTTCCTTATTCCTTTATCTCTCAAATAAACTTAACTGTGATTTAGATCTAAAGCTTTTTACTGCTCTTATACTCTCATCAATTAATCTCATATTATTAGTCAATTTCTTATAAGGAACATCTTGCCACGCATTGGCATCTAGCATTAATAGAACTCTTTGCTTCACTAAATCAACCTCTCCAATTTCTCTATCATCACCTAGACTATTTTTAATGTAGTTATTAATGTCTATTTTATTTGCATGAGTTGGTCTATAGTTTTCTTCATATTTAGATAATCTTTGGTCTATGCTAGTAAATAATTTATCTTCTAAAGTCTCCATGATGTTGTTAACTATTGCAGTCTGTGAAATGTGGTATACCTCCTTTAATGTATTTTCCATTTTATTGAATGCTTCTATATATTTAAGCTTCCATTCTAGAGCTTTCTTGCCAGTAAACCCCATTGCTAGTAATGTAAAACCATCTCTTGTTAGTAAATATTCTTTATAGCGGACTCCATTTGCTTCTTTTGTTGTATATTTACCTTCTATAAATAGAGAACTCAATTTTGACGAATCTGTATTTTTCAATGTTTCTATATAGTTTTCTACTGATTTTATGACATTATCATGAGACTTCTCAAAATTCTCTGCTACTTCTCTACTGCTAACTGTTAATTTACCATCTTTGTTTTGAATGTTTATTAAATTATTCACTTAATCCCTCCTTTGTTTTGTCCCCCTTTTATGTTAGAATTTGGTAAAGGGGGTGATAATGATGAGTAACTTCTTAGATTGGCTATCTAAGTCACGAATAAAAAATATGGATACTATCAAAGGTGACTTTGCCAGAGATATACTCAGAGATAGAAATTTTCCTAATACTGATGATAAGGATGAAATTTATCAGTATATTAAGTCCCAACTTAGAAAACACAATCATCCTGAATCTTTCAGTGAATTTACAAGCCTTTATAGATATTATTTAAAAGTCACTAATAACAAGTAATTTATAATTATTAGGAAGTTTAACAAGACCCCTATCTTGTGAGTACTTCCTTTTAATTTGTACTTCATATTTACTATAAAGACCACAATCATAGGATTTTACATTTTTTCTAACCTCTAGCTCTTTTATTAAATCTTTAGTCGATATATCTTTTAAATTCACCCCTCTCACCTCCTCTCAATTGATACCTTTTAAATTATTAACTCTTATTTACCTTATTTGATTTGCTAAATTAGCAAACTAATTTGTAAAAAAATTTTCTATTTGACAATCTAATACCTTAGCTAATTTGGGCAACATATCTGCTTTAAATGAATAATCACCTTCCTCATATTTTAAATACGTAGATGCATTCTTGAATCCTAATTCCTTAGCTACTTCTTGCAAAGTTAAATTGTTTTCTATTCTTTTATTTTTTATATATTCATGATTTAATCTTTTCAATAATTTCACCTCTCTTTTTGTTTTCTATTTTAGCAATCCTTTTACAATCATTATATATTGCTATTTTAGAAAAGTCAATACTTTATTTTCTATTTTAACAAAATTGTTTATTTCTATTATGGAAAAGTGTATAATTGAATTGTTGCTATAATAGAAATATAAAGGAGGCATCTGTATGAGCATTAGTAACAGAATTAAAACTCTAAGAGAAGAAAAAGATATTAACCAGAGAGATTTTGCTGATATGATTCAAATAAACAACAGTGTATTGAGTAGAATTGAATCTGGGGAAAGACCAGTTAGGGATGATGAGATTGTTAGAATAGCGGAAGCATTAGGAGTATCTACAGACTATCTTCTAGGCAGAACAGATATAAAAAACCCAGAAGACAAAATCAAAAACTTAGACAAATTAGCACATAAAGAAATAAATTCAGTAGAAGATGCACTAGAAATTATAGAATCACAAGAAGGCTTAATGTTAAAAGGCGAAATGTTAACAGATGAAGATAAATTACTGCTAGCCAATGCTCTCCAGCTAGGCATGAAATATGTTTTAGATAAAAAACAAAAGGAGAAGAAATAAAAAATCCTTTGTTGACAGGGGAGGAATACATATGTGCCAAGATATAATAGAAATTAAAGATGGTTTATTAGAACTATATAATACTAGAAACCCTTTTGAACTTTGTAGATGCCTTGATATAAAAATTATAGAAACAAACTTAGGTAATAATATATTAGGGTTCTTTCAAAGAATAATGGAAGAAGAAATAATATACTTAAATAATAATATAGATAATTATAATGAAAAGAAATATGTATGTTTCCATGAATTAGGACATGTTGTTTGCCATCCTGAACTATCTATATGTTTTTTAGAAAAAACTTTGTACATAACTGATAGATATGAAAATCAAGCAGATATATTTGCTGCATATTTTTTAATTCCAGATGATGATAAGATAGATATCTGCGAAATAGAAAATATGACAACTAAACAATTAAGTTCATATTTCAAAGTTCCAGAGAGATTAATTGAATTGAGATTTGAACAACGATGTTTAGAGCCAATCAAGGCTCTTTAATATAAAGCTAATAAAGAACATAGGTTTTTGAAAGGAGGTGAAAATATAATGGCCATAAGAGAAATAGAAGGTGGTTATTATGTAGAAGTGTTTTTAGGTGCAGATCCCGTCACTGGTAAAAAAATAAGAAAAACAAAAACTTTTAAACCTAAGAGCAGAGAAAATTTAAAATTAGCTAAGGCCTGGGAAGTAAAGATTCAAGAGCAATATATGAATGGTGAACTAACTGCCAAAGGAAATACTTTACTAAATGACTTCTTAGATGATTGGTTTACAACCTTTATTGAAGGCAAGAAAGCATATAATACAGAAAGACGATACAAAGTATTTGTTGACTGTATAAAAACTCACCTAGGACAAGTTAAACTTAATAAATTGAAAACTAAAATGGTTGATGAGTTTTATAACAAAATGTCTAAGGAAATGATTACGCTTAAAAATGGAACTACTCAAAGAAGGTATGCAAATGGTACAATTCTTAAAACTCATAAAATGTTTAAGTTGGCCATAGATCAGGCTGTAAAATGGGAAATGATTTCTAAAAATGTTGTATCCTTAGCTAGTCCACCTGTAGATGACAAAAGAAAGATACAACATTGGAGCATAGAACTCATTGAAGAATTTCTTAAATATATAAAAGATACAACCACTTATCTGCCTGCGTTTATTGCGTTTCATACTGGATTAAGAGAAGGTGAAGTTTCAGCCCTAAGATGGGAAGATATCAATCTAAAAGAAGGCTATATAATGGTGAATCACAACATGGTTGAAAAGAAAGGCGAAGGTTTAGTATTAGAAGATACTAAAACCCCTGCTAGTAAGGCTAAAGTAGCTTTAACTAAGGAACTAACGTCTGTCCTTAAATCTGTCCTGAAAGAGCAAAAGAAACATAAATTAAAAACAAAAATAGAAGTAGAATATGTTTGCAGATGGGAAGATGGTAGACCTTTAAGACCTACTTATATATCAAAATCTTTTACAAAGTTTGCAAAAGAATTTTCAGAACAGAAGGGAATAGACAGAATTACTTTTCACGGCCTCAGGCACTCCCACGCAACGATTTTATATTCAATAGGAGCTAATAGCCAAGAAATATCTAAAAGGCTAAGACACTCAAGAGTATCAACTACAGACGATATCTACATCCATGTTACAGAAGAAATAAAAAAATCTACTGCTGAGCTATTTGACAAAGCAGTAGAAAAGGTTAAATAATTAATATATAAATAAATTCCCTGGTCAGAGGGAATTTATTTTTTAGGACAGATATTTCCCCTTAGGACAGAAATAGGACAGATTTGATTTTTTCTCAATCTGTCCTAACCTTTATAAACGTGTATTTATCTGGAGGCGCCACCCAGATTTGAACTGGGGAGTAAAGGTTTTGCAGACCTCTGCCTTACCGCTTGGCTATGGCGCCAAATATATAGCCCTAAAATTACTTAGGGCAAATTTGGAGCGGAAAACGAGATTCGAACTCGCGACCCTCGCCTTGGCAAGGCGATGCTCTACCACTGAGCCATTTCCGCAGGATTTTCACTACCTTATTATAATAACATAAGTTACTATAAATTGTCAATATCTCTTTTATACTTTTTAAATTATCTTCCATAAAGTATATTGGTGCCCGGAGCCGGAATCGAACCAGCGACACGTAGATTTTCAGTCTACTGCTCTACCGACTGAGCTATCCGGGCGTGATGTTTGCTACTGCAAACACAACAATACATAGTATATAACAACTTCCTCTATTTGTCAACTATTAATTTTTCTAACTCTTCTTTTGAAAAATTATACTTGGTATTACAGAAATGACACACTACTTCCGCTTTTCCATCCTCCTCTATCATAGCTCTTATTTCTTCTTTTCCTACACTAAGCAGTACATTTTCAATCCTTTCTCTAGAACAATCACAACTATAACTAATATCTACCTTATCTAAAATTTCCATCTCAAATCCTTTTAATAACTCTTGCATAATATCTTCTGGTGATAATCCTCTGTCTATTAAAGAAGATATTGAGGGTATTTTGGATATTGCTTCTTCGATTTTAGTTATATCCTCATCTGATACATCTGGTAATAATTGAATTATATACCCCCCTGATGCTTTAACAGATATATCTCTATCAACTAATACTCCCAACCCTATAGCTGATGGTTGCTGTTCAGATAATGCATAATACATTGCTAAATCCTCAGCAATTTCTCCTGTTACTAAATTAGCTTGTCCAACATAAGGATCCTTAAGTCCTAAGTCCATAATAGTAGTTATAGTGCCATTAGAACCTACAAGTCTTCCTACATCTAGTTTGCCATCTTCTCTGCTAGGCACATCTGCATAAGGATAATCTACATAGCCTTTGACTATTCCTTTGTTATTTGCTACCATCATAATAGTTCCTATTGGTCCGTCTCCAGAAATCTTTAATGTAAGTCTATCATCCTCATTCTTCATCATTACTCCCATCATAGCTGCTGCTGTCAATGCTCTACCTAATGCTGCTGTAGCAGTTGGTGAAGTATTGTGAGTATTTCTTGCCTTCTCTACCATATTAGTTGTAGTAGCTACAAATATTCGAATATTTCCCGTTTTATCTATACCTCTTATTAAATAATCTTTCATCCTAATCACTCCCAAAACCTATATTTATCATTTTATTGCAACAAAGTTTATTCTCTCCGTTTTTTCCACTGGTTTTTCAAATCCAAATGCTTGAAAACAGTCTATATGAGTAAATCCTGCTTTTTTAAGTAATTCTATTATTTCATCTAATTCATAAGCTTTCTCCCTATGTTCTTCATCAAATCTTTCGTATATTTCTCCATCATCACTATAGAAAAATGTCAAATAAAATTCACAAATATTTTTATTTTCATCATAATAGTTTTGCCAAGTATAAAATACTTCTTCCCTATCTTCTACAAAAGTATTATTCCCTATGATGTACTTTAATTTATAAAAAGAATTTATATCAAATATAAATATACCATTATCCTCCAAATGATTCCATACATTTTTAAATGCTTTATATAATTCTTCCTTATTTGTTATATAATTTATACTGTCACATATAGAAATAACAGAGTCATAGGATTCTTTTAAACTGAAATCTATCATATTTTGTCTTATTAATTTTACATTTTTAAACCTTCTAAGCTTTTCATAAGCTTGTGATAACATATTGTCCGATAAATCAAAACAAGTTAAATTATACCCTTTCTTAGCTAAATAATGAGAAAGGTTTCCTGTTCCACAGGCCATCTCCAAAATGCTCTTAGGTCTTTTATCATATCTTTTAAATATCTCTTCTATATAATTAAACCAATCCTCATAGTTAAAATCCATCATTAATTCATCATAGATACTAGCAAATTTATCGTACATACTGCCCCCCCTTTTTTATTTTATTTATCTTTCTTATTCATTTCCCTTTTCCTTACAGTAATTAATCCACCTATTCTACCAGATTCTTTAGCCGTTAATCCTGCCCACCCTACTTCTTTAATTTTCTCCGTTAATCCAAGCTCTTCAGCTATTTCATATTTTAGTTTATCTTCTAATGTTTCTATTTTTTCTTTTTTCATATTATCTTCCTCCTAATACTATTATGAGAAAGAACCCCTTCAATTATTCTTAAATAAATAAATATTTAATGTTTACTATTATAAATAAAAATATGATACCTATTATTGGAAGGTAATATATAAACTTGGTATCTTCATATTGTATACTATCTTTTACAATAATTTCTCCCTGTGGTAATTTTTTTATTAATCTTATAAGAATAATAGATGATACTAAAGCAAATATCCCTATTGTCAAAAGTAAAATTAGCATTTGAATTTGATTTGGTACTTCATAGGCTTTAATATCTCCTATTTCACTTTGAGCCTTCATTCCAAAATATCCAATTGTCATGGCTATACTATTATTTAAAATATGAGCAAGTATAGAAGAATAAATTGAGTTAGTCTTATATACTATGATTCCAAATATTATCCCAAGGAACATGGGTCCCAATAGATTCTGAAGGTTTAAATGAAAAAGTCCAAATAAGAAAGCTGAATAAATGATTGCTTTCTTTTTTCCCATTATACTATATCCATCCATTATGGCACCTCTAAACATTACTTCTTCACATATTCCTGGGGCTAAACCTATAATAAAAATACTTAAAAAATATAGTCCCATATTCTCAGGTAAAGGAACAGAACTAGGTATCAATTCTCCAAAAAAACTCAATATTGTTATTACTAAAGTGTTAAAAAATATTGCTATAGGATAAGAAAAAATCGTAATCAAAATAATATACCATATTTGCTTTAAACTAATTTTATTTAGCCTTAAAGATTGTTTTAAAGGTATTTTCTTTGATTTCATATAGAGTAAGCTAGGTATGAGTATTATTATATATTCTGTAATTAATAGTCCTGAATATATTTCCCTGTTTTGTACTGCTGAACCAAGGAAGAACAATAAAAGTCCTAATAATAAATATAGCAAATTAACTTCTAGAATATAATTTCTTTTAAATTCTTTCATATTTTCATTTTCATCTCCATTCAAATAACTTTTATGACAATAAATTCACCCACAGAATAATTCTGTAGGTGAATTTTTTAGTCAAATGTAAAAATATATGGTATATTCCTATAATGATCACCATAATTAAGCCCATATCCCACAATAAAAACATCTGGTATAGTAAATCCTACAAAATCTGGATTTATATCTACCTTTCTTCTACTAGGCTTATCCAACATTACACATATCTTAACAGAATTTGGATTTTTTAGGCTTAACATTTCCTTTACCTTATTTAAAGTATACCCAGAATCTATAATATCATCTACAATTAAAATATCTTTTCCCTCAACACCTGTTCTAATATCATGTAAAATCTCCACATTACCCGATGATATTTCATTATGCCCATAACTAGCAGTTGTCATAAAATCAACCTCTACTGGTATAGATAACTCTCTAACTAAGTCTGAAGCGAAAATAAAACTGCCTCTAAGTAATGATATTACTAATAAATTTTTATCTTTATATTCTTTAGATATGATTTCACCTAATTCTTTAACTCGAGTAGCTATATCTTCTCTACTATAAAGAGTTCTTTGTCTTTTGTTACTATCCAAGCTAATTCTCTCCTCTCTACTAAATTAATATTATCAATATTATAGCACTAAATATGATTTTTGTATCTATAAATTATCTTATATTTCTTCCTCACATACTGCCAATCTATTATTATCATTTTCTACATACTCCAATTTTGATATTGATACTTCAAAAGCAATTTTTTTCTCTAACTCTCCATTAGCAAGTTTTTTGTGATATTCTCTACTTTGTATTCTTCCCCAAAGTTTAATATGATCTCCTACTAGCATCTTCTCGCAAAATCGTGCATTTCTTCCCCATGAAATACAAGGTATATAATCGGATTTATTATAAGATCTATTAACTGCTATTAGAATATCTGTTATTTCTCTGCCAAAAGGTGTAGTTCTATAAATTGGCTTTTTGCATATATATCCATCTAAATAAATTTCGTTTGGCTTTCTCAAAGCTTCTGCTAATTCATCTTCCATTGGCATATATATGTCTTTTGCAAATATGGTTAGAACCAATCTATTTCCATTATCTATATATCTATTGTAAGATCTCAGTTGTCCTTCCACTATAATATATTCCCCAATAGATAAATCCACATCTACCATAAGCCTCTCTGAAACTGTAACAGGCAGTAAATCCACCGAATCACTTAATCTAGGTACTTCTAAATCAATATTATAAAATCCCTCTCCATACATTTCATGACTAAAAACTTTTTCACTCACCACTTTTCCTACTAACCTTACGCTATTAGTATCCATAATCTTATCAAGCATTTCTATTGTCCCCCTCTATTCCTATGTTTTTTTAATCTATATCTAATATATTCCCCGTAGAAAAGTAATATGAATAAAAATAAAAAATAATAGATATAAGAAATTTATCTTTCGTATATATCTATTATTAGACAAAAGTTTTAAAACTCCTTCTTTTTTATAGAAGATTTGTTAAAACCTTTTCAATTATTTACAGTTCCTTCTTCTTCATTTTATTAAATTAACATGGGAATACATAAAATTATCCATAGAGAGTTCATCTATACCTAGAAGTAAAATACAAGTAATGGTTGCTATAACAGGATAAATATCTAGTTTCTCTGTAGATCGAATTTTTATAGGCAGTTCAAATGGTTCGATTGTAACATTATTCATTCCTTTTATTTCCCTTTGAAAACATATATTTAATTCCATTATATCGTCAATATTATAACTAGATGGATTTATAGTAGCTTTATTATTAAATCCATAAGTTATAACTATTGATTTAATATTATTATCTAAAAGATAATTCCACTTATCTTCATCACAATTTATTATTACATAGTCTGATTTACTAAATAATTGCTGTAAATTTTGATTTTCATAGTCCTCTTTATTTAGAAATGTATGGATTAATATATTAAAGTCTATTCCAATTTCCTTCAAAGGAATTATTAAATTAGGACTTATATCAATTATGAATATAATATTATTTTCTTTATTTAATATCGCCATATTCCTATGCTGATTTTCATAATATAGAACATAATTAGATATGAAAAACATTTTTTTTAAAAGTCTAAAAGTTGTTCTTTCTAAAGTGTTTTCAACTATCCCAATTATTATCATTTGTTGTTCCTTCACTATATCGCCCCAAATCATTATTTATTTTGTTAAAATCTGCCTTCCAGTATTATCCATTATAAAATCTTCTTTATATATCAATTCAGAAATAGGCACTATTTCATAGCCATCTTCCTGTAATCTTTCAATAACCAGTGGCAAATATTCACTAATATATTTTGCATTATTGTGGAACAATACAATAGAACCATTTCTTACGTTTCTTGTTACTCTATCCACAACAGGTTGTACTCCCAACTCCTTCCAATCTAGTGAATCAACATCCCACTGTATTGCATAATATCCATTTTCTCTACATATACGAATAAGATTATCATTATAATCTCCAAAAGGTGGTCTAAACAATATTGGTTTTTTTCCTGTTAGTTCTTCAATTTTTTCTCCAGTTGTATTAATTTCTTCTAATATTTTTTCTTGGCTTAACTGAGGCATATTTGGATGAGTAGTTGAATGATTCCCTACATCATGACCCCTTTTTGCAATCTCCTTTACATCTTCTGGATATTTATCTACCCAAAATCCTACTAAAAAAAATGTACTTTTAACATTGTATTTATCTAGTGTATCCAATATACAATTGGTGTATTCATTACCCCAAGCTGCATCAAAGCTTATGGCTATTTTCTTCTCTGGCACCTCAACACTATATATAGGTAGTTCTTTTGTTGGAGCAAATACAGCTGCTATATTTCCTGTTGTTTTAACCGTAACATATACTAAAAAAACTAATGATACACATAGAATTACTAGCAATCTAACTGTAATATTAATATCATTCCTATAATATCTATTCCTCACTACTACACCCCCTTCAAATACTTATATTATATAATTTATTCTAAATTAAAATTTATATTACAAAATATCTTCAATGTAATCCATTAATTATAAAATCAAACTAAATTATAATTATTAACTAAATTTCCTATAGTTATACAATTTATAATTATTTACCAGAATATATTTTTTTCTAAAGGTTATATTAATATTACAACGACAGATTTTGTTGTTGAAAAAGGAGGTTTATAAAATGGCTAATAATAGTAATAGAATAGTTGTTCCAGAAGCTAGAGCAGCCTTAAACCAAATGAAATTAGAAATAGCAAATGAACTAGGTATGACAAATTATAACTCTATGGATAAAGGAAATTTAACTTCAAGACAAAATGGATATGTAGGCGGATACATGGTAAAAAAATTAGTTGAGTCTGCTCAAAATCAATTAGCTGGAAAATAATATTAGAATAACAAGAAAAAAGAGAAGTGGAATTCCACTTCTCTTTTTATTATGATATAATATATGGATATAGTCCATAAAAAGAGGTGTTAAATAATGTTTATTGAAAATACCGAAGAATTAGCACAAAACAAATTACTTTTACTATATATAATAAAATCATCTCCTATTTCATTTACTAATAGTGAAATAATTGAATTTGTATTAGAAAAAAACTATATGAATTTCTTTTTAGTACAACAATATTTAATTGAATTAGTTGAATCGAAGTTTATAGAAATAATAGCTGATAACTCAAAGGAAGTATATATTATATTAGAAAAAGGTGAAATAGCTCTATCTTATTTTGAAGATAGAATCTCAAGTAATATTAAAGAGGAATTAAATAAAGAATTTAATAAAATTGAGAAGAAAAATAAAATTGAAACCCAAGTCATCACAGATTATTTTGAAAAAGCAAATAATCAATATGTGGTAAATTTAAAATTAATAGAAAATGAGGAAACATTATTTAGTCTGTATTTAGATGTTCCAACAAAAAAACAGGTGGAATTAATCTGTTCTAAATGGAAAGAAGCCCCTGACTTTATATATCAGAATATAATTAACATACTTATAGATGAAAAAGCAACTCCATTAGAGTAGGAGAATACCGTTTGGTTCTTTTCCTACTCTAATATTATCTATTATTTGATTATTTGATTTATCTAGTATAGTTAATTTATTATCTAGTATATTAGCAATATAAAGTTTTGTTTGTTTATCCCATTTAATATTATTTGGCATACCACCTAAATAAATTTTAGAAATACTTACTTCTTCACCTATAAAAATTTTATAAATATATCCATCTTCCATATTTGAAAGATAAAACAATTCTTCCCCTTTTATTTTGACAAAATCACCAAATATTCCTTTTAAATCTATACTCATTATAGTTCCATAATCTTCAGCCTTCAATTCTGATAAATTACTATAGTTGCTGATTCCATTATTTACATAGGACAAAACAAATAATCTCTTATCTTCTATAACCATTTTTACTGGTTGATTACCTAAGATTATAGAAGATATCTTTTCCGTGTCTAAATTTAATACATTTATTGTATAACAATTACCGTTCAAAATGAAAATTTTCAAACCTTCCTCATCTATTTGAATATCAGTAGGTTTTTCTCCTACTGATATATTTTCTATTAATGAAAATGTATTTTCATCAATAATAGATATGGAGTTAGAATCACTATTAGCAACATAAATTTTATTTCTAAATTTTTTTATACAGGTAGGATTTTTTCCTACTTTGATAATTCCCAGTAACTTAATATTTTGTAAATCTATTTTCATAATAGAGTTATCATAAGAATTAGCAATATATACATCATCTTTTTCTCCTATTTCAATATCATATGGACCTAATCTGTTACCTTCTGAAATCCAATTATCTCCTTTTTCCTCTATAAGCTTAGATAGAAAAATTGTTTTATAAATAGACTCATCTATTATTGTCAAACTATCTTCACCTGTATTAGCTATTAATATTTTATGATAAGTCAATATATCACCTCCTGTATATAAGTAATTTATGCAGTAAATGATATATTGGTGAAGTTAAAAAAACTACTGTGCCTAAACTACAGTAGTTTTATTATACCCCTCACTTCTCCTATTAAATACAGCGACCCACCAAATACTATCATATCATCCTTCTCAGCTAGCTCTAAGGTTTTTTCTACGGCCTTTTTTATGTCCTTCTCTATGAAAATATTTTTATTATATTTTGATATCTCTTCTGCTAGTTCCTCAGCATCTAACTTCCTAGGCATATTGACCTCTGTGATTACAATCTCATCTGCCATAGGAGCTAATAACTCAACCATATGAGAGGAGTCCTTATCCTTTAATATTCCTAATCCCAATATTAGACGTTTATACTTAAATAGACTAATAGCTTTCTTTAATTGAGCAATGCCTTGCACATTATGAGCACCGTCTATCAAAAATATTGGACTCTTTCTCATAACTTCAAGTCTACCAGCCCACTTAGTATTTATTAAACCATCCCTTATTTGCTCTTCAGAAATGTCTACTAAACCTTTTTCCTTTAAAATCAATAATGTTGTTAAAGCCAATGTAGCATTATATATCTGATACTCACCTAGCATAGAAATCTTTATATCTTTCATATTTGTATTTTCATAATGAAAATCAAAACTAGCTCCCATGCCAGAGATATCTCTTACTTTAATATTTTCCATTGGACACAAATAAAATTCTGCTTTCATTTCATTTGATACTTCTTTTATAACTTGCAACGCCTCTTCTACTTGAGGATAAGATACTACTATTGAGTTCTCCTTTATTATCCCTGCCTTCTGATAAGCAATTTTATCTAAAGTATCACCTAAAACATCTATATGGTCATAATCTATAGTTGTAATAACCGAGGCTAATGGTGAAGAAATAATATTAGTAGAATCATATCTACCTCCTAGTCCAACTTCTAACACTACATAATCTACTTGTTCTTGTTTGAAATACATAAATCCTATTGCAGTAACTATTTCAAAAGTCGTAGGGTGTTCAAAGCCTTCTTCTACCATAATATCAGCTTTTTCCTTAATTAAGCCTGTTATCTTTCCAAGAATATCATCTGGTATATCTTGCCCGTTTATTTGTATACGTTCATTGAATCTCTCTATATAAGGTGATGTAAATAATCCTACCCTATATCCTCCCGACTCTAGCATATGAGCTAAATAAGAGGAGGTGGAACCCTTTCCATTTGTTCCACCTATATGAATATATTTTAACCCTTCCTGAGGATTTCCTAAAAGCCACAAAAGTTTACCTATTGAATCAAGTCCAAGTCTTGAGCCATATTTGTTTTTATCATTAATATATTCCAAAGCCTCTTGATACTTCATTTTGACCTCCGCCTTATCTATTGGATTTTATGCTTTCAAGTCTTTCAATTACTTTTTCAAGCATTTCTTCATATTTCTTCTGTTTTTCTTTTTCTTCATTGACTACCTTTTCAGGAGCTTTTTTCACAAATCCCTCATTAGATAATTTTCCTACTACTCTCTTTATTTCACTTTCAAGTTTTTCTTTTTCTTTCTCTAATCTTTCTATTTCCTTGTCAAAATCAATTAAATCTTTTAAGGGTAAGAACACTTCACATCTATCTAATACTACGGAAATATTATCTTCTCCTATGTTCACCTTAGTATCTACTATTTCTATTGCTTCAGCAGAGGCAAGATTTAGGAAGTATCTTTGCCCATAGCTAATAATCTTCTTTATATTTTCGTCTTTTGTTACAAAGATTTGTTTAGATTTTCTAGAAGGTACAATATTCATTTCAGCTCTAGCATTTCTTATACCTTTTATGCCTGATTTAATAAATTCAATAGCCTCTTCTGATGCAGGGAAATTTAATTCATTTTTATATACTGGCCAAGAACTTAAAATCAGTGGTTTATCATTACCTGGTAGATGTTGCCAGATTTCTTCAGTAATAAATGGCATAAATGGATGAAGTAGCTTCAATATATCTTTTAAGACAAATAATAAAACCTTCTCTGCTGTTTCTTTACTAGATACATTTTCTCCATATAATCTTGACTTAACCATTTCAATATACCAATCACAGTACTCATCCCAGATAAAGTCATATATCTTTTGTGCAGCCATACCTATTTCATATTTATCTAAGTTTTCTGTAGCTTCCTTTATTACAGTATTTAATTTAGATAAAATCCATTTATCCTCTTCTTCTAAATTATCTAAATTTAATTCTTCCTTAGCTATATCTTCTTCAAGATTCATAAGAACAAATCTAGTAGCATTCCATAGCTTATTAGCAAAATTTCTATTGGCTTCTACCCTCTCAATATAAAATCTCATATCATTTCCTGGGGAATTACCTGTAACTAAAGTAAATCTTAGGGCATCTGCACCATATTCATCTATTATTTCTAATGGGTCTATACCATTACCTAGAGATTTACTCATCTTTCTTCCTTGAGAATCACGAACAAGTCCTGTCAAGAATACATCTTTAAATGGAACTTCTCCCATCTGCTCAATACTTGAAAATACCATTCTAACTACCCAGAAAAATATTATATCATATCCTGTAATCAATACATCAGTAGGGAAGAAATACTCTAGGTCTTCTGTCTTCTCTGGCCATCCTAGAGTGGAGAAAGCCCATAAAGCAGATGAGAACCAGGTATCTAAGGTATCAGTATCTTGATGTAGTTTTGTACTACTACATTTATTGCATTTTTCCGGCTTAGTTCTAGACACTATAATTTCTCCACATTCATCACAATAATATACTGGAAGTCTATGTCCCCACCATAATTGTCTAGAAATACACCAATCTCTAATGCCTTCTAACCAATGAGTATAAATCTTTCCAAATCTCTCTGGTATAAAGTTCAATTCTCCATTTTCATAAGCTTCTAATGCAGGTTTAGCCAATGGCTCCATCTTTACAAACCATTGTTTAGAAATCAAAGGTTCTACAATTGTTGAACATCTTTCACAATGTCCTACTGCATTTTGATGTTCTTTGATTTCCACTAGGTACCCCTGTTCCTTTAAATCATCAACTATTTTCTTTCTAGCTTCATATCTTTCTAAACCTTGGTAAGTTCCACCATTTTCACTAATAGTACCATCTTCATTCATTATAATATACTGCCCAAGTCCATGTCTCTCTCCTACTTCAAAATCATTAGGGTCATGGGATGGAGTAATCTTAACTGCTCCTGTACCAAATTCCATTTCTACATAATCATCTGCAATTATTGGTATCTCTTTATTCATCAACGGAAGAATCGCCATCTTACCTATTAAGTCCGTATATCTTTCATCTTTAGGATTAACTGCTATAGCTAAATCTCCTAACATAGTTTCAGGTCTAGTAGTAGCTATTACTATATATTCAGCACTATCCTTAATTGGATATCTAATATGCCAAATATAACCTTGTGAGTCCTCATGCTCTACCTCTGCATCTGATATTGCAGTTCTACAGCTAGGACACCAGTTAATTATTCTATCTCCTCTGTATATTAACCCCTTCTCATATAATCTAATAAAAACTTCTTCTACTGCCTTACTAAGACCTTCATCTAATGTAAATCTATCTCTTGACCAATCACATGAAACGCCTAGTTTTTTAAGTTGATTTTTGATTGTACTTCCATATTTATGGGTCCAATCCCAAGCTTCTTCTAAAAATCCCTCACGACCTAATTCTTCCTTAGATTTTCCTTCTTTTTTTATCTTATCTACTACCTTAGCCTCAGTGGATATACTAGCATGGTCTGTACCAGGTAACCATAGAGCTGAATACCCTTCCATTCTCTTCCACCTAGTTAAAATATCTTGAATAGTATTATTCAGTGCATGACCCATATGAAGGCTTCCTGTTACATTTGGCGGGGGCATCATTATAGTATATGGTTTTTTCGTTTTATCAACATGAGCCACAAAATGACCATTATCATTCCAATATTTATAGAGTCTATCTTCAAAGTCTTTTGGATTATACGTCTTTGGTAAGTTTTCTAACATTTTTATCTCCTCCTTCATTAAATGAAAAATTTTTAATTAAAGTCGCGGTTATCATTGGGTTAGGTCATAAAAAAACCCTCCATCCTTATAATATAAAGGACGAAGGGTAATTCGCGGTACCACCTTAATTCCATGGATATTTCCATAGCTCTTAAATAAATATAAGGGTTTAACCCTTCAAGCTTACTTAGTTTCAGCTTGAATGCTCAAAAGCTACCTTCAGTAAATATTTAACTTAAGACCTCTCAGCCTAGGATCTTCTCTCTGTATAGTACTATTTACTTACTCCTCTTTATCAAAGCAAAGTAAAATTGTTTATTTTATTATATATATATAGTTTTTATTTGTCAACTATATCATCATTCATATTATTTCTCATCTTTGTATAAATTATAAAATAATTTATAAAAGCTATTATATTAAGAGTTACAGTTAGAAAAAATAAAGTTCTTGATATTATACTAGGTAATCTAAATACTATAGACAATGTAGCTGCATAAAAAGATAAAGTTGCAATTTTCCCATATCTGTTAGAAGGCAAAACTTGTTTGCCCTTAAATAAATATAATATAGTTCCTCCTAAAATCATCATTATTTCCTTTATTCCCAAAGCAATTAATATCCAGATTGGTATAATGCCTTTTGTTGTAAAACTAATCAAAATAGTAAATGTCATCAATTTATCTGCAATAGGATCTAATACTATGCCAAGTGTAGTACTCATATTATACTTTCTTGCAATATATCCATCTAATACATCAGAAATCCCAGCTAAAATAAATATTAATCCTGCAAATAAAATATTGTTTTCAATATTAGAATAAAAAAAGTATAGATACACTGGAATAAGCAATATTCTTAAAATTGTTAGCATATTTGGTATATTCATATTTTCCCACCTTTAACAACTGATTTGGAACATTTATTATATTTTAGAATATTATAACATTAATTAATGCTTTCGTACACACATATTATGCAAGGAGGGATAAGATGTCAAGTTTTTTTAAAAAAATTTCTTTTATTTTAGTTCTCATAATAATATTAGGATTAGTAGGGTGTAAAAGTGAAACTAATTTAAAACCAGTAAAACTAATTGAAGTTACACACTCATTGTTCTATACTCCACAATATGTAGCCTTAACACAGGGTTTCTTTGAAGAAGAAGGGTTAAAAGTTGAATTAATCAACGGTAAAGGAGCAGATAAATGTATGGCTGCCTTATTGAGTAAAGAGGCTGATATAGGATTTATGGGACCAGAAGCATCAGTATATGTATATAATCAAGGAAGAGATGATTATGTAATCAATTTTGCCCAATTGACACAAAGAGATGGGTCTTTTTTAGTTGGTAGAGAGAAGGATGATAACTTTACATTTGATAAATTAAAAGGTAAAACAGTAATTGGTGGTAGAAAAGGCGGAATGCCTGAAATGACTTTAGAATACGTAATTAAAAATTATGACCTAGAAATAGATAAGGATGTTGAAGTTAGAACAGACATACAATTTGATGTAATGGCAGGAGCTTTTGTTGGTGGTGAAGGTGATTATGTAACATTATTTGAACCTGTAGCTGCTACATTAGAAAAAGAAGGCAAGGGGTATGTAGTAGCTTCAATAGGTAAGGAAGCTGGATATATTCCATATACTTGTTATTCCGCAACTAAAGAATATATCAAGAAAAACCCAGAAACTATTCAAAGCTTTACCAATGCTTTATATAAAGCCATGGTTTGGGTTCAAGAACATAGTAGTGAAGAGATTGCAGATGCTGTAATGCCACAATTCCCTGATACAAATAAAGAGGTGCTTATAACACTTATTGAAAGATATAGAGAACAAGATTCATGGAAACCAGATTTAATTATTACAGAAGACGGACTAAATCATATGATGAATATAATGGAGTTAGCAGGAGAGTTAGACAAAAGAGCCGATTATACTAAGATAGTAACAACCGAATTTGCTAAAAAAGCTATGAAATAAATTAAGGGGCTAATTGCCCCTTATCTTTATATTAAAGTATTAATGCTGCTATTGTTCCAAATATCAATAATGAAATATTATAATGAATAAAAGTAGGAACGCAGGTATCCCATATATGATCATGTTGCCCATCTACATTTAATCCTGCTGTAGGTCCTAATGTACTATCAGAAGCTGGAGAACCAGCATCTCCCAATGCACCAGCTGTACCTACTAAACAAATAGCTGCAGCAGGACTAAATCCTAATTTTATACATAAGGGAACAAATATTGCTGCTATTATTGGAACTGTACCAAATGAAGTACCTATTCCCATTGTAATAATCAGACCAATAAGTAGCATTAAAAATCCTGCTATAACTTTACTTCCTCCCATCATATTTGCTGCTGCCTCTACTAAAGTTTCCACTCCCCCTGTTGCTCTAATAACCGCACCATATCCAGAAGCAACTAGCATTACAAAGGCAATAAATCCCATTAATCCAATACCACCACTTAACATATCATCAAGTTCTCTCCATTTAAAAGTACCAAATACCATCATTATTATTAGACCTGCTATTGCTCCTAAGGGAAGTGATTTTGTGATAATTTGAATAGTAAAAGCACCTATTGCCCCTAATAAAGCACCTATATGTTCTTTTGACATTCTTTCATCTTCATTATGCTCAATATCTGATTTAACTAATTCCCTATCTTCATACTCTCTTGGTTTTCTATAACTTACTAATACAGCTATAATTAAACCTACTATCATTCCAATACCAGGAAATAGCATTGATTTCCAAATCATATTAGTTTCTACAGGCATCCCATTATCTATTAAGGCATCTCTAATTATATTGTGAAATATAAGTCCAAATCCTGCTGGGATCATTACATATGGAGCTTTAAGCCCAAATGTCAGTGCTGCTGCCACTGCCCTTCTATCAATTTTCAATTTATTCATAACTGGAATTAGTGGTGGTATTAATATTGGAATAAAAGCTATATGGACTGGAATTAAATTTTGTGAAAAGCAAGCTATTCCAGCTATTACAAACACGAAGATTGCTTTTTTATTTTTAACCTCTCTACCAATTTTTCGAGCCAATATATCTGCAACTCCGGTTTTTCCAATTGCTATTGCTAAAGCTCCAAGCAATATATAGGATAATGCTGTTTCTGCATTTCCTCCCATGCCTCCAATAAGAACTCCTATGGTTTCCTTAAATGACATTCCCGCTAATAAACCACCTGTTAATGCAGATAAAATAAGTGCAATCAATACATTCATTTTTAGTAAACATAATACCGTCATAACCAATACTGATAATAACACTGGATTTGTTAACATAATATCCCCCCTATTTTTTAAATACTTAGGAACAATTAATCTGGTATATGTTATTCAACCTTCATAAACTGTAGAACTAAAAATGTGTTAATATCTAATATTCATTTATATATGCTCATTTTTCCATAACTCTTCATACCTAGTAGCATTGTATCTTATGGTTTCTATTTCCTCCTTACTTACTTCTCTTTTAACTTTCCCAGGTGAACCCATAACCATAGAATTTGGAGGTATAACTGTATCTCCTGTAACTAATGCTCCAGCTGCAATTATGCAATTGTCACCAATAACTGCTCCATTTAAAATTATTGAACCCATTCCTATTAAACAATTGTTACCTACTTCACACCCATGAACTACTGCATTATGCCCTATAGTAGTATAATCTCCTATCTTACATGGTGAATTTGTATCAACGTGTATTGTTGCATTGTCCTGTATATTAGTATATTCTCCAATAGTTATATAACTCATATCACCTCGAACCACTGCACCATACCAAATACTGCTTCCTTCCCCTATGGTTACATCCCCCAAAACATCTGCTGTTTCTGCAATAAATGCTTTATCACTTATTTTAGTTTTCTTTTTTTTCAAATCTCTTATCATATGCAGTCTCTCCTTTTTGTATATTCATATATGTCATTTATTACCCAATTTTCATTATAATTCCCCTTTTAAACCTATTTCTTCTGCTACCTTTCTCATAGCAAGAATAGTTTCCATAATTACATCATCTCTCTCCATATCTAGCATCTGTATGCCTTTTTCTATAATACTCCTATCTACCCCTGCTGCAAACCCCTTATCCTTCCACTTTTTCTTTACGGATTTTGGTTCTAAATCTAATACAGATTTACTAGGTCTAAGAAGTGCTACGGCAGTAATAAGACCAGTTAATTCATCAATGGCATATAGTACTTTTTCCATTTTTTCTGTAGGTTGTACATCACAACATATTTCATAACCGTGACTTGCTACTGCTTTTATATAATCCTGCGGATAATCTTCTTCTTTAAGTATTTCTTGTACCTTTATACAATGCTCATCTGGATACATTTCATAGTCCAAATCATGGATAAGACCTACTATAGTCCATTTTTCTACATCTGGTTCATTAAAAAGTTCAGCAAAATGTTTCATTGTAGCTTCAACGGCTAGTGCATGACGTAATAAACTATCAGACTTATTATATTTCTTAAATAATAACAAAGCTTCTTCTCTCGTAGGTTTTTTATTTGTCATTAAATCACTCTCTTTCTTTATTGCTTTACTACATGATAAAGTAAGGAAATCGAGATGTCAAGTATTTTAATTATTAAAATTTATGTTCATGTATTGGTTTTAAATTTATTGTAATTAGAATATTAGATGAAAAATTGGTATTGACATAAAATGACTTTGATAATACAATATTTTTTATATTTATTTTCAGGCTCTTTAAAATTGATTATGCTTAGGAGGAATTTAAAATGATAGACCCAAATAAAAAGAGAGAATCCTTTTCATCTGGATTAGCAATATTCTTCGCTACACTAGGATCTGCAGTTGGCTTGGGAAACATATGGAAATTTCCATATCTTGTGGGAGAAAATGGTGGTGGAGCTTTTGTACTTATCTATTTAACATCTATATTATTAGTAGGTTTGCCTGTAATAATATCAGAATTTTATATAGGAAGAAAAACTAAATCTAATGCTGTTGCTGCTTTTGCAAAACTTAAAGTAAGCCCTTTTTGGAATATTGTTGGTTATATGGGAATAATAGCTGCATTATTTATAATGTTTTTTTATAGCAGTGTAGCTGGCTGGGTATATTCATATGTATTTAAAACAATAAAGGGAGAATTTTTCAATCTAGGAAATCTTCCAATCGAAGATGCAACAGAAATAGTTATAAATAAGTTTTCAACTACTGTAAGTGGATCATATTCCCCTATTATTTGGCAGGGAATTGTATTATTAGTGGTTTCTTTAATATTAATTGCAGGTGTAAAAAATGGCATAGAAAAAATTACAAAAACCCTTATGCCTATTTTGTTTATTCTTTTAATTTTATGCTCAATAAGAGCCCTAACTCTAAAAGGAGCAAAGGAAGGTTTAAGTTTTCTGTTCAGTATTGATTTCTCGAAAATAAAACCCTCTGTTATTCTCGCTGCCCTAGGTTTAGCATTCTTCAAACTTTCTCTTGGCATGGGTACTATGATTACTTATGGAAGTTACTTTACAGATAATAATAATATGATTTATACCTCTGCTAAGGTTGCATTATCAGATACATTAGTATCTGGATTAGCAGGTATAGCCATATTTCCAGTAGTTTTCACATTTGGATTAGCTCCAGATTCTGGCCCTGGTTTATTATTTAGTACTATTCCCTTAGTTTTTTCAAAGATACCATTTGGCAATATTCTACTTATTGCATTTTTTATATTAGCATCTATTGCAGCTACTACAGCAATGATTTCAATGGTAGAAGTACCAGTTGCATTTATGTCTGAGGAATGGAATATTAAAAGAAAATATGCAGTAATAATTATATCTGGAATAATATTTTCAGTAGGTGCATTAACTGTTCACCCCACCAGTATATTTGGAGAGTTTACTTTATTCAAAAAGAATTTCTTTGATTTATTTGACTTTATATCATCTAATATTATGCTGCCTATAGGGGGGCTTCTTATAGCAATTTTTGTTGGCTATTTTGCTAATAAAGATAGTATAATAGATGAACTTTCAAATGGGCATAAATTAAGCAACCTAAGAATTATAAATATTTATTATTTTATTTTAAAATATATATCACCATTATTATTGTTAATTGTACTTCTAAATTCAATAGGAATTATCTAAATAAGTATCATTTTTATTTTTTCCCTAATGCAATTAATGAATATAGATGTGCAAGAGGATTATTATTTATATCTTCTCCAAAGGCATAAAGTATTTCTTTTGCCACCTTTTCATATTTTTCTTCTTTAGTTAATTTATATATTTTAAACAAACTCATTATTGCTAAAGAATTACCAGAGGGTATAGCACCGTCATATATATCCTTTGGCCGCATTATTAGCTGTTCTGATATATTACTATAGAAAAATAATCCTCCTTCTCTATCATCACCAAATAGTTCCATCATATCTTCTAATAGCTTAATTCCTAAATCTAGATACTTATTTTCCTTTAGAGTTTCATATAATTGGAGTAATCCATATATAAAGAAAGAATAATCTTCTAAATATCCTGTATTATAGGATTCTCCATTTATATGTGTAGATAGTAAATGACCATCTTTATCCATGGAGTTTTTGATAATAAAATCTGCTGATTTTTTTGCTATTTCACTATAATTTTTATTATTAAATATTCTAGAAGCATATGCTAAACTAGCTATCATTAAACCATTCCATGAAGTTAATATCTTTTCATCCCTATGTGGCTTAACTCGCTTTTCCCTATATTCAAATAATATTTTATTAGCTTTATCCAGACTTAATTTATCCGACTCTGATATTTCTGATAAATCATATAATATTAGATTTGGATTGTTAGCACCTTCAAAATTGCCTTCTTCTGTAATGCCGTAGTATTTAGAATATAACTCTCCTAACTCTTTTCCTAAAACATTAAATACTTCATTATAATCGAAGATATAAAACTTTCCTTCCTTACCTTCTGACTCAGCATCTAGTGCAGAATAAAATCCCCCTTCACTAGATAGCATATATCTTAATACAAATTCATATATTTTTTCAGCTACTTCTTTATATAAGGTTTTTTTTGTTATTTCATAGGTCTTTGTATAAACTATTCCCAATAATGCATTGTCATAAAGCATCTTTTCAAAATGAGGTATTAACCATTTTTCGTCTACTGAATATCTATAAAAACCATATCCTATATGATCAAAAATACCACCTTTATACATCTTCTCTAAAGTAATTTCTGCTATCTCCAATGCTTCCTTATCATTGTTTTTACTACTATATTCTAAGAGAAACCAAATATATTGAGGCATAGGAAATTTGGGATAAGAACCAAATCCACCATTCTTATTATCAAATATTCTTTTTAGTCCATCTTTTGCCTTACTCTCTACTTTGTTTTTTATATTTCCTTTCTCATTTACTAAATATCTTTTCTTCACTTCATTTAAAATATATTGAGATTCTTCTAATACTTTGTCTCTATCATATCTCCATAGTCTATTAATTTTTTCTAACAAATCAATTATTCCTGTCATCCTATTTTTCGTTGTCTTAGGAAAATAAGTTCCAAGAAAAAAAGGTTTCCCTTCTGGAGTTGCTAAAATATTAAGTGGCCATCCTCCAGATCCAGTCATAGCTTCAGAAAATGTCATATATACCTTATCTATATCTGGTCTTTCTTCTCTATCTACTTTAATTGGAAGAAAGTTTTTATTTAATATTTCTGCAACCTCAGCATCTTGAAAAGATTCCCTGTTCATTACATGACACCAATGGCAAGTACTATATCCTATAGATATAAATAAAGGTTTATTTTCAGTTCTAGCTTTTGTCAAAGCTTCTTCTCCCCAAGGATGCCAATCTACTGGATTATTTTTATGCTGTAGTAAATAGGGGGATTTTTCTTCAGATAATTTATTCATAATATCACTATCCTTTAAGTTATTATTATTAAATATTATACCCAATGATTACTCTGGATATTAAGATAAAAAAATGCCCCTCCAAATATTAATTTTAGTTTAACATTTGGAGGGCACATCTTTTATATACTTGTGCAGAAGTACACAAACTAAATTGCATCAAAAAAACTTATTTGATCACTTTCTGGAAGATCTCTTAAACAGTCAAATTTTTTAAGTGAATCTATAGCCGCATTCCCTATTTTAGCACGTTTTCTTAAATCTTCTATGGAGCTAAAAGGTTCTTCCTGTGCTGACTTATATATTCCTTCTGCAGCCACAGTTCCCATTCCAGGTATACTGTTTATAGGTGGTCTCAAGGAATCTCCCTCTAGTAAAAATTTTGTTGCGTGAGATTTATATAAATCAATAGGCAAGAAATTAATTCCTCTTTCGTACATTTCTAAAACCAATTCCAAATCATCATACATATCCTTATCCTTAGGCGCTGCATCATTCCCCAAAGATTCAATTTCTTTCATTTTTTCCTTAACCTTTTCTTTCCCAAATATCATAAACTCTGCATCAAAGGCTTTTGCCCTAATTGAAAAATAAGCTGCATAATATGCCCTAGGTATATGTACCTTAAACCATGCTATTCTAAATGCCATCATTACATAGGCTGCTGCATGAGCTTTAGGAAACATATACTTTATCTTTTTACATGAATTAATATACCATTCTGGCACATCAAACTCTCTCATTAAATTTTCATATTCTGCCCATTTAGGATCTTTTAAAGCCTTTCCCTTACGAACTGTTTCCATTATCTTGAAGGCAGTATTTGGTGGCAAACCTTTTTTAATAAGATAAACCATAATATCATCTCTAGTACATACTGCCTCACTTATGCTTGTAATTATTTTTGAATCAATTAACTCCTTAGCATTTCCAAGCCATACATCTGTACCATGGGAAAGTCCAGATATACATATTAAGTCCATAAAAGTCTTTGGCATTGTATCTAAAAGCATTCCTCTTACAAACCTAGTGCCAAATTCGGGAATACCAAAGGTTCCTACTTTGGAATTTATCTGTTCTGGTGTTACACCTAAAGCCTCCGTAGATGAAAATATTGACATGGTCTTTTTATCATCCATAGGTATTTTTTGGGGATCTACTCCAGTAATATCTTGGAGCATTCTTATAACTGTTGGATCATCATGCCCTAATATATCTAACTTTAGTAAATTCTCATCAATAGAGTGATAATCAAAATGAGTTGTTATAATATCTGAGTTTGTATCATCAGCAGGATGTTGAACTGGACAAAATTCAAAGATTTCTCGTCCCTTTGGCACAACTATTATTCCCCCAGGGTGCTGCCCTGTAGTTCTTTTAATACCTGTACACCCTCTTGAAATTCGAAGAATTTCTGCTTTATTTGCTGATATATTTTTCTCTTCAAAATACTTTTTAACATAGCCGAAGGCTGTTTTTTCTGCAATAGTACCTATGGTTCCAGCCTTAAAGGTTGTGCCCTTTCCAAAAATAACCTCCGTATATCTATGAGCCTTTGCCTGATATTCTCCTGAGAAGTTTAAATCTATATCTGGCTCTTTATCCCCATTAAAACCTAAGAAGGTTTCAAAAGGTATATCTATACCATCTTTAGTTAAGTTTTCCCCACAAACTGGACATAATTTATCAGGTAAGTCAAATCCAAGCTTATAACCATAGTCTGCAAAATCTGAATGCTTACATTTTGTGCATCTATAATGAGGTGGTAAAGCATTTACTTCTGTTATACCAGTCATATATGCTACAACAGAAGAACCGACGGATCCCCTAGATCCTACAAGATAACCATCCTCATTTGATTTCCATACCAGCTTTTGTGCGATAATATACATTACTGAGAATCCATTCTTTATAATGGAGTCCAACTCCCTATCAAGCCTCTCTTGAACAATCTCAGGTAATGGATTTCCATAGAGCTCATGAGCTTTCCCATAAGTAATATCTCGAATAGTCTGTTCACAGCCTTCTATATGTGGTGTAGCCTTTTCTGATGAAATGGGACTAATTTGTTCACACATATCAGAAATCATATTAGTATTTGTAATCACAACTTCATAAGCCTTTTCCCTTCCCAAGTATGAAAACTCCTGAAGCATTTCCTCTGTAGTCTTTAAATATAAAGGAGCTTGATTGTCTGCATCTTTATATCCTTGACCTGTTTCCAATATACGTCTATATATCTCATCCTCAGGATCTAAGAAATGAACATCTCCAGTAGCAACTACAGGTTTATTTAGTTTTTCTCCAAGCCCTACAATCTTTCTATTAATTCCTTTTAAGCTTTCTATATTTTCCACTTGTCCATTTCTTATTAAATAATCATTATTTCCTAAAGGCTGAATTTCTAAATAGTCATATTCTTTTGCGATTGATTCAATTTCTTCCTCGGGCTTTCCTAAAAGTATTGATTGATAAAGTTCTCCTTCACTACATGCACTTCCAAGGATTAATCCCTCTGAATATTTTCTATATAAGCTCTTTAAAATACGTGGTCTTTTATAAAAGTAATCTAAATGAGAATAGGATACAAGTTTGTACAAATTCTTTAAACCAATATAATTCTTTGCAAGTATTATAGCATGATAGGTTTTAAGCTTTTTATACTCTTCCTTCTTAGATTCCTCACTAGAAGCACATATATCTATGTCTTCAAGGGTTTCAGCTCCTAACTCCTTTAGTCTTTCAATCATAATGTTAAAGACCTTTACAGTAGTATCCACGTCATCTAAGGCTCTATGAGCGACTTCTACCTTTATCCCAAGATTTTTAGCTATTCTTCCCAATTTATAGCTTTTAAAATCAGGAAAGATTTCTCGAGCTAAGGACAAAGTATCCACATATGTAAAGTCAAATTCATAGCCCAATATCTTTGCATTATGTCTTAAAAAATTTATATCAAAGTCAGCATTATGTGCAACTAAAACACTATCATTAATAAAATCTAACATCTTAGGAAAAATCTTATCTATAGTTTCTGCATTTCTGACCATATCATCAGTTATGTTAGTAATTTCTACAACTCTTTGAGGAATAGGTTTTTCAGGATTTACAAATGTGCTGAACTTGTCTATTACTTCACCATCCTTAAGTTTCATAATTCCTATTTCAGTAATTTTTTCTGTCACCGGTGAAAAACCTGTAGTCTCCAAATCAAGTACACAATATGTAGTATCAATCCCCTGTCCCTTAGATTTTGTTACAGATGGCTTTTTATCTGGTACCAAATAAGCCTCTACTCCATATATAACTTTCATATCTGGATTATTTCTTCCTAAAAGCTTATGAGCTTCAGGAAAAGCCTGTACAACTCCATGATCAGTTATGGCAATGGATTTCATCCCCCAGCTCATAGCTCTATTAATTAAATCAGTAGCACTTGTCATAGCATCCATCTGGCTCATTTGTGTATGCATATGAAG
The DNA here is from genome assembly GCF_900128955.1 of Tissierella praeacuta DSM 18095. GTDB lineage: Bacteria > Bacillota > Clostridia > Tissierellales > Tissierellaceae > Tissierella > Tissierella praeacuta. Next base: position 28,826 of record NZ_FQTY01000008.1, read on the forward strand.
TTCTACCCTCTTTAATTCAGCATTATCATCTCTTTTAACCCTCTTTATTCCTTCTGTTTCTATTATAGTATTAGCAATAATCTCAACTTCTCCAGAAAACTTGCTGTAAGCTGCATTTCCAGAAAGTCTGACACCTTTAGCATTTTTAATCTTATCTAATACCCCTATATCTTCACCTTTTATAAAGGACTTACATGTTATGGAACTTGAACCATCATATAAGTCAAAAGAAACTAAAATTTTCCCACTTTTCAACTCTCTAGATTCTATATTAGATATTTCACCTTCTATTGCCACCTTACCTTCATATGGCGTAATATCAGTAATTTTTGTTATAGAATCTTTAATTTTAGAGCTTCTACCTAATATTAGGAAAGGATCATTCTTTTTGTTATTAGTTTCTGCTTTCACGTCTTGGTTTCTTAAAATTTCCTTGGGAGATTTAGAAATATTATTATTTTGCTGAATAGCAGCTTCTTTTTGTATTAACATAATTTCTTTTGAATATACATCTTCTTGTAGCTTTTTTAACTTTTCATTACATACCTTATCAATAAAATTTATTTCATACTCTGTATTGTAAAGGCTTTTTATAGCCTTATTGATTTCTTTATCATAACCCATAGATATTAAAATCCCTGATGCTGGAATTTCAAAATTAAAATTAATAATATTTTCAAATACTTCAAATTCACAATTGTTTATAATTGCCTTTAAAACAGGATATTTATCTGACATCACACATATAATATCTCTTAATTCTTCCTCTCTAGGTATTTTATCAATTTCTTCAGCATACTCTACAATAATTTTAGAATCATTTAATGAAAATCTTTCCTTTATAAACTTATTAAGTTCTTCAATTTCTCTAATTTGAATAAATTTATCAGTTCTAATTTTCATCTCCAATATCTTCTCATTTTTTCTTAAAACTACACCTTCTACTATTGCAGTGTTTATATTTCCCTTTATTTCATAATCATTAAAAATTTCATTTATTCTTTTCATTCTATTCCCTAACCTTCTTGTAAATATTTCAACATTATACCATTATACAAGATATACTTATAATTTTAAAGTCGAGATAATTAACAATTATCCAACTAAGTTCTCAATAAAATATATCTCGAAAATACATTATAAATAAAAATAATAAGAATTTAAAAGATAATATTCTTCATATTTAAAAGCCAATTTCCCTAAAAATTTTTTTAATGAATCCTTAGGTTTTTTACCTTCCTCGTAACTTTTTAATAATTTTATAAATTTGCTTTTTTCATCCTCTGTGGCAGTTGATTTGAAATATCCCCAGATATGAAGGACAGCATTAACTGTACTACCTATAGTTTCTTCAATATTTAGAGCTTCCTCTATTAATTTATAAAATTCAATTACGGGATACTCATTTTTATTTTTTAGTATCTCACGAATTTTATTATAATGTAAATGAGAGTGCTCTAATATATTATACTTATATTTACTCCATTCCACCTCAAGAGCTTTTATTTTTTTACTTTTTGAAATACTGTTAATGCATTTTACTGCTGAAAGATTTTTATCTTTAACTTCAAGCATTATATCTATATTATCATCTATTTTTCCAACAAAATTCATAAACTGTTCTATTTCTATAGTATTTGAATGTGCACCTGATCTTTTGCCTTTATCCTGCTGTGAATAGTGAATTTTTTGAGGTCCATCTTCTTTTTCCCAAGTTTCCTTACATTGCCTTATCCAATATTGATCATCCTTTGAGATATCACATGGCAATACTTCATTATGAAGATTATCAAATACAACAGGAATATTTAAAGTCCTCCCTATTTCTAAAGCTTCTCCTATGTTATAAGACTTATGGTCATTTTCAATTACTAATCTTTCTTTAATTTCTTGAGCAAGTAATTGAAAGTTTGAAATAAAGTTTTTTATAGCTTTCTCCTTATTATTATAAACTCCTCCTATATGAAGTATGATTTTACTTTTTCTGTCCATACCTAAACTGTCTAATATCCTATTATGATAATTCAAATCTTGAATTGCTCTTAAAACTACATCTTCATTGGGAGAATTTAGTACAGTATATTGTCCCGGATGCATGGAAACTCTCATATCTGCTTCTCTTATTTTAGATCCAATTGAAGATATCTGTGAAGAAAAGACTTCCCACCAAGGTATATTATTTACTGAACTTGAACCAAGGGGAATCAAATCAGAGCTTATTCTAAAAAGTTTTATATTATTCTCAATATTATAATCTATAATATTATTTAATGATTTTAAATTATACTCTATGATTTCTAAGAGTTTTTTTTCATTAGAATTTTTAACCATGCAACTTTTAAAATTTGTTTCTAAAACTCCTACTGTTAAACATGCATATCCTATTCTCATATTTTTTCTCCTTGAATTTTTATAATTATCATTTTATATAAATATATTTTTATTATCTATGTTTATAATAAATTTATTTTCTATCAACATTCCTATCCTTTAATAATTAAATTTATTATATAGAAATAATAGCTATCCTTCACATTTAATAATATTGAACATATAATGAATTAAATTTAAATGCAAAGGAGTATTATTTATGTCGAATAATATTAATCTCAATGATTCTAAATACTTTCAAGAATACAATAATCCCAAATATCCTAATATAAACAACTGTCCTACTGCATCTTGTATGTGCTATAAACCTTGTAACTTACCTAACCCGTCAATATATAAGCCATCTATCGAATACCAAGTTAGTGTACCTATTAACTTAGCAAAATCTTTAGAAGGAAAATATTTCGTAGGTTATGCAGATAATCTTTCGTTTGGAAAAGGTACAAGTGCTTGGGCTAGACTATTTAATCCCCCTAATTCAGGAGTAAATTTGCATGTAACCGTATGGACTGTAGCTGATATTTCTGAATCACCATTTAGGGCACAAATTTGGTTTAATGCAATTCCTCCAGGAATGCCTCTTGAATCTCCTCTTGTTACTCCAGCAAATTTGGCATTTTGTCCACCTACAAGTCCAAAGGTTAAATTGCAATATGCAATAAATGTTTCTGGAGATCCAGTTGGTGGTATAAAGGCTTTTGTTAGAAGAGGACAACCTGAGACAACTGTTGTAGATGATGAACAAGGAAAATTTATTTTCCCTCCTGGCGGCTCTTTTTTAGTATTTTTATCTAATCCAGAAACACCTGAAGTAGAAGCTAGTGGAAGAATTGCTTTTGGCTGGTGGGAAGAACCAATCTGTAACGGTTAATAATAAAACGGATTCAAAATATTAAAATGGGACTCTCTCAAAGGTGATTAAATATATCACTCTTGAAAGTCCCTTTTTATTCCTCTTATATTTTGCATTATAAACAATCTCTCCTTTATTATTATTTAAAATTTAATATAATATATTGCACATTTATCTAAGAATAAGTCATATAATATGTTTTTCTAATACTTCTAGAATAATATTTGCAAAACTTTCAGATGCTCCCCAATCAAAAGTAATTAATCCCTTTCCTCCACCACCCTAATGTAATACATACTAAACTTCATTATGTTTTCATTTTATCATAAAGAAATAATTTATGTATTAATATAATATAAAGAATTAAATTAATCTATTTCGTTGTCTAATCTTAGTCAAAAGAAAATCTAATCAATATTTTTGTCTTAAAAAATAATATGTTGACAAATTATGGAACTCCTATTATAATTATATTTGTAATGATTACAAATTAGTAATGATTATAAATATTAATCTTAAAATAAAAGGAAGAATATCTATGGAAACATCAGTTAAAAACTTATCCAATATATTAACTGGTAAAGGTATAAAACCTACTCACCAGAGAATTAAAATTTTGGAATATTTATTAATAAACAAATGTCATCCCACAGTTGAAATGATTTATAGTGATCTTCATAATGAAATACCTGTCCTTTCAAAGACTACTGTTTACAACACTTTAAATCTATTTATTGAAGCTAAACTAGTTAGATTAATATCTATAGATGGTAGTGAAGCCAAATATGATATTAATATGAAAAATCATGGTCATTTCAAATGTGAATCTTGTAATAAAATCTTTGATTTTCCTATTGATTTAGATAATTTCATTGATAATCAACTGAATAATTTTAAGATTAATGAAAAAAATGTTTATTTTAAAGGTATCTGTCCTAGATGCATTAATAATAAAAAACAATAATATTAGGAGGTAAAAATGAAAAATTTAAAGGGGACAAAAACAGCAGAAAATTTAATGAAAGCATTTGCAGGAGAATCACAAGCTAGAAATCGCTATACATACTATGCTTCTGTAGCGGATAAGGAAGGATTTAAACAAATTAGAAATATCTTTATTGAAACAGCTGACAATGAAAAAGAACATGCAAAAAGATTTTATAAGTTTTTACTTGCTGGATTAAAGGATGAACTTCCAGCTACTATAAATATAGAGGCTTCTTTCCCAGTTGCTCAAGGTAATACATTAGATAATTTAAGAAGTGCAGCAAGTGGAGAGAATGAAGAATGGGAAGATTTATATCCAGCATTTGCAGATATTGCCGAAAAAGAGGGTTTTGAAGAAATAGCAACTGCATTTAGAGCTATAGCTGATGCTGAAAAAGCACATGAAATTAGATTTAATAAACTTGCTGAAAATATATTAAATGATAAGGTCTTTAAAAAAGAAGAAAAAGTATTATGGAAATGTGGAAATTGCGGATATGTACATGAAGGTCCAAATGCCCCTGAAGTATGTCCTGCTTGTATTCATCCACAAGCACATTTTGAACTTTTTGTAGAAACATATTAATCTAATAATAAAAAATAGCATGACGAATATTATCTTTTTATATAATATTCGTCATGCTATTTTTTATTTAAAATATCCTGCTGCAAAATATTAGCACAACAATTATTGATATTATATAAAATAAATAATATATTAGTTTTAATAAATTTTTGGTATTCAAACCTTTAGATAGTTTACACTCTTACCCTATCAATAAAATATGATTTAATAACCGCAAGAAATTCTCTTATATACGATTGTAAAACTATTATAAGGGGTGTCTTAGCAGGTAATCCATAGGGTATTGCTCCCAATCTTTTAGCTAATAACTTTGCCCTAAAAATATGATATCTATTAGATGCAATTAAAAGACTTATATTATTGTTGTCATTAGTTTCTTTTATTTTATCTAAACTAAATTTTAGATTTTCAAAAGTAGTAGTAGATTTATCCTCAACTATTATCCTATCTTTTTCAATACCATTATTTATTAAATATTTTTTCATAGCATATGCTTCAGCAATGTCTTCATCTAAACCTTGTCCACCTGATACCACTACCTTTACATCTGTATTATCTATTAAATAATCCTTAGCTACTTTAAGTCTTTCTAATAAAGCAGGAGAAGGTATATCCCCATATAACCTAGCTCCTAAAACTATAACATAATCCACCTTAACATCTGGAGTTCTTCTACCCCCTATAATAATTAAACTCTCAATTAAAATAAATATTAGAAATGATATAAACAATACGGATTTTGCTATCCTATATATTAATCTTTTCACATTGCTCCCCCTTTCTATCCCAAGTCTTCTAAGAAACCAATATTAGAAATTACTATCTACTTTTATTTGTATAGTCTAGCAGTCTCATTATATATTTTAGTAATATCTTGCAGAATATTAGTATGATTAAAATCTTTATGATATAAGATACTCGTTTCCCTAATCATACTTAAATTCTCAATGGGTAAAATTGTAATTTTACCTTTCTTTAATTCATCAAGACACGCACTACGTGCAAGTATAGAAATACCAAAATCTCGGCGAATTAAGTCCTTTATTGTTGCAATATTATCGACCTCAAGTATAACATTAAAGTCCTTGATTGACATATTAAGACTCTCAAGATGTGCAATAAACAAATTTCTTGTACCAGAATTCGGTAGACGTAATATCATTTTTTCATTCTTAATATCGTTAATAGTTACCATATTTTTCTTTCCAAGTGGATTGTTATTTGAGACCACAAGCACTAAATAATCCGTATCTAACAATAAAGAATTTATATTTGGATCATTTATAGTTCCTTCTACAATTGCCAAATCTAATTCATAGTTCATTAACATATTATAAAGATTCTTTATAGACTCAGTAATTATTGTAATGGTAACTCCTTCGTTTACATTGCAATATTTCGCCAAAACTTCAGCAACAAAGTTACTTTCTGCTGTATGCGTAATTCCAATTGTCAACTTTATTGATTGATGATTTTTATCTAACAGACTTTGCTGTAATTTACTATATAATGATTTAATGCGCTTAGCATACATAAGGATAATTTCACCTTCAGATGTTAATTTTAATTCTCCTTTACTTCTATTAAATATTTTAACACCTAGTTCCTTTTCCAATTGACTAATATGTTGACTCACTGCAGGTTGAGTTAATGAGAGCTCCTTAGCTGCACGAGTAAAGTTGGATGTTTCACAGACCATAAGTAACGTATCTAATTTTGCATCTAACATAAAAAACACCTCTGCATTAGTTTTTCTTATCAATATCAAAATAATTATAATTTTACTTTATACATGACTTATTGTAATATAATATCAAATTTTCAAACAATTAACAATTATAAAGGAGGTAAAATTAATGTTTATTTTCATGGTTAGAATTTTTATCCATAATATCTTAAAACCATTTCCCCTTGGGCACAAATATTTCACAGACCATTTTTCTAACTATAATCAAAATCACAGCTGTTCTAATAACTATAAAATATCTCATTATAGTCAGATAATTAAATATGGTAATTCTCATTTTGGTACTCCCGGTATTGCTATGGTCAACATAGCATTAGCTTCTGCTGGTATGATTTTGCTCCTAACAGCTGACCTATTAATCATAAAAGCTCAGATGCCCTGAATCAGAATACTTCTTCACCTATTTTGTTTTGCTTTCTGCATTTATAAATTTGATATATTACTTTTCAAACACAAACTTAACTGCATTAAACTACTATTTGCATTTTTAAATTTAATATTATGCTCTATTTGGTCATTAACTTATTTGTTTTTCATTATCTTTGAAAATATTATTTACTTAAAGGAGTAGTGATATAATGAACAATTTATTTAGTCAATTTAACGATATCACAATAATTCTTATCTCTTTATCTGCAATGTTGCTTTCTGGTTTTTTATTAACTCGCATTACAAAAATACTAAGACTTCCCAATGTCAGCGGCTATATAATTGCTGGTATATTATTAGGTCCTTATGTTCTCAATATAATACCTATTAATAGAGCAAAGAATATGGGATTTATAGGGGATATAGCATTATCTTTTATAGCTTTCGACGTTGGAAAATTCCTTAAAAGAGAGTTATTCAAAAAAACAGGTATAAGGTCTATAATAATTACCTTATTTGAATCATTACTTGCAGGCATTATTGTATCTATATCTATGCATTATATTTTTTCATTAGATTGGAGTTTTTCATTGTTGTTAGGTGCAATTGCTACATCTACAGCTCCAGCAAGTACAATGATGACAATAAATCAATACAAAGCTCGTGGAGAGTTTGTAAACATATTACTGCAAGTTGTAGCTTTAGATGATGTTGTCTGCTTGATTATATTTAGCATAATTATTGCTTTTATCAATACAACAGAAACTGGTAACATTTCGCCTAGTTATGTAATACTGCCAATTATATATAATATTGGAGCATTAGGAGTAGGATTTCTATTTGCTATTATATTAAGTAAATTACTTACTCCAAATAGAAGTAATGATAACCGCTTGATATTAGCAATTGCATTATTACTTGGTATTTCTGGACTGTGCTCAATCTTTGACATATCTCCACTTTTATCTTGTATGGTATTTGGAGCAACATATATAAATACAACTCAGGATAAGGATTTGTATAGACAAATCAATAACTTCACTCCTCCAGTTTTATCACTATTTTTTATAATATCAGGTATCAACTTAGATATAAGTTCACTTGGAGCATTGGGATTAGTAGGAATAGCTTATTTTTTGATTAGAATAATAGGAAAGTATATAGGGGCATATTTAGGATGCTTTATTACTTCTACAGATAAAAAAATTTGCAATTATTTAGGTCTTGCACTTATTCCACAAGCTGGGGTTTCCATTGGTCTTGCCTTTCTGGGACAGCGAATACTTCCTGTTGATATAGGGAATCGCATGATGACCATTATTTTAGCATCCTCAGTTTTATATGAATTGGTTGGTCCAGCATGTGCTAAGTTAGCATTAATATACTCTGAAGCCATCAAAGAAGATAAAATCAAGTCTTTAGATAAAATATAGAATTAGTAAGAAGTTCATGTAAATAGATAAATAGGGCTATTTAAGCCCTTATCTATGATTTTCTATACTCCTTAGCTAATAAGAATGGCATATATATTGCTGAAAAAAGTAATAGATTAAATAATACTGCCTGCCATGTAAATACTATATTAGCTCCAGTAGCACCATATAAAACATAACCAAGATTGTTATTAATAAAATGAATCATGGATATAGTCCATATGTTTTTAGTCTTTATATATACATATCCAAAAAAAACTGAATAGCCAACACAAACTATTAATTGATTCATAACAGAATAAAAAGATGTTTCTGGACTATAATAGAACATATTTATTGGCAAATGCCAAATTCCCCAAATTAATCCTACAAGTATTACTCCCTTTCTCTTTCCAATTCTTTCTTGAAGAGCTGGTTGCAAAAAATATCTCCATCCATATTCTTCTCCCAAAAATGCAATAAAGCTAAATGGAAATGAAAAAGGTAAAGAGAATAATATAAACCATGTTTTTAGACTCTTAAATGGTGCTATAAAATCATCAATCTCTCCAGCCAACATTGAAGATATAAGTATGGCTGTCAGATACAAAGAAATAAATAATAAGATGTAAATAACTGACGATTTTATATTTTTTCTAAATTTCAATCCAAATTCCTTTATTTTTTCTTTAGTATCTCTGTTATATGCAATAATCAATGAAATGCTACCTACCATGAGCCAAATCTCTAAATGAACATTCGCACTTTGATTAAATCCAAATACTCTTACTAAAAGATAAATAATTGATGTAATTGTAAAAAATAAATATGTCAGAAAAAACTTTTTTGGCAGTTCTTTTCTCCATTTTTTATTTAATAATAAAGCACACATAACACCAAGAGCAGGATAATACATTTGTGTTAAAGGAAAGGAATCTACTGAATATGTAGGATATCCTAAACCCATGACAATCCCCATTATAGATGTTAAGCCAAAAGTAATTATCAAAAATAAAACAAGATCTCGATTTGAAACATTATATTTTCCCAATTTATCCCTCCTATAATCTTTCTTCTTTTAAAAATTGTTTTTATACCATAATTTCCTTTAATTCACCCTTTATTCTGAATTTTATCCCATAATTAATATTATATTATCATATAATATGGTAATTTAATTCATTTATAGAAAACTGTAATTATATTGTAATAGTTTTTATAGGGATGATTTATTTAATTTATCTTCTATTTAAATTAATAATTATTTTCCCATCTATAAACTGAAAAATCTTATCTTTACTCATATCTAAACTATCATCCTTTTTATATAGGATACCAGATTTATATACTGAAAGCATAATGCCTATTAAAAACATATTTATTATTGTGCTAATTCCACCATAGGAAATTAACGGCAATGTTAATGGTGCAATTAATTGGAAACCTAAATTATGTAAAACATATAATAAAACTTGCATTGTAAAATTAACTATAACAGACATAGATACCAATCCTCCTAGTACACCCTTTTGATTTAAGCTAAATCTAAGGGAACGAATAATAAATGCTGATATAATAAGCATTATTATTATAAATGATACCCAGCCCATCCTATCAATTAAATGAGTCAGCAAATATTCTCTATCCATATATAGAGATGGAAATATATCATTAATATCGATCCCGTGTATGTTGTGTCCTATAAGTTTAGCATTTCCAACTATTTTCCTCATTGAATACCCTTGATATCCTATTCCTAAAGGATCAAGAGACGGATTAAATGCCGTTTTTATTCTTCCTAATTGATAATAATTCATAGACAGAACTGTAACTATTAATATAATAATCATTGGTATACAAACAAGTAATAAAGCATTAATTCTTTTTACATTAAACCAGCCTTTCATTATTGCAAATATAAGCAATATAAAGCAGGTGATTAAGTACAATGCCAAACTAGATAAACCAGTATTCCTTAGGCAAACAATTCCCGGTATAATACAATATACTCCACTTAAAACTATCCCCAAGTATCCTTCATTTCTCATAGTATATAATATCCCTGCGAAAGCTGTTGGATATAGAAGCATCACAAATTTAAGATAGAAATTCTGTCCGCGAAGTCTAGGCCCTAAAATCATAGTTCCTATAGTTACTATAACTAAACTCAAATATATCGTCTTAGGACATTTACCTATAATGCTGAAATCTAAGAAATAGGCGATGATCATAAAAATTATTCCCATTACTGTATATATTATTGTATTATGTAACTGCCAAAGCATATCACCATCATAGGCAAAAGCACTAATTAAAACACCTAAAGTTAACATTATACCCGTCAATATAATTATACCCCACTCTGGCTTTGGTTTATAAACCCCATCTAAACCAGTACCTACAATAACAGGGTCCCCCATTTCCAGTATAGCTTTATTTGTCGCCTCTTCATCACTTAATCCTTCAGCTAAAAATGCTTCCTTCTGATCTACTATATGATTTTCTATTTCCTTTGAAATAATACTATGAGCCTTTTTCCATCTTATTTGCTCACAAACTGTTTTTAAATATTCGTTAATTTTATTAGATTGTTCCAAAACTAGCACCCCCTTGTAAAACTTGATTAATAGCCGAAGCATAAGTATTCCATTCTTCTTTCTTTTCTTTAAGCATCTTTTTACCTTTTTTGGTGATACTATAGTATTTTCTTATTCTTCCACTATCTGCCTTTTCATCATATGAATTTACCATCCCATCCAATTCTAGATTATGAAGTAATGGATAAAGGGTGCCAGCTTTTAATGAAAATGTATTATCTGATCTCTTAGCCAATTCTTCAATCATTAAATAACCATACATATCCTTATCTTCAAGTAACTTTAGTATCAACATTGTTGTACTGCCAGTAATTAAATTCTTATTAATAGCCATATCTTCACTTCCTTTTTATATATAGATTATCTATATATAGTATATATAGATAATCTATATATGTCAATAAAAATACAAAAATATAAAAAGAAACCATCAACTACTTCAAGTTGACGGTCTTTTCTAATCTGATTTATTCTTTATAACCTCTCTAATTCATCACTACTATAGTTTTAATAATCTTTTACTTATAAATTCTACAATAATATTATATCTCTATCTTTATTTTTTTCTATAGGTCATAACTGTAATACTCCCATCATCATCTCTTGAGAAAACAAGAATGTTTCCGTCATCCATATATCTACTATCAGAAAAACCTACTTGCCCTTCTTCAAATAAATTATTAATATCTGCTTTAAGTTTATGTTCAGCAAAGTAATAAGTAATCATACCCTCTTCGTCAGGAACTACTTTCTGTACAGAGTCTTGAATAAGTGTCCCATCTTTTAATAGTTCTTCTATCTCTGGTAATTCTTCATCTGATACTTCCTCATCATCACTCAGCAATGTCTGAATATATTTCTCTGCTTCCTTATAATTTCCTTTTGATGGGTCTATAGGCAAATCAAACAAAGCATTGATTCCTTCATAAGCTGTATTACGACTAATCTCTCCTGTCTCTGCATTAAACTTATAGGCATTAATAATATCGAACTCATCCATAACAGCAATGTACAAGCCTCTGTCTGAAAAAACTTCTATATCATCACATTCCATGGTTCTATACATTACCCCATCTTTTATAAACCAGCTTGCTGCACCATTCATCGTAAAGATATTAAGGTCTTTCGGGTGCTGCCCCTTTATAAAAGGTGAAACAAGAAATGACATTTCATCATATAAAGGATCAAGGGGCTCAGGCATTGGTGTTCCATCTACTTTGGAAATAGCAAGTACAGAATACGTTCTATCGGGAAATAGTTCTTCTGAAGAGTGCTTAAAATCACTGATTTCTTTACCAGATACTATTCCCATTAAAGTTATCTTATAACCTCCAATAGTCTGAGTCTGATTTATAGCTACAGCTCCTTCACCATCAAAAGCAAGGGCAAGTCCCTTATCCCCTAAATTTTCTGCAATTTCCTTAGGTGTTAATAGCTTCCATGCTGCAAATGCTGAAATAGATGTTGCTACTATAAGTATAGCAACCATAGCTGATACTGATAATCTCCTTTTATTTGTACCTCTCATCCTATTTCTCTCCCCTATCCTATTTATAATTTTTCGATTCAAACTGTCATCTGGTTCATTATCTGAAGAAAGGACTTGCCATAGTATTTTGTCTAATTTTTCAAAATCCTTCATATCCATTGACCTCCATATATTCTTTAATTAGTTTTCTAGCTTTATAAAGCCTACTCTTTACAGTCCCAGTTGGAACTTTAAGTGCATCTGCAATATCTTCAATTGACAATCCAGTATTGTAGTACATATATAAAGGTATCTTCAATTTATCATTCAATGATGCTGAAGCTCTATCAATCATCCTATAAGTCTCATTGCTTATGGCTACAAGTTCTGGTGTTGTAGTATCAATCATATAGAATTCATTATCAAAATCATCTTGAAACTCTACCACTTTTGCAATTCTATTCCTCCAACCAAATTTTCTCTGTTGATTTTTCCATGTATTTGCTGCAATAGCTACAATGAACCCCTTTGGATTTTTAGCTTTATCTATTTTATGACATAATTCCATAGCTTTTAAAAAAGTTTCCTGATACAAATCATCTGCTTGGTGCTTATCTCTTGTCAATTTAAAACAAAATCCGTAAACATCTTTACCATAGTCTTCAATTATACGAGTCAACTCTGCAACATTCAACCTGTTATCTCCTCCTTTGCCTTATTCTTATGATGCTTTCAAATTTAAAAAAGCTCATATATTGAGTGGCCTCTCATCTATATATTGTAATAACTTCTAATATGGTTCATATTTTTTATAATTTATATAATAAATTTGGACTAAGTTAATAAACCTCATAAAAGTTTATTAATTTAGTCCAATTATAATAAATTCATATATAACAGTAAAATAATAATTTTTAATACTATTTTCTCCTTTTAAAGACAGCTATTGCTTCTCTACTATAACCATTACTGGCATTTGTTGAAAAGCAAGATACTAATTCCCATCCTTGCTCTCCCAATTTATTAAGTTGATAATCAAACTCCTCTATATCCAGTATCCCTCCCATCATGCCTTTAGGTTCAACCTTAATACTCTTATATTCCCATTTTTCCATGATAATCCCTCCAATTATTATATCTTCTGCATTAATAATAAAGCTTTTTCTCTTCTATATATGATTCTCTAAATATCTCAAATATATATCTTATATACTTATTTTTCTTATATTACAAAACAAACAAACTCAATTCAGTAACATTTAACCTTTTACTCCTCCTGAACTTCCAGCTTTGATACATAAATCCCCCTAAGCATTACAGTAACTATAACCACTATACCTCCTATAATAGCATAAGTCCCTGGTTTTTCACCTGCAAAGATATATACCCATAACGGATTTAATAAAGGCTCAATAACAGTAATTAAAATGGCCTCTAATGCACTAAGATATTTTGTTGCATTTACATAAAATATATATGGGATTCCAAGTTGAAATACTCCCATTATAATAATTATAATCAGGCTTTTTACATCTGGTAATGATATAAATATAAAAGGAATTGCTATAATAAATGTCAACATATTTCCAAAAAAAGTAGTGTCTATAGCTGAGCCATCTTTTTGTAATCTAAGAGAAATAGTCATACATGCCATAGAAAACCCTGATAATATCGCTATAATATTACCTAATGTATTCCCTATATTTACATTATCTATAAAAAATAATATCATTCCTAAAAATACAGCTATTATTGAAACTATATCATACCACCTGATTTTCTCTTTTAAAATCCATACTCCTAAGATTGCTACAAAAATAGGAGCTGTATACTGTAATAATATTGCATTTGCCGATGTAGTAAGTTTATTTGCTATAATAAAAAACAGCATAGTAGTACAAGTGGTTATAGAACCTAGAATTTGTGGTTTTGATTTTGTGAATTTAGGTTTTTTTATATAGGTCAACATCACTAAGGCTGCTATAAGACTTCTAAAACCTGATATTGATATGGGGTTCCAATCTACTAATTTAATAAATATTCCACCTGTACTCCACATCATTGAAGCAATAGCAGCTAAAATTATTCCTTTATATCGATTACTTTTTATTTCCATCACTCCAGCCCCTTTAGAAAATATTTTATTCTATATATTTTATCTAACTTTATTTAGTCTTGCTATGTTTTTTTAATAAATTATTAAAAAGGTTAAGTTAATTATTTAACCTAACCTTTTTATATTCTATTCTAACCTTATTAAAAGTTCCCCTGCTTCTACATTTTGTCCTTCCTTAACGGCAATAGAGGATACAATTCCCGAAGCTGCTGCTGTAATCTGAGTTTCCATTTTCATAGCCTCAATTATTACAACTAATTGACCTTCTTCTACCTTTTCACCAAGTTTTACTAAAACCTTAGCTACAACTCCTGGAATACTTGATCCAATTTCAAACTTACTTTCCACATCTGCCATCTGTTTTTCAAAGGATTCTTTTTTTGCAATATTGCTTGCTTTATCCAAGATTTTTATAGCTCTTCTACTATCATTGACTTCAAAATACAAGGTTCTATACCCATCATCATCTAGTCTGCCTATTTCTAGAAGCTTAATGACTAAAATCTTTCCTTCTTCAACTTCTACTTCTCCAATTTCACCTTCTCTTAACCCATAGAAAAATATATCACTGTCCATTCTGCTAAAGTCTCCATGTTCTTCAATATATTTTAAATAATCTTCGAAAACTTTTGGATATAAAGAATATGACAATATATCCTTTCTTTGTGGAATTATATTATATTTTTCACTAATATATTTTTCTATTTTACCAAAGTCTTCAGGCTCTAATAATTCTCCTGGTCTACAGGTTATAGGTTCTTCTCCTTTTAATACCAATCTTTGAAGTTTTTCAGGAAATCCTCCAATCGGTTGACCCATCATACCTTGAAAATATGATACTACCGAATCTGGAAATGCCATATCCTTAGCTTTGTCATAAATATTTTCTGGAGTTAAATCATTTTGAACCATAAATATAGCCATATCTCCTACAACCTTAGAAGTGGGAGTTACTTTTACAATATCACCTAACATTTCATTTACAACTTTATACATTTCTTTTACATCTTCAAATCTATGACCTAGTCCAAAACTTTCAACCTGTGGCTTTAAATTGGAATATTGACCACCTGGAATTTCATATTTATATATCTCTGCAGTTCCTGATTTTAATCCAGATTCAAATTGATTATATATTGGTCTTATAGTACTCCAATAATCAGATATAATTTGTAAATCATCTAAATCTAAACCTGTACTTCTATCAGTATGTTCTAAAGCAGCAACTACTGAATTTAACGCAGGTTGACTTGTTAATCCTGACATACTATTAAAGGCAGTATCCACTATATCTACACCTGCGTGAGCTGCCATCAGTACTGTTGCTATTCCATTTCCGCTTGTATCATGGGTATGAAGATGTATAGGAATACTGATTTCTGATTTCAATGCTCTAATAAGTTCATAAGCTGCTTGAGGTTTCAATAGAGAAGACATGTCTTTAATCCCTAGTATATGAACTCCTGTCTTTTCTATTTCCTTAGCAGTCTTTATATAATAATCTAAAGTATATTTAGTCTTTGATTTATCTAATATATCACCTGTATAGCATATGCAAGCTTCTGCTACCTTTCCTACTTTTAACACTTCATCTATGGCTACTTCCATTCCCTTTAACCAGTTCAATGAATCAAATATTCTAAATACATCTATACCTCTTTCAGCAGATTCTCTAACAAATTCTCTAATCACATTATCAGGATAATTTCTATATCCTACTGCATTTGCACCTCTTAGAAGCATCTGAAATAATATATTAGGTATCTTTTTTCTTAAAATTTCTAGCCTATTCCAAGGAGATTCATTTAAAAATCTATAGGCTACATCAAATGTTGCTCCTCCCCACATTTCTAGAGAAAATAAATCTTTTCCCAGTACAGAAAGAGCTTTAGAAATCCTATACATATCAGCAGTTCTCATCCTAGTAGCCATTAGAGATTGGTGGGCATCTCTTAGTGTAGTATCTGTAATTAACAAGGACTTACTGTTTTTAATCCAATCTACTAAGCCTTCAGGTCCCTTTTCATCTAATATTTGCTTAGTACCATATTGTTCTTTAGATCTATTTACCTTTGGAACCTTTGGAATATCAAAATCTGGCTTATTTCCTTTTGTTTCATTTACTACCTTTTCTCCTATAAAGTTTAAAACTTTAAGCTCCACATCAGCTTTTGTAGTAATATCAAATAATCCTGGATTATATGTGATAAAACCAGTATCACATTTTCCAGCTAAAAATTCTTCATGATTTAATACATTTATTAAAAAAGGAATATTAGTCTTTACTCCTCTGACTTTTACTTCTTTCAATGCTCTTTTAACTTTCCTTGCTGCATCTTCAAAAGTTCTAGACCAAGAAGTTACTTTTACTAAAAGACTATCATAGTATGGGCTAATATTTGCCCCAGTAAATCCACTACCTCCATCAAGTCTAATACCAAATCCAGAACCAGTTCTATATATATCTATATTACCTGTATCTGGAGCAAAATTATTTAGTGGATCCTCTGTAGTAACTCTGCATTGTATTGCATAACCTCTTGGTTCTATGCTTTCCTGTCCTTTTATTCCTATTTCATCAGAATCTAAAGGATATCCTTCAGCTATTAAAATTTGGGATTGAACTATATCAATTCCAGTAACCATTTCAGATACAGTATGTTCTACTTGTATTCTAGGATTTACTTCAATAAAATAGTGGTTTCCATGCCTATCTAATAAAAATTCAACAGTTCCAGCATTTCTATAATTAACTGCTTTTGCTATTTTAACTGCATCATTACATATATTTTGTCTTTGCTCATCACTAATTGAAAATGCAGGAGTATATTCAATAACCTTTTGATGCCTTCTCTGTATTGAGCAATCCCTTTCAAATAAATGAACTATATTTCCATATTTATCTCCTAATATCTGAACTTCTATATGTTTTGGCTTTTCAAGATATTTTTCAATAAATATATCATCAATACCAAAGGCTTTTTTAGCTTCATTCTTTGCACTATAATATTCTCTAATTAAATCCTTTTCATCTTTTACTACTCTCATACCTCTGCCGCCGCCACCAGCAGCAGCTTTAAGTATAACAGGATATCCAGAAAACTTAGCAAATTCCATAGCTTCTTCTTCACAACTTACAGCCTTTTCAATTCCCGGGATAGTTGGCACTCCTACACTATTTGCTACCTTTTTAGACTTTATTTTATCTCCTAAATTATCCATCATTTCGTGAGTTGGTCCTATAAATTCAATGTCTACTTCTTTACATTTTCTTGCAAACTCTGGATTTTCAGATAAAAATCCATATCCAGGATGTATAGCATCTACTCCCTTTTTCAATGATAATTTAATTATTTCATCTATATTCAAATAAGCTTCTATAGGTCCTTTGTTTTTTCCTATTAAATAAGATTCATCTGCCTTTGTTCTAAATAAAGAATTTTTATCTTCGTCAGAATAAATTCCCACAGTTCTTATTCCAAGTTCATTACAAGCCCTAAATATTCTTATGGCAATTTCTCCCCTATTAGCAACTAAAATTTTCTTAAAATTTTTCTTCATTTATACCACCTCCATATTTCTCTTAAAATTCTTTTGTCCCTAAATCTATTATTATACAGTTTTTATTCCTCAATGAATATTATTTTTGCAAGTTCACCCTTTTCATATTTCTTTTTATATAATATAGTAATAATTCACTATATTATATACTTTTTCATAAAATAATGAATATTTTTTCCTTTAGGCTTCTTAAATCATTGGCTATCATGTTTATTAGCTATTTATATAGAAACATTTAGTTATAATTTCAAACTCTTACTTTAGTATGATAAATAATATTTTAAACAATTTTAGCATAGTTTTTTAATAATAGCAAGCATGTATTTGCAAGCTTTTATTTTTCTCTTGCATCATATTGGGATTTCGTATTAAAAAGTTAATATTATAATAAATTTAGGTCTTTTCTAGTATATTAATTGCTTATAATAAAAAAGTTCTATATACTTAAAATATGATTAATTACATAAGGGGGAAAATTTATGAATACTAAATTAAAGGGAATATTTTCAGTTATGATTTCTGCTATTATCTTTGGTAGTATGCCTTTAATGGCAAAAATAGTCTTTAATGAAGGTGGAAACCCTACAAGTTTAGCTTTCTACAGATTCTTGTTAATAATTCCTTTTTTATATATATTAATAAAAAGGAATAAGGAAGAAACTTTAAAGATTACTAAGGAGGAATTTAAAAAAATAATTCTAGTTGGCACCATTGGATATGGAGCAACAGCATTATTACTATATTTATCTTATAACTATATACCTTCTGGTATGGCAACAACAATACATTTTGTATACCCTGTATTTGTAATACTTGGATGTATATTATTTTTTAAAGAGAAACCAAATATTATAAAGATAATTTCAGTTATACTTTGCGTACTAGGAGTCTTAATGTTCTATGATGGCAATGGTAATATTAATTTTATGGGAATATTTCTTGCTTTTGCATCAAGTATTACATTTGCATTTTATACTATATACTTAGATAAAAGTGGTTTAAAAGAAATGAATACAGTAAAATTAACTTTTTACCTTTGCTCAATAGCTGCAGTTATGATGTTCATATTTAGCATAATAACAAAAACATTTACTATACATATGAATCCTTTAGGATGGCTAATGTCTTTATTCTTATCTTTATCAGTAGGATTGGGGGTAAACTTATTCCAAATTGGGATTAAAATAGTAGGACCTCAAAGCACATCTATTCTGAGTACCTTTGAACCTATTACCAGTGTCATTATAGGAGTGTTAATTTTAAATGAAAGTTTTGGAATAAGAACTTTCATTGGAATAGGAGCTATACTTATTGCAGTAATATTGATTTCAATTTTTGATAAATAAAAAGATGCAAGAAGAATCTTGAAAGTTCTTCTTGCATCTTTTTATTAAATGTAATATAATGGTTTTTAAAATTTACTATCATAAAGTATAAAGGAGGCCTTAATCTTGAAAAGTCCAGACAACTACGAGAGCACTTGGAATTCTATTACAATTCAACTTGGAAAGAATTCCGAAGACACCAGATTTTTCTCAAAATTATAATCAAATAATATATAATTTTGGGAGGAATAAAAATGTATAAAAAAATAATTATTAGTATTCTTATTGTAAGCATGATGGTTGCAATGGTAGGCTGTAATAAAACAGCTAAAAAAGCAGATTCAAACTCTATTGATGCAGGAAAACTTGATGAAATAAAAGAAAGAGGCAAGATAGTACTTGGTACAGCAGCTGATTATCCCCCTTATGAATTTCACAAGTTAATAAATGGTAAAGATGAAATAGTAGGATTTGATATTGATATTGCTAAAGAAATTGCAGCTGATATTGGAGTAGAACTTGAAATAGTAGATATGAAATTTGAAGGCTTACTTCCTGCCTTAGTTACCGATGATATTGATTTTATAGTTGCAGGTATGGTAGCCGATGAAAAAAGGAAAAAGTCTGTTGATTTCTCTGTTCCTTATTATCAAGGTAAACAAAGAATAATAGTAAGAAATGAAGATAAAGATAAATTAAAAGAACCAGAAGATTTTAATGGTTTAAAAGTTGGAGCACAAAAATCAACTATTCAAGAAGAAATTGCAGCAGAAAAGTTTTCTAATGCTGAATATGTAGGTTTAAGCAAGATAACTGATTTAGTATTAGAGCTTAAAAACAAAAAAATAGATGGATTAATATTAGTTGAACCAGTAGCTATTGCTTATGTAGCTCAGAATAAGGATTTATATATGCCTGAAGTTATGCTAGGTCAAGAAGATGGCGTGTCTGTAGCAGTAAATAAAGATAGTCAAGACTTATTAAAATCAATTAATGAAACATTAGATAGACTAATAAATAATGGTTCCATAGATAAATTCATTCAAGATGCCTCTGCATTAGCAGATGAAAATTAGATGAAAATATTTGGCAAAAGAAAATAGGCTAAATAAGCTTACTTTCTTTTGCCAATATCTTTAGACAACTTACATTTTAGGAGGTATATTAATGGATTTAGAATTTTTAATGGAATATTATAGTTATTTTTTAAGTGGTACTGCTACAACTCTTTTAATATCATTTTTCGGCGTAATTTTTGGAACGATTATTGGAATATTCTTAGCTTTAATGAAACTTTCAAATAATAGAATTTTAAAGGGTATTTCATCAGCTTATATAGAAATTGTTAGGGGTACTCCCTTAATACTCCAAATATATTTAGTATACTATGGTCTGCCTAAAGTCCTTCCTTTTCTTCCAGACTCTAGGCTATTTCTTGGAACTATGGCCATATTCCTAAATAGTGCAGCATATGTTGCTGAAATAATAAGGGCAGGTATTCAGTCAATAGATAAAGGTCAAATGGAGGCTGGAAGGTCTTTAGGTATGCCTTATGGCATGACTATGAGATATATAATAATACCTCAAGCCTTTAAAAATATTTTACCTGCATTAGGTAATGAGTTCATTGTTTTAATAAAAGAATCAGCAATAATATCTGTTATTGCTGTTCATGACATTATGTACAATGCTGATACATTAAGAGGTATAACCTATAAACCATTTGCTCCCCTAATATATGCAGGAGTAATTTATTTTGTTATCACTTTCTCACTTTCAAAATTAGTAGGTATTTTAGAAAGGAGGCTTGGTTCTGGTGATTAAAGTTAAAAATCTTTATAAACAATTTGGTGATTTAGAAGTATTAAAGGGAATTAATGAAAATATAGAGAAAGGTGAAGTAGTAGTTATAATAGGTCCTAGCGGCTCAGGAAAATCCACCTTTCTAAGATGCCTAAATTTATTAGAAATACCAACTAGGGGTGATATTTTCTTTAAAGATGTATCTATAACTGATGTAAATAATAATATAAATAAACAGCGTGAAAAAATGGGTATGGTATTCCAACAGTTTAACTTATTTCCTCACCTTACAGTATTAGAAAATATAACCATAGCACCTATGAAGATTAAAAATATGGAAAAAGAAGAAGCTGAAAAAATTGCTATGGATTTACTTAAACGAATTGGTCTAGAAGATAAAGCAAATGCCTATCCTAATAAACTATCAGGTGGACAAAAACAAAGAATAGCCATAGTAAGAGCACTTGCCATGTCACCGGATCTCATGTTATTTGACGAACCAACATCTGCTCTAGATCCAGAAATGGTAGGAGAAGTATTGGATGTAATGAAATCTTTGGCAAATGAAGGAATAACTATGGTAGTAGTTACCCACGAAATGGGTTTCGCTAAAGAAGTTGGAAACAGAGTAATCTTTATGGATGATGGTAAAATCTTAGAAAGTGGTACTCCTGATGAAATATTTAATAATCCACAACATCCAAGAACTCAAGACTTTTTAAGAAAAGTTATAAGATAAAATAATACTCCTCTCTAGTTTAATCTTATTTGATTATTTCTAGAAAGGAGTATTTATTATTATTTAAATATCTTAATTCTTTCTTCTAAAGAGCCATATTCTTTTTCTCCTGGTTCAGCAGTTGGTTTTCCAAATGGCATCTGAGCAATTAACTTCCAACTCCTAGGTATATTCCACTCTTTTTTTACATCTTCTTCAATAAGTTCATTATAATGTTGCAATGATGCTCCATATCCTTCTATTTCTAATGCTGTCCATATTACAAATTGATGCATTCCATTAGTCTGCTGAGACCAAATAGGAAAATTTTCTTTATAAGTTGAAAACTCTCTTTGTAAGTATTCTACTACACTAGAATCCTCAAAGAATAAAATTGTACCATAGGCTGACTCAAAGGAATTAATCTTTTCTTCAGTAGAAGAAAAGTTATCAGCTTCCACTATTCTTCTCAATGATTCTTTAGTTATATCCCACAGTTTTGTATGATGCTTCCCAAGTAATAAAACTACTCTTGTGCTTTGGGAGTTAAATGCTGATGGGGTATGCTTTACTGCATGTTCTATAATCTCTTGAATTCTCTCATCAGATACTACCTTATCTTTACTAATTCCATAATATGTTCTTCTCTTTTCTACTGCTTCAAAAAAATTCATTACCATTCTAATTCCTCCATTTAATTTTATTTCTATAATTTATATTAATTAATTATTTAATAATTTCTTTTAACTTATTATGTACTCTTATACCCATTAAAATACAAATATATCTTATGACTTGTCTATTCAATAGTACATAGGATCCACTCTTGTATCTGCCTTTAATAAAGCAAATTTAAGTGATATAATATAAAGACTAGAAAAACATACGAATTTATCTGAATGTATTTTTTTATTTTATGGAGGATAAAATTATGACTAAAAATAGCTTTACAAAGGATATTCCCTTTGTCGTAAAAAATAATGGCTTAAAAGACTGCCAAAATGCTTATGAAGATTTAATGGAAGAATTTAATGCTATTCTCGATGCTTCAAATGATGGAATACATATTACAGATGGAAAAGGAGTCACTCTAAGGTTTAATAAATCCTGTGAAAGGATTGATGGTGTAAAGGCTGATTATGTAATAGGAAAACATATGGAAGAATTAGTGGCAGAAGGTATATATTCCGAGTCCGTTGCTTTAGCTGTAATTAAAGAAAAAAAACAAATTTCTATGCTCCAGCAAGTAAATGGTAAGGAAGTTATAGGGACAGGAACTCCAATCTTTAAAAATGGAGAATTATATAGAATTGTTATAAACTCCAGAGATATAACTGAATTAAGAGATTTAAAAAGAAGTTTAGAAGAGGCTAAATTAATCAACAAAAAATATCAACAAGAACTAGATATTATCAGTTCTAAGGATAAAGCAAAGAATAATAACATCATCTATAATAGTGAAAAAATGGATAAAATAATAGATTTAGCACTAAGGGTAGCTAAAGTAGATTCAACAGTTCTTATTGAGGGTGAATCTGGTGTTGGCAAGGGAGTTTTAAGTTGTTTTTTACACAACAACAGTCTTAGATATAATAAACCTTTCATTAAAATCAATTGTGGTGCAATACCAGAAAACCTTTTAGAATCAGAATTATTTGGTTATGAAAAAGGATCCTTCACTGGGGCAAATAAAGAGGGAAAAGTAGGATTAATCCAACTAGCAGATAAAGGAACTTTATTTCTTGATGAAATAGGAGAACTACCACTGAATTTACAAGTAAAACTACTAAATGTAATACAAAATAGAGAATTAACTAAGGTAGGAGGTACTAATATAATACCTGTTGATATTAGGATTATTGCAGCCACAAATAGAAACTTACAGGATATGATAAAAAATAAAACCTTTAGAGAAGATTTATATTATAGACTTAATGTGGTTCCCATAACAATTCCTCCTCTAAGAGAGCGAAAAGAAGATATACCTCCACTTATTTTAAATTTCTTAAATAGGTTTAATGAAAAATATAATTATAATAAAAAAATAAGTCCAGAAGCTATGAAAATATTATTGCGTTATAATTGGTCTGGAAATATTAGAGAAGTTGAAAACCTTATTGAAAGACTAGTAGTTACAACTAATGATGATATTATTAATAAACAAGATATCATTGATTGCCAACTGGTTTCTATAACAGATTATTCAAGTTTCGATATAAATAAGATTAGCAGCTATAAAAATATTATTGCAGAATATGAGAAAAAATTACTCCTAGATATAATGTCTAAATGCAAAAGCACTCATGAAATGGCTGAAATACTTAACTTAGATAGAAGCACCATAAGAAAAAAATTCAAAAGACTAAATATTAAACTAGAATTTAAGGAGGAATAACTTCCCTCGAGGAAATCATTCCTCCTTAAATTCTTTGTATTGACTAACTCTTATTTCATAAGACTTTAAACATTTACAGGAGGAAATTATTCCTCCTGTTTTCAATATCCTTGTTGTAAATCATTGATTTATGGGCTTATTTTTTTGGCACAATACTTGCTATATAATATATCGAAAAATAAAATTTATTTGGAGGTATAACAATGGAAAATATTAATGCAAACCAACCAGCAAGTGCATCATCCTCACCAAGATTTGTTAACATGGGTACATTTATGAGGATGCCAAGAATTGACAAATTAGAAGGTTTAGACTTTGCTATTGTGGGAATCCCCTTTGACACAGCAAGTTCCTTTAGAACTGGTGCAAGATTTGGCCCTAATGGAATAAGAAACATTTCTGTAATGATGAAACCTAATAATGTAATAATGGAAATCAATATCTTAGATGAACTAAAGGGTGGAGACTATGGAGATATAAATATAGTCCCAGGCTATATATTACCTAGCTATGAAAAAATCGAAGAGGAAATGACTAAAATTGTCAATGCAGATGTTACACCTATAGCTTTAGGAGGAGATCACTCCATAACCCTTGCAGAATTAAGGGCAGTTGCCAAAAAACATGGTCCAGTAGCATTGGTTCATTTTGATTCCCATGCAGATATTAATGAAGAAGTATTTGGTGAAAAATATAATCATGGAACTCCTTTTAGAAGAGCTATTGAAGAAGGTCTAATAGATCCTTCACATTCTATCCAGATTGGTATGAGAGGTTCCTTATATGACCCTAACGAACATAAAATGGCTGCTGAACTAGGTCTAAAACTAATCCCAGCTCATAAAATCAGAGAAATGGGATTTGAAGAACTATTAAAACAAATTAAAGAAAGAGTAGGAGATAAAAAAGCTTTCCTTACTTTTGATATTGACTTTGTAGACCCAGCCTATGCTCCTGGTACAGGAACACCAGAAGTAGCAGGATTCACTTCACTTGAAACTTTAAATTTAATAAGAGGAATTAAAGAATTAAACTTTGTAGGTTTCGATATTGTTGAAGTCGCACCACCATATGATTTTGGAGAAATTACATCCTATATGGCTGCTAATATTGCTTTCGAATTTTTATCAATTCTTGCCCTAAAGAAAAAGAATAGTAGATAATAAGATAAAAATAGACCAAAGACTGGAGGATTTATATATGTCCCATACTTTGATTAAGGGAGATAATTTAGAAGAACTAAAAAAATTAAATCTAGATTTAAATGATGTGACAGTTCTAGACTCTTTATCCTTAAACAAAAAAAGCAGCCGAATAGGTTTGATAAAATCTATCTTTTTTACTGCAATTGCCATATTCATATTCTTTATACCTTTAACCATAAAAGGAACAACAGATGTCCCTTTTGGTTTTATATACAATTTTTTTATAAAGGCCTTAGGAAACTTTGGACTATGGTTAATAACTTTAGTTATAGTATTTACAGGGATTTTAAGTGTATATGGAAAATTTTTTGCTAAAAAGAACACTATGCTAAATAACTATTTTGGTGAAGATTCTGTATTTCATCCTTTTTTATATTCATTAGGCGGCTTCTTCACCTTAGTATATACTCTTGATGCAACAATCCCTGGCTTTACAGGACCAGAGTGGATAGTAGGCTCTAGCACTGGAGGAACTGTTGTCCCAGCAATAGTAATGGGTGTTGCGTGGATAATCCCTGTAGGCTGTTTCTTTATGCCTTTCCTGTTGAATTATGGAGTAATAGATTTTGTAGGCTCATTGATGGAACCTTTAATGAGACCTGTCTTCAAAGTACCTGGAAGGGCAGCAGTAAATGCTATAGCATCTTTTGTTAGTTCTTCATCTGTAGGGGTTTTAATTACAAATAAACTATATAATACAGGAGTTTATACAGAAAAAGAAGCTGTCCTAGTTGCTACAGGATTTAGCGCAGTAAGCGTAGGCTTTGCTTACATGGTAATTAAAACGGCAGGCTTAGCTGATCATTTCTTAAAAGTATATTTTATAGCATTATTCATTACCTTATTGATTAGTGCTATAATGTCAAGAATACCACCTCTATGTAAAAAGAAAGATATTTATTATAATGGTAAAATCCAAACGAAGGATGATATTAAAGCACAAAGAAATAGAGGAAAGGGAATTATTAAAACTGGTTTTGATAGGGCTATAAAAAAATCTTATACTGCTAATAATATTTTTAGGGAAATAAAATCCAGTTTAATTGATGGCTATGCTGTATTTCCTAAAGTATTGACATTATTAGCTTCTATGGGAATTTTAGGATTAATTGTTGCTGAGTATACTCCATTTTTTAATTGGATAGGCGCTTTATTTGTTCCACTACTTAAATTATTCCAAGTACCTAATGCAGTTGAAATAGCTCCTTCTCTCCCAGTAGGAATTGCTGAAATGTTTTTACCAGTATTATTAATTGCTGATAAAGTAGAATTACTAGATATAGGTGCTAGATATGTAGTCACAACTATATCAATAGTTCAGATTATTTTCTTTTCTGAAACTATAGTTGTAATGATGGCAGCAAAATTACCCGTGAAATTAAGTGAATTAATTATTTGTTTCTTTGAAAGAACTATTTTAGCTATACCGATAACTGCATTATTTATGCATATATTGTTTTAAATATTAGAACTACAAAGGTGGAGTTTATTAAAATACTCCACCTTGTATTTTATACCATTTATATGGTTCTTACTTTTCTAAAACTTAGATTGTGTAAACTATATTTACCTCTCTTTTTAAATTAAACTTGATTTTTTTGAATATTTACAGTATTATAGTTGAAATACTTAATTATTTAAAGGAGTCAAGGAAAATGGCTATAGAAAAAGTAAAAGATTATTTAAAGCAATTTAATAAAGTTGAAGATATTCTTGAACTGGAAAAGTCAACTGCTACAGTTCAATTGGCTGCAATAGCTTTAGGTACTGAAGAAGCAAGGATAGCAAAATCTCTATCCTTCTATGACGGAGATGGAGCCATGGTTATAGTAGTTGCAGGGGATGCGAAGGTTGATAATAAAAAATTTAAAAATGAATTTAACTTTAAACCTAGAATGTTAACTCCAGAAGATACCATAAGCTTTACTGGACATGAAATTGGAGGTGTATGTCCCTTTGCTCTTCCAGAAAATGTAAAGGTATATTTAGATAATTCTATGAAAAGATTTACTACAATGTTTCCCGCCTGTGGCAGCAGCAATTCTGCAATCGAGCTTACTTTAGATGAGTTAGAAAAAATATCTAAAAGCTCTAAATGGGTAGATGTTTGTAAAGGCTGGGAATAAAATTAAATGGCACAAGAAAACAACCCTCTTGTGTCATTAATTATAATTTAACTTCTTTATATATTTATATCCTTCGTCTATTGATATTATATTTATACTACCATTATCTACTTTAAACCTAAAGAAATAATCTGGATTGTCAAATATCCATGATAGAGCTAATCGAATAACACAATCATGAGTAATTAATAGAATATTTTCATCCTGTCTTGATATTTCTTCTAAGAATTCACTTATCCTACTATATACACCTAATATACTTTCACCTTTAGGTATAATATAATTTTGTGTATCATCTAACCATAGTTTAGTTTCATTGGGATAGATTCTTGATATTTCCTCAAAGGTCTTTCCAGTAAAAATTCCAAAATTAATTTCCCTAATCCTTAAATCCTCCGTACCTTCTAACTCCAAATTCTCTAAAGTTTCCACAGTTCGTCTTAGGGAACTATAGTATACCTTATCATAACTAAATTTTTTTAATAATTCTTTTGTATCTTTTATCTGCATTATACCTTTTTCTGTAAGGCTAGTATCATCTCTGCTAAAGATTCTTTGTATATTATCCTCTGATTCACCATGCCGTATCATAATTATATCCATAACATCACACCCCAAAAACCAAGTAAAGAAATGGTATCTCCTAATTCAATAACAGCACCATATACATCACCAGTAAATCCTCCTATTTTTTTATAAGCTATATAGGATATATATTCCCCAGCTAAAAAGTTAATTAATAGTGGAATTATATACCTTATATCTAATAATAGTAATATGATTATATAAATAATCCCACTTATTATCATTAGAATTTTTGGATTACTTTGATGAAATAAATCTCCTAAGCCTCCAGGTCTTGCATTTTTCTTATATGCTATTATTCTAGCAACTACTAATCTGCTATTTGCAAATGATAAAACTATAGCCAATGGTAGATTTTTAATGCTATAAATTAATATAAATTTAAACATAATTAATAGAATTAAACTAAGTACTCCAAAAGCTCCTATTCTACTATCCTTCATTATTTCCAAAGTTTTTTCCTTATCTCTATTAGATAAGAAGCCATCAAAAGTATCTGAAAGACCATCTAAATGCAGTCCACCTGTTGCTATTATTGTAGTTAATAATCCTAAAAAAGATGCAATTAAATTATTATAAGGATAAATTAAATAATATACTAATCCTCCCAATGCTCCTATAATTGCTCCCACTAATGGAAGAAAAAATATGCTATATTTAATATTTTTCCCACCAAAGTCTACATTTATATTAATAGGTATATGGGAAAAAAATTGTAAAGAAAGTATAAATCCCTTTATCATTTGATTTTCACTGGTATGCCACAGCATACCAAATAAACCTCATCTGCTAAAGATGCTAGTCTTTGGTTTACCCTTCCTTGAATATCTCTAAAAACCCTAGATATATGATGTTCTGGAACTATGGAATCTCCCACCTCGTTAGTTACCAAAATTAGATTATAGTTTTTTAATCTGATTTCTTTAACCAAATTTTCCAACTCTAAAACCACTTTGTTTTCTATTTTTTTTTGAAGATTATAGTCTATATAATCGGTATCCTTTGATATATCAAACATTATATTAGATGTAAGGACAGTTATACAATCAAGGAGATAGTTTTCCTCTTCACCTATGGAATCTTTAATACCATAATTCCCCTCATAGGTTCGCCATTTTTTTGGTCTAGATTTTTGATGAAGTTTTACTCTTTCTCCCATCTCAGTATCTGTTATTTTAGATGTTGCTATATATACTACATCTGTTTTATCTTTATATAGACTTTCTGCAAAACTACTTTTACCTGAACGAGCCCCACCTGTAACTAAAACTATCATCTTCTCACCTTCATTTATTCTTCTCTTATATCCACTAGTGCAGAGCTACTTAAGGATACCTCTTCAAATGTCCCCATATTTTCCAATGTATACATTCCAGCTTCTATAATCTGGAAAGCTAATGGACATCCTGTACCCTCTCCTAATCTCATACCTAGATTTAACATTGGTTTTAGTTGCAGTTCCTCCATTACATATTTTGCTCCTGGTTCTCCTGATAAATGAGATGGAATTATATATTCTTTAACTAGAGGATTTAATTTAACAGCACAAAGAGCTGCTGATGATGATATAAATCCATCTATTACTATAGGTTTTTTGTTTTTAGCAGCTGATAAAAATAATCCACACATACCTCCTATATCAAAACCACCTACTTTTGCTATTGTATCTATTGGATCTTCTTTATTGGGTTTGTTCAACTCTATTCCTTTTCTTATTACAGCCTTTTTATTAGTATGTTGCTCATCAGTAAGACCTGCACCTTTACCACAAGTTATATCTACATCTAAATCTGCCAATACAGATAAAACTGCGGCTGCAGTAGTAGTGTTTCCTATACCAACTTCCCCAGTACCTAAAATATCATATCCTTCACCATATAATTTATCACCAATTTCAATACCTATTTCTATAGATTTAATTGCTTCATCATAGGTCATTGCTGGTTCTTTTACAAAATTCTTTGTTCCATCTGCTATCTTTCTATTTATTATTCTAGGATCATTTATTTCTCCTATTACTCCCACATTTACCGTTACAATATCTGCATTAGCATATTTCCCTAAAGTTGCAACTCCCGTTACTCCCTTTGGCATACTCTCCGTCAATACCTTAGTAAAAATTTGAGGTGCTGAACTCACCCCTTCATCGGCTACTCCATTGTCACTACACATTACAACTATTGCTCTTTTATCAATTCTATTAACTACTTTTCCAGTCATACCTGCTATCTTTATAGTAGCCTCCTCTAAAGTACCTAAACTGCCCATAGGCTTAACTAATGCATCCCATTTTTCTCTTGCTAGTTTCTTAGCCTCATCCTTTGAAGGATTTATTGAACTTATAGTTTCTTTTAATAGATTCATATGTATTCCACCCTTTTTATTATTTATTTCTTTTCATATTGTTTCTCTCAATTAATTTTTTGTTTATATAATCGTATCCATTTGGTCTATGCGGTATAAGGCAGTTGGAGCAATCTTTAACACCATAATTTTCTATATGATTTCCACCACAATCCTCCATAAGATATAATGGACAATAACAAAACATACAATTAAATTCTTCCTCATTTTCTACCTTATGACATGGAAAATATTCGCAAGCTGTATTTCTATAGAATCTATATGAGTTCTCCACTTACTTTCCCCCCTTATTTTTTTCCCTAATTACTTTTTCCACTAAATCTAAATCATTGATTCCTCTTTCATATTCTCTGCCTATTACTATTGGTTTTATGCCTAGTTCCTCACAAGCTAATAATTTTTCTAGAGTACCACCCTTATCCCCACTATCTTTCATAACACAATATTCTGTCTTGTATTCCTCAAGCATAGCTTTATTATATTTTTTAGAAAATGGACCTAATACTGCCAC
Organism: Tissierella praeacuta DSM 18095; assembly: GCF_900128955.1. Classification (GTDB taxonomy): domain Bacteria; phylum Bacillota; class Clostridia; order Tissierellales; family Tissierellaceae; genus Tissierella; species Tissierella praeacuta. The sequence continues at coordinate 59,945 of NZ_FQTY01000008.1, forward strand.
TATATCTTTCATCTGTATATTATATTTTCTACATTCTTCTATGCTTTCAATAGCTGGAAGTATTCTATAGATAAATCTATTATTTCCTCGTATTTTCTCAAAATCTCCAATATTTTTAGATCCTGTAGTAAAAAATACTGTGCCAGAAATTGTTGATAGATAGTCATAGGCTTCCTCATAGTTATTTAAATAAATAGCATTTCCCCCTAGATATGTTTTATCCCTCATATATCTAATATAATATATTTCCAAATCCTTTGCTACCTTTTTAGCATTTTGTGATACTATTTCAGCATATGGATGTGTTAAATCTACTATTAAAGAAATTTGATTTTCTTTACAAAATTCTACCATTTCCTGATAATTCATTCTTCCAACTAATACCCTATTACTATTTATAAACTCTTTTCCTCCATCTGTAGCTATGGTAACAATATAGTTATTTAAGTCCTTTATTCTATCTACTATTTCCCTAGCCTCACTGGTACCACCTATTATCCAAATCATTTTATATTATATCCCCTAGGTGTGATAATTCTATTATTCTTTATATAAGAATTTGAATTTCCTATAAGGAGTACAGATAGCATGTCTACCTTTTCATAATCTATATTATCTAAAGTAGTAACTGTTATTTCTCTCCCTGCTCTGCCTGAATTTTTAACTATACCTACTGGAGTACTTCCCTTTCTATGGTTTAAAATTATATTTACAGCCTTCTCTAGATGAGTTTTTCTTCCCTTTGATTTAGGATTATATATGGTAATGACAAAATCTGACTCTGCTGCTTTTTCTAATCTATTTTCTATTACTTCCCATGGAGTTAATAAATCAGATAAACTGATGGAAGCGTAATCATGCATAATAGGGGATCCTAGTTCTGCCGCTGCTGAAAATGAAGCAGTTACGCCAGGTATTACTTCTACTTCTATATCTTCTGCTAACTCAAGAATTGGCCCCGCCATTCCATAAAGCCCTGCATCTCCTGTACTTACTATTGCCGTATCCTTTCCATTTCTCACCATATCTATGGCAACTTTACACCTCTCTATTTCTCCTTTCATTCCTGTAGAAAACAATTCTTTTCCTTCTACTAGATCCCCAAGATATTCAATATATGGTGTATATCCCACTATTACATCACTAGATCTTATTACTTCTACTGCTTTATAGGTCATATGCTCTCTTCCACCTGGACCTATTCCTACTACGTATAATTTAGCCATTTCTTATCTCCTTTGATATTGATATTGTAATCCCATTATGTTTAGATTTATTTACAATTAATTCTCCCCCAAGTAAATATGCAGAAGGCTCTGATACTGAATAAACACCTATATTATCCTTAACAAATTGAGATTTATCAAATTTATCTTGTACTTCTTTTATTTCATCTATAGTAAATATTTTCATTGGACAATTAAAATGCTTTGATGCATCTATAATTCCTTTTTCATTTTTTTTAACCTCAACTGTACCAATAGCTTTTATACTATTAACAGATAATTTTGCCTTATAAAAAACTTCTTCTATAGCTTCTATTATCCTCATAGCTTCTATATCTTTCCTGCATCCTACTCCAATATTAATATTCCTTGGTCTTAAATATGCAATTGGTATATTGATATTCTGTAAATTTATATCCTGAGAGCTGACAATAATCATACCATCTATATTAGGATTCATATGGTCCAAATCTTCCAATACTGTAAGATTAGGATAATTTATTATTTTATTATCCTCTGAATAAAATCCTATGTTTTTTCCATTTACCATCATAGCTGTTATCTTTTTTATAGATTCCATGTCTTCCAAATAATATTTATTCCTCTTGGCAAATAAATCTACAGCTTCTATTTTTCTATTATCTGATGCTGTTGTAATAACTGGAATTGCATTTATCTTTTCTCCCAACCATTCTGATAGTTCATTTGCCCCTCCTAGATGTCCAGATAATAGAGATATGGAAAATCTTCCGCAATCATCTATAACTACAACAGCTGGATCTTTTATTTTATCTTTTATATATGGAGTTATCATTCTCACTGCTATTCCAGTTGATGAGATAAATACTAAACCATCATATTCATTCCAAACATAATTCATTATCCCTTTTATCTTATCTTCTACTTCTCCATTAGCATAGTGAGTTAATAGATACTTTCCATCATCTTTATTTAGATTTTTTAGCCTATCACCTATTTCTTTCCCTTTTTCCGTAAATGATAGACAAGCTATTTTCATTTTGATGCACTCCTAAACTTATGGGTAAAGCTTGGGTCATATAACTTTGACCTTTCATATTCTCCTTCTATAAAATCCCCTACTAAAATTTGTGCCATTTTATTAATGCCTTCTTCCTTTACCTTTTTCTCTATATCTTTAAGTGTTCCATATATTATCTTCTCATCTTCCCAAGTAGCCTTATATATTATGGCTACTGGCACATCATCTCTTCCATAACCCTTTACTAATTTTTCTACTACTCTACTTATTTCTTGCACTGATAAAAATATTGCCATGGATGCTTTATGTTTAGCCAAAGACTCTAAGTCTTCTTCCTTTGGTACTGGAGTACGCCCCTCTATTCTAGTTAATATAATTGTTTGACTAACATCTGGAAGTGTAAACTCTTTTTTTATAGATGCACAGGCTCCAGTAAAAGAACTAACTCCAGGAACTACTTCGTAAGAAATTTCCTTATTATCTAATAAATCCATCTGTTCTCTTATGGCTCCATATATTGTAGGATCTCCTGTATGTAATCTAACTACCTTTAAATCATCTTTTACTGCCACATCCATTACTTCAATTACTTCTTCTAATGTCATTGAGGCAGAATTATATGTTTTAGCTCCTTCCTTGCAAAATTCCAAATGTTCCTTAGATACTAAAGAACCTGCATATATAACTACATCAGCTTCCTCCAAAAGCTTTCTCCCCTTAACTGTAATTAAGTCTACATTCCCTGGTCCTGCACCTACAAAACTAATCATCATATTTCACTCCTTTTACTATAAATATTGGGTTTTGTCCTTTTAAAAGCCCTATTTTATCCATGACAGATATTTGTACTAATTGTACTTCTATATCTCTATAATTATATTTATTTAATAGTTCCATAAACTGGTTTAAATTTTTTAGGGTTATAAAATTCCCACATAATATTCCCTTATGTTCTAAATTTTCTTCTAAATATAAAAATATCTCTTCTAATTTACCACCAGAGCCGCCTATAAAACATTTATTAAACTTTTGATTTGGAAGATTTTGGGGAGCTTCTCCATGTACTATATTAACTTCTACATTGAATTTATTAGAATTACATTTAATTAATCTTATTCCTTCTTCTTCTCTTTCAATTGACCAAACCTTAGCACCATGAGCAGCTGCTTCTATAGATACAGAACCTGTTCCTGCTCCTATATCAAGTAGTCTATCTCCTTCTTCTATTGACAGATATCCCATAATTAATATTCTAATATTAAATTTAGTCATGGGAATATTTCCCCTTATAAAATCTTCATCTTTAACCCATTTCATTTTCAACTACCACCACTCCAAGAAATGAAACATTCTCTATTTCTTCTCCAATATTTTTTATAATTATTTTCTCATCATCATAAGAAAGGTTAAATCCTACATAAATCTTTCCTTTAATATTTAATTTATATAATTCCTTTGATATTTTATTAGGTGAATTGTCTTTATCCACTAACAATATACTAATTTTATTGGATTTAACACTATCTAGATCTTCATTTCTTCCATGAAGGGATAGAAAATTTGCCCCTTGCCATGATTTTTGAAGCTTTCCCATCATATATTGAAAGGATGATAATCCAGGCAGTACTTCCTTTACTTTTAATCCTTTTTTCTTTAAGTAATCTACTATGCCAAAAAAATTCGGATCTCCTGAAGCAAGTAATAGTAGTTCTTTTTCCACATCTATGTATTTCATTATTTCTTCTACTTTATTTATCTCTATAATATCATCTCTAATGGATTTAAGGGAATTTGCTACCCTTCCAAAGGCTAAGATATGCTTTGCATTTTCTATTCTCATCTTTACATCACAAGTTAAATATTTGGGATTCCCCGGGCCTACTCCAGCTACAGTTAACATAGGGTTACACCTCTTTCCATAGAATAAATAATTACCTTTACTTTGTAGTTTTCATCCTTTAGATACTTCCTTATCCTATCCTCAGCTCCCTTTTCCATACGCCTTATGACTTCACCATAGCCAGCATCTATACATATATTTAATCCTTCCTCTGCAGTAACGGCATTATTTACTCTATTAAGTAATTCCATTGGTGCTCCCATAAGTGCTAAATAATATATAAATGCTTCCATTCGACCATCACAGATCTTACTATGGGTATTAAATACACCTATGGATAATTTAGAGAATTTACCTATATGACCTATCAAAGTTATGGATTTAAACCCTTTATTGTAAATATATAATAAACTATTCCCTAAAAAATTTGATACCTTTACTTTAGGCTCCTTTATCCCTAATTCTTCTGCTAATTTTTCTCCATAGTTTCCCGGTACTAAAACAATATTAGATTTTCCATAAGTTTCTTCCAACATATCTATTTCCATATATATTGTCTTTATAAGAGCTTCCTCCGACATGGGATATACTATTCCTTTAGTACCTATAATTGATATCCCACCTTCAATACCAATATTTTCATTAAAAGTCTTCTTTCCAATTTCTTCTCCTTGAGGTGCAAATATTAAAATATCATATCCACTATTTGAAACTTCTCTTACTTCCTTTTCTATCATCTGTCTTGGTACTGGATTTATTGCTGCCTCTCCCACTTTGCCAAATAACCCTTTTCTTCTTATTCTTCCTATTCCCTGTCCACCTTCTATAATAACTTGTCCGTCATCTCTCTTTGATAATGTTGCATATATTTCTATTCCATCTGTATTGTCTGGGTCATCTCCTGCATCCTTTATAATTGAACATGTAGCCTTTTTACCGTCAATAGATGGATTATTTACTTCTAGCTTTAATTTAATATTTGCCGGAGTATCTATTTCCACATATTTTACTGTCTCTCCTGTTTCAATCATAATTGCTGCTGCCTTGGCTGCTCCTGCTGCACAACTACCCGTAGTATATCCACATCTCAAACTTTTTCCTTCTTTTATTATATATAAATCTAAGCTCATCTACCTACCACCATATATAATAGAGCATTGATTATTGAGGCTGCTACATTGCTTCCTCCTTTATTTCCAACTGTAGATATAGAAGGCATATTAAACTCCCTTAAATATTCCTTAGACTCAGCGGCTCCAACAAAACCAACGGGAACTCCCACTATAAATCTTGGATTAACTTTACCTTCTTTGACTAATTCCAATATCCTAAATAATGCTGTAGGTGCATTTCCTATTACGAATATATCAATTCCCTCCCCTACAGCTAAATCCACAGCACAGGCTGATCTTGTGGTGCCAAGCTCTTTGGATAATGAAAATACCCTATCATCATCTATAAAACATTTCAATTCACAACCAGCCTTTGCTAGTGCTGGTTTATTAATACCAGTATATGCCATCTTAGTATCAGTAAATATAGTCTTTCCTTCTGAAATAGTTTTTTTAGCCTCTTTAATAAAATTATTCTTGAATACAATTATATTTCTATAGTCAAAATCCCCAGTTGTATGAATCATTCTCTTTGCTACTATCTTTTCTTCCTCTGAAAATTTAGTATCTCCCATAACTTCATCTATAATGTCCATACTTTTATTTTCTATTTCCATAGGATTTTTAATATACACTATTATCCCTCTCTTCTTATGTTTTCTACATTATCCAGTAAATAATTAAAAGCCTCCATATTTCCAAGGAAATTAATATGCTGATAATAGGCCAATACATTTTTATAAATATATCCACATTGCCATTTTTTCTTAATATTCATTGGTTTAGTAATATTAAATACTGGTTCTTCTCTTAGTTCTATTATAGAGCGATGATATTCATTTCCTGTAATCATACTTTCTCTTTTCCCCAATAGAGTATCTTTATTTAATAAAATATTTACATATCCAAATCTTTGCAATCTGCCTGTCATAGTAGCACTACCATTGAATAGATTACACATTGAATAGTCTTCTATAGAAGATACTAAATACATAAATCCCCCTGCCTCAGCTATAATAGGCTTTCCAGTCATGGCATTTTCTCTTATAGAGCTAATCATCTCTATATTTGAAGATAACTCCTCTTTATATAATTCTGGATAACCTCCGCCAATATATATAAAATCTGATTTAGGAACCATATTATCCCTAATAGGAGAGAAATATTTTACATTGCATATATTCTCAAACAAATTTAAGTTTTCATTATAGTAAAAGTTAAATGCTTCGTCATAGGCTATAGCAACATCTATATTTCTTTTTCTTTCATATTTATAGGAAGAAACTTCTATTTCTTTAGATAATTTCAATATTTTATCTATATCTATTGTTTTTTCTACAGATTCAGCTGTCCTAGATATTAACTCCTCACAATCAGTATTTTCATAGGTTTGCATCAATCCTAGATATCTAGATTCAACTTCTAAAGAAATATCCTTCGGAAGATATCCTAATACTTCTATATCTATATACTCCTCTATCTTTTCTTTTAATAATAAAAACATCTCTTTATTAACCTTGTTTAATATAATACCTTTTATCTTTGAGCCAGGGAAATCTACCATTCCTTTAATCTTGGGAATAACTGAAAACATCTCTCCCTGAGGTCTATAAACTAATATTGCAGGAATATCTAATTCTTTAGATATATCAAAGCTTGAATTTTCATAAGTATTATATATACCATCAAAATATCCCATAACACCTTCTATAACACCATATTCTCCATTATTCATAGACAAGGATTTTTTTATACCACTTCTTCCCATTAAATGTATATCAAGATTTCCAGCTCTTTTTCCAGATGCAAGCTCTAAATATTTTGTATCAATAAAATCAGGTCCTGTCTTAAAAGCAGAAACATCTAATCCTCTATTTCTAATTGCCCTAATAATTCCAAGAGTAATAGTGGTTTTTCCTGTATTGCTCGATGGAGCTGTTATCATTATAGTCCTCATCTAAATGCTCTCCAATTCCTTGAAAATTCTTATAAGTTTTATGTTGTTTTCCCTATCCTTTATAGCCACTCGAATATATCCTTCTGGTAAGTCTACAAAACTAGAACATTTCCTGATAACTATCCCCCTGTGTAAAAAGAAATTAAATACATATTCCTCATTCCATTTTAATAGCTTAATTAATATATAGTTTGTTTCTGTAGGAAATACGATTATGTTAGAAAGTTTTGATAACTCTTGATACATATTTTTCCTTTCATTTTCTATATATCTTTTACTGTCATCTATATATTGCTTATCATTAAATATAAAATTACCTGCTGCTTCAGCGAAGGAATTTACACTCCAAGGTAACTCTATATTATTTATTTTATCAGCTAATTCCCTTGATGTACATCCATAACCTAAACGAATACCAGGTAATGCAAAAAATTTTGTAGCAGCCCTTATGATACCTAAGTTTTCATAATTTGTTTGTCTAAATAACTCTATACTATCATAATCCATGGAGCAAAATTCAAAAAAAGCCTCATCTAACAATAAATATGCTTCTGCCTTTTTAACCATATTATATATCATTATAAGTTCTATTTTATCTATTCTAAGACCTGTTGGATTATTTGGATTACCTAGTATTAACAAATCATCTTTCTCTATTTTATTTCCTATATCTAAAATATCTATGGTGAAATCAGAGTTATATGGAACTCTAATTACCTCTTTTCCATGTATAATACTTCTTTTTTCATATTCTAAAAAAGAAGGCGTGCAAACTATTACTCTATTAGCTAAAATTATAAAATTATCTATTAATTCTACAGCACCATTACCAACTATTACATTGTTTTCATTGCAATTCAAATAATTGGCTACAGAATCTTTTAGCCTTCTATATTTAATATCCGGATATGCCTCTAAATTTTTAAAACTATCTATAATTATCTTTTCTAAACCTTTTGGTGGTCCCAATGGATTTATATTGCTACTGTAATCTATTAACTCACCATCATAGCATCCTTCATATGATAGTAAGTCTCCTCCATGCTCCATTTTATCACCTTCTTTGTATAATTTAAAATATCAAATTAAATATATTAGTCTTTTCTAGCTATAATCAATGATATATAGTCCTTATCATTTAATATATCTTCTTTATCACTTAATATTTCCTGTTCTTCCAAGGTAGCTCTTTTAATATATTTATAACTAAAGCCATTACCTTCTAATGCATTTAGTATATTCTCCTTTTCTTTTATGGTTTTTAATATAGCTATTGAATCTATATTCTCTAGCAATTCCTCTTTAAACTCATCACATAATATAAAATTTTCTCCTTTTAAAGTTATGGGAGTCCTACTCTTTCCTGCCGCTGCCACAAAGGATGGAATTCCTGATATTATTTCTATATCTATATCCTTACCTTCTAATTCTTCCATAATATATATAAATGTACTATAAATCATAGGATCACCTATAGTAAGAAATGAGCCTATAGCACCTTCAGGTATTTTTTCCAATATTAATTCAGAAGCTTTTTTATAGTCCTCTCTAGTAACATTTCCCATGGGAAAATCAATAAAGATTATTGGTTTATCTTGGATAAAATCTCTTGCAGTATCTATAGCCATGTTTTTCCCCCTATTATTTGGGGCAAATATAACTGATGAATCTTCCATAGCTTTAACAGCTTTAATGGTTAAAAGCTCCTTATCTCCTGGTCCTGTGCCAATTCCATATAGTTTTTTCATTATTTCTCTCCTATTATATCCTCAAGATGCTCTAGAAATATATCTTGGATAATTTTATACTCTCCAAGACCTTTAAGACTTACTTCAACTTCATATCCTTCTTTTTCAAGTATTGATTTCCAAGAATCTTCATCCTCAGACGCCATATCGTTTATTGCATGATCTCCTGCTACTAACATAAATGGTCTAAGCTTAACTTTTTTAATATTCTTTCCTTTTAAATCTATTATGATATCATCAATTGTTTTTCTACCTTCTACTGTACCAATAAACACATTTGTAAAACCCTTTTCATGATAAATATTTTCTAAATTTTCATAGGCAATATCTGCCTTATGATCAGAACCATGTCCCATAAATACCATTGCCTCATTTACATTTAATTCATTACTTCCTATTTCTTCGGCAATTTTTATATTATCATCTCTTAAACTTAATAAGGGTAGTCCTACCTTTAGATTATATTTAGTGAGTTTTTCATATTCATGACCCGGAATTATATGAAGTGGTTGAATATATATTTCATCCACACCTTGAGCCTTCATTTCCTCTATAGCTTCCTTAGGATTAAAAACATTAATTCCATCCCTTTTTTTTAAAATATTAATAACCATCCCTGAAGTAAAGGCTCTAAGAACCAAATACTCCTTATATTTTTCTTTTATTATATTTTCTATACTTTCAATACAAAGTTTACGAGTGTTTTCATGAGTTGTTCCAAAACTTGCCACTATTATTCCTTTTTTCATAGGTTCTCCTTTCCATTATATGCTATAAAATCTTCTTCATTCTTAAACAAAGGTGTACCAAATTTCTCATGTATTCTAATTAACCAAGGCTTTACTAAATATGCTTCATCTACTAAATTATCTTTCAAAAAAGTTTCTTGTGGTATTCCTTCTCCAATAATACTACCTTTTCTAAGTATATATATATAGTCACATATATCATAAATTAAATCCATATCATGACTTGATATTATAATATTTTTCTCTTTACTTATTTCATTGATTATACCTTTCATCTGTTTGCTCATATAAGGATCAAGTCCAGCTGTAGGCTCATCTAATAACAGCACCCTAGAATTCATAACCAATACACCAGCAATAGCAACTCTTTTCTTCTGTCCATAACTTAAAAAATGTACCGGTTTATTGGCTAAATCAAGACCATTAACTTCATCAAGTGCATGAACTACCTTTTCCTTTATTATATCCTCAGATATACCAATATTTCTTAGAGAAAACGCTATATCATCAAATACATTAGAATAAAATATTTGGTGCTCTGGATTTTGAAATACAATATTCACTTGTTTTCTATATTCTCTTAAATAGGATTTACTATATTTTATAGGAATATCATTATATTTTACAAAACCTTTACTAGGTCTAAGAATACCCATAATATTTAGAAACAAAGTAGATTTACCTGAACCATTAGCTCCAATAATTCCTATTACTTTGCCCTTTGACATATCCATATTTATGTTATTTAGTGCTTTTGTACCATCCTCATATTCATAATATAGATTTTCTACTTTTATCATTTAATCACCTAGTTTAAAATCCCCATCATATAATTTACATTCCAGAGATATATTCATTTCTCTATATTTTAAAAATACCCTAAGAAAGAGATTTCTAATTAATAAAGATGTAGATTTTAATGTATTTTTATTATTTTCATAACCAAATTTCATAGTTTGTGCCAGATAGATATTACTTGCTTCCTCAATAAATATAAATATACTTCTATAAATTAGTACCATCAATTCTATAAACAAACTAGGTATCTTTGTCCTTTTTAAAACTTTGATAATGTCAATTATTGGAGTAGTTAATATTAAAAAATATACAGATGTTAAAGATGATAATACTGTAGTAAACAATTTAGTTACAGTAAATAGAGAGGTTTTAGTTATACCAATATACATATTCCCAATCCTAAGATAATGAAGATAATTATCACCATTAATTGAAACCATTATTGTGATTAAACTAATTATTAAAAAAGAAATAGGCAAAAGAAGCATCTTAAAATAGTTTTTAAATGGTACTTTAGCTATGAGTACAACCAAAGTCACCATAATAGTAATAGTTAGCAAGTCAAAATAATAGTTATTAATTAATCTTGGTAATACTATTCCTCCACAGGCAAAAATAATCTTTACCTGTGGAGGATAATCCTTTAGTTTATTAGTATATGCATATCTATCTATTAGCAGCAACTTTGCGTCTTTCCTTTAATACACCGAAAATATATCCCATAAGACCTGCCCCTATGGCAACTTGAAGAGAAAAAAGCAAACTCTCTATCTCCCCACTTGGTGGCTCCCATAACGATTCAAACCAGGGCTCATAATCAGGACTTATTTCTTGTATTACTCCTTCTGCCTCTCCATCTGCACCTTCAAACTCTGAATCTCCTTTGAGAATTAAGGGAGTGATTATTATTATCATTATTAAAAGTAATAAAATAATGTTTTGTTTAAATAGACTCTTCAATTTTAAGCACTCCTTCTTTTCTATATTCTTGAATAAGGTTAAATACCATTAAAGTTATTATTCCTTCAACAATTGCCAATGGTATTTGTGTAACAGCAAATACAGACATAAATTTAGTAAGAGATGCAGCAAATCCTCCTGTAGCATCTGGAAATGCGAAGGAAAGTTGAATTGATGTAATTACATAAGTAGCCAAATCTCCCAATGCTGCAGCTAAGAAAACAGCTAAACTCTTATTTTTTCCTTCCTTACCTAATGCCTTGTAAATACCATAGGAAACAAGGGGTCCTACTACAGCCATTGAAAATGAATTTGCTCCTAATGTGGTAATTCCTCCGTGGGCTAATAATAATGCTTGAAATAATAATACAATGATTCCTATGACAGTCATAGTTGTTGGCCCAAATAATATTGCACCTAGTCCTACACCTGTTGGATGGGAGCAAGAACCAGTAACAGAAGGAATCTTAAGAGCAGATAAAACAAATGCAAATCCTCCTACTAATCCTAGAAGCATCTTTTGATCCTGTCCTTGTTTCAAACTTTTTCCCAATCTTTTAAATCCAATAACTAAAAATGGTAAAGTCAATACTGCCCATACAATTGCCCATTTAAGAGGTAGAAATCCTTCCATAATATGCATTGCATGTGCCATCTGTGGGGTTATAATTAAAACAAATAAAGCAACCCCCATTAATAATTTCTTTTTCATAAAATCACCTCACATTTATTTATAAAGGATAAACCCTTTATTTCTTTGTAGATGACCTATGAGGAAAATAGAAAATCCCTAACCTGAAATAGATTAGGGATGGAAATCATAATAAATTAACTATAGTTATATAGTTTAAGTTTTTCCTTCCCTCCGAAGGTCACTTTGATAATATTAGGCAGGTCTCCTGACTTGTGAATCATTTTACTGTCAACGCCTTCCCAGATTTTATTTTCCGGTGGCATAAGTTGATTTCATCATCACTTACAGTAGCGGGGGCTGTATGGGGTTTCCACCCATTTCCCTATTATTCTTGTATAGAACCTAATATATTCAATTAATTTTTCATTTTAAATGCTATCATAAAATTATATTTAATACAAGATATTTTTATAGACAAAAAATTAAAATATAAATAAGTAAAAATACCATCTCACTTCTATACATAATTTCTATAGTATTCCTTATATCTGCCCTACTAATTTTTTTAATCTTATCTCCTATATTTGGCTTTTTAACAAGCTTGCCATGATAATAATTATCTCCTCCCAACTGAATATCTAAAAGTCCTGCAACAGCTCCTTCTGGATATGCACAATTGGGGCTTTTATGATTTTTTCTATCTCTAATCATGATTTTAAAACCATTTCTTATATTAAATCTAAATATAGAACCAATACACATAAATACTCCAGTAATCCTAGCAGGAATGTAATTAAATATATCATCTACCTTTGCAGGGAAAAAGCCTAAATCTATATATTTTTCATTCTTATATCCTAACATTGAATCCATAGTATTAACAAACTTATATGCTAGTCCTCCTGATGCTCCTAAAAATATTATATAAAATAAAGGTGCAATGACTCCATCAGAGGTATTCTCTGCTACGGTTTCAACTGTTGCCCTTATGATTTCTTCTTCCGAAAGGTTTTTAGTTTCTCTGCCAACTATATACGAAAGCCTTGTCCTAGCCTCTTCTATACCTATATCTAAAGCCTTTGATACTTTTATAGCCTCATCATGTAAGCATCTTGCTGCTATACATGTATATATTAGGTAAGTATTTACTATGGTATAAATGGTTTTATATTGTTTTATGGTTTTTAATAATATATATGGCATAAAAAAGCCAATAGAAATATTAACTATAACTATAATAAATCCTGAAAGTTTTAGTCCTTTATTTGATTTAGTAATCTTTCTAGCTATTTTTTCTTCAAAAGAAATAATTCTTCCCATAAGTTTTACAGGATGAGGAAAACTATATGGATCTCCTACAGCAAAATCTAATATAACTCCTAATATTATACTAATTAACATATTAATTTCTCCTTAACAGCCACCATAAGTGGCACTTACATTGTTAATTGTCCTTTGTTAACCATTGATTGTCCTATTAATTCTCATTATTTTATAAATATAATCTATATCCATATTTTCTCGTAATATGGCAGCTAATTTATTTAACTCTTCTTCCATCTGCTCTTCCGTTTGTAGACTTGTATTACATTGCTTTTCGTAATCAACTAGACTATCTTCATCCACTAATTCAAAATGTGAAAAAGGTATAGTACCTATTACTGGTATATCTAATAATTCTTCAATCATTTTTATACCAGAATCTAAAAGTGTCTTATCTCCCCTGAACTTATTTATTATAAGTCCCTTTATTCTCTTCCTTTCATGTTCTTCCAATAGCATTACAGTACCATAAAGGGATGCAAATACTCCTCCCCTATCTATATCTGCAACTAAAAGCACTGGAGCATCTGCCATCTCCGCCATTCCCATATTTACTATATCGTTTTGTTTTAGGTTTATTTCTGTCGGGCTACCTGCTCCTTCTATAACTACAATATCATTTTCTCTTTCTATCTCTTTATATATATTAAGTATCATTGGTCTAAGACTACTTTTATATTTAAAATATTCTACTGCTTCCATATCTTCTTTATCCTCGCCTTTTATAACAACCATAGACCCTTTATCTGATTTTGGTATAAGTAAGATTGGATTCATATTTGGATGTGGTTCAAGCCCTCCAGCTATTGCCTGTAAAGTTTGAGCAGTGCTTATTTTATATCCTTCTTTTGTGGTATAATATTTTGATGACATGTTTTGGGATTTAAATGGATAAACCTTGTATCCATCTTCTTTAAATATCCTGCAAAGTCCTGTACACATAAGACTCTTTCCTGCGGAAGATGTGGTTCCTTGTACCATAATATTTGCCATATTTTTTCCTCCTACCTATATCTTTCTATTTCTTTTCTTAAATTATCTACCTTATATTCCAAAGACAATACTGGATTTAAACCATATTTATCTAATATAGAATATAAACTTCTTATCTCTTCTTGAGTTGGACTCTGATGCTCATCATATAATCCATCATTAGAATGTATATGAACATATACTATATATTCCTTAAGTTCTCTTATCCATTCTTCTAGTGAAACCTTTCCCAATTTAGCATGTCCTATATCTAAATTAACTTTAATATTAGGCAAACTTATGGTTTCTATTAATTCCTTTAACATCATTGGAGTTTCTTCAAATATATTTTCTAACAATATTATCCCCTTATAATCTGGCACTTCTTTCAATATTTCTTCCCAAAATTCTTTATTTTGAATATTGTTTAATTTCCTTAGAAATGGCTGATTTAAATATGGATTTATTTGACTATGAAATATTAAATAGTCTATATCCAGTTCTTTAGCTGCTTTTAAAGTATATAAATATCTACTCTGACTTACTTGCCTAATTAGTTTGTCTGGACTTGAGGGTTTTAAATCTAAAAAGGGTCCATGTAAAGCTCTAATATTATTAAAGCCTTTAAATAAATTTTTATATTTATTTGTTATTTTATTTACTTCAGTCATGGATAAATTAGGTTCTGTAAAATCTTGTATTTCAACACCAATATTTAGAACATTTAATTCTTCTATGTTTAAACTATCAATAGTGGAAATAGTTTTTAGTATTTTCATTTCTATATGTTCACTCATTTCTTTAAGACCTTTTCTTCTTTGAATGAATCAGCCATGTAACCTCTATCAATGAAGATGGTAATAAAGTAAAATCTTCATAAATTAAGTATCTAGCTTCCCATCTTGGATCAAATTTATTTTTATATTTTCTTAATCCATCAAAACTGTAAAAATGTTTACCATATTTAAACACTAGATGAGCCATTCTTTCTTGTATATGGGCATTTTGAGTTATACCAACATTTGAAAGAGGTGCCATTCCTAAATTAAATAATTTATAATTATCTTCTTTAAATTTCAACAATAAATTTAATATTAAAAAGGTCATAGTATTACTAGGTACATTTTTCTTAAATCGCATTAAATCAATTGAAGCTGAATTATTATTATCATAACTAGGACTTACAGATGCAAATGCTATTATGTCTTCAGTTTCCTTATTCTTTATAATTCCTATTTTAGATTTATTTAAATACTCCTTATTAAACCACCCAAGTGAAAACCCCATTTCTTCTCTATTATCTAACCATTCATCAGAAACTTCTTTTAGAGATAGAAGTAAATTTTCATCTATGGAACCCTCATTATAAAATTTAAAAATAAAGCCATCCTTTTCAAATCGTCTAAGTATATTTCTAAAATCTCTACTTTTGGGACTATTTATGTCAAAATTATCCAGCTCTACTAATCCCGTTTCTCCTAATTTAAAAAAATAATATCCATGATCATGATAAAAGGGTAACAATTTGTCACTGGCCTGATAAAAAACAGATTTATATCCATATTCATCTATAAAATCCTGAAACTCTATTAAAGCTTCATCAAAATACTGTTGATCTCCAATTGGATCTCCTAAAACTATTGCAAGATTATGACTTATCTCATATTGAATTAAAACTTTATTGTTACTAGACCAAAATAAATGCTTATCCTTCAAAAATATAAAATGAGTAGAAAAGTTGCCCTCATATTCTTGTAAAAATTTATATAGCTTTTCCTCATCAACTTCTTCATATCTAGAATCTTTTGTTATTCTATCCTTTGTCAATTCATAGTAAATAACAAAAATAATCAAAAGTCCATAAGCAATAATACCACCAAGAATATTCCATGAAGAACCTCTTAATATTAGAGTCTTAAAATACTCAACCTTTATAAAATCTCGCAGTATTTTATGACCCATTTTCATATAACCTAAGATTCCTATAAATGCTAGTATCATAGTTAGAAAAGATTTGAACCAATCAATTGGTAGACTCTTTCTATAAAAACTTTCCTTAGACATCTTCAGTATTATTAGAACTAGAACTAAAAAAATTGTTTCTTCATAATCAAATCCCTTTATTAATGTAAATATGGCACCTAAAAGTAGTAACCACATGGTAATCTTATAACTTCGTTTTACTTTCATTCTTATTTGTCGAGAAATTGCTATTAGTAATATACCCACACATATAGACAGTTGACGTGATAGTTGTAAAATTGGAAAAGATAAAAGTCTTGAGGCTATTTTAACCCTATCTATTATTCCTGGAATTAAGGCTGATAATAATAAGATTACTCCACTTGATAATATCAATATAGATAACAACAGATTTGTGATGACAGATGCTTTATTTATAAAATCTTTTATCCTAGATATTTTAATAAATTGAATTAACTTGTTTTCACTTTTGGATTGTACTATTAAAGTAAAAACTATACCTATTATTAGAGGTATTACATAGTAAAAAGTTCTATATAATATTAAAATAGCCAAAACATCTTCTGTCATCATACCATAGTACTGAAATCCTAATAATACCATTAAATCAAATGAGCCAACACCGCTTGGCAATAAACTTAAAATTCCCGCTATAGATCCTAAGGTAAAAACAATAAATATAATCTGGAAATTAAGAATTTTATTAAATTGTCTTACAATAATAAAAAATAGACTAAAGGCAACCATCCAATCTATAAAAGAAAATAATAATAACTTTGTCCTTAATATTGTTCTACCGGGATTTCTTTGGTTTATTAGCTCTTTATTCAATTTATAAAAAATTTTATCTATAAAAAAATATATTAAAAAATATATTAAAAAAATAGCAATTGCTATAGTAATAAGTCTATATTTCTCCACAATTGGAACTATATATTGATATTTAACTAATGAAATAATCATCATAATAGACAGACCTATACCTGTTGCCGGAATTAATAATAAATTATAATCTATTATCTCTTCTTTAGTATCTGTGCTATTTTTAAATAACATAGTTCTAATAGAAGCCCCTGTTAATCCTCCTAAACCTGAAATATTATTTATCGTATTGGCAACAAAAGTAATACTGAATATGGTTATAGCTTTAATATTAAGATTTAAATATTTTGCTATTGCAAAGTCGTATAAACTCATTGATGATACTGCTATCATACCTAGAACAGTAAATATTAGTATACTACTTATAGGAAATTCTCTAATTATAGAGATTGTTTTCGCATAGTCTATAGATTTTAATTCCCTGACTCCACTACTAATTATAACTCCTACTATAAGGATTATAAAAATTAGCTTTAAAAGTTTTGTTCCATTTTTCTTCAATAGTAATTTAAATCTTTCCATATATCCCTCTCTATTCAACCCTTATTATTCTAATATTCTATATTATTAAATACTTATTATATTTTCAACTTGTAGTATAATATTGTTTATAGATAATATATTACATGGTTTTATAAATATTATCAACAATAATAAAAACTCTAATAGGCAAACCCTTTAGAGCTTTTATTATTTTACTTATTAAAATTCAATTTATATTCTTTCCTTTTCAAAACCTATTACCGTATCAGGGTCATCTTCTATTTTAGGTAAATTTAGTCCTAAATATGCAAATATAATAACTATTATAGGAGTTAAATAATTAAAAAATGCATATCTACCATATTCAAATGCCGTAACTCCCAGAATACTATAAAGGAAGGCACCACATGTATTCCAAGGTATAAGGGCAGAAGTAAGGGTTCCAGCACTTTCTAAAGTATTAGATAAGACCTTAGGATGTAAACCTTTTTCTCTATATGAGTTGGCATACATTCTGCCTGGTACTACTATTGAAATATATTGCTCCGGCATTGTTGCATTACTAACTACACAGGTAAATATGGTCATAGTCACCAATGAACCTATACGTTTTACTCTCTTTAGCATAGATCCTACTATAACCTCAAGCTGTCCAGTCTTTTCCATTATACCTCCAAACATCATGGCTATAATTGTAAGTGATATGGAATACATCATACCTTCCAATCCTCCAGCAGATAATAACTCATCTATCATTTCAATTCCTGTTTCTGATTTAAATCCACTATATGCCGCAGTTAATAAATCTCCAAGATGCGCACCTTGCATAATTACACCAAGAATTCCTCCAAGTACTATACCAATGGTAATCCCAGGTATTGCAGGTACCTTGAAAGCTATAGATACTATTACAGCTATAGGAGGTATCAATAATAAGGGGGATATATTAAATGAAGAAGAAATTCCCTCTCTAATGGCATTTATCCCTGAAATATCAACACCTCCACCGCCATATTTGAATCCCATAATCAAAAATATTACTAAAGTAATACCATAAGAAGTTAATGTACTAGGAACCATGTTTTTTACATGAGTAAATACATCTGTTCCAGATACTGCTGGTGCTAAATTTGTTGTATCTGATAAAGGTGACATCTTATCCCCAAAATATGCACCAGAAATAATAGCACCTGCTGCTACTGGTACAGGTATACCCAATCCCTTGGCAATTCCTATTAAAGCAATACCAATAGTTCCAGCAGTACCCCAACTAGTACCTGTAGCTAAGGACGTAATTGAACAAATAAGAACAGTTGCCACTAAGAAAATTCCAGGTTTTAAAATCCCTAATCCATAATAAATCATATTGGGAACTACACCAGATAACAACCATAATCCAATAAGAACACCTATAATTGCTAAAATAATAACTGCTTGTAAAGCTTGATAAATACCATCAAACATTGCCTTTTGAATTTCATTCCAATTAAAACCAATCTTTATTGCTATAAGTGATGCAAATAAAGTTCCTATAAGCATTGGAATATGTGGATTAGCCTCATAAAATGAGATACTAACGCCCATAATAATGATTAGGAATATAAATGATAGCAATGCTTCCCATAAATATGGCTTACGAGCTGTCTTTTTCAATTTCTCATCCTCCTTGATATAATATTTTAAATTTTCTAAATTATAATATAATTCACAAAGTATGTCAACAGTTTAGACAAAAGTTTAGGATTTTCGATAAAAGTTTATATTCATCTTATCTGTATTATTAAATAACATATTAAAAATAATTAAAGCAATCAATTCAGATATTATAATATAATATTCTCATCTAAACTATTTAAAATTTTTATGGAAAATAAATATTTTATTAAAAAAGAATTGACCATATTAATGACGAATTATAAATATATAGAGTTGCCTTTAATAAATCTTTAAATCAAAAAACCTTCCTTTGCTAAAGTAAGTGGGCTTGCTTACCTTATTATAAAGCAAAAGAAGGTTATATTATAAATCACATAAAATGTTTTTCAAATTCAAAATAAATATCACAATCATATGGTATTTTCATAAAAATACTCGAGAAAAGAAATCTATGAGTAAATTTGTTTCCATTTTCCCCTGCTGTACTGTACAGAAGAAATAATCCAATTTGCTAACCAGCCGATGGGAACAGCATACCATACCATTGCAACTCCATATCTGGGAGCCAAAGTAACGGAAAGAAGTACACGAATAAAGAGATTTACTATATTTGCAATAGTAAACATCTTCATATCTCCAGCTCCACGCAACAAACCATCTACTGACATTTTAAATCCAAGCAAACAGAAGAACCAGCCCATAAAAGCTAGATAAGATTCTCCTGTAGAAATAGCCACATTAGTTCCATCAACTCCGAGAAAAAGGGAAATAATCTGATAGTTAAAACACTGTAATACAAAACAAATAATTGCCCCGCAAACAAGTACCATTCTATTAGCTATGTAATGACCTTCTATTACACGTTCTTGCTTATTTGCTCCTATATTCTGTGCTGTATAAGAGGATAATGCATTCCCAATCCCTGCCATAGGAACTACACAAATTGACTCAATCCGCATGGCAGCAGAGAAACCAGCCAATGTTTCTGAACCAAAGCTATTTACAACAGACTGTACTAACATCATACCAATGGAAACCGTAGATTGCTGGAAAATAGATGGCAAGGCAATTTTAGTTATATTCCACAGTTCTGCCTTATCAAAAACTTTTGTATGTCCGCATTGCAACTCTTTTAATTTCCTTATAAAAACTAGAAATGATAAAACAGAAGAAATTCCTTGTGCAATTAAAGTTGCCCATGCTACACCAGTAACACCCATGTGAAATTGTGTTACAAGTATAAAATCTAATACAATATTGAAAATAGATGAAAATATTAAAAAATACAATGGTATCTTAGATTTTCCAAGGGCATTAAACATACAGGACAACACATTATACATAAAAAGAAATGGCAAACCCAGAAAATAAATATTCAAATATTTTACTGACATATCAAGAACATCCCTAGGCGTATTCATAAGGATCATAATATCTTTACTGAACAACAATCCAAATCCTCCTAGTAAAATACTAATCAATAAAAATGATATAAAAGACGTAAAAACAGCCAGTTTCATTTTATTGTACTCTTTTGAACCAAAATATCTGCTTACTGTAACAGATGCACCAATTCCACCACCCATTGCAATACAAATAAATATATTAGTAAGAGAATAAGAAGCTCCAACGGCAGCCAATGCCTGCTCACTAACGAATCGTCCTACAATGGCGGAATCTGCCATTGTATATGTTTGTTGAAATAAATTCCCGATAATAATAGGCAAAGCAAAAATAAGCAAGGCATTTAGAGGTTTTTTCTCTACTAAATAATTATTTTCCATATTCCTGCTCCTCCAAAATTTTAGAATCCCTTCTGATACATTCTGAAATAAATTCACAGGAGCAATCCCTTGTTATTTCAGTTTCAGATGGATATTGTAAAATTCCATGTAATGCTCCTTCTAAAAGAGAAGAAAGACGATGCCTATCTACTCTATAATGTACTTGATAGCCTATTTTTACTCCATAGACAACTTGATATTTTTTTAGAATACGCATATGTTGTGATACAGCTGATTCAGTAATTTCCAACTTCTTTGATAACGCACGAACACAGTAATGATGTTCAAAAAGAAGCTGCAACAAGCGAAATCTTGTAGGCTCTGTAATTGCATGAATGATTTCTATTGTATCCATACCCTTCCTCCTTTAATTTAATTAAGTATTCACTAAATCAAATTAACAAATTATGCTTATTTTGTCAAGAAGGATATTTCCATATTGCCATTTGTTCTAATCATTAATAAAATATTTCCTACTCAAAATTTGGATATATTGTATTTACTGTACTTTTTTTGCTATTATGTAATTATTTGGCGAGCATAAAAAACTTGATTAATAGCCAAGTTCTTATTATTTGCAAGTTCTACTCTTAAAATTTCGAAAGAAGCTTTTTCTTAGGATTATTATATCTTCCTTGCCGATTAATACTATTTGTTCTTCATATATGCTGCACGTTCCTTTGGAATGCCTATCTTAACTCTACCTTTCCTGCCATTGGAAATATCTCTAAGTTCCATCCATCATACCCCCATTTTGATTTGAGTATAACATATTTTATCTTCATATCAAAATTTTATTAGTTTTAAAATATATTTCAAATAAAAAATAACCCACTGATCTAAAGCATGGTGGCCTTAAAATCAGTGAGTTTTACTGTTTATAAGCTTACCTACATAATTATTTTTCTTTAACAGGAATCCAAATTTCACTATAATAGTTTTCATCCTGATTCCCCTGTGGATAATCAGATATATTAGTATACATTTCAATATTATAACCTGCTGCAATTTCATAATCCTTACAATTAGGCAACCATTCTGAGAAAATTTTTTTAGTTACATCTTGCAAAGATTTTGGCATTGCACCCTTACAAGCAAAAATAGCCCAAGTATGTTTAGGTATTACCTTTGTAATAAAACCATCAGGTATTTCCATAGATGGATTATAGTTATCTGCAATTAGATATTGGAATTCATCTGAGTTCATCATACTTTCATCTATACATATTCCATACATTCCACATACAAACTTACCCTTTCCTGTTTCATAATGCTCTGTCCAAAACTGTGGAATTTTCACAGTTGCATTATCATACTTAAACATCCTTGATACACCCATAATAGTGAATGAATCCTTTTCAACAATTTTGTAATCCATAATATAACCACCTTCCAAAGAGAATTTGATTTTTAGTGGAGCAAATGATTTAACCATTGCTTCATCTTTTCGAACAGCAGTAGGTGTAACACCATGAAATCGGGTAAAAGCCTTTGTAAAGCTATCTGGTGAGGTGTATCCATATTTCACTGCAATGTCAATAATCTTTTCATCAGTAGAAATAAGTTCACTACCAGCAAGGGCAAGCCTACGTTGTCTAATGTATTCTCCAACTGTAAAACCACAAAGCATTGCAAATCCTTTTTGAAAATAAAATGGAGAGATAAATGCTTTTTCTGCAATATCTTCTATTGAAATTTCCTCTGTAATATTATTCTCAATATAGTCAATGGCTTTACCAATTCCTTCAACCCAACCCATATTCATCACCCCTATCTGTAAATATATCTTATCTCTCTTCAAGTAATTCTTCCCGACTTTTTTTGTTATGTTTTGTCTTTTATAAAATATTTTTCTTATATCTTTTTTACCATATGTACCATTCCAGGAGTATATCCAAGTTTTCGATTTAATGCCATCATACTATTATTCTTATAATGTACTGTTGTCTCTATTGTTTTTATTCCTTCAAGCCGACACCATTCTTCTAATAATATTTTTAGATTTGTAGCTACCCCTTTACCTCTATAATCCTCTGTTACATATAAAGATAAAATCATAACACTCTCTTGAGATTTCTCTTGTTTGCAAGCCCATATAAATCCCTGTATATGCCTTTGGTCATCTTCTGCAATAACAAGCAGCAAATCTTCATTTCTTGTATTTTGAATTTTTTGTACTGTTTCTTCTATATCTGTGGTGGAAACTTTATAATCTGATATCCATAGCTTCGGCGTGAGATTATGCCATTTTGCAATCTGTATTAAAATCAGTTCTAATTTTTTATCAATATTACTGCAATCAAGGTCAATTTTTCTATAATTCATCATTAACCACTCCCAATACTATTTATATATATAATTTTATAAATCTGTCCATTATATCAACTATGCAATATATCTATTATTTTAATTATATATCCTTGATTGCCTTTATTCTACCAGTATATTAACATTTCTATTAAATTTATCTCTAAAGATAAACAAAACCCCTTGAAATCAAGGAGTTTTTATTGTAGCAATATTTCATTAACACTAAATTATTTTCACCTTATTTCAACCTATTCCTTCTCTAACAACTCAATCCATCTCCCATGTACTAAGTAGGGTAAAAGGAAAAAAGATTATTATATCTTTTAGATTAATCTTTTAACTTATATCTTATTCTATCTTGACCTTTTGGATTATCATATTCAATTGTAAAATCGTCTATCCACTCAGCATTGAACATCTTTCCAACTGACGAATCTATTGATGTAATCTTTTTCTCTACTAAATCATAATAAAATAAGGTTATTTTTTCTTTAGACATTTCAAACTCAGACAAATCATCCATGTCAAATGTAATTGGAAAATCACTAAAAACTATTTTCCCAGTGTTGGGGTTAAGCATAAATTCAGTACCAACAATAGATAATTGGATAATATCATATTCTGTTATACTCCAGTCAACAACATTTATTTTAAATAGTTTTAAAGGTAACCAAAGATCATTTATTCCTACCCAAAAATTTAGACTATCATTTGACCATCCTTGCATGTTAACATTCAATTCATCTTCATTTCTATATTTACCATTACTTAGTTCTTCAATAGTATATTTTTTGACTTTATTGCCTTCTAGGTCAATGATACATAGTTCATCATAATCTGTAATAGATATATATTTTTCATTTAGACTTACTCTAAAATCAAGACCTTGACATGTATATAGTTTTTCCCCTTTATTGTTCTTATCATATCTCCATAATTCGTCTGTCCAATTGTCATCTGTCCATTCTTCACCTAAAACAGGCTCAATTCTCCGTATTAAATAGACATTTCCATTATGATTTTCTTGAAAATGATAATGATCTGTATAAACATCATCTAAGTTTAATATATTCTCCCTATTATATACTTCATAAAACTCTACCAATTCATTAAATTTACCCTTACTACTTCCTATCTCCTTTGTATTCATTCCTAAAACAGATAAGTTTTGTTTTCCCTTGGTTTCACAACCAATTAACAAACTGGCACTTAATATAAATAGCAATGCAATTACTGGTTTCCCAGATTTTTTTTTAATCATTTCTTCCCCCCCAATTTATGGTATAAATAAGATTTTCAACTCCTAGCGATATATTCTTACTATACATAACTCTATATTCTTACTATACATAACTCTGTATTCTTTGTCTATATATTAATTATTTCTTCATCACTTGATAATTCTAAATCTTCTACTGCTCTTT
Source organism: Tissierella praeacuta DSM 18095 (assembly GCF_900128955.1). Taxonomy (GTDB): domain Bacteria; phylum Bacillota; class Clostridia; order Tissierellales; family Tissierellaceae; genus Tissierella; species Tissierella praeacuta. The sequence goes on from NZ_FQTY01000008.1 coordinate 84,786, forward strand.
TAGCTATAATATAAACTGCTGGATTAAATCAATGGATTTTATATGATTTTCACATATCACATATTTCTCAAACAAAGATTCTCTTAATTCTAACTTTAAGTAAATAAAAACAAAATAAAGATACTAAAAGAAATTGTGTTCATATGAGTAGTTTTGATAAAAATTTAAATTCCAACTCATATTAAGATGATTTGTTTGATAGAGAAGGAATAGATTAAAATAGCGAGGTTAAAAGTGTTTTGGATAAATCCTTCCCCATATATCTTTTCAAATAATCGTAAATGATTCCCTTATAAATTTATCTTATTTACAGTTAATAAAATCTATTATATAATATCTTTAGAACATCAGTTTACAGGAGGTGTATCAATGACTAATACTGAAAAAGCTTATATAGCTGGTATTATTGATGGAGAAGGTAGTATTATGCTTACAAGATTCCATAAAAATCAATATCATTCTCCATGTGTTTCAATTTCTTCTACAGATTTAGAATTATTGGAATGGGTTAAAAATACAGTTAAGTCTGGTAAGATTACTACTAAAAAAAATTATAATGAAGAAAAACATAAAAACTCTTATACATATACAATAATATATAATGAAGCTATACAACTTTTACAAGATATCGAACCTTATTTAATTATAAAAAAGAAAAAATCTAGAGCACAACATATCATTTCTAAGTATAAAGAAGTAACAATAAGAAATGGAAGATATAATGAAATCCAAAAATTAGCTAAAGAACAATTCTATCTTGACTTTCTTGCAATCGGGTAGGAGGTAAATAATTAATTTATTTACCGACCTCCCTCACCACCGTACGTACCGTTCGGTATACGGCGGTTTCATAGTTTACACTTTAACTTCAAGGTAATATTTAAGAAAACTTAAATAACCTTGTTTTTCAAACCTAGCATTGGTTAGGGTTGTTGCAAGAATCCAGCTATTGGCCGTATGCCAGTAGCCTTTTCTTGTATTTGCCCATTCCCATGCCTTTTCTCTTGCTACTCCCAGTTTCTTAAGGTTAACAAATTTCGTCTTGACCTTCTTCCAACTTTTCCATGTTATCATTCGAATTC
>NZ_FQTY01000004.1 GCF_900128955.1 Tissierella praeacuta DSM 18095
CAACCATGGTTCATACTCTGTTTTCCCATGTCCATGAGACCTCCCCAGGTAAGAACAACAACCTTCCTCCCATGTAACCGTCACATTTACTGTAAAGAGTTCGGGTAGTATTGGACTTTGTTTTGTTAAGCAAACTCATCCTCCCTAAATCAGCCTTATGTGATTTCTGTTCGTCGGTTCAGGATTTTGCCTTCGGCTTCCTTCAGATTCCACGTCGCCATGGACACCCTTGCCTTCAGCTAACGGTTCCTACTACCAAGCCCGTAGTGGACTTTCACCACCAAGTTGTTGCCCATGCTGGGCACACTTAAAAAAACCCTACACATTAGTGCAAGGTTTGGTAACATATAAAATAATATATAAAGTTTATTCTTAAGATTGCTCCATAATTTCACCAATAAATTGGAATTTTACTAATCATTACATCAACAGTTTTCCTGCTTTTTTCTAAAGTATTTTTGTATATTATCAGGAAGGGTATGCACATATCCATCATGTACTAAATCTGCATCCCCGACCTCATTAAATATATAATCTATAGTTTGTTCGTCTTGTGAATCCATAATATTAATTACTAGTTGTTCAGAAGTATATCGTTGAAGCCCCATATAACTGCTTTTATATGGGTATTCTAAACTGTCATCATCCACATCTATTATTGCGATATATCTACCATACTTTAAGCAATCATAAATAAAATTTAAAGGTACACAGTATAATATGTCACATCCATTTTTTGACACTGTCGTTTGCCCTATGCAATAGACATGATTTTCTTCATTCTGTCTCTTCTGAAACTCAGAGACACTTTTGGCAATTTGAGATTCTCTAATACATTTTGCATATATCATAATATCATCCCTCTCATAACTACTAATTTAGTAAATCAATTCATCTCTTAAACAAATTAGAATTTATCAATCTTTCATAAGAATCCCCCATCTATTTATTTATCTTATGAGCGGTAATAATGGTATAACTATATGCATTAACTGTTATTTCACAATCATCTATGTCTATGTACCAGTTCTTACCCCTTCTAACTATAATAGCATTGGAACTTAGTATTTTACCGCTACACCAATTCACTACATCATCCACATCTAAAGAAAGATTCTTTTTAATTCGTCCAACTCCCAACTCGGTTGTATGCAACTTATCTAAGTTTTGTATTAATTCACATTTATTATCATTCATTTTTGTCACCATGTATTCTCCTTCACAAATTCCTATTTATCTACGTCTTATATAACCTCTCCTAGTTCACATTAATTCAAGGATACTTTATTATTCCATCTTCATTTCACCATTATCTTGCTCTAGCTTAGGCAGTGGTATATGAAGAAGACGTAAAAAATCCTTTTGCGATTCTAGCTCTCTTTCTATAATAAAGTTAATAAATGGACCATCATCTTCATGTGCCTTTTCAAGTAATGAAATATATTCACTTCGTAAGATTGGGGGAATTAATGCTGGCAGATATCCATCTTGTATTAATGCTGTATTCATCAATAGTCTAGCGACCCTACCGTTGCCATCTTTAAAAGGATGGATGAATACAAACTTTTTATGCAGAATAGCTGCAAATTCTACTGGATGATACTTTTTTCTTTCTGTCTTTATCCATTTACATAACTCATCAATTTCACTTTGAATATCTTCTACTTTGCTAACTGGATGGTTGGAACCAGAAATAAATACTGGAATGTCACGATATCTTCCTGCAAACTCTTCCTCAATGTTTTGATAAAACAATTTATGCAGATAAATAATATCTTTTTCCACAATTTCTTTATTCCCAAGCAAAGTAAACATATAGTCATATGCTTTTGCATGATCTACAGTTTCAAACATATCCCTAAGAGGTCTTCCGCCAACTGTTAATCCATCTTCTATTAAAACCTTTGTTTCACTTTCAGTTAAAGAATTACCTTCCAATGCATTAGATGTCCATGTTAATCCAATCCGATAAAAATCTTTTATCTGCTTTAGCATTTCACCCTCAAATGGTCTTAATTCATTAATGGTATTTTGATATAAATCCAATTTTTCAAGGTTTTCCATCAGTTCACTCCCTTTTATAGATATCTTTATATACACATATTTAGCCTTCACAGCTTTTTAATTATACCTATTGTACCATATGCACTTTATCAAATAAACTTATACTTTATTACCTTTCTATTTCATTTAAAAAACCCTACACATTAGTACAAGGTTTGATGTTAGTATATAACTATGGACACAAAATAAGGTTTTCTGTATACTAAAAATTTTATACTTTGATATCGACCTCATAGTCTTTATCTATTAAAATATATTTACACTTATGTTTTTGACACATTTGCAGATTTCTGGTGTTTTCCTTAATCATCATCTCTACTGTACAAAATGAGTCATCAAGACGTTTTTCAATGACATTTGCATATTTTTTGATATCTGAAAAATGACTTTCGATATATTCCTTTGTCATAACTAGACAATAATATTGAATGTGCTTTAGATACTCATAATTAAAATCTTTTTCCCAATCAAAAGGAATATATACACCTTCAATTATAAGATTTTGATGATTCTCAACTGTTGTTTTTATAATTTCCCTAACAATAGGCCAGAGGTAATCTATAAGTTCATTATCATCTTCTGGGGTTAATTTAGTATTTCCACTTCGAATAAGTCCCATTTTTAGATGATCTATAGATAAATATGGATATTTATATTTTTCTAATAGTTTTTGTGCAAGTCTTGTCTTCCCAGTATGAGAAGAACCTCCAATTAAAATAATCATTCTATTTCAATCCTTTCTCATAATAGAGTAATCAAACTAAGGTAGCACCATAGTTTTAAATATTTCTCCTTCAATCCTAATAATTTCATCAATAGAGACTTCTATATCATCTGTCATAAAGATAATTTTTTCATATTCATCCATCTTTTTAAATGTGCCAGTAGCAGTAACATAATCACCACCATCTTTCTTTTCGTCTGGCTCAAAATAAGTTATTTTTATCTTAGGGTTCTCTTTAATTTTTTCTATTAGTATTTGTAGCTTGTGATTTAATTCTTCCTTCATATATTGATCTAGTTCAACCCTTTTTTCTGTGATTCTTGCTGTTTCTTTTACTGCTGCATCATGACCTGTCAATGCAGCAAAGGGAGAAAATTGGGCAGCACGATCTTCTATTGGCATAGGCGGTCTTCTCTTTGAGACATGTCTTGGTAGATTTATTATATCATCATATTTATCTATCATGCTTTGTGACTTCCTATTTGTTTATTTCTATTTAGAGTTGTAGCTCCTTCTTCTAGATTTACTCCTTTTAAAACTGCATTTTTACCGTATTTTTTCTTTATATCTAATATTGTTTCTTGTATTTTCCTTTCCTTTAAAAGTTCAGCTTCTTCTTCCTCTTTTTCCTTTTGTACTTCCTTATAGTCTGTAAATAGATTAAGTTGTTCAATATTATCTTCTTTTTCAATACTTTCTTTATCTACTACATTATTTGCTGAGATATTTACTCTCCTAATTAAAAGATTTTTGTCTACTATACGTTCAAATAATTCCATCACTGCATCTATTATTAGTTTTGTAGAGGAGGTATATTTGTTAAGATTTGTGGTGCCATGGGCTGATTTTGGTATGGCTCGACCATAATCATCCTTAGTAATTTCTCCTTTATATAATTTCTTTATCTTTGGATTTAATAGGCTTTCTCTATCATATCCTACTGTTAAAACAACCTGATTTGTTACAAGTCTTTTATCTACTAGATCAAGTACTAGTAAATCAGTCATTTCCCATACAATTAACTTTGCTTTTACATAAGTATAGGCAGATTGCAGTACTTGTCCAGAACCAATGCTTTTTGTACTTGGTTTATAATCTTTAATATCATCTATGGTACATGACTCCCATCCCCAAGCATGATCTATTAGTAACTCTGCATTAACACCAAATAACTTATACAGTAAATCTTCATTATGGTAATCAATAGGTTTACCTATAGAACACCTTGCAATATCTCCCATGGTATATAATCCTTGTTTTTCTAATCTTTTAGCATATCCTTTGCCAACTCTCCAAAAATCTGTAATCCGTCTATGGGACCACAATAATCTACGATAACTCATTTCGTCTAGTTCAGCTATCTGCACTCCATATTTATCTATTGGAATATGCTTTGCTAAAATATCCATGGCAATCTTGGCAAGATATAGATTTGTACCAATTCCTGCCGTTGCCGTTATCCCAGTAGTATTAAGAACATCCAAAAGTATTTTAGTAGTAAGTTCCCTAGCTGACAAATTATAGGTACTTAGATAATTGGTGATATCAATAAATACCTCATCTATGGAGTATACATGAATATCCTCTGGTGCAATATATTTCAAATATATATTATAAATTTCTGTGCTATACTCTATATAATATGCCATTCTAGGTGGAGCAATTATATAATCTACTGATATATTTGACGAGGATTTTAATTCATTATAATTACATGAAGCACCAGAAAAGGTTCGCCCTGGTACTTTGTTTAGTCTTAATGCATTTATTTCCCTAACCTTCTGTACGACTTCAAATAGTCTTGGTCTACCTTTAATTCCATAGGATTTAAGAGATGGAGAGACAGCAAGACATATGGTTCTTTCTGTACGACTATTATCTGCAACTACCAAATTTGTAGTCAATGGATCTAATCCTCGTTCTATACATTCAACAGAAACATAGAATGATTTTAAATCAATTGAGATATAGGTTCTATTATTCATCATCTACTGTCACCTCTCTGAAAACCACACTAATTTAAGTCGAAATCTATCAAGAGTTTACTCTATTAATTAAATGCTTTTATTAGATTGTTCTATTCCCTAATACTCTTTTATCCTTATTTTTATATATTCATTAATTTTATCAATATCTTTTGAATGATAATACTGATCTAGGAATATAATTCTAGTTTTTAATTTAATGCTTTCAAGTTTACTTTTATCTTCATTTAATTTAAAATCATTTATATCTTCCCATTTTGTTAATCTTACAAACATAGACTTTATTTGCAAAATATTTACCTGACTAACTAAATCCAATTTAGCCTTATTAAGATTTCTTTTTATCCATTTTATTCATCTCTTGACAAGTTTATTTGGGACAAGTAAACTTGTCAAGAGGTTGTTATATTTATATACTCCTTCTAATATAAATAATCATTCATAAATTCAAAATCTAAGTTCCTATATATTTTTACTTAGATTATCAATATAATTTTCAGCCTCCTTTAAATTATTACTTATTAAATCCATATATAATTCTATGGCTTTGTCTTTTTGATTTTTTAAAATAAGTATTCTTAGGTCCTCATCTAGACAATGTTCACCTTTTGTACCATCTTCATTAATATAGAAACCATCAATAATTTCCCTTATTCCACCCCCAAAATACCAATTATTAGCTTCAACAAAATCAATAAATTTATCCCAAAACTCATCTTCTGATAATTCCATTGGGACTTCTATACATCCATTAATTTCAAATTCTCTTCTCATAACCTATCCTCCTATCCCATTCATTCCAAATAAATCATCCTCAATAGATTCTAATATTTTTATCTATTTAAATTATCTTTTAATCACAAACTTCCATTCCTCTTGCTATATCTTTACATCTTTTTCTATCACTAATAAGTTCTTCAAGTTTCAAAGGATTTTTATCAATGTTTAATAATGGAGTATATTTCTCAATAAGCTTGCCTTCTATTAAATTAAAATTACCTTCATATGCTACAATACTAACTTCAATGTTTTCTTTTAACCAATTAGTAATTTCCTTTGTATCACTTTTGGAAAACTTAAAGTTATTTTGATTCACTTTCCCAATTAAGTGTCCTTTCATTGGTAAATAACCTAGAACACAGCCTATACTTCTAAAAAATGTGCCTGGTGACTTATGCTCTAATTCTTGTTCCAATCTTTGTTTTATTGTCTTTTCTGCTTTTCCAATATATATAATTCTATATTTTCTAGACTCTAATATTACCTGATATTTGGCTGGTAATTTTGATTTTTCTTTTAATCTGATACAATAAAATCCTTTCTTATCCAATAGCTCTTTATCCAATTGAGATATTTCCTTAAAATTATTATCAGTTATTAATTTCCTACTAATATATTCTTCGTCTTTATTATCTAAAAAGTTATTTTCTATTTTCAAATTATTTCTCCCCTTTAGAAATATACTTATTTATAATTATATCATTACCTTACTATATATTTACAAACAAAGGTATTATTTTTAAATATCCCCAAACACAATCCACCTTTCCCCATCATAATCTTCATACTTTTCTGTAGTTACATTTTGTTCATAATACACCCCAAGGAGTCTTTTAACATCTTGATTATCTGCTCTTCTAGTTGCAAAACCTTGGTCTTTTAAACTCTTTTCTATTCTTGAGAGATAAGGGAATACATTTGATTCCTTTTCATCCTTAAGTCTTATTATAATTAAAAATTCCCTAGCAGTTGCCATCTGTACCTGCATTCTATCAAGATTGATGCTATCTTGCTTTAATAAATTTCTTATAACAGGATTTTGCTCCATTTCCATCCTTCTTTTTAAATATTGCTTGTTATCCTCAAAGTTCTCCTTTGAGTTAAGACAAAGCATTTCAATTTCAGCTATTCCTTTTAATACCGTCATCAGTGAATATATCCTAGCACTTACACTTTCATCTGATAATACTGAGATATTGGTTGGATGAATTATAAAATATACTAGCTCACCATATGGTGTTTTTATGCTATAATCTGTGATTTCATCAATACCAATAAGTTCTCTTGTAGACTGTTTTTCTTTTTGTTTCTGCTTTCTACTCAACTTATAACCTCCATTCAAAAATCTGCTGTTTTAAAAGAAAGAAGGCACAGGCATATTGAATAAAATTTAGTATACTCGTGTCTTCAAATTGTATTGTTAAAAAAGCATAGACTGCCGTTATTACAATTGGCGGCATAAATCCTAGCTGTGCTAAGGAAAATACAGAAATAAGAAGTCCTACTCCAATGACTCCGATATCTTTTAGTTCCCATAGCCATAGTGTTGCTTTAGCCTTTAAATTATCAGGGTACATATACATTTTTTAGTCATCTCCTTCCTCTTTAGCCTTTCTTAAAAAATAAGCAATCCCTTGTTTCCATATTCAGATGCGTAATTCTTTTTATAGGGATTCTATTTTTTCTTGCAAACTCAATTTCTTCAAACATACCACTGGATATATGCCCACCAAATGCCCAAAGCTCATCGCATTTTGCTAATAGTTCTTTTCCCATTTTAATGCCTATTTTTCTCTCCTCTGGATTATTATCATTTAAAATCTGAGGATAGAGAAGATGGGGACAAAAAAAGGCATTACCTTCGTTTAACACATATCGGCAAGCCTCTTTCGCATACTCTATATTCTTTTCAATATCTCCTTTATAGGGAGATGCAACAAAAATTAGTTTCATAAAATCCGACCTTTCTATTCTTATTTTATTACTGCTTGTTATTTTGGTACTGCTTGTACAATAGTTTTTGTAGTGTTAACTGCTGCCTGTGCTGTATATACTGCACTCATTATATTAGCCTTTGTAGATGTATCAAGTCCAAATGCTCCAGCAATCCTTGGTACTTCTCCTGCTGACAGCATTAAACCTAGCCCTAATAATGCATGATCTTTTACTACCATTAGTCCTGCTGTTAGTATAGTAGCTTGTAAAAATGTAGTAAGGCAAAGACCAATTATCTGCTTACACCATTGAATAAATCCATCAATATATCCACGAGGGACAGAAAACATATAAAGGCTTCCAACTGCTATCTGTATAAGCAGAATTCCACCTCTTTTTAGGTTAGCAAAGAATACCTTAATCACTGCATATCCCATTAAGATAACAATAAACAGAGCCATAAATGGACTTGTTATCATAGAAAGGCCACCAAAGATTCCTGAACTACCTACACTAATAACATCCCCCGCATTATTTAATGTTGTAATAATATTTGAAGCTAGTTCATTAATTCCAGTACCATAGCCTGTAATACCTGCAGTTAAACTTGCTTGTAAACTGACTGAGAGTTTGTATAGCTCTATAGGTACAATTGTAAATAAACTAACTGCCATAAAACCTTTTATAGCATTTAAACCTGCATCTTTAATATTTCCTCTCCCATTTTGATATTCAATGCCTGTTTCAAAACAAGATACTACAAGGCCTATTCCATATAGTGACCAGGCAAGATATGAAAAGAACAGAACGATTGACTGTACCCAGCTCATCTCAAAAAGTTCTACTCCCATATTCCCCATATTAGCAAAGAAATCAGCAAGAAAACCTACAAGTTGACCATAGATCCAATCAATTATTTGATCCATAACATCGCCTAATATAAAATCCCATATAAATATTTTTATCGCCTCCTTTCCTTAAAATTTAAAAAGACAAAGCATCTTTACACAATGTGCCATATTTATATAATTTACATTTCAAGTATTGTCCAGAGTATCCTTGCAAAAGGATGGTGAGCGAATTTTCGCTTCCCAATTGATTAAACCTGCTGTTTGTTCATATTTAAAAGTTGAAGTAAAGTCTTTACTATGGTAAAATTACTAAATACTATTCAGGGGTAATTAAGCTCTATGAGTTCATTGATATACCCATTTACAAATAACTGTGTTTCAAAAATAAAGGGAGGAAAAATGATAACCAATGAATATATAAATCGTGCAATAGACTATATCTTAAATCATATCAATGAAAATATATCTGTTGATGAGATCGCCTCTCATTGCAATTTTTCAAGATATTACTTTTCCAGAATGTTTAAAATGGAAACTGGAGAAAGCATCTATGAATTTATCAAACGAGTGAAAATGGAGCAAAGTGCGTTTCGCTTAAAGGTTGAGAAAGCCAGAAGTATCACCGATATCAGCTGTGATTACGGTTACAGTTCATCGAACTACAGCTCTGCTTTTAAGCAGCATCACAATCTATCTCCAAGCGAATTTCGGCGTAGTATTACGCAAAAATCTTTAGCAAACCCAATTTTTAGTAATGCTGCTATAGGGTTAGAGTCATTTGAGGAGTGCGACAAAAAAATTTCCATAGAAGTTCTTGAGGATTGTCCTATTATATACGAACGGCATAAAGGAAATTATGGAGACTTATCGGTGCATTGGGGAGCTTTTCAAGAAAAATATAAGGAATATATCACCGAGTTAACGCTGCTTCTTGAGCGCACCTATGATGACCCGTCCATTACCGATATAAACGAATGCCTATATGACATCTGCATGACTGCCCCGGAAGGCTGTAAGCTTGAAAACACCTATGTGCTAAAAGGTGGAAAATTTGCTATTTATCACTTCAAAGGTTTGGTAAAGCAGATATACACTTCTTACCAAAGCATTTTCAATGTGTGGTTGCCACAGAGTAACTGTGAAATTGATAATCGCTATGGATTTGAGATTTACAGAAAGATAGACTGTGATTCCATGTATATGGAAATTGATCTTTGTATTCCAATCAAATAAAGCACAAAAACAGAAGTATTTTTCTTTTCATTCCTTTATCCTTTATAGTGTGAACAATGGATATAGGGAGGAAATGAAAATGAATTTAGAGAGCATTCAAAACAACAAAATCAAAACAATTTTACAATTTTCGATTCCATCGATTATTGCAATGGTGCTGACCTCACTGATTACGGTTGCCGATGGTTTTTTTATTGGAAACTATGTGGGAAAAGAAGGTCTTGCTGCGGTTAACTTAGGGATACCGATTGTCTATTTATACCTTGCAGTGGGACTCATGGTCTCGGTAGGCGGCGTGGCAATCGCTGGAATGTCCCTTGGCGGTGGAGATATCAAAAAGTGCAACAGTGTTTTTAATCAGACCATGTGTACGGCAATGGTTGCAACCGTCCTGCTCAGCGTCATCATGTGGCTCTGCCTTGACCCGATACTTCAACTCTTAAATGCCGATGCGCAAGTGGCGGGATTTTTCAAGGACTATTATGGCATTATGTTGCTGGAGCTTCCAATTATGGTGATAAACGCATCCTTTGGTATGTTTATCAGAGGAGAGGGTAAGCCACAGTATTTTATGCAAGTCAACATTTTAAATGTGTTGCTTAATATTCTACTAGATTATTTGTTTATCCGCTGGTTTAGCTGGGGTGTAAAGGGTATTGCTGTTGCCTCATTGCTTGCAGCTATTGTTACACTATTGTGCATTCTTTACTTTTTCATCAAGAAGTCAAGCGTATATAAATTTCGTAGATTTGATTTTTCGGGCGAGGTGCTGACCAGTACACTCCTCAATGGCAGTTCAGAATTTGTCGGTGAAATGTCGCTGAGTATTTCTATGTTTGCCTATAACTATGTGATACTAAAAAATATCGGCATAGACGGTGTGACTGCATTTACCATCGTGGGCTATATTGCCTATATCTTTAGCATGGTAATTATCGGTTTTGGACAGGGTGCAAGCCCACTCATCAGCTTTGCTTATGGTGCAAAGGAACATTTGCTTGCAACAAGCCTGCGTAAGATAACCAACTTCATGGTGCTGATTGCGGGAGTAGTGGTGCTTTCCTTCGTGTTAGTTTGTTCCGAGTGGTACAGCAGTCTGTTCGTTAAAAGCGAAGTCGTGGAGCAGATGGTGCATTCGGGGGGAATAATCTATGCCGTTTCGTTTCTGTTTTCAGGAATTAATACAATTTCCTCTTTTTACTTTACTTCGATTGGCAGAGCAAAAGAGTCAGCCATCATATCTTCTGCACGAGGTTTAGTCATTCTGCTGATTTGTATTTTCACCTTTCCACCGCTGTTTGGTATGACAGGAGTATGGCTTGTCGCACCGATTACAGAAGTGCTGACCTTACTTTTGAGCTTGTTTTTTATAGGAAAAGAAAGCAAAAACAGATTACACAGATTAGAACAAGATTGATATTTAATCCGTGCACACCAATCTTACTAACATCCAAGTTGAGCCGCTACATCTTTACATGGTGTAGCGGCTCTCGTTTGTTATATTCCAAGTATCGTCCAAATATATTTTGGTGCTGTTAAGGTAAATACCAAACACGCAAACAAAATTGCTGGCCCACTCCACTCAAATTGTCCATGTTTTCGATAATCAAAATAAGCCATGCCGAGTTTAGCAAAGAAAAACACTGCTAAAATAAGATCTATTGCAGGAAACACAACTTTATTTACTACAGTCTTTATTTGCCCAGATGCATCTTTCCAAGTACCCTCGATTGCTCCTGCTACATCTCCCGAACCTGCAGCAAAAGCTGTAGTGCTAAACATTAAAGTAAATATTAATACTATGCATATAGCTAATGTACTTTTCTTATATATCCTCATAAAATCCACCTTTCTTTTTCTGTATTTAAGGTTTTAGGGGTGCAATATGCCAATCCTGCCATAGGTTCCCCCTTATTGTAAGTGAGTCTGTAAGGTTTATAGAGAGCATTCCATCAGGAGTCCATGCATCTATGACCCAAGTATTTACTGTATATGCTCCATCTGGCATCCATATTGGAGTAAAATGTGTACGATTCTTATAAGTGGAGTAATTGTTTTTCTTAAGTTCAAACCTAGCATTTGAACCATTGGAAACACGCTCTAATAATCTCCAATAGGTTTCATATCGAAATTCTGGGAAATAAGAAACAGCATTTTGAGGATAGGTAATTGCAGAACTTTGATTACTACTCACATTGCATGTTACTAATTGATTAATGCCATATCCACTTTTAAAAGTACTTCCACTTCCAGTAGGATTCTTACTATCGTTTGTAATTCTCATATCAGCAGAAAGCCTTGCACTATATTGGTCAAGGTCAAACTCCCACCATCCATGATCACACCAATATCCTGAATCCTCACCCATACTATGCCATACCCAATATTCCTGCCACCACGGACTCCATATACTCCAATTGGCGGTTGTTTTCTGCTCCCTATTTGGAACAGGAGCATGTGAAAATTTATCATTTCTATCATCAGCTACAGGATTTGGAGGCGGATTCTTATCTAAATCAACAATCCTTACATTGATAATCGATTTTGTTGTACTTCCTGAACCATGTACACTTACATTAATAATCATATCCTGCTCTGTATCAGGAGTAGTCCATTTTACCCAAGCAAGTTGTGAATCACCTCTGGGATAATACACATTTCCAACATTATAGGTTCTACCTTCAATTTCAAAGCTCACATATGTTGGATTATCAGGATCAGACTGCCCTCCACTTACCATTACTGATGTAATTACTTCAGTATTTACTCTGTATTCATAATCATACGTGCTTACAACTGGTGGTTCTGGTTTCTCTGTAAAGCGAACAATTCCAAGACCTAAAGAAGACTTTATATCTGCATTGGATGCTGGAGTTGATGTACTGCCTCTCCATGCAGGATATCCTAAATCCCCTACCTCTAAAAACATAGCAAGGGGCAAGTTTTTATGAGATAAGGAGACCATTTTACTTCTTAATAATCCATTTACCTGCTCATCATACATGGCTGCTTCTGTTGCAGTTGTAGCAACCATAACCCCTTGAAATGTATAATATGCCATAGGTTCTAGGAGTAATTTATAATCTCCGCCAATTAATATGTCATAATCCATTCCTGTGATTTCAGAAATCCTTTTTATTGTATATTCAGAACAAAAATACTTTTTTATTGCATCTATATTATTTTTTCCATCCGTACTCACTATTCTTGGCATTGCTTGTGCTGAATTATAATAGGAATATGAACCTTGGATAGGTGATAAATTCCTCCCACTGTTATAATGAATCTTGGATACCTTACCAAAGTGAAACATAGTTGATGGAGGTTGTTTATTAGTAAAATCTATTGGCATAGTCACTACTGAATGATCACTGGCACGAACTACAGTTATACGCACTCCATCATAACCAGATGACCATTTATTGTCACTTGCACCACTTCCCATTCCTCCACCGCCTGAATCTATGTTTCCATCTCCGACTGCAAACACAGAAATAGGTATTGTTAAACTAAGTATCATTAAAATGGCTATAAAAAATGTTAATATTCTCTTCATGGAATCTCCTTTCTGCAAATAAAAAACACTGCATTTCTGCAGTGTATCTTATTACTATTTATATTTAATTCATATCACCTATTTGTTTATTGATATCACCATCTCCATCTACCTCTGTACCTTGATTCTCACCACTGTTTTCTATCCATCCAAATCCAGGTAGATACGTTTGCCCCTTGTTATTAACATCTCCACCCTTTGGTTCATCCTTTTGTTTTGGTAACTCTTCAGGTTTCTCTACCTTCTCGTGATCCACATTTACAGGTGGCTCTGTTACCTTTTCACCATTAGGTTTTTGTGTTGGATCTGTTAGCTGTTCTTTTGTAGGTTCTTTAGGCTTTTCAGCATTCTTTTGAATAGTTTGCTCTGTTCCCTTATCTACACCATTCTTATTTGTAGACTGTGTATCTGGAGTTTTAATTGGTGATACTATAATTTCATCTTCTTTTTCATTATTCGTTTTATCTTCATCATTCGTTACTTCCTCTTTCTCTGCCTTTTCTGTATCCTTTGGTTTTTCTATTGTTACATCATCAACTTCTATATTTTGATTTGGAAGTGTATCCTCTATTGGTTCTTTTCTAAACTGTGAGCTTATCATAAGTATAAGCATTACACAAATCACCAAACCCCCAGTAACTAGAAGCCATTTTTTAGTTTTTTCACTTATATTCTTCATAGATTTCTACCTCCTTTTTTCCGCTTCTTATAAGTCACACCCTACCACAAGAGTCTTCAAATGTCTATTCATATTTTCTAAACTCTTAAAACTTAGGAGTATATCCTCCACTTGTCTTTATTCGTATCTTCATACTAGGAAGAAGTCTCCCCCCAAAGGATACTGGTACTTCAAGCATAATGGTGCAATTAACCTTAAATCTTGAACTTGCTATATCTTCTGTTCCAATAGGAGCATTCCTTATATCCACATCTAAGTCCCATATTCTAAACTCCATTTTATTATCTGATATAGTTTTTACATGGTATCCGCCACTTCGCTCTAAACCTAAAATTGTATCTAATCTATTATAAATATCTCCATAATCAAGGGATTCTTCAAAATCATCTGCTACTGGCTGATATCCTCCTGAATACCCTTCACGAACTCCATGATAGACATCATCATAGTTATCATTTACTGTAGAGATTACGGCATCTTGCACTGCATCACGAACACCTTGTGCTATAATCATCAATCTAAAATATTCGGATATACCTGTAATGATTATTACAAGGCACAAAGTTACAGCTACAATTAAAGG
The DNA here is from genome assembly GCF_900128955.1 of Tissierella praeacuta DSM 18095. Classification (GTDB taxonomy): domain Bacteria; phylum Bacillota; class Clostridia; order Tissierellales; family Tissierellaceae; genus Tissierella; species Tissierella praeacuta. The sequence continues at coordinate 14,391 of NZ_FQTY01000004.1, forward strand.
AAAGGAGCTTCCTCTTTTTTCTCTTAATATTTGTATGATCTTCTGCATCCTTTCACCTACTCTTCTCACTTTCTCTTACTCACTCCTACCTTCTCTTACTTTTACTACCTATTTAAACAGATATATCATCCACCTATTTCCAATATACTTCTGACTTCCCTGCAGCATCAGCTCGTAAAGTTATAGGGAAGGAACCAAAACCTCCAAACAGGCCAATATTAATTTCATAGGTAATAGTTACAGTTATCTCTTCATTTAACTGTATCTTTCCTGTTTTTAGCCACTTAACCGTTGGTGTAATTCCCATTTTATCTCTTAATAAGATTTCCCTATTTGTAGTTTCTGTCCCTACTCTTCCTGCAATCTCTGCCTCTCTTACAAGTTCTGTGGCAAAGGTGTCGATTTTTTGTTTTGCAATATAAGCTGGAAATACCTTGACGGCCAGAGCAATCATAAGCATAACACAAAGTACAAGAACAGCTACATCAATATATCCTTCTCCTTTATTAGACTTTAGTACCTTAAGCATACGAACACCTCCTAAAACAATCCGCTGAAAGAGTGGATGATTTCATAGATGATAATGGCTATATAGGTCATCATAAAACACATAAGCATTACAAAGGAGAACATTCTAATCTTAGGTGGTATCTTCATAGCTTCAGCTTTTAACCTTTGAAGTTCCAGCTGTTTCATATCATGGGAAAGCATTTGAAAATACATTGATCCATCATCTCCACGAAGAACACCAATTAACCCTCTAGTAATATCTGATAACATAGGTGAGTTTATCCTTGCTTCAAACCTTGTAAGGGCTGCCTCATAAGATGAGGATCGCATATCCGCAGTTAATATATCTAATTCATTTGCAAAATCCTCTCCTGCATTTTTCTTGAAATTTTCTAAAATGGATAATACATCTCTACTAGCCTTTAGCTCTTGGGTTATGGTTGCTACAAACCTTGGGAGTTCCCTTTCTATCTTTTCTCGCTTTTCTTTTAACTCTTCATCTGCTTTTCGTATCTCTCTAAAATATACAAGAATACTTAGAAATGCAATAATTGGTGTTAAGAGAGGTAATATCATAAGGCAAGGAATCACAACCAATGAAATTAAACCTGATTTAACTATAGCAGATGCCATATATTCTTCTGGGGTCATATTTATTCCAGAGGCATTCAGTGTATTTTTCATTCTATTTCTCTTATACTCATCAATTGGGATGTATTTTGCCAGCTTTACTGCCCATCCTAAAAGTAATATATCTATACTTTTTATCTTTTCTTTTCCTTGTTTTCCTGCGAATTGCATTGCCCTTTGTGTGGCAAGGCTTGGAAGTCTTAAGATATCAGCCATTATAAAAAACAGTCCAAGAGCAAGGAGTATTCCAAAGATAATAATTAGAAATGTCATTTTATCTACCTCCTGTACTCTATTGGTTGGGTTAATTTAATTACAAAAGCTGTGGATATAAATATGGCAGTAATACATATTGCAAGTACAATCTGCCCCATAACAGTATGCATTAATGTATGATACCAATCCTTGTTGAGGAAATATAAAAGAGGAATATTCCCAAGAACTAATATCTGCATAGTAATAAATTCTTTTCTTGGCTCAAACACCATATTTTCAAGTTCTCCATTTACCACTCGCATATCAGACAATTTACTTACTATGGGAGTTAATGTTGTCTTTAAACTTCTGTCGAACTGACAAGCAATTAAAGCACCACACCACTCCCTAAACACTGCATTGTCAATTCTTCCTTTCATCTCTTGCAAAGATGCTGTAATATCTGGATTTATAAGCTTTATCCTTGAAACAAATTCCCTGAATACAGATAGTACAGGAGGATTTAAATAATTCATATTTTCTTCTACAGCAGTTAGAATATCCTCATTTCTTAAATATGCCGTTGTAATAATACTAAGTGCTGTTTCAAGTTCAGCTGAAATAGCCTTTTTAAAATGAGTCTGTGTAATACGAACATGCCAAAATGGTATAAACATTAAGCCTATTGCCATTACTGGAACTAAGAAAAGATTCCCAAGGATAATTGCAATAGATCCTCCCATGGTAAAAAGTAAAAGAGATAAAGCACAAAGCATGGGGAACTTCTTCTCTCTTCCTGTTATTCTTAAAATCTCCTGAACCTCAATAATTTCACATCTGAAAAAGGATAACTTCTTTCGTTTAGTCGTTTCATTAATCTGATCTTTAATACTCTTAGGTTTGTTCATTAACCCTTTAAAGATATTATCTGTAAACTCCATTGGTGAGATATTAAACAAAATAAAAAAACCTGTAATCATTCCAATACAGGCCATTAACAAGATGGTACTCATAGACTTTGTCCCTCCTTCTTTTTAAGTTTTTTTATAGTATCAATTGGCATCCCATTTTCTAAAAACCTTTTTGATAAACTTTCAGAAATACTGTTAACCTGTTCATGATAACCTTTAATTGTAAACTCTCCATCTTCCATTCTATTTTCAGCAATAATGTACTGGAATAATGGTCTATAATTTCTCGTACCATCAGGTAAGATTTCACATTCCATAATCTCCATCAATTTTCTTTCCTTATTTTCAAGCTGCTTACAAAACACAACTATAGGGTAGGCCTCAGTTACATAGCCCATTAATGTTTCATCTGACATATCAACTGCCCTTTTACAAAGGGATACCATCCTTCTATAAGTTGCCTCGCATGAGTTTGAGTGGATAGTTGTAAGAACAGCTACCCCTGTCCTAGCTGCTTCCTGTGCTGCATTGGCCTCTGCCCCACGCATCTCCCCTACAACTATGATATCTGGATTAAATCGAAGAGACATATCAAGAAGTGTAATTTGATTTATCCTTTGCCTTTCGTTTTCGCTGTCACGGGTGATGGTATGAATAACAGAGTTAGCCACTCTTCCATCTTTTTCACGGACTAAAGATAGCTCTCGAGATCCATTTTCAATAGTAAATATTCGCTTATTATCTGGTATTGTAGTCAACAGCCAACCTGCAATAGTTGTTTTACCTGAGCTGGTTGCACCTGCTACACAAACAGAAATACCATAACGGATGCATTCTGATAAAAAATCGAGCATAGGATTTGTTGCTGTACCCCCATTAACAAAATCCTCTTTTTTCATGTTCTGAGGATTCACAATACGAATGGATGCTGCAATGCCTACATCTTCATCTACTAATGGGGTCTTTAGGACTGCTATACGAATATTTTTCGATAAATGTCCAAGGACTGCAGGGCTTGCATTATCAAGGACCATTCCAGATATATGGAGCATTCTCCTTATTACATTTATTGCATGCTCAGGTGAGTCAAAATGTTCATCTAACTTTTCACATCTTCCGTCTGAATACTGAATTTCAATATCATTCCACGAATTAATATCAATCTCTTCAATACCTTCTCCATGTATATACTTTGTTAAAAATCCAAACTCAGCCATTTCACTATAAAGAGCATCAATAAGTTCCTTGCCACTCATGCCTTTTACTGAGATTCGGCTGTCTTGTACATATTTGGATATATATCTTTTTAGATGTTCCTTGGATCCTTCTATTGTTTCATCAGTAATAAGGATAGAATAGTTATTTGAAATATATTCTTGAACATCTTTTAAGATTGTAGAAAAATCTTTACCATCTGATTCTGGGGTAAAAAATAGAGAGTGGGTTCTATTATCAGAGCCCAACTCCCTTTGAATTATCTTTGCTTTCTCTACTTCTGACACCTTATTTATTTCTTCTATTTCTTTCACTTCCTGAATTTCCAATACTTCTACTGCTAAATCTTCAGTAGTAGATATATCGCTCATTAGTTCATCTTTTACCGTATTTTCATTTACAAATGTTCCACTTTGTCGATTTTCTTCCTTTAGAAAAACAGATTTATCTCTTTTTTTACCTAACATCCAAACACCTCCCTTGCAATCTTTTCTATTTCTTTTCTAAATGCCCTGCTATCCTTCATGGATAAATTTGCAAATAGATTTCCTGCAAGGTATTGTTCTTCAAGTTCCTGTGAATGGGGTAGTTTAAAAGCCACACTTCCAAGGACTTGATTTATATATTCAATACCTTCCTGTGGCTTTAGATTTGATCCTATCTTATACTGTTTATCTGCATCCCATTTACTATCTCGAAGAAGAGGTAGTTGGCTGGATAAATAACTGATGCTTTTTAAATCACAATTGGCTAGTCTTAATACTGAATCTGATTCCATTAGGGCAACTGCAGATAAAATATCATTTGCAATATAACTGCCACAATCGATAATAACAAATGGTGCTATTTTCCTAAGATTATCAATCAGTTCTCGTGCTTGTATTTCTGTATATGGAGGATAGGTGTATTCATTTTCTCCCTTTAACATTCCTAAAATAGTCAGGTATGATAGTTTCTTATGGGTAATCATATTATGCTTCACAAGGGCCTCACTTACATGGGCTGCAGCAAGAATACTTCCCAATGACTTTTCATATTCAAGATCTGATGGAGGACAAATACAAGGGAGCATAGGTGCTGTCATATCACATAAAACCAATGCTACATTCTTTTTCTTATCTGCTAGATACTTGGTAACCTTTGTAGCTACAATTGTTTTTCCACTACCAGGACTTCCCCAAACAGCTAAAACTCCTCCATGAAGAACTTCTTCTTGTTCTTTTTCTTGTGTCCTTCGTGTGAATATACCTTTCTTTTTAAAGTTCAGCAATTTACTCCACCCCACCCTCTGTTGTTTCCTCAATCTTACTTTCCTCAACTTTATTTTCTTCAGGTACTTCCTCATCTGTTTTTTCCTGTTCTTCTCGTTCTTCTGAATAAAGTTCTTTGATTATCTCTTCCTGCATATCAATAAACTGCCTTGTATTTTCTGGTGTTCCTCTATAGACCAGTGATAAATGTGGCTTAGAATCTGACTCTAGTTCAGCAAGGATATTTCCTTGTTCTGGAGTCACAAGGAGAGTTACAGTTGATGGAAGTTCCCTTTCATCTTCTATTCCTTGTTCACCAGTGTTAGCATCATATCCTGATGAAGCAGTTACAGATATTACCTCAACATATTTAAGTTCTAATGGAATAACTGTTTCATCCTGCTTTCTATAATCAGGTGCAATAACAGATACAATATCTCCACTTTGAAGTTTTCCAGAAAGCCCATTAGCAAAGCTTTTTATGGTAATGGATATAGCTTGTTTACTTCCATCAAGATTATATAAATAGGCATTTTCTGCTGCTGGTATATCAGATAGCTTTGTATTTAAGATATAATCCCCTATTCCTAAATCTGATGTAGCATATTTTCCAATAACATTATCCTTTGTCCGAATTATATTTTCAGGTAAATTAAATCCTCCTACTTCCACAACTTGAACCATGTCCTTTGTAATTTCATCACCTACTTTAATTTCCTTTACCACCCTCATAATCTCAGTCTTTTGGCTCATCCCTTTATTAAATAATGGTGTAAGTCCAAAGCATATAAGAAGTGATAATAAGATACATATCACACCTATTACAGTTCTATTTTTTAAAAATCCCATATCATTTTCCTCCTAATTCATAAAATATATAATCATAAAACCTATCCCTAAAAAGGGAGCAAGTGGCATAGGTAGATTCCTAGCCACTTGCTTTTTCTTTATCTTAGAAATTAATATAAAGCACAAATAAAATAATACTAATAAACTAAGTCCTATTATTAACCCATATATTCCTTTCCAAAATCTAAGGACAATACCTGCCGAGGCAGTTAATTTAATATCACCTCCACCAATACTGTTTTCTTTTAATACTGCTCCTAATAGAAATGGGATAGTAATAATTATCCCAAACAGATTTAAAAAGCTAAATCTTAGCAGGCCTGTTAAGGCAATTAATATACAGATTGTGTCTGGTATCTCTCTTTTTTTAATATCTGTATAAGATGCTGCCATAAGCAGAAAAGAAAAAAGCATCCCTTGCAAGATGCTCTTAACCTGCATAGTTAAACATTTCTTTAATACGCTCTGTTAATGTTGGCATAACTACATCACCGAATAATAGATATAGTCCTGCTAGAAGTAATGCTCCTAAAACTACAGCAATAAGAATTTTCACTGCTGTGTCAATATATCCTTCTCCCCTATTATTGTTCATTGCTGTTTTTACAGCTATAGCTTTATTTGTTATAAAATTATTTGTTTTTTCAATTGTTCTTTCCATATTCATTTCCTCCTTATTTATTCAAAATGGTAACTTACAGAATAGGTAATGTTGGATTTATCGTACATACAATTGTGATTGGTATAATAATAAAACTCAAGCTTAGAGTACATACCAGCACTTAGAGTTCTGCTGAATGTGATACCATTGCTTGTAGTTTCATAATCAAGTTCATCCCATTGTTTTGTTTTTACATTGTATCCACGGACACGACCATAATCACTTCCACTATGTCCTGAAACAGGAGGAACAGTAAATGTATATTCAGTAATAGTTGCGCCTTCTAAACCATTTTCTAGAATCACTGAATCAGGACCAGTTAACATCATACCTCCACTGCCATTAGGATCAGCAACAAAGAATACAATGGCTGCCCATGGGGACTCTGCACCTGTGGAATCCACAGCCTTTACGCGAACCGTATTTTTTCCTAACGGGTAGACTTGTGTCTCAGCATTACGCCCTTCCCAAACATAGGTAATTGGATCATTATCTGCATCAGTACTCTTAGCTGTAATAGTTACCTTAGTACCAGGGGCAACACTATTTCCATTTGGTGTCCTAGTAATTACAGGAGTAGTTGGTGGTGAGTTTTTAATTGTAAAACTCTTCTCTACCCAAGGTGAATAAGCTCCTGCACTATCCTTGGCACGTACACGAATGGTGTGTGTTCCTACTGCATAATAGTTATCATTGGTTGTTCCTTCATATTCCAAGGTTGTTGCATCTCCATCTGGATCACTGGCTGTTGCCTTGATATCAACAAGAAATTTTCCATCTTTAACAGTTCTAGTAGGTGCGACAATTAATGTTACTGTTGGTGCAGTATTGGTAATAGTAATCTTTTCTTTATGAGTAAACACTCTTCCTTCACCATCTATAATTGTGGCTATAAGAGTAAATTCACCTGTATCTGATATTGAGATTTTCCCTCCTGTATTTGTAAGTTCACCATTGAAATTTGCTAACTCACCTATTTTTTCTAATGTCCACCTAACCTTATTAGTTCCAAGATTTTCAGAAACTGTCTTTACTTCAAAATCCCTGCCATAATGAATGGAATCAGGCATGGTAAAGCTATACTCTATAACAGGATTTATGGTTATTTCTTGACTATATGAAAAACTTCTCTCTAGGAAATCCGTCATCTTTGCAGTTAATATATAATCTCCATCTGTAAGGAAAGTAATTTTACCACCTTGTGCATTTAAACTGCCGGAAATTGCTTGTTCTTCAGATATAACTTCACCGTCTTTGGTAATACTCCATTCCACTGGAAGTACATTATTATTACCATAGGTCCTAATATTAATAATGCTATCTGTATAAGCTGATTGAGGAAGTTCAAATCCTATATCTAATACAGGAAGCACCTCGATTTTATCTCCTACTTCAAATAGAAATATTCTGCCAGTTTCATCGGTGATTCTAGCCACTAGTTCATAAACACCTGCTCTTTTAAATCTAATACTGCCTCCTGAATTATTTAGACTTCTCTCTACATAGGTTGACCAATCTTGAAAGCCATAGGTATTATCAACAAGCCATTCTATTTCTAGGTTATCTATCTCAGTACCATTTACATCTACATTAATATCACTGTCAGTATGAGCATATTTAGGTAATGTATAACTAACAGCTGGTACAAGGTAAACTTTAAAACTTTGCTCATAGTCATATATTCTCCCTCCATCATCAGTGAAGAAAGCCTTTAGAGTATATTCACCTTTATAAGGAAAAGTAACTATTCCTCCATTATTGGATAGATTTCCACTAACAAGATCTGAAAGTTCTACTTCTTTGCCATCCTTGATAAGTGACCACTCTGCATCACGATTTCCAATTTCCTCAAAGGTTGCTTCGAGCTTTATCTCATCATCTGTATGGAATATTTCAGGTAAATAAAAACCAGCAGAACCTACAGGATATACGGTAATGGACACCTTATCTGTAAATATTCTGCCAGTTTTGTCTATAGCTGAAAGAGTTAAATTGTATACACCTTTTCCCTTAAAACCTATAATACTATCTCCTAATGAAATATAACCTTCAATAAACTCTGAAACATTGACCTCTTCCCCATTCCTAGTAAGAGACCATATTAAATCCATATCATCAGTATTCTTTGTTTCTGTTTTTAAGGTAATGCTTTTATCTGTATGGGTTATATTATCAAGCTCTATCTTTATTTCTCCTACAGGATATATTTTAATTACATCACTTACTTTGATTTCTTTCCCCAATTCATCAGTTATAACAGCAGTTAGCTCGTATGTCCCTATGTTGTTAAATATTATTAAACCGCCTGTGTTTGTAAGCTCGCCTGTAAGTACAGTACTAAGGTCTATTTCAATATTGTCTTTTTTAAGTGACCATACTACAAGATTCTCTCCTAAGTTTTCGGTGGATAGATCAACATCTATTGTTGTATCTGTATGGGCTGTTTCAGGTAGTTTAAACTCAGCAGAAACTACTGGGTAAATATCTATGGTTTGTTCATGCTTAACCTCTTTCCCACGACTATTTACAGCTGTGGCTGTAAAGTTATAACTTCCAACAGATTTAATTTTAATAGTTCTCCCATCTGCCTTTAACTCTCCATCAATAACTGAAAGTAAATCTACAGGGATACCATCTTTACTAATTTCCCATGTTACTGACTTTACATTAGAGGCTTTAGGAATAATTTTTATTTCCTCATTAACATAAGCTGTAAGGGGAAGTTCAAAAGTATATTTTGGTGCTGGAACATAATTTGAACCATCACCTGAAGATGAGCTGTTTTCTGTATCCCTATCTCTATCTGGTTTGTTGTCCGTAGGCTTGTCAGTTGGTTTTGATGGTATAGTAGGATTTTCTTGCTCATTTTTATCTTTATCCTTAACTTTATCTTCCTCTATCTTTTCTTTGGCTTTCTCCTGCTTAATAAGCATTGTAAAGGCTTCAGCACGAGTAGATTCACCATTAGGACGAATGGTTCTGTCTGGGTAACCAGAAATGATGTTACATTGTTTTCCAAGACAAATATATTCAATTTCTTCTTTAGTCAGATTATCCTCATCAATAAATCCTGTATCACAAGAACAATCTAGATTATGATTTTCTTTTCCTATCGCTCTAACTAACATTTTAATTATTTCCATTCGACTAATAGGATTATTAGGTATATATAACTTACCATAGTCCTCCACTAGAATGATTCCTTCATAAACAAGTGATTCTATTTCCTTTTGGGCAAAATGTCCTATGATATCTTTAAATACCGGACCAACATTCTCTCTGTCTTTGGATTCAAGTTTCATAGTCCTTGCCAGAAGGGCTGAAAATTCTCCTCTTGTAATAATATTATCTGGATGAGATAGTCCATCAGGATATCCTTGAATAATCCCCCTCTCTGTAAGAAGATTAATTGTTTCCTCAGCCCAATGCCCTATACTATCTGAAAATATATGTTTTGCAGCATAGGCAGAACCTGTAAAATTAGTCATTAGTATACAAACTACTAAAAGAATATTAATTATTCTCTTTGATCTATATTTCATTATTACATTTCCTCCTTTTAACCTGCATAGTTAAACATTTCTCTAATTCTCTCATTTAAAGTTGGCATAACCACATCACCAAATAACATATATAATCCTGCTAGAAGTAATGCTCCTAATACAACAGAAATAAGAATTTTTACTGCTGTATCAATATATCCTTCACCACGATTATTACTTACTGCCAATTTCATAAATATAGCCTTTCTTGTAATAAATTCATTTGCCTTTTTAATCATATTGTTTCCCTCCAGTTTCTCATTTTTTAAATGCTCATATTCATTCCTTGATTTTGTTCTTTTTGTTCAAAATCAATTTCTTTAAAGCCAAATCGATCTACATAGTAAAATTCACTGCTATTGTCATCATAAAGCTCAATTACATCAGACATAGACAGTGAGTGACCAGTAAATCCATTGGGGTGGCATAGATTAAATTTCGTATATATTTCTTCTAAATCGTTGGTTTCAATTTTTCCTTCATAGGCAATCTTATAATTATCCTTATCAGGCTCTCCGAAGTTATCTTTTAATTCTTCATATCCTATAAATTTACGACCAGGGCATACATCAGTTTTTAATTGCCATATACGACAATCCTTTAAAACTATTGATACTTCATCACCAAAAGACATACTTCCCTTTGATAACTTTTCAAACACATCCTTTGTCCATATAGGACTTAATTTTCTTTGTTTAATCCAGTTTTCTAGTTCTTCACTTTTAAATATGGAATCTATAGTTGCCATTTCATTTTCGACATAACCTGCAGGATTTCCATAATAAAAAATACAGCCATTTTTTAGCTGAATTCCACTCATACTACACCTCCATTTATATATATTTCCCCCTCCCTTTTAAATTTTTATTATCATCTCCTCTCATAATCCTACTTTTTTAAGGTTATTTAATTAGGGGTTATTCATCTCCATAGACGATATTCTCCATTATTAGATTTTCTTCCAGTTCCCTAATACAGATTCCTGATATTTCAAAAATATCGATTACAAACTGTGGCACATCTGCTATATCATAGTCATAATCAGCTTGTATAACTACGACTTCACCACTGTCTTCTTCTGTATATGCACAAAGCTTTGCATCTATTGGGATTCCTGCTTCTTCTAAGAGATAATCAGGTACAACAATCTCATCATATTCTTCAAATCTTTCGCAATAAGAGCAGTCATAACATCTTCCGCAAACACCTGCAAGATGTTCTATTAACTCTTCAGATAGGTTCTTAAGTCCTTCAGCTAACTTTATAAGTTCCATTGCATTCATAGTTCCTTTCATTACTACAAATGCATTTTCCAATGTTTTTAATTCAATATCTTTACTGTCTAATAGATTAGAGACTTTTAGCACCTCAATTGGTATAATGATACTACTATTAGAATTTTCCTTTATAATTTCCATATAAATTTCCTCCTTATTTTAAAGTCCATTTTCTATTTCAAATAAGTTTATTTGTGAAGGATTATTTTCCTTCCTTTCCTGCATATCATAATTTGCTATAAGTATTTCTTGAAACTGAGCCCCGTTATCATAACGCTGTTTAATATTGTTAATACGGGTAAAGCTTTCAATCCGAATATTTGGTTCATCGTATAATTCTCTTATAAAGTCACAATCATTATAGGAAAGTAAGAACTTTCCCTCGATATTCATTAAAGTATCTCTTAGTCTGATATGATCCTTTTCTTGGAATCCACCTTCTCCTACATTTTTATAATATTTTTCTGTTTCATAATATGGCGGGTCTAAATAGAAAAAGCTGATAGGGCGATCATATTGCCTTATCAGCTTTTCAAAATCCTTATTTTCAATAACTACTTTACTAAGTTTTCTATGTGCTTGTTCGATTAAGGGGAAGTTGCTCCACATATCATGAGGCTGGCTCCCAAAACTGGTAAGTCCTGATGCATAGCTATATCGAATAAGCTGATAAAAATATGCTGCTTTTATTACATCACTTTCTATACTATCCCTTGCTAGTGCATTCTTTACTATGTCAAAATCCTCCCTTGAATTTAGTACAAAGTGCAGTGCCTCAATTAACTCATCTGGTTTCTCTCTTACACATCGATAGAGATTGGTCAAAAGTCCATTAAAATCGTTATATACTTCAAAATCATTGCCAGGCGATTTATGAAAAAGTACCCATCCTCCACCTCCGAACACTTCTATATATCGTTCATAATAAAATGGAAATACAGATACTATCAATTCTCTTAAAGCCTTTTTCCCTCCTATCCAACTCATAAAACTATTAATATTTCATCACCTCGTTTCACTGTCCTCATCAATTTCTAATCTCAATTGTCCACTTTCATCTGTAAACTCTCCTAATGCTTTTATTAAGCCATTCTTTGCTTTTGCAATTTCTCTGATTCTGCTGGTCATCTGATAAACACTATTCAGGACTTCATCTTTATCTGTGGCATAATAATAGCCATTTTCATCACTGCATATTGGGTTGCCGTCATTTCTTAATTGATTGACAATTTTTCTTACAGTTCTGCTGCTGATGGAAAATCTTCTTTGCAGATATGCACTAGATACTGCCTTTTCTTTTCCCTGATGATATTTCTTTATATATATTAAAAAATCATGTTCCACCTCCAAACCCTCCTTTAGCTATTAGTTTTAGGCAATAAAAAAAGGCCGACTGATATACTGTAAATACAGCAAACAATCGGCCTTAACTATTTTTAGGTATTAAAAAACACGGTTCTTACCGTGCTATTATAGAATACCTATTAATTTTAACAACTTGATACAATCTTTTATTCCTTCCATATAAATAAATTTTTGCATCTCCCCTTCTATAAAGTTGGATATCTCCTCATAGTCTTCAATCTGTCTTCTTACTTCTTTTGGAATATCTTTATTTTCATAAAGCTTTGTCCCTAATTCCTTTACCGTTTCAATACTTTCTTTTAATTCTTCATTTTCTTTGATTAATTCAAAATATGCTACTTCCAATCTTTCACATATTGCATCTTCTAGTATCTCCATGATATCTTCCACAGATGCCACCCCCTCAAGCACCAAAGCATACCACAAAAGATTCAATATATCTATTAGAATATTTATTATTCCATTGATAGGTTTATGCTATCTGGCTCTTTGCTGAATTCATAATAAAACTTCTCTTCATTTCTCTTAATAAATCCATGCTTACAAGGATCTAACTCTTTCTTTTCAATATCTACCTTTGCATATCTTACATAATCAAAATTATCTCCAAGTATGGAGTCTAGTTCTACTATGCCATCTCTTTCTGCCATGATCCTTCCGTACTTTTCTAAATTAGCACTCCTTGGAATAAAATCATAGCAATCTAGATTTTGAGAGATATCGAGGGCAAAATCGAGTCTTGTACAACCTTCAAGTTCCATTGCTGATTCTAAGTGTTCCATATAAAAATCTTTCCCTTGATCTTGTTCATCACAAGCATAGCCTAAATTATTGCCATCAATAATTAATTTCTCTATCGAATCATACTGATCTTGTAGTTCTGTAATATTTGAAAATATACACTTTGCATCTAATAAGTTGGCTTCTTTCCAATCATCTATACCTAGTACATCTAAGGCAATAGCTATCTCATCAGGTTCTAAAGTAGAAAATTCGTAATCAGCTAGATTTATCCATACCCCTTCAGGATTAGACTTACTTGACACCTTAAGCTTAACAGTCCAGTCTCCCCCTGTCATCTTATCTAAATTTGTGCCATCATAGATTTGCTTTATTGTATTTCTTTGAATTATATAGCCTTCATTTGTAAATGAGCCTTGGAAGTCTTCATGATATTCTCTTCCAAGCTTTTCTGTTTTAATAAATGGAAGTATTTCATCAGATGCATCCTCCTTATATTTTGCCACATATTCTCCGAGGGACTTTTCATCTGTAGCTTTATAATAAAAGTCAAAACTGCTTAACTGTTCAGTAAGATTAATCATATCTGTTGCAGTATATATTCCAATAATTTGAATTGCACCCTCTAAAACATATTGCTCTTTAACTGACATTTCATTAAATCGCCTATCCAGATAGGCTTTTTCTTCTTCTGTACCTTCAAGCCTTTTCCACATATAAATTAAATCTCTCATAAACTCATACCTCCCATGCCTTGGGACTGTTCTTTGGAATGTTCCTCTGATTCTTTGATTTCTTCTTGTGGTTTGGATAAAATTTTGAAATTATCTTCTCCATGAATAAGACCAAGGCCTCTGCCATTATCCCACTTCATGTGTATAGTTCCTATATCATCTACCAGAATTACCGTACCTTTAGTCCCTTTCTCAACTCCTTGCTGATCATCCATAGTTGAAAGCAATTCTATTCTTGTTCCTGCAGGGTACATCTTTTTAATTCTTTCTACTTGATTTCTATTATTCAAATTTCATCCCTCCCATTATTTGATTTTGATTTATTCCCATTTCTTCTGCTGTTTTAATAAACCAGCTCTTACTGCTATTCCAGAAACTAATATAAACATCTCCCATATCTGTACTTATTTCTCTTTGCTCAAAAGACTCACCCCAGCCATCTGCAGCCTGTCCAATCACATTTTCTTTTATCTTCCTAAGCTCTTTATTAGTTAAATCATCATTTAATATTAGTATTGCTACACCCATTAGTTCATCATCTACCATTTCAACAGAAAATTCATATTTAGCTACCTTCCCATTTACACTGTCATGTTCATCATAGTAATGCATAAGGTCTCTTTCTTTTTCTTCTGGAAGAGTATCTCTTTCTATGGCTTCAAGGATCTCATCAATATAATCAACTATTTCATAGTTTCCTAATTCCATTGGTTCATTTAAGGTTTCTCTATAGCCATAATCATTTTCAATATCATAGGTTGTAACAGTTAAGGGCATATATAATTTTAATGTCTTTAATTCTTTTTCTTCAGGAATCATTATTCCGAGATTTTCGAATAATACATTGGCAAGCTTTTGATTATATCCATGATAAATAATGTATCCTTTATTTGAAAATGCTCCATCTTCCTGTGCCATTTTTTCTCTGCCATATCTTTTAAAATCAATATATTCTTCAAGACTTGAATCATATTCAAAATGTCCCGAGTCACAAATCATATATCTTCCATAGCTTTCTACACTATGGATACCATCAAATAATTCAAATTCATACATAGAATCTGCTAGTGCAAAGATTTCTTCAACAGTTCGAGGTTTAACATAGTCCATAAGTTTTTCAAAATATTCTATATCATGGTTGCCTATTTCCTTATAGTACTTTGCTAATTTATTTAAGGTATCTATCTTAATTAATGGTGTTGTATCAGCAGAAATAATATTTATTATCCTATCTGAAAAGTTATGACTATCAATTGTAACTTCACAATCATGTAAGTAAGGAGTTTCTAATCTCATCAGTGCCTTTTCAATTCCAACATCAGAACAAGGAAGATAGATAAATTCATTCGCACCTTTTGCGGTCAGATGTATTGTTGCTACAGTTTCTTTCCAATGGTATGGGGGAAACTGCTTGCCATTATATATTTGCTCTGGTACATTTGAATTTTTATATAAGACTCCATAAGGAGTAATTCTAGAATTAGGATTGTTTTTTATTACCTCCATTGCAAAGGATCCACCATCAAGCTCTTCTAATTCTCTAGTTGCTACTGCTTGTTTTTCTAATAGATATAAATCTTTTCCTACAGTTTCCAGATTATTAAAGTCACTTACAAGGCTATAGCAATGAGTATTAAAGCTTAGATTGATTAACTCTGCTATTGTTTTCGAATTTTCTGCAAAGGTTGAAGCAAAAAACACTTTCCTTTCCTTTGTATCGAAACTATCCATCCTCTTAAATAAGAAATTTAATTCATCGATATTGCACTCTTTACCTTTTAAAACTTCATTCATATCTGAATCATAGACTACTT
The DNA here is from genome assembly GCF_900128955.1 of Tissierella praeacuta DSM 18095. GTDB lineage: Bacteria > Bacillota > Clostridia > Tissierellales > Tissierellaceae > Tissierella > Tissierella praeacuta. The sequence continues at coordinate 30,085 of NZ_FQTY01000004.1, forward strand.
CTTCAATATAGCAGTTGGGAGCAGTTGAAGTTTCAAGCTCCAGCTGATTATATACATTGGATATTTCGCCTTCCTCATAAGGGAAATTAAACATAATTGACTCATCTTCTTTTCTATCGATTCTTTTTAACCTAATTAGCATACTTTTCCTCCATCCTACTTTTTAATTGAAAATACATCTGCACCATACTTTGCAATTAATGATGCATTGATTATTATCTTAAATGCAGTATCATCAATAAGTTCTTTATCTGCTATCTCACTAATTCTTATATATTCTTTTCCTGTCGATATAGTTTTTGCCGTTTGGTAAAGGGCATAGCCCTCTGTACTAATTTGTCTAAGATGTATCTGTGAAAAATCAAACCCATATAAACAGACTGCATTTTCTGAAATATTCCATAATACTTCATCAGCGGTTAGAAGAAATATTACAGCAAGGTAGTTCGCTGAATTTTCCCATACTTCAATATCCTGCTTATGGTGTACATGATAAAACCTTTTCTTATGTTTATGATTCAGAAATAGTTCTCCAGTAAATCTGCTGCTAAGTAATTTCAATCTATCTTTTAGGGAATAATTTTTTATTCTTCCAAAGCAATCTTTTATCAGATCTGTATATTCAATTTCATCCGCCTCTAGTTTTTCTTTGAAACAAAAACAATCATTAGGGTTACCTCTGCTTTTAACCTTTTCTACACAACCATTACAAATCTTAATACCTCCTTCACAATTAAAATGATTATTAATAACTATTCCACTTCTTCTTTGAGGGAAATTAGGTGCCAGCATCATTAGCTGCTCTATTCCTTCTAAGGATGTTCCATACATAAAATATCTTGACATTGTTCTCAGTCCTTTCTATTGGTTTATTGAAATAAAAAAGAGGCGAAGACTATCGATCATTAGTTGACCGAAGACTTCGCCTCTTTGGGTTTCTTTATTTAGTTTTAGATTTATATAAAATAAATGCATTAAGATTTCAATCCTAATGCATTTATTGTTTTCATTATTAAATTTTTATAAGCAATATTTAGATTATTTATGATGTCTAAATGAACAAAATTTAAATTATACGTCTTATTACTTTTCTTTTTTTAGAAATATAACATCGATAAAAGAGATACCAAAAGCTAAACCAATAGCATTAGAAAATGCTCTAAATAAATCTATATTTGAAGGTCTAAAAACATAGTCAAAAACATAGTTAACAGCTCCAAACAGGGCAAACAAGGCAATAAACTTAAATAGCCTTTTCCTTATTTCAACCCATTTTAGCCTTCTTGAATTTAGAATAGTAACGAAAGGAACATATAATATCATAAAGAAGGTAAAGAATAAATATCCCATCACGAATTTAAAAGCAAGGTTACTATCTATATCTTTATAAGCAATAAAGAGTGAAATTAGAGTTCCAGTTATAAATAAGGTATAAAGAGTTCTTGTTAAAACTAACACTGCATTCTTTTTCATTTTGTATCCCCTTTATTATAAAAATCATTACTGTATAAATTTATAGTTACAGTATTTATAAATTTAATACGCATTTTACTACTTATGTTCATCTATAGTATATAAATCATCCATCTATTTATCAAACTAATTTTGTTAATTATCATCTATCATAACTCTAATTATCCAATGTCATCTATAAAACACCCTATTTTCAATGGTCAAAAAACGGTGTTTTTCCTCCGATTTTTGACCCAATTTCAGTCCTCAAACCACTATATGTTGTGGTCAACTTCTACTTTTTGTCCTCCATGCCACAATACGTCATCAGAATTATACTCTCAACGTGCACCGTATGAGGAAACATATCCACTGGCTGTACTTCCTCCACCTTATATCCATTCTCCACTAAATACTTAACATCCCTTGCCATAGTAGTAGAATTACAGGATACATATACAACCTTCTCTGGATTTAGTTCTACTACTGCTTCTAATACTTCTTTTTCACAGCCTTTTCTTGGTGGATCTAAGACAACTTTATTCCCTTTAATCCCTTTCTTCATTAATTTAGGGAATACTTCTTCTGCTTTTCCTACTATAAACTCTGTATTATCTATATTATTCAATGCTGCATTTTCTTTAGCATCTTCTATAGCTTCTTTTACTATTTCTATTCCATATACTTTCTCAACATTGGAAGCTATATATACTGAAATAGTTCCTATTCCACAGTATAAATCATAGATAACATCCGATTTATCTGAATCTAAAAATTCTACAACTTTATTGTATAATACTTCCGCTTGAGTTCTATTTACTTGAAAGAAGGAATTAGGTGATAGATAAAACTTATAATCTCCTATATAATCCAAAAGTCTATCTTCTCCATAAAGTTTTCTATACTCTTTTCCATATGTAATTGATGAGTTTAATTTATTAATATTTTGGTAAATACTGATTACATCTTCTTCAATTAACATTTTTACTAATTCTTTTTCATTAGGTAATCTATTACTTCCAGTAACCAAAATTATCATAGCCTTATTATCTCTATTAACCCTTATACCAATATGACGGAGTATCCCTTTTTTATTTCTTTTATCATAGGCTTTGACATTATATTTATTCATCCAAATTCTAACTATGTTTATTACCCTATTTCCAATTTCAGGTTGAAGAATACTACTATCCATATCTACTATATCATTACTATTTACTTCATAAAATCCAATAACAGTTTTCCCATTTTCCTCTCCCACTGGTATTTGTACATGATTTCTATATCTAAAGGGATAAACCATACCAATGGTATCTTTTACTTCAACATCAGCTAATCCCCCTATTTTTTCAAGATCCATCTTCACCTTATTTTTCTTCCATTCTAACTGTTTAGAGTATTTATATTCAATAAGAGGTATCCCTCCCTTTGCCTCTATTATATTAAAATCTAATTTTATTCTATCTTTTGATGGTTCAATGATATTGACTAATGATCCTATGGCAAAGTTCTTTTTAATCTTATCTATTTTCCCTACTACTTCATCACCAATTACTCCTCCATTAACAAATACAGTAAAGTTGTCAATTTTTAATACTCCATTACCTTCATGGGTAAAATCAATTATTTTTCCTCTTACTATATCCCCTATATTAATCCCCATAACTTCCTCCATATCTATATTAAATTATTAAAATTAAGACACTATGAAAAAATAATATATCCATTATTAATCTGCTTTATCTTAAATATTATCCCATATAAAATATAAATACCCTTTTAATAAGGGTATTTATATAACTAATCTATAACTACTGCTGTACCTGAAGCCGTAACCATCAGCATATTTCCACCTTGACCTAATACCTCATAGTCAATATCTACTCCCACTACTGCATTAGCCCCCATTTCCATTGCTCTAGTTTCCATTTCTTTAATAGCTTCCTCACGAGCTTGTATAAGTTCTCCTTCATAGCTACCCGATCTTCCACCAAAAAAATTAGTTAAACTTGCAGCAAAGTCCTTGATAAAATCTACTCCAGCTATTACTTCTCCAAAAACTATACCCTTATATTCGACTATTCTTTTTCCTTCAATAGTTGGCGTTGTAGTGGTTATCATTTTTTATACCTCCTAGTTTTATTATTTCACTATCTCAAATAATTTTTCTTCTACATACTCCTTAAGTGGCTTCCCTGATATATTTACTTTAGTCTCATCCATAAAGTCTACCATTAATCTAAAGAAATTAATTACTAATTTATTTTCATCTATATAATATTCCGCTTCATGACCTGGTATAAATATTACTTCTAATTCTTCAAATTTTGTTTCTCCACTTAATTTTTCTTTTACATCGTCTAAGTTTAAAGTCTTTACAGGTTTAACCATATTATTCATGTTTCCTAAATCTTCTAACATCCACATATTGTTATTCCAAAACTTTCTTTCTTGTTTTGTTGAATTATTTAGAACTTCTCTATTTGATATTGCTGACAATACTTTTCTTACAGAATCCTCATTAAAATCTGAATTATATAGATATTTCATTTCTTCTTTATTTGCCAATTCTATAAAAAATGAATCTACTACCTTCTCTTTATCGGCAATGGATTGCCAAATAAAAAGCATCATCTCTACTGTATCAAAATTAATTTTTATTGTCTTTACCATTTAAATCGACTCCTATTCTTTAACTATTTTAGCTTAATTCCATTATTTTCTATTGTAATAATACCTTCCTTATATAACCTGCCTATTGCTCTTTTAAACCCTGATTTACTCATACTTAATTCTTTTTTTATAATCTCTGGAGGACTATTATCATTTAAAGGTAGAAATCCAGATTTTTCTTTTAATTTTGATAGTATTACTTTTGCATCCTCATCCATTTGAATATAGGATCTATCTCTTAAACTTAAATCCAGTTTTCCATCTTCCTTCACCTTAGCCACTCTTACTTCTATAATATCTCCTACTTCATAAGCCCCCAATAATTCTTTCTTAGGGATTAATCCATCATATTTATCATCTACGGCTACAAATGCACCTATATCTCTATTTATACTATAGATTGTCCCCCTTGCTTTATCATTTTCCTTATAAGGGGAGTCAGTTCTTAGCATATCTTTAATTTTCATAGTAGCACATATTCTATTAGATTTATCTACATACACACCAACTAAATATTCTTTACCCTTATCTATTGAACCAACAGTTTCGCTAAAGGGTAAAAATAAATCCTTTTCTAATCCCCAATCTAGAAATGAGCCTATCTTTGTTTGACTAACTACCATAAGATGTCCCATTTCTCCAACTTGTAATTTTGCCCTATTGGTTGTGGCTATAATTCTATCCTTTGAATCATTATATACCATTACCTCTATCTCATCTCCTACTTTTAATCCCTTTGGTATCTGAGATTTAGGAAGTAGTATATCGTCTTCTGCATCTTCACTTATATTTAAATAAGCTCCAACAGAAGTAAACCTTTTAACTATCAATTTTTGTACCTTACCAAGCTTAATCATAATTCACTTCCTTCGTATTTCATTCTACTCCTATTTTATCACAATAACAATATTTTATCTCAATAATTTTGGAAAATTTTAAAGGGCGAACCTAGTTCGCCCCTATTTTAACTATTAAAGATAAATTTCTTTTTCTAATTTCTCTAATAACTCCAATGCTTCCTTAGGAAGTTTATCTCTTCCACCTTTAAAGATTTCCATATCTAATAAAAATTGTTTTCTATAATTAATACTATTAACCCACATTTTTTGATACTCTTCATCTTTCATATTTGGTATAAATCCTTCTATTTCCATAAATTCAATATCTGAAAAATTCCCTAATTCTTTAAACTCAGCCTTTTTAGTGGCTATATCTTCAAGAATTTTCAAAGTGATTTCCTTTGGGATTTTTTTATTTAGGAAATGGCCTGTATTAAATATATAACATTCTACATTTCTATTGGCAAATAGCTCTTTAAACTTTTCATAGTCATTTTCAAGCGGATAAGTCCTAAATGGATTTGCATATGGCTCTATAACTAAAGCATTCATATCTACACCTTCAGCTAATCTTTCAGCTGTAGATCTTTTAGTTGCCAGTGTAGCACCCATAGTTGACGCAAGTATAGGATTATTTATTTTAATTACTGGGGGAATCGTAGCATCTTTCATTAACCATGCAATGGCATCTACGGGTTCATCAATTTTATTTACCCTATTTTCAGCCCATAATTTAGATTTAACAGCTCTACCATTACCATTTCTTATATCTTCTGTTACTATTACCTTATTTCCTTCATCATCCATAGTTACTCCACAGTTTTGTACTGTAAGCAAATACTTATTTGAAGGATGATTTGTTGGATAATCTTGGGTCTTATCAAAATATGAAGGTTCTAATGCTACAGATGAGCCATTTTCAGTTGATATTACATAAGCATCATCATGAAGAATTGTTATATCATATTTTCCATCATGCTTCTCATGAGTAATCGTAGATTTACCTGAACCTGATAAGCCAAAGACACCTATTGTATATTTTTCATTACCTGGGAAATTATATCTCTTTATTCCACCATGGCAAGATGCAAAACCATTTCTATTTGCTATACCCCAAGCCAGTGTTAATGTTCCTTTTTTATGTTCTCCAAAATATCTCATCCCACATAATAAAGCACAATTGTGATTAGGATCGAATAAAGCTAATCCATTTGGATGAGTAGGAGGATAGTATTCAGGAATAGATAATATATAAATATCTCCCTCTGGTAATTTAACAGAGTCCTTATACATCTTCATATATTCCTCTGTAATATATTGAAAATTTAACATCCAGCTATACATTGTGTTTTCATATCCTTCTGGAATTAGCAAATGTGCTTTTACCATAAAATCCTCATGAAGTCCTATAAGCACCTGAGCGTGGTATAATTTCTTATATCTTGTATGAAATGCTGCTTCTCTTGCAATAGCCGAAAACTGTCCTTCGTCTACATTGTGTTCTCCAATTATCACCCTTGCTCCTGCAAAACGCCCAGTTATCTCACCATCATTAAATAAAAGTATTTTAGACCCTTCATCTAATCCTAATTCTGTTGGCCTATGTACAGGCATATCTGTAACTATAGTTCCTGGTGAATTTTTAGCTAATTTATATGCCTCTGATAGTGAAGAAACCTTAACCACATTGTTCCCATAAAAAGTAGATTCAATTGTAGTACGTATAGGAGAAAAGATAGGATTGTCCTTATTTATATCTTCTCTTCTATAGTTTGCTATTGTTGCCATCGTTTACCCCCTTATAATAGTTGAATTAATTTTCAATCCTATTATAACAGATATATATAATATTGGGAACAAGATATGTTATATTTTATTATTAAATATGTTATACTATTTTCTTTATATATCCCATTAGTATGTTATTATACTAAAACTTAAGTTTTGACAATGCATCTGCTAAATCAGTATTTATTGGCTCTGTTTTTGCCTTCTTTTGCTGTTTCATATAGCTAGCTACATCCCTCTTAGATATATTGTTCTTCTCTTTTGCCTTTCTTTCATTAAATGTAGATAGCTTTTCTCTATACCCACATGAGCAAGCAAATATTTGTCCTTCTCCCTCTCCTCTTAACTCTAGCTTTTTCTTACAGTTTGGACATCTTGCATTTGTTATCTTAGCTATACTCTTTCTATATCCACATTCCCTATCTTGACATACATACATTTTACCTTTTTTGCCCTTTACCTCTAACATAAACTTTCCACATTCAGGACATTTATTTCTAGTCATATTATCATGTCTAAAGGTTTCATCACTATTCTTTATCTCTTTAACTACAGTTTTAGAGTATTCCTTCATTTCCTTTATAAAACTATCTTTATTTAACTTACCTTGAGAAATAAGCCCAAGCTTTTGCTCCCATTCTGCTGTCAATGCTGGGGATTTTAACTCTTCCGGTACTAGGTCTAATAATTGTTTTCCCTTTGATGTAATAAATATATCCTTACCATTTTTCTCAATTAAAAATGTATTAAAAAGCTTTTCAATTATATCTGCCCTAGTGGCTACTGTACCAATACCCCCTGTTTCTCCTATTATCTTTTTCAAGGTTTTACTTTCATCACTCATATATTTTACTGGATTTTCCATAGCTTGAAGTAAGGTTCCTTCGTTAAATGGTGCTGGCGGCTTAGTTTTTCCTGTAGTTTGCACCAGTGATATTACCTTTAGTGTATCTCCTTTATTGATTACTGGAAGACTTTGATCCTCATTATCTTCTTCATCTTCATCATAATAATTATTTGAATATACTTCTTTCCATCCTGCTGATATTACTCTTTTTCCCTTAGCTACAAAATTCTCATCACCAATTTTAGCTTTAATCGTGGTTTGCTCATACTCAAAAGGTGCATAAAGCACTGCTAAAAATCTTTTAACTACTAAATCATATATTTTTCTTTCATTATCATTTAGCTCTGATAATAATACTCTTTGTTCTGTAGGAATAATGGCATGGTGGTCTGTTACCTTAGAATTATCTACAAAGGATTTATTTGATTTTATTGGGCTTAGCAGTATCTTAGATGCAATCTTTTGATATTGCCCTACACCACAAGCATGTATTCTATCCTTTAATGTTCCTACAATATCATCAGATATATATCGAGAATCTGTCCTTGGATATGTTAATATCTTATGGTTTTCATATAATCTTTGCATTATAGATAAGGTTTCCTTTGCTGAATAACCAAATATCCTATTTGCATCTCTTTGTAGTTCAGTTAAATCATATAATCCTGGTGAGTATTTCTTTTTAAGGGTTTTTTCTACCTCCATTACCTTAGCATCTTTACCTTTAATTGATTCTAATATTTTATCAGATTTCCCCTTATCAAAGGTCTTAATATCCTTAGTATTATTATCTTGCCATGTTAATTTTAATTCCTTTGTATTCGCTGCAATTCCATAATACTCTTTTGGTACAAATCTTTTGATTTCTTCTTCTCTTTGTGCAATCATAGATAATGTAGGAGTCTGTACTCTTCCGCAGGATAATTGGGCATTATATTTTACTGTAAGTGCACGGGTTCCATTTATACCTACTATCCAATCTGCTTCTGCCCTTGCAACAGCTGAATCATAAAGGTTTTCATAGTATTTACCATCCTTAAGGTTATTAAATCCATCCTTTATAGCCTTATCTGTAACTGATGAAATCCACAGCCTCTTAATTGGTTTCTTTACATTAGCCTTTTCTATAATCCATCTAGCTACAAGTTCTCCTTCCCTTCCAGCATCAGTGGCTATAATAATTTCTTTTACGTCCTTACGATGCATTTGCTCCTTTACAGAATAAAATTGTTTACTACTTTGTCTTATGACCTCAATCCTCATCTTTTCTGGTAGCATTGGAAGATCTTCCATATTCCAGGTTTTGTATTTTTTATTATATTGTTCAGGATCAGCCAATGTAACTAAATGTCCTAATGCCCATGTTACAATATATTTATCTCCTTCCAGATAGCCATTACCTTTTTTCTTACAATTTAATACTCTAGCTATATCCCTTCCTACAGAAGGTTTTTCTGCTAAAACTAATATTTTATTCATATAAACATCCTTTCACTTAATTGCTTTTTTGTTCCTCTATCTTTTCCACTAATTCACTTAGATAAATCCATCTTTCCATCTTTTCCTCTAATTTGTTTTCTATTATTTCCTTTTCTTTAAAGAGTTCTTGAAGTTTTGTATAGTCACTAGAAGCCTGAGTCATTTTAGTCTCTATATCTAATAAATCATTTTCAAGTTTTTCAATGACATCATCTATTTCATCCCATTCTTTTTGTTCTTTAAATGATAATTTCAAAGGTCTATTATTTTCCCTTTGTCTTTCTTTTTTTTCTGGTTTCTTTTGTACAACAATATCTTGTTTTTCTGTTTTAGATATTTCTCTAAAATATTCATAATTTCCAGTATATCCTACTACCTTTCCCTTTCCTTCAAATACAAATAGTTTCTCAACTACTTTATCCAATAAATACCTATCATGAGATACTATAATTACTGCACCAGGAAACTCATCAATATATTCCTCTAACACAGTCAATGTATCTATATCTAAATCATTTGTTGGTTCGTCTAAAAGAAGTACATTTGGCGCTTCCATCAACACCCTAAGTAAATGTAATCTTCGCTTTTCGCCTCCTGAAAGCTTACCTATTGGTGTCCATTGAAGTTCTTTAGAGAACAAAAATCTCTCCATCATCTGTGAAGCTGATATCTTTTCTCCATCAGATGTTTCAATATATTCTCCCCCTTCCTTTATAAATTCAATGGCTCTAAGATTATTATCCATATTTAGATTTTCCTGGGCAAATACTCCCATTTTTACAGTTTCTCCTATATCTACTGTCCCTTTATCAGGTTCCAATTTACCAGAGATAATATTTATTAAAGTTGATTTTCCACTGCCATTTGGTCCAAGGATACCTACTCTATCATCTCTTAAAACAGTATAACTAAAATTATCTATGACCTTTTTCCCATTAAAAGATTTCTCTATATTTTCAATTTCAATTATTTTTCTACCTAACCTTGTTCCTCCTACAGATATATCTAATTTTTCATGAGGTGAATCTATTTCTCTATCATTTAATTCATTAAAACGTTCTATTCTAGCTTTCTGTTTTGTGGTTCTAGCCCTTGCTCCCCTCATGATCCAAGCTAATTCATTTCTAAGCAAAGATTGTCTTTTTCTTTCACTGGCAACTTCCATTTCTTCTCTTTCCAGTTTTTTCTCTAAAAAATAATTATAATTCCCTTTATATGAATAAATATTTCCTCTATTTAATTCAATTATTTGATTAACTACTCTATCTAAGAAATATCTATCATGGGTAATCATAATTAAAGCTCCCTTTCGCCTGCCCAAACTTTCTTCCAACCATTCTATTGTAGTGTTATCTAGATGATTTGTAGGCTCATCTAATATAAGTACCTCCGCAGGATTTATTAATGCTGATGCCAAAGCTACTCTTTTTCTTTGGCCTCCAGATAAATTTCCTATTTTCTCATTAAAATCTGTGATTCCAAGCTGAGTTAATACTGATTTAGCTTCACTTTCTAAATCCCAAGCATTTGCTTCATCCATCTCTTGAGTAAGCTTTAAAATTTCTTCACTTCTTACATTTGGATTCATAATAGCTTCTTCATATCTTTTAACCAACTGAATATTTTTAGAGTTACCTTTAAAAACTTGCTCTACTACAGTTAATTCAAAATCAAAGTCTATATCCTGTGGCAGGTATTCTATATTTACATTATTTCCTTTAACTACTCGTCCAGTATCAGGTTCTTCTATACCTGCTATAATTTTTAGAAATGTTGTTTTACCAGTGCCATTTATTCCTATAAGACCTATTTTATCACCATCATTTATCCCAAAATTTATATCCTTAAATAATTGTTTTTCGCTATATGCCTTTGATAAATTCTCTATAGATATTAGATTCATAATATTACCCTTTCATTTAAGTTTTCTAACTAAATATTATAACATACATTGAGTATATAAAACAAAGAACGGAGAATTAATTCTCCGTTCTTTGTTTTTTTATTTAATTCTTAGAAAAAGCTATTTCTTGAAAATCTATTTTAGAAAAGATATAAATTTATCTAAGTCTATATCTTGGCTTATAATTATTCTAGGAATTTTGTATTTTCTAGTATATCTAGACACATATCCTGTTCTTACTGTAAATCCTAATTTATACCCTGCTTCCTTAACATATTTAATAGCATCTTTATTGTATTCTCCAAAGGGATAAGCTATATATCTTGAATCTAATAATTCTATATTTTTTACTAAATCATTCAATATTTCTTCTTTGGAAAGAGATTTCAAAAATGCAATATCTTGTTCATTCTTGTGATGTAAATCATATGTATGGGAACCAAATAAAAACACATCTTTATATTTTTCCATATCTTCTAAAGAAATAAACTGCAAACCTTGAGGTTCAAACTCCTTTTTTTCTCTAGTTGCTAATTCTCCTATTGAAAAAATAGCACCTTTCATCTCATATTCTTTCATTATAGGATAAGCATATATGGCATTACTCAAATATCCATCATCAAAGGTTATAACTACAGTCTTTTTAGGAAGCTTTAATTTCCCTTCCATAAAAGCTTCAAGTTCCTCTATACTTGCTGTATAATAACCATTTTCTTTTAAGTATTTCATTTGCTCAGTAAACTTTTCAAGACTTAGAACACTGTTATTACCTTCCCAACCATAGTTTATAATATCTTCTTCAGGTAATATATGATGATATAAAAGTACAGGAACTTTATCTAAACTAGCAAAAAAGACTAAGACACTACAAGTAAATAAAAAAACAAATATAGTCCATAGTTTTCTTATGAAATCATCTCCTTCTACTATTTATTTATCCAATCTATTTTATCACTTTTACATAAGGTCTTCAATATATCATTTCTTAATTTGCTTTTCTATTTAAGAAATAATCTCTGTTTTAAGCACACTTCTTTGCCAACCGTTTCTTCTATAGACCCAATACCCATACAGACAAATTATGAGATTACTAAAACTCATAGAAAACCAAATTCCAGTAGCTCCCCAATCTGTAAAACGTTTAAATAATAATATCATTGGAAGTCTTACAAACCAAAGCCTTCCTATTTCCATGGCCATTGAATATTTAGTATTTCCAGAACCTTGAAACAGTCCCTGTAACACGCTAAATATACCCATTAAAGGCATGGATAAAGATGTATAGAATAAATAGACCAAAGCTAATTCTATAACGGATAAATCGTCCTTTGATTGCATAAAAAAGTTAATAATAGGTTTATCAAATACTATTAGTAATATGCATCCCAACATTCCTATGATAATAGTAAGTTTTAGGGCTTTGTGAAAGGCTTCTTTTACCCTATCTATTTGATTAGCACCTATATTCTGTCCTACTATTGCAGTTAATGCTGACCCTAAACCCATGGATGGTTGCATTATTAAAGATGTTATTCTATTAACCATAGCATAGGCTGCCATTGTAGCTGTTCCATAGGATACTATAAAACCATTCAATACCATAAATCCTAATGCGGCTCCAGATTGACCGATTGTAGATGGTACACCTACTGTAACTATCTCTTTAATTATGTGTTTATCAAATTTAAAACCTTTAAAATCTGGTTTAATTTTATTTTTTTCGCTAAATAACATAGTAAAACCAATTACTGCTAAAAACACTCTAGATGCTAATGTAGCCCAAGCTGCTCCTGCAATTCCCCAATTAAATGTAAATATAAATATAGGGTCTAAAACTACATTTATAACTGCTGAAATACCACTAAGTATAGTAGGTGTTATGGTATCTCCTTGTGCATTCATCATGGAGTTAATATTAAAGAATAAAAACATAAAAGGCAAATCTAAAAAAGTAATTCTTAAATATGTATTACTAAAATTAAATAAGTCTCCTGTGGCTCCCATTAATCTAACAACAACTGGACTAATTATATAGCCTAAAACTGTAAATATTAGTGAACTAATTATGGTAATTGCCATTAACTGGGTAGAATATTCTTTTGCTTCATTGATTTTTCCTCCACCAACTAATTGAGATAAAAGAGAAGTTCCTGCTATAGATAAACCAATTCCTAAAGATATAAATAAAAAATTCACAGGCCAAACAAATGCCGTAGCTGCAAAATGAACTGAAGAAATTTTACTTACCCATATTCCATCTACTAAATTATATAATGTTTGGATAAGACTATTAATCATAATTGGTATAGATAATGTAATTAGTACTTTATAAATACTTCCTTTTAATATCATTTCTGTTTTATCTTGCTTATTCATATTCCACCGCTTTCTTAGATATTTCGAGTCGCTAAATACATATTTATTATATCATTTTATTTTCAAAAAAGAAGTAGCAAAACAAAAATAATATAAGTTAGATGATATCATCTAACTTATATTATTAAATAAAACAATTAATTTTATATTGGAAACTTGTCTAAAATATTCCTGTAATAAATATTACTAATAAAGCTATTGGTATAACTATAGTAACCAATGGTTTCCACCATTTATATACCATAAACCCTTCTGTTCCAACATTAGTTTCTTCTTGATATTTTTCAAATTTCCAAACAAATAATGTATATATTGATAAAATCAATGCTCCTAAAGGCATCATTATATTGCCTGAAAGATAGTCAGCAAAATCGAAAAAGTTTCTTCCTCCAACTAATATATCCTTCCATGGTCCTTGAGCCATTATAGTGGGAAACCCTATAATAAATATTAATATTAAACTCACCCATACAGATTTCTTCCTATCCATTTTAAATAATTCTGTACCAGTCATTACTATTGGTTCTAAATATCCTAATGCTGAAGATAAAGCTGCAAAAAATATTAATAGGAAAAACATTGCACCAAATAGATTCCCTAAAGGTAATTGATTAAATAAATTGGACATGGTTACAAATAATAAAGATGAACCAGCATCTGGTTGTAATCCAAGGGCAAATATAGCTGGAAACATTACAGTTCCTGCTATTAAAGCTGCCAATACATCAAAGCCTACTATCATTAATCCATCTGATGGTATATTACTATCCTTTTTAAGATAGGAGCCATATACAAATGCCCCTCCACTGGCAATTCCTATAGAAAAGAAACATTGCCCTAAAGCTGCTATAAGTGTCTTTCCTGTTATCTTAGAAAAGTCCACTTTCAAATACCATTTTACTCCTTCCATAGCTCCAGGAAGAGTAAGTGACCTTATAGCTAATATAATTAACATTATAAAAAGTGTAGGCATCATTATTTTACATGCTTTTTCTATACCGTTTTCAAGCCCCTTTGATGATATTAACCCTATTATTATTACACAAGCTAGAGTAAATCCTCCTACCACTAATGGATTAGCTGTAAAATTTGTAAATGCTTGACTATATCCTTCTGGATCAAGTCCTGCAAGTTGTCCCGATGCCATTTTTATTAAATAGGCCATTATCCAACCCATGATTTGAATATAATATGTCAAAATAATAAAAGCTGCTATGACTCCAAACCATCCAAATAAAACCCATGGGCTACCTTTCTTAGTTAAAGATCTCATACCTTCAACTGGATTAAGTTGAGTCTTGCGACCTAAACTCATTTCCATGGTAAATAAAGGTATACCGATCAAAACACATATTATCAAATATACAAGTACAAAAGCTCCGCCACCATTAGTTCCTACTAAATAAGGAAATCTCCATATATTTCCCAGTCCAATTGAAAATCCTGCTGCTGCCATTATAAAACCAAATCTACTACCCCAATTTTCTCTATTATCAGTTTGCCTCTTTTCCATATTTACACACTCCTTTGTTCTTTTCTTAACAATCCTTTGCGTAAATGTATCTCTTAATACTACCATTTGGGAGAGGTGTGTCATAAAGAAGAAGATCCTCCCCCAAATAGTAAGGTATTATTCAAACTGTGTAGGTTCTGTCACTTCTGTTGCTAAAGCCTCTAGTGCTTTCCCAACCATTTTCTTTCTCAATGCATATTCTTCTTCCCTTGGAAGATTTGGGTTTCCAACTGGATAAGGAATTGCAATAGTCGGAACTATTCTATTAGCACCTACTGATTCAGAAATTGTAGTTATAGTAGCCATATGAACTATAGGAATGCCATATCTTTCGATTTCTTTTACCATTGTTGCACCGCAACGTGTACAGGTACCTCAAGTAGAAGTTAGTATAACACCATCTACTCCAGCTTCTTTTAATTCTTTTCCTATTTCAGTACCAAATTTTATTGCATTTCCTACAGATGTTCCTGTACCTGTAGTAGTATAGAAATACTCAAATACATTACCTATAAGACCTTCCTTTTGATATTCTTTTAGCATATCAAGAGGTGCTATTCTATCAGGAATTTCATTTGCATATACAGGGTCAAATCCACCGTGAATTGTACAATATTCCCCTGTAAGTGCCTCTTTACCACTTACGTCATATTTACCCCATTTTTGAGCACTGGCTGACTGAATTCTATCAGGGTTACCATGTGGAACCATTCCACCGCTGGTTACTAATGCAATAGTTGCTTTACTTAAATCTTTTATAGCTACTGCTGGATCTACTTTATCAAATACTGGCATTGGTAATTCTGTTTCGAAAGGTTCATTATTTAAACGAGCTATTAACATTTCTACTGCTCTTTGTGAGCCTCTTTTATCTGAAAAGACAGTAAGTCTTTTTCCTTGAGAAATATAACCTTCTTCCTCTGGAAGACCTATTTCTTCATCTTTCATTAACTTAATTGTAAGTTTAGCCATTACAGGTAATGCTTTACGCATACCAGCTGCTGAGTCTGTTACATTTGCAACTAATGCCTTAGCTCTACATACGTCTAAACCTGGATTTTCTATATACATACCTGTAACTACAGGAATTCCTAACTCATCCACTACAGCATTAGCAACTCCAGCACATGCCATCCCGTATCTACCTGCATTAAAAGCTGGTCCTGCCACAACGATATCTGGATTTTGCTCCTTTATTACTTTCATAATATATTCTAATGCTTCTTCTTTATTTTCATTAAAGTAGTTATCACCACAAATTAATGTTCCTACTACTTCTCCTTCTTCTCCAAGAAGACTATTAAATCCTAATGCTGGTCCAATATTTTCATTCTTGAAAATCGGTGCCATTCCAGCTTGTTCTTCTCCACCTATTTGACCAAAGAATTGATTAACATAATATAATACTCTGAACTTCATATTTCCTCCTCCTTTCCAATCTAATTAATATAATTTAACTGTACAGTTATGATAGCCTATTTCTGATGTTGCTCCTATTACTGCATTCAACTCGCATTTCAAGCTCCCATCTTCTTCCAAACAGCCTTCCCAACCTCCTGCTAAAGTTGCAATTGCCTTGTCATTTCCTATTACTCTATCTGCTGGTTGTAATGTAACTACATGACTTACATTTCCTGTAGACACTACTGCCACTGCTTCTTTAGCTGTATCTGCCAATGGTTGACTCATTCCATCCCATCCTGAACATTCATCAGTTATTAGTACTGTCTTTATTCCTGAATCTTCTAATCTCTTACAAATCATTAACAAATCAGAGTCTGGATTACCATAGCCTTCTTCTGATATAATAACTCCATCTGCTCCTAGGTTCTTACATAATTTTGCTGTATAATCACAGGTTCTAAATTTGCCTTCAAGAGTAGTTAATTCTGGAGTAAGTATGACACCTAAGAAGTTGATAGTCTTACCATGTTGAGCATATAAGTCAAGAATTGCAGAATTATTTTGATGTTGATAAGTAGTTATCTTATCACATGCTGCAACGCAGTTTCCACTAATTACTGCCCCGTCTAATTCCTCATTTGGATGTAGGAGAGTTGGCAATATTAATTGGCTATTAACTCCATAAATATATCCATCATGTAACAGCCCCTGAGAAATAAGCATTTCTACATATGCTACCTTTGGTAAATCTGGATATTTCTTACTCTCCTCAGCGTGGCTACCCATTTCATATATTAATACTTCATCTGGCTCTTGATTTCTTCCAGCTTCTCCAACAAATTCTGCTGCTTTAAGTCCTGCTAACCGAACTGTTGCTTCATGAATATGTGGTGCTAGTCCTTCTACAGGTATAATGTCTATTACTAGGTTAAAAGTCTTTGAAAATGGAGTCCATTTTGCACCTTCACCCCACATATCAACTACACCTTCTTGAAATCCTACAATATCCCCTACAGTTACAACAGCTGCACCATAAAGTACGTTTACTTTTCCTTCACCTAATTGTGCTATTTTACTAGATACTCCTGGAAAACCATTTCCTGTTCCCTCAATTTTTACTCTTGGCTCAATAACGTCCTTTACTGGGATAATCCTTACCTTTTCTCCAGGTCTAGCTACATCAAGTTTTACTTCCTTAATTCTATCATCTTCTTTAAGCTTTTTAACTAATTCCTCTTGATTTACTGTTAGAATTCCATTTTTTACAACAGTTTCATTTCCTAACTGTATGTCTTTAATATGAATTCTTCTAAGTTCTAGTTTCAAGGAAAGTCACCTCCACTTTATTTTTAATTTTTAATTATAAATCCTTTTAAACTCATCTAATGAGGATTTTAAAAGTTCACTATCAATTAAAGCATAATCTTCAGCATTTACTATATCTGGTTTTCTAACTTTCATATGTTTTTTATAGTTTGATATGCTGTTTTCAATTGTCTCTATATGAATATCATTCGTTTTCTGTAATTTCTCACCAATTATAATTGAACGATATGGGGAGAAAAACATTCTTATACTTGCTCCTAGAGGATGATTAATAAGTTCAAAACCTGTATGAACTAAATCCCTAACCTTGAACAACACATCTTCAAAGCTACCTTCAACAAAAATAACTTGGTTATAGCTATCTTTTACATTTGGATTATTAGTTACTATTTGATAATTCATATTATCTGCCATAAATTTTTCTCCTCCCTATCATCCCTATAGAATATTGATACTTGCCTAATTAATTATTAAAATTTTGTAAATTCATCTCTCATTGCTTTTACTTCTTCAATTATTGCATCAACATCTAAAACCATTTCCATCATACCAATTTGCTCATCATATACATCAGCATCTACTGATTCTTTGAATTCTGGTTCTACTGCGTGATATACTTTAAGTCCCAACGGAACTCCTGCTAATGGACCTGCAAAAGTTGGATCTCCTGCTGTAACTGTTTCAGCTGCTAATCCTGCTGATTCAGCTTCTGCACCACCGATTAATACTAGCATATTTTCTGCACCGTATTTTTCAGTTAAATCTTTAACCCTTTTTTGATTTTCTAAGTCCATTGCACCTGCAGCCGTTCAGACAAAACATTCAGTTGCTGAAAATACTACTTCTGCAGGAGTGGTCTTTATACATTCTTCCATAGCTGGTCCTGGTATACCATCTCTGTCTCCAATAATGATAACTTTTGTGCTATCGTTAAAAATTGACACCTTGCCACTTCCTTTCTTTTTGGTCTTGTTTGTTAAATGTTTTTCTCTTGTTTCTTTATTACATTGTATATGTTTTTTAATTGTATTTCAAGTGTATTTTAATAAAATTATGAATAAATTTCAAAAAATATTAAAAGCTCTAATTTTAAATGACCAAAATCATCTAAAATTAGAGCTTTTTAAAAATTTCTATAACATTTCTTTTTTTATTTTAAGAACAAACTCATCTATATGCTCCCTAGCATATTTTTCTGCTTTGTCCAAATCTTTTTCCTTTATTGCCTCTAATACCTTCCCCAAAGTATGGCTAAAAAGTTCAATACTATCAAAATACTGCTCACAATAATGCCATAATCTTTCTGTATGATAATGCAGTGATGTTAATATTTCTTGTAACCAAGGGTTCCCACAACTTGTAAATATAATATCATGGAATCTTTCATCATCATTAATAGCATTTTGATAATCTTTGTTTATATCATAACTCTTAAGTCTAGATATTATTTCCTCAAGTTCAACAAGATTATCATTACTTATCCTTTCAACTGCAAGTCTCGCTGCAAATGGATCTAGTTCTCTTGTGACTTCAAATATATGTTTCATCTGCTTAAAATCAATAGGAGTTACTTGTGCACCAAATCTTGGTACAATATTTAAAAGTTTATCTCCATGTAATAACTGAAACACCCTTCTAATTGGTGTTCTACTCATATTAAATTCATCTGCTACATCCACTTCATTTAAAACCTGTCCTGGCTCGTATTCAAGATGAATAATTCTACTCTTCAATATTTCATATATATCATCTGTATCTAGTTTGCTATCGGTCATAGTCATACTCCTTACTTAAAGTTTTATTAAGTATTATTATATTAGTTTAACATAAAATAATCAAATAGAAAGATTTAATATATCATTTAGATATTGAAAAAGAGGGCTATTTGCCCTCTTTAAATTTCTCATAACAATAAGCATATGGTGCTGACATAACTTGTTTTCCCTTTCCAAGTTCTCCAACAAACTTCCCGCCTTCTGCTACTAACTTTCCTCTAAGGAATACTTTTTCTGCTATTCCTTTTTGTTGATATCCTTCATAAGTACAATAATCAGAACCTGAAAGACTATCTTTAATACTAACTACACCTTGGTAATTTGGATCAAAAATAACTATATCTGCATCTGATCCAACCATAATATCTCCTTTTTGGGGATAGATACCACAAATCTTTGCTGGCATTGTACAACAAACCTCAACAAATTTTTGTCGTGATATTTTTCCTGATTCCACTCCATAAGTCCACATCATATATAGACGATCTTGTACTCCTGGAGAACCTGGTGGAATTTTACTAAAATCATTTATTCCTTTACGCTTTCCTTCTGAAAATCCTCCCATAATAGCACAGTGATCTGAGCCTACACTCAGCAGCCATCCTTTATTAATAGCCTCCCACATAAAATCAACATCTGATTGTGGTCTTAAAGGCGGATTACATACATATTTTGCTCCTTCAAAATTAGGCTTAGCTAAATTTTCATCACTCAACATTAAATAATGAGTGCAGGTTTCACCATAAGCAGATAATCCTTCATTATATGCATCTCTAATAATTTCTGCAGATTTTTGATTAGTGACATGAACAACAAAAATCGGAGCTTCTGCTATTTTTGCCATATAAATTGCCCTTGAAGTAGCTTCTGCTTCAGATAATACTGGTCTTGAATCACCAAAATACTTTGGCTCTGTTTTACCTTCTTCTATAAGTTTTTTCGTTAGAACATCAATTATATCTGCATTTTCAGCATGAACCATAATAGTCACACCGGCTTGCTTTCCTTTGCAAAGTGCTTTAAATATCCATTCATCTGATACATAATAAGGCATACCTTTATAAGCCATAAATAGTTTAACAGAGGATACACCTACTGAAGGCATATTCACTAAATCATCTATACTCTCTTCACATGGATCCATAATAATTCCATGTAGTACATAATCTGGTGTCGCTACTCCATCAAGATAATCTCTTTTATAGTTTATTATGGAATCCTTTAAACCAACTCCTACTGGTTGAACAACAAAATCACCAACTGTAGTTGTACCTCCAACTAAGGCAGCATGTGAAGTTTCATATCCTAAGGAATTAAATGAATTATAGTGTACATGTTCGTCAACACCACCTGGAAAAACATATTTACCAGTGGCATCTACAACTTCATGACCCTTTGTATCTAAATCCCTGCCTATAGCTATTATCTGCTCTCCCTCTACAAGTATATCTGCTCTATACTCATTTTTGGATGTTATGATATTTCCATTTTTTATAATTAAACCCATATACATCCCCCTTTTTGTGAAAAAATTATTTAATTATAGGGGATACTACTTTAATCTAGTCGTATCCCCTATGTTATAAAATACATTAATATATTCTAAAATTTAATTCAATAATTTTATTTCTCTCTACCTGATCTTCTGTATACACTACTATCAATGCCTTCTAAGTATTTTATTACGTTTTCTAATGGCTCAACGTCTGCAAATTTAGCATCCATATCAAATAAATTCCATTCAATAACTCCTGGTACTCTATCTCCTATAGTTCCTATAGGTACTATTGTCTTAAATCCATGTCCTGTTGAATCCATAACTGTATGTCTAACACATGCACAAGCAGTAGCTCCCATTACAATTACAGTATCAACTCCTAAGAAATTTAAAGTTTGAGCTAAATGAGTCCCAAAGAAATTACTTGCATATTTTTTGTGGATAACTGGCTCTTCTGGTCTTGGTTTTAACTTGGGATCTATTTCCATCCAATCAGAGTTAATATCTAATGTATTCATAGGAATCTTTTCATCCCATCTTGGTAAATCCCATTGTTCTTTTCCAACATAACCTGTAGTAGTATGGAATATAGGAACCCCTGATTTTCTTCCAGCTTCTAGCACTTTAAGTGCATTAGCACAGATTTCATTATTATTTTCACATGTAAATGGATGACCATCTGACATCCAAGCCTTTGCCATGTCTACAGTAGTTATTGCTGGTGCTTTACCATAACCCATTCTTCTTTGGAATCCTCTTTCTTTATAAATCTTGCTTGCTTCTGCAAAGGCTTTTTGTAATAATTCTTGATCAAATTCGTATTTTCCACCTTTATCTACAAATCTTTTATCCATTAATAATCCACCCTTTCAATATAATAATTTTTAGCCACACACAAATACTTTTAAAGATAAAACAAATTAGGCGCCAATTTGTTTGTTAATTGTTTTACTTGGCTATATATAAAGCAAGTATCGTGCCAATTAATTTTGTCTATTTTAGTGGCTTTGTCAATTAATTATTTTTATATTCGTTGCAAATATGCAACATATTTATATGTAGGAGTGGTTTTATCCCTTTATTTAAACATTTCAATTTTACACGTTTTTTCAACAGTGTTGCAATCATGCATAAAATTTTCAAAATTTTCAACTTTTTTATTCAGAAATTTGATATTCTAATCCATATTTTTTTATTTTTCTTGATAAAGTTGAATAATGAACTCCTAGAGCTAAGGCAGCTTGTCTAATAGATGGATAGTTTCTTAAAGTTGATGATATTAATGCCTTTTCATATAACTCTGTCATGTATGTTAGTTTTGATACTGATTCTATTGTTTTTATAGAAAAATTATTTTGTATTTGTTCTGTAATAACTTGTGGTGGTAATTGTTCAATATCTATTTCGTCTCCAATGTTCATTATAAATAAATATTCTACTAAGTTTTCTAATTCTCGTACATTTCCTGGCCAAGAATATGATCTTAAAATATTCATTGCCTCTTGAGTTATAGTCATGGTTTTTTTGTATTTCCTATTTAATTTTTCTAAAAAAAACCGAACTAATTCAGCTATATCTTCTCCTCTCTGTCTAAGAGGGGGAATATTTATTGGAACAACATTTAACCTAAAAAATAAATCTTCTCTAAAGTTTCCCTCTGAAACTTCCTTTTTTAAATCTTTGTTAGTAGCCGCCAGTACTCTTACATCAAGAGAGGTTGGTGTCTTTGCTCCAATTCTAAAGACTTCCTTTTCTTGAAGAACCCTAAGTAATTTAGATTGTACTGGCAAAGGCAATTCACCAATTTCGTCTAATAATATAGTTCCATTATTAGCTAATTCAAACATACCAGGCTTTCCTTCTTTGGAAGCACCTGTAAAAGAACCCTCCATATAACCAAATAACTCAGATTCAAATAATTCCTTTGGTATTGCCGCACAATTTACCCTTATAAAGGCTTCATTTTTTCTTGGACTTTCGTTGTGAATAAACTTCGCAAATACTTCCTTTCCTGTACCTGATTCTCCATATATCAAAACTGTGCTATCAAAGGCAGCTACCTTAGAAGCAAGTTTTATGGTTTCTCTCATAATATCACTTGCATAAATAAATCCCTCATGATATAATGCCTGTTTTCTCAAGATTTTAATCTCATTAGTATATTTTTTTGTAAGTATTTTAGTTTCAATCAATTCATTTCTTAAATGAACTAATTCTGTAATATTTCTTGTATTACATACAACTCCTACTAAGGACTTACTTTCATCATATATGGGATTAGCTGTAGTTAAAGCAGATTTACCAGTTACATATTTATGAATTAATGATATAGGTTTCCTATCCTTTAACACCGATAAGGAAGCAGCTTTATTTATTATACCTTCTTCTAATAAATCTTGTAGATTTTTACCAAGAATATCCTTCTTTCTCAAACCTGTAGTGGTTTCATAGGCTGTATTTACATAAGTAACATTTCCTTCAATATCCGAGATAAGTATACCATCTGATGAAAACTCCATAGCTGACATTAATATATTTATATCCATATCTATCTCCCTCCATCTATCTATAACAATAACTTCACTTTTTGACATCAAAAAGTGAAGTTATTAAAATTTAACTATCCTAACTTTTCTACTACATTTTTAAGCATCTTCCTTATTGGAAGATTATAAGGACATTTAGTCTCACATAGACCACATTCTACACAATGCACTGCCCTTTTTTCCATTGCATCATATCGTGATTTAGCCCAATCCTTTAAATCATATCTAGTATAATAGCCCTCCATTAAAAATTGCACTGGTATATCTATGCCTTGAGGACATGGTAAACAATATCCGCATCTTCTGCAAAATTGAGAGCCTAATGATTTTGACTCTTCACGCAATATCTCCTCTTCTTCAACTGTTAATTTCCTTTTATTTATGCCTACAAGTGCATTAGAACTTACTTGTTCTAATGTATCCATTCCTGGAATAACTACGGATATATTAGGATTGTCCACTATGAATCTAAGGGACAATTCTCCATTGGTAATTGCACCTCCTGCCAATGGCTTCATAACTATTACTCCAATATTCATTTCCTTAGCCTTTTTAAATACTTCTTCTGCTTGACGCTCTACAGGGTTATATGGGCATTGTATTGTTGAAAATCCTCCTATATCAATAGCTTTATCCAAAATTTCTGGACTGTGAGAAGTTATTCCTATTTCTTTTATTACACCTTTTTCCTTTGCTTCTTTTAAAGCTTTAAAGGCTCCATTTTCACTTAAAATAAAATCTAGTTCTTCAAAGCTTCTAATATTATGAAATTGAAACAAGTCTATATAGTCAGTTCTAAGATTTTTTAAACTTATACTTAATTCTTCAAGTATTCCCTTATAATCTCTCTTCATAGATTTTGTTGCTAAAATAAATTTATCCCTGCCTATTCTTTCTAAGGCTTGACCTATTAAAGATTCAGAGTCATTATACCCTCTAGCAGTATCTATAAAGTTTATCCCCCTATTATATGATTCTTCAATTAACTTAACTGCCATCTCATTATCTACTCTTTGTATAGGAATTCCCCCAAATCCAATTGTAGATACTTCTAGATTAGTTTTCCCTAGTATTCTCTTTTCCAATTTAATACCTCCTATTATAGAACCCTTGCCTCACCTTTATATACAAGTCCCGTAGTACTATCTACTGTAATTATCTCTCCATCTTGTAATATAGTTGTAGCATCTTCTGCACCTACTATGGTTGGCTTATTAAGATTTAATCCTACAATGGCCGCATGGGATGTGAGTCCTCCCTGTTCTGTTATAATAGCCGACGCCCTTTCCATGAAACTTACCATTTCTCTATGAGTATCCTTACTAACTATAACATCTCCGTCTTTAAATTTTGCAATCAATTCCTCTTCCGTATCTGCAATACAAACTCGACCCAAGGTGGAATCCTTTCCTATTCCCATTCCTTTCAACAGAGTTTTTCCTATGGTGTGTACTTTTATTAAATTAGTAGACCCAGAAGTCCCTACAGGAATACCAGCTGTTATAACAACTAAATCTCCTTCTTTTACATAACTTTCATTTACTGCTGATTGTATAGAAAATTCTATTACATCATCAGTTGAATTGCTATAAGGTGATAAGACTGGATAAACTCCCCATACTAAAGACAATCTTCTCATAACAGACTCTGTAGTTGTTGCTGCTATTATAGGTGATTTTGGTCTAAATTTGGATATGGCCTTGGATGTATATCCTGATGATGTAGCTGTAATTATAGCAGATGCCCCCAAATCCATTGCAGTAGTACAAGTAGCCTTTCCAATAGCATTAGTTGTAGATACTTCTGTTATTGCCACCTTAGAACTTAATATTTCACTATAATTTAAAGATTCCTCAGTTCTTATGGCAATATTATACATAGTTTTTACTGATTCTACTGGATATTTTCCTGCTGCTGTTTCTCCAGATAACATAATTGCACTACTTCCATCAAGAATAGCATTTGCAACATCAGTTACTTCTGCTCTTGTAGGTCTTGGGTTTCTCATCATAGAATCTAACATTTGGGTAGCTGTAATAACAGGTTTTCCTACTAAATTAGATTTCTTAATTAGTTCCTTTTGTACTAAAGGAATCTCTTCTGTTTGTATCTCTACACCTAAATCTCCCCTAGCCACCATTATTCCATCAGATGCAGCAAGTATTTCATCAATATTATCTACACCCTCTTGATTTTCTATTTTTGAAATTATCTCTATAAAATCTCCATTGTTTTCTTCTAAAATTTTTCTTATTTCCAAAACATCAGATGCTTTTCTAACAAAGGAAGCAGCAATAAAGTCAATTCCATTTTCAATTCCAAAGAGTATATCATCTACATCCTTTTTAGTGATTGATGGTAGATTGATTTTTACATTAGGTACATTTACACCTTTATGATTTTTTAAAGTTCCATTATTTAATGCTATACATTTTATATCAGTATTATCAATTATATCTAATACTCTAAACTCTACTAATCCATCATCTATTAATATTCTGCTTCCTTTTTCCACATCATAAGGTAGTCCATCATAAGAAATAGATACTATGCTCTTATCTCCTAATATATCCCTAGTAGTTAGAGTTAATATATCTCCTTCTTCTATTTCTATAGTTCCATTCTTAAAATCTCCTAATCTTATTTCTGGTCCCTTTGTATCTAACATAATACCTATAGGCATATTAAGTTCTTCTCTAACCATCTTTATATTATCTATTCTTCTTTTATGCTCTTCATGACTTCCATGGGAAAAATTTAGTCTACAAACATTTAAACCATTCAAAAATAACTCTCTCAATATATCTTGTGACTCTGATGCTGGACCTATGGTACATACTATTTTTGTTTTCTTCATTTATTACTCCTCCTATATAGATAATATTCGTGCAGTATTGTACATATCAATATCAAATTCCTTTTTCATTTCCAAAGCTTCCTTAATATCTATATCAACTATGTGATTACATTTAATACCCAATGCTCTATCTGTTTTACCTTCCTTCAGCAACTCAATGGCTTTATTTCCCATTTTGCTAGCTATAATTCTATCATAGGATGTAGGATTGCCTCCTCTTTGAATATATCCTAGGATTGTAACTCTAGTGTCTATGCCAGTTTTTTCTTCAATTGATTTAGACACATCATAAGCATTACCAACACCCTCAGCTAAAACGATTATATGATGAAGTTTTCCCCTATTTTTACCTTGAATTGCTTTTTTACATACTTCATCTATATTAAAATCCACCTCTGGAACTATTATACTCTCTGCTCCTCCTGCAAGACCTGCATATAAGGCAATATCTCCACAATGTCTGCCCATAACTTCAATAACATTAGCCCTTCCATGGGATGTAGAAGTATCTCTAATTTTTGATATAGCGTCCACTACAGTTTCTACAGCTGTAAAAAAGCCAATAGTAAAATCAGAAAATCCACAATCATTATCAATTGTACAGGGGATACCAATAGTCGGTATTCCAGAATTTGATAATTCTCTAGCACCTTTTAAGGTACCATCCCCACCTAATACTACCAGTCCATCTATGCCAAATACCTCCAATACATTTAACGCCTTTTCAAAACCTTCCTTAGTCTTAAATTCATCAGAGCGGGCAGATCTAAGCATAGTTCCACCTCTATGTATAATATCTGCAACAGATGAAAGGTTCATATCATCTATATCTCCATTTATTAAACCACTATATCCTTGCCTTATTCCCATCATCCTAAAACCATTAAATATGCCTGCTCTAACTACGGCTCTAATGGCAGCATTCATACCTGGGGCATCTCCCCCGCTAGTTAGCACTCCTATAGTTTTCATAAAATTCCCCCTTATTTACAATTAAATTATTCCTAATTCAATCATTGCATTTTGTATGTCTTCTGCTTCAAATTCTGGGGCTAATATTTCATAAAGTTCTTCTTCACCCTCTTGAGCAAAATATTTTATTTTTACTAAAAATCCTTCTGCTTTAAGTTTTCTTTCTACTTCATATGCATTATCTAATCCTGTAGCCATATAAACGGCTGTCCACATATTAAAGCAACTCCTTTTGAGAATTTAGAATTAAAATAATCTATATAAATTTTACTGATTCTTCCCCTAGGAAGTTTTTTAACTCTTCAATAGCCTTACTACTATTTACGTCAATCCATAATGTTCTATCTGCTATGACAGTTTTCTTTTCTCTTTCTAGATATACATATACTGGCGTATCTCCATTATAATTTCTTAGAATTCCTTTTAATTTTTCAAAAGTATTAGAAGCACTATTAGAAGATATCTTTAGATATAGCTTTCCTCGTTTATATATATTTAACTCAGATATTCTTTCAACTATTATTTTAGGTTCTTCTACTTCTGATATACTAATTTTACCTTCTATGACAACTATTCCATCCTCTTTTAAATATTTGTTATATCTATCAAAGGTAGTTGGAAATACTATGCATTCAATAGTACCAAATAAATCTTCTAGTGTAATAAATGCCATCATATTATTATTTTTAGTTATCATATTCTTCTTTTCAACAATTATACCACCTATAACTATCTTCTTTCCATCCTTTACTCCACTTAATTCCCCGCTCATTTCTTCTTCATTATCTATTAAATCAAAGGTGGTAATAGTGGATACTCTTTCAATTTCAGATTTATAAGATTCTAGTGGATGTCCAGATAGATACATTCCCACCATTTCTTTTTCCATTGTAAGTAATATATTCTGTGGAAACTCTTTTAAATCAGGTAAATGATCTTTAGAAATATTTTCATCTACTGTATCAAATATTGAAAATTGCCCTTCTATATTTCTCTTTCTGTCAGCATGAATTCCATCTATAGTTTTTTCAAATACAGACAATAATTGTGCCCTATTTCCTCCTAAGCTATCCATTGCTCCACATTTAATCAAAGATTCAACTGCTCTCTTATTCATTACAGATGAATCTATCTTTTCTATTCTCTCAATGAAATCTGTAAATCCTTTAAATTTTCCTGTTTCTCTAGCCTTTACTACTGCCTTTATAAAGTTTTCACCTACATTTTTAACAGCTGAAAGTCCAAATCTAATTTTACCTTCTGAAACAGTAAATTTATTATAAGATTCATTTACATCAGGTGCTAATATTTCTATTCCCAATCTTTTACATTCTTGAATATATAGAGATACTTGGCTTGTATTCCCCATTACAGAAGATATAAGGGCTGCCATAAACTCTACTGGATAATAAAATTTAAGCCAAGCAGTTCTATATGCAACTACTGCATATGCAGCAGAATGGCTTTTATTAAAAGCATAATTAGCAAAATCTATCATTAAATCATAAATCTTTGAAGCTGTTTTTTCATCTACTCCATTTCTTATAGCTCCAGATAAAAGAACTTTTCCATTTTCATCAACTTGACCATAGATGAAATTTCTTCTTTCTTCTTCCATTACATCCATTTTCTTCTTACCCATGGCACGTCTTACTAAATCGGCTCTGCCCATGGAATATCCACCAATATCTCTAACTATTTGCATTACCTGTTCTTGATAAACTATACATCCATAAGTAACATCTAGAATATGTTCTAGCTTTGGATGAAGGTATTCTATCTTCGATGTATCATGTTTACATGCAACAAATGTTGGTATTTGATTCATAGGTCCAGGTCTAAAAAGAGAATTGGCAGCTATAAGGTTTTCAAATACATTTGGCTCTAACTCCTTCAAAAACGCCCTCATCCCAGGAGATTCGAACTGAAATATTCCCAATGTTTCAGCCTTAGCAAACATTTCAAGAACCAATGGATCTTCATAATTTATTTCTTCAAAATCAATTTTAATCTTATGGTTTTTCTCTATTAAATTAACTGCATCTCTTATTACAGTTAAGGTTCTAAGTCCCAAAAAATCCATCTTCAATAGACCTAGCTCCTCTAGCTCTATCATATTAAACTGTGTAGCTATTGCTTCTCCATTTCTTAATAAGGGTACATAATTTGTTAAAGGTGCCTTAGATATAACTACTCCTGCTGCATGGGTAGATGTATGTCTAGGTAGTCCTTCCACAGCCTTTGCCAAATCTATAAGATTTTTAATTTCTTCATCATCATAATAACTGTCCCTTAAAGTTTTATTTACTTCCAAAGCCTTTGATATTGTCATTCCTATCTCCATAGGAATTTGTTTAGCTATAAAATCTACTTTCCCATAGGACATATTTAAGGCTCTGCCTACATCTCTTATGGCACCACGTGCTGCCATAGTACCAAAGGTAACGATTTGTGCAACATGATCTACTCCATATTTATCAACTACATATTGGATAACTTCTTCTCGTCTTTCATAACAAAAATCTATATCTATATCAGGCATGGATACTCTCTCAGGATTTAAAAATCTTTCAAATATAAGTCCATACTCCAAGGGATCTATATCTATAATACCCAAAGCATAAGATACAATACTTCCAGCAGCAGAACCCCGTCCAGGTCCCACCATTATTCCATTATCTTTAGCAAATTTTATAAAATCCCATACTATTAGAAAATAATCTGTATATCCCATTTGAATAATAGTATTAAATTCGTAATTAAATCTATCTTTTATTTCCTCGGTAATATCCTTATATCTTTTCTCGAGTCCCTCTATAGTAAGATATCTTAAATATTCTTCGTTGGTAAATCCTTCTGGCACCTTATATTCTGGTAAATGTAAGGTGCTAAAATCCAGTTCTACATTGCATCTATCAGCAATCCATGCAGTATTTTCTAATGCCTTTTTATTGTTACTAAATATATTATTCATTTCCTCTGGAGATTTTAGATAAAACTCATTTGTAGGAAATTTCATCCTACCTTCTTCATCGACTGTTTTAGCTGTTTGAATACATAATAGCACATCATGGACTACAGCATCTTCCTTCTTTAAGTAATGAACGTCATTAGTAGCAACTAAAGGTATATTTGTTTCTTGAGATATTTTTATTAGCTCTCTATTAACCATTCTTTGCTGTTCAAGTCCATAATCCTGTAATTCGAGAAAAAAGTTATTTTCTCCAAATATCTCCTTATATATTAAAGCAATTTCTTTTGCCTTTTCTACATTATTATTCAATATATGTTGTGATACTTCTCCGCCTAAACAAGCTGATAATGCTATTATTCCTTTACTATACTTTCTAAGTATACTATGGTCTACTCTAGGTTTATAATAAAATCCATTTACATATCCTTCAGACACTATTTTCATTAAATTTTGATATCCTTCATTAGTTTCTGCAAGAAGTACTAAATGATATTGATTTTTATCCTTTGGCTCTCTATCAGTATGTTTATTAATTGCTACATAAACTTCAGAGCCTAAAATTGGCTTGATACCTTGCTTTTTAGCCTCTTTATAAAATTTTATAACACCAAACATAGAACCGTGATCAGTTATAGCAATAGATTCCATATTTAATTCCTTTGTTCTAGAGATTAAATCCTCTATTTTAATAGAACCATCTAATAGGCTATATTCCGTATGCACATGTAAGTGAACAAACTTATTCTCATAATTCATAAAATATCCCTCTCCATTGTCTCTCTTATAGATATATTCTATCATAAAATAAAAGATTTCCCTATATATAAGGAAATCTTTTTTATGACCTAATCAAATCTATACGAAAGTATACAGTCCTAAAGGACTACTGATTTATATCTTATAAACCAAATCAAGGTAACGAATAGATTTAAGTAATTAAGCTGGATAAAATACCTATGGATTATTTATGTCCTAATTTATCAATTACGTTTTCTATTAAGGACAAGTCTATAACTCTAAAATCATCCAATACCCTTTCAGTCCAGTCAGGAGTGGGTTTGTTGGATTGGAATTTTTTTGCTGTAGCAATACTTTCTTCAACTATTAAAATACCTTGCTGATCTAAATTGCCTTTTTCTTTAGAAATCATAATGGTTTTATAAGGTGTTTCATTTGGTTTTACACTTCCCGATAATGGATGTGTAAGCAATTGATGACCTTCATGAATTTTATCCCTAAGGAATTCTAAAATTTGTATATAATTTAAATTATCCTTATAGATTACTTCCATCTTATCCTTATATTTTTCATAGACATATGGGTTATTTGTAACTATTATACTAGACATTTTCTCTATCTCCTCTCAATTTATCTGCTAGTTCTTCTATTTTTCTAAATCTATGGTTTACTCCTGATTTCCCAACTGGGGGGTCAAGCATCATACCAAGTTCCTTTAAACTTGCTTCATTATATTCTAATCTAAGTTCTGCAATTTCCCGTAAGTTAGCCGGTAATTTATTTAAACCAATGGTATTCTGAATATACTTAATACTTTCCACCTGCCTCATAGAAGCATCTATGGTCTTTCCTAAATTGGCAGTCTCGCAATTTACTATTCTATTAATATTGTTTCTTACATTTTTTAAAACACGAATATCTTCAAGTTTTAACAGTGCTTGATGGGCTCCAATAATATTTAATAAATCTACTATCTGCTCACCTTCTTTAATATATACTACGTAATTTTCTTTTCTTGTTACTATCTTTGAATTTAATCCAAAAGAATTAATTACATTAGATAAATCTACTGCATGTTCTTCATTGCTAGTGACAAATTCTAAATGATAGGTCTTTTCTGGGTTGCTAGTTGAACCTCCTCCTAAAAAGGCACCTCTGATATAGGACCGTTTACAACATCTATTTTTTATTATTTCCCTTGGAATCATAAAGTTAGGATTAAAGAAACTGGCTTCTCCCTTAATAAATCCTACATCTTCTAATATTTTTTTAGATATTTCTTTATTATTTATCACTATCAAATAATTATTATTTTTCTTAAGTTGTTTATTTCTTCTTACCATAACTTCTACATCAGTATCATAAATGCTCTTTAGTAATGAAAATATTCTTCTGGCAATAGCGGCATTTTCAGTAGTAAATTTTAAGTTTATCTTTTTCATTCCTGATATTTGTATAGTACCATTCATTCTGACAAGAGCTGCTAACTCTGCTATAGAACAACATCTATTAGTCAAAGGTATTCTTGACAATTCATTTTTAGTTGTTGCAGAAAATGACATCAAATCACCCCATTATTTAAGATTGCAAAATATTTAATCCTTTAACTATTATATTTCTTTCATCTTGATACCTTACTAAATCTTTGGCCTTATCTATATGAACAAATAAAGCATCAATAAATCCTTCTTTTTTCTGAGGAGTGCAATCCATACTATTTGTTTTCATTAGATACCAATGAACGGTCTTATAAACCATCTCATCTTCCTTTAAATTCTTATATTTATAATGTACCATACCTATATACTTAATTATTTCAGCTTTCACACCTGATTCTTCTAATACTTCTCTTAGTGCTGCATCTTTTATACTTTCATTCTTTTCCACTTTGCCCTTAGGTAAGACCCAATCACCATTAAATTTTTTTAAAAGTAATATTGTATTGCCAAATATTACAACACCTCCAGAACTTACCTCTTCTATCACTAGAACCAACTCCCAATATATTAATTAAATTATTTTCAGAAACCGTATTAATTCAATTATACTATATTATTACTAGATTTGCTAAATGATTTTGACTTATATTTATAATACAATATAATATATACATAGATATTTTAAAGGGGGTATTATAATATGGAATATATAACTAAAAATTTAGAAGAATTATTAAAAATCCCAAGTCCCACTGGTAATACTGAAAAAGCAGTATTATTCGTAGAAGAAAAATTTAAAAAACTAGGAATAGTAACAAAAAGAACTACAAAAGGTGCTTTAATTGCAACTATAGAAGGAAAAAATAAAGATAAAGAAGTAACATTATCTGGCCATGTAGATACTTTAGGTGCCATGGTAAAGGAAATAAAAGGAAATGGGCGACTTAAAATTACTCAATTAGGTGGATATGTATGGAATACAGTTGAAGGTGAACATGTAACTATTGAAACTTTAGGTGGAAAAACTTACACTGGTACTATAATGACTACTAAGGCTTCATCCCATGTTCATGGTGAAGGAACTAAAACAGTAGAAAGAAATGCTGATAATATGGAAATAAGAATAGATGAAAAGGTTTCCTCTAAAGAAGATATCCTGAATCTTGGCATAAATGTAGGAGATTTTGTATATCTTGACCCAAGAGTTGTGGTCACAGAATCAGGGTTTATTAAATCAAGACATTTAGATGATAAGGCTGGAGTTATATCTCTACTTGGCATAGCTAAACATTTAGTAGATAACAATATAAAACCTAATTATACAACTAATTTCTTTATTTCCAATTACGAGGAAGTAGGTCACGGAGCAGCTGCAACTATTCCAGAAAAAACTTTTGAGTTTATAGCAATAGATATGGCAGCTCCTGGAGAAGGTCAAACATCAGATGAATTTTCAGTTACAATCTGTGCTAAGGATAGCTCTGGACCATATGACTATGAATTAAGAAAAAGACTTATTGGTTTGGCTCAAGAAGAAAATTTGAATTATAAAATAGATATATATCCATATTACGGCTCTGATGGTTCGGCAGCTCTTAGAGCAGGACATGATTTTAAAGTTGGTTTAATTGGCCCTGGAGTTGATGCTTCTCATAGCTTTGAAAGGACTCATATTGAGGCAATTGAAAATACAATTAAACTTGGAATTGCTTATTTAACCAAGTAATGATAAAACCCAGATTAATTCTGGGTTTTTTATTTTTTTAAAAATCATTTAATTTCCCCTTATACTCTTTTACCAATATAAATATACAATAAAATTTTTCATCTATATGATATAATATTACCATAATTATCCAGCACTATCTATACTCATAAATGACTATTTTATTATTCTAAGGGAAATATATATTTAGAGGTGATTTTATGACAGTAAATGAAAATTTTATTATAAATCTTCAAGGAAAATCTTTTGTAACTTATGAAGGTCTTCTTGATTTAGCTCATCAGAAAAATCTTGTATCCTTAGAAGTAGAAATAATTCAAATACCTACTAAGGAAAATAATATGACTGCCATATGTAAAGCTGTGGCAACTACTGATAAGGAAAGATTTCAAGACATAGGAGATGCTTCTCCTAACTCTGTTAATTCAGCCTTAGTTCCACATTTAATTAGAATGGCATCTACTCGTGCAAAAGCTCGTGTCCTTAGAGATTTAACCAATGTTGGAATGACCGCTATTGAAGAGTTATCCATTGAAGATGGTATTGTGACTGATGGAGAGGAAAGCTATCCAACTTATCAAGAAGAACCTCCTACTCCTAGACAAGTAGAAACCATAAAAAAATTGGCTGGGGAGTTAAATTATCAAGTAAACTATGATACTTTGACTAAGAAAACTGCTGGAAATATAATATCTAGATTAATAGAAGAAAAGAAAAAATAAGCATTTCTGCTTATTTTTCTTTTTTAGCTATTTCCATTAATAATTTACTAAGTTTAATATTATCATGCCTAATATAATCTTTTCTAATATTTACCAGATTCTCTCCTATTAATTTTATACCTTTAGACTTTAATATTTCTTCATCCCTTGATCCCATTAATACTGGCTTTGAGCCATCCATTATATACTTTTCTAAGGTATCAATGGGGATTTCCTCTGTATTAGCTATTACATAATCTAAAAAATCTAATGTACTATGATTAAGTATAGCTTCTACATGATCTAATACATCATATCCATCTGTTTCACCAGGTTGAGTCATTACGTTTGCAATATATACCTTTGGTGCCTTTGCATTATATATTGTAGTTACTATATTGTTTACTAGAAGATTAGGTATTACACTGGTATATAAACTTCCAGGCCCTAAGACTATTATATCGGCCTCATTAATAGCCTCTACAGATTCTTCTAAAGGATAAGATATTTTAGGATCGGTATATATATAATCTATCTTACTACCTGCTTTTATTGCATCCAGTGGAATATGGGATTCTCCTTTTAATATATCCCCATTTTCTAAAACAGCACAAAGCTTTACATCTTCTAAAGTCATAGGAAGGACTTTACCAGTTACAGCTAATACATTGCTCGCTTCTTTTATTGCTTTTTCAAAACTACCATATATCTCATTCATAGCAGCTATGAATAAATTACCAAAGTTTTGCCCCTTCAATATTCCCTCTGTAAACCTATACTGTAAAAGTTTTTCCATGGTAGGCTCCGTATTGGCAAGAGCCAATAAACAAGAACGAATATCCCCTGGTGGAAGCATTCCAAGATCTTCCCTAAGTTTTCCCGAACCTCCGCCATCATCTGCTACAGTAACTATAGCCGTAATATTTGATGTAAACTTTTTAAGACCTCTAAGCAATATTGAAAGTCCTGTACCTCCACCTATAACTACAAATTTAGGTGCTAAAGATAATTCCTTATCTAATTTAAAATCTTTCATAAATATTCCCCTTTATTTTAATCTATAGTCCCTATGGCTTACTGCTACTCTATGACCATTTATTTCTAAGGTTTTAGATATTTCGTTAGCTATGGCTACAGACCTATGGACTCCTCCAGTACATCCTATTCCTATAATCAATTGGGTTTTTCCTTCCCTTGTATAATGAGGAATTAGAAATTCCAGCATATCTATAACTTTGGATATAAATATATTGGTTTCAGGCCATTTAAATACATAGTCCCTTACATTTTCATCTTCTCCTGTAAACTCCCTCAGTTCTGAAATATAAAAAGGATTTGGAATAAACCTTACATCAAATATTAAATCTCCATCTAATAATGTCCCATGTTTAAAACCAAAGGAGATTATAGAAAGGGATATATTTCTAGATTTTTTCCCTTCTAGAAATATTTTTGACATTTCTTCCTTTAGCATACCTAAAGTGGAATTAGATGTATCTATTATATAATCTGCCCTCTTTTTTACATTCTCTAAAAGCTCCCTCTCCTCTTTAATCCCCTCAATTATACTGCCTTCTGGATTTAATGGATGTGGACGCCTTAATTCCTTATATCTCTTTATCAATACATTATTTGCTGCATCTAAAAACAGTATTCTATATTTTATTCCACTATCATTAAGTTCTTGTAATCCTTTAAATAAATCATCAAAGAATTCACCAGAGCGAATATCCACTACTACAGCAACTTTATTAATTGCTCTTTTAGATTCAGAGCATAGTTCTGCAAACTTTGTTAAAAGTGCCGGAGGTAAATTGTCCATACAATAATAGTCTATATCCTCCATTACTTTCATAGCTTGAGACTTACCAGCTCCTGACATACCCGTAATTATTAAAAACTCCATACAAACACCTCATTAGTTTATCTCAATATTTTTTATCCTATCTAGAGGTAGATTTGCCTCTATTGCTTTTCTTATAGCTTTTTCAACATTTCCTACATCTTCTGGTCTATGAGCATCACTATTTACCATATAAACAACATCCATATCTAGTAGTTTCTTGATACTTTCTACAGATAATTGACTATGTTTTGCAGATATCTCTAAAGCTGTACCATATTTGATTGCCTCTTTTGCCAACTCTACAATATCAACTTTTGCTTTGGAACCTGGATGTGAAACCATGTCTATAGGATATCTTGCTAAAGCTTTTATATATGCTTTAGTATTCAACTCCTTAGCCTTTTCCTTACCTAAAGGAAGTAGTTTGGATATTGGATTTAATACATAAAGTCCTATGCCATCCTTTAAATTTTTTGGAGTAGCTCCATAATGATATCCCATTATTAAAAAATCAATATACTTGAAAAGTTTTTCATCTATATCAATTGTCCCATCTAATCCTATTAGATTAGACTCTACTCCAAGTAAAATTTTTAATCCCTTAGGTATAAACTCTTCATTCAATCTATTTATTTCTTCCCTCATAAGAAAAATTCTTTTCTTCCTAACACCATAAAGATAATGAGAAGGTCCATGCTCTGTTATGGCAATTTCTTTAAGCCCTTTGCCCAAAGCAGCTTCTGCATTATCCCTAATAGTTCCTGTTGCATGTTTACCTTTTTTTCTAAACCCACTACTATAAATAGTATGAGTATGATAGTCCCCTATTAGTTTTATCATTTAATCTTCTCCTAATAACTTTATCTCCGTTTCAAGTTCTACATTAAATTTATCCTTCACCACTTTTTGTATTACAGATATCAAATATAATACATCCTTACAAGTAGCATTTTCAGCATTTACTACAAAACCACAATGTTTTTCTGAAACTTGAGCTCCTCTGTGCCTCAATCCACGAAGTCCTGCATCTTCAATTAATTTTCCTGCAAAGAACCCTTCTGGTCTCTTAAATGTACTTCCTCCACTTGGCAGTTCAAGGGGTTGCTTTGATGTTCTTTTATATGTCAAATCTTTCATTATTTCTTCAATAGTTGAATAATTTCCTTTCTCTAAACCTAATTCTACGCTAAGAACTATTAAACCTTCATCCCATACTCTACTATTTCTATATCTAAAGTTCATCTCTGCATTTGTATATTCCTTAATTTCATTATTTTTATCCAATACCCTAACTGTAGTCACTACATCCTTCATTTCTCCACCATAAGCACCAGCATTCATTGTAATTGCTCCTCCTATAGTACCTGGTATACCAGATGCAAATTCGAGGTTTTTTAAGCTATGTTTTAAAGCTGTTTTACTAATAGTAGATAATAATGCTCCAGCTTGACAATAAATTGTAGTATTATCTACTTTTATTCCATTAAATCCTTCATTTATCTTGATTACAACACCTCGTATCCCACCATCTTTAATAAGCAGATTACTGCCATTACCCATAATTAAAAAATCTATATTATTTTCTCTTGATAGCTTAATTGCTTTTATTAGTTCTTCCTCACTAGATGGAATGACCATTAAATCCGCTGGTCCACCAATTTTAAATGTAGTATGATTTTTCATTGGTTCATCTAATAATATTTTACTAAAAGATTTATTCTTAAATAGTTTCTGTATTTCTTCCTTTTTCAAATAAACCACTCCTTATGTAATCTCCTTACCTTTAATATTGTACCAAATTTAGCCTTATATTACTAATTTTTTTAACTTATTATAATATCATATTCGTATATTAGCTTGTTTATGTACATACAAAAAGGTTATGGGCGTCCCCATAACCTTTTTTCTTTATATTCTTTTATTTGTAATTATTGTTGTGCTAATTTCTTATATTGTTCATATCTTGCTTTAGCATCTGCTTCAGCTGCTTTAAATAACTCTTCTGCTGTCTCTGGGAATGTTCTTCTTAATGAAGTATATCTAACCTCAGAGTTGATGAAGTCCATAAATGACTCTGTTGGCTCTTTGGAATCAAGAGTAAATGGATTCTTTCCTTCTTCCTTAAGTCTTGGGTCAAATCTAAATAAATGCCAGTATCCTGTATCTACAGCTTTCTTCTCTTGCTTAATTGTTTTACCCATTCCAACTCTAATACCATGGTTAATACATGGTGCATAAGCTATAACTATAGATGGTCCGTCATAGGATTCTGCTTCTTTAAGGGCTTTAATAAGTTGATTCATATTAGCACCCATAGCTACTTGAGCCACATAAACATATCCGTAAGAAGTCATCATTAAACCTAAGTTTTTCTTAGTTACTTTCTTACCTGATGCTGCAAACTTAGCAACTGCTGCAGTTGGTGTAGCCTTAGATGATTGACCACCAGTATTTGAATATACTTCAGTATCTAGTACTAATATATTTACATCTGCTCCTGATGCTAGAACATGATCAAGTCCACCAAATCCTATATCATAAGCCCAGCCATCTCCACCAAATATCCACATTGATCTCTTAACTAAATAATCCTTTAGTTCTTCGATTTCGGAAAGAATTTCTTTTCCTCTTGCATTTGATAATTCTTTACTTAATCTTGGTAAAATCATGCCAGTTGCTGCTTTTGAAGCTTTTGCATCTTTCTTACCTTCTATCCAAGCATTAAAATATCCATTTAATTCTTCATCTATATTTAATTCAATAAATTCTTTCATTAATAATTCAAGCTTATCTCTCATTTGTGTAACAGCTACTGCCATACCATATCCGTACTCAGCATTGTCTTCGAATAATGAATTTGCCCATGATGGTCCTCTTCCATCTTGACCCTTACAATATGGCATAGATGGTGCAGAACCACCCCAGATTGATGAACAACCTGTAGCATTAGCAATCATCATTCTATCTCCGAACAATTGAGTGATTAATTTTACATATGGAGTTTCTCCACATCCAGCACATGCTCCTGAGAATTGAAGATGTGGCTCTTGGAACTGAGAACCTTTAATGCTATATGCATCCATTACATCTGTTTTAGCTTTAACTGTCATAGCATATTCCCAGTTCTTAGCTTCAGATTCATATTCTTCTTCAAATGGAGTCATAACTAAAGCTTTTTCTTTAGCTGGACACACATCCGCACAGTTTCCACATCCTGTACAATCTAATGGAGAAATTTGCATACGGAATCCATACTCTTCTAATCCTTTTCCTGTAGCCTTTAATGTTTCAAATGCTTCTGGTGCATTTTTCTTTTCTTCTTCATCTAATAAGAATGGTCTAATAACTGCATGTGGACAAACAAATGAACATTGATTACATTGGATACAATTTTCCTTAATCCAATGAGGTACATCTACTGCAATACCACGTTTTTCATAAGCTGATGTTCCATGTGGGAAGGATCCATCTTCTCTACCAACAAAAGTACTTACTGGTAAATCGTCTCCCTCTTGTCTATTCATTGGAATTAATACTTTTTCAATGAATTCTGGTACTTCTTTAGTATCATTTACAACATCATCTTTTGCATCTTTCCATGATGTTGGAACATCTATCTTAACTAAAGCATCAATACCTTTTTCTACTGCTTCATAGTTCATCTTAACAATTTCTTCACCCTTAGCACCATAGTCAGAAACTATAGATTTCTTTAAGTGTTCAATTGCTTCATCTATTGGTAATACTTCTGATAATTTAAAGAATGCTGATTGCATTATCATATTAGTTCTTCCGCCTAAGCCTATTTCCACAGCTATCTTAGTAGCATCTATTGTATAGAAATTAATATTATGTTCTGCAATATATTTCTTCATTGATGCTGGAAGGTGTTTATCTAATTCTTCTGGACTCCAAGTACAGTTTAGAAGGAAAGTTCCTCCATCTTTTAATCCTCTAAGTAAATCATATTGATATACGTAGGATTGTTTTGAACAAGATACAAAGTCTGCATCTGTAATTAAATAAGTTGATTTAATTGGTTTATGTCCAAATCTTAAGTGAGAAATAGTAACTCCACCTGATTTTTTACTGTCATATGCAAAATATCCTTGAGCATACATATCAGTATCATCACCAATGATTTTTATAGCAGATTTGTTAGCTCCAACTGTTCCATCAGAACCAAATCCCCAGAATTTACATCTAATTGTTCCTTCTGGTTCTGTTTTTATAATTTCTTTAGTATCTAATGATAAATTAGTTACATCATCTACTATACCAATAGTAAATCTATCTTTTGGTTGATCAGCTTTTAAATTTTCATATACAGCTAATATTTGTGATGGAGTAGTATCTTTTGAACCAAGTCCATATCTTCCACCAACAATAACTGGTCTTATATCTGAATCATAGAATATGTTCTTAACATCTAGATGTAATGGCTCAGCAATAGCACCTTTTTCCTTAGTTCTATCTAATACTGCTACTTTTTTTACTGTCTTAGGCAATACATCAAAGAAGTATTTTGGTGCAAAAGGTCTATATAAATGAACTTTAATAACTCCTACTTTTTCTCCTTTTGCCATTAAGTAATCTATAGTTTCTTCTATAGTTTCAGTAACTGAACCCATAGCAACTATTACTCTTTCAGCTTCTGGGTGTCCATAATAATTGAAAGGTTTATAATCCCTGCCAGTTATTTTATTTATTTCATTCATGTATTCTACAACTACATCTACTATCTTATCATAGTATGGATTAGCAGCTTCTACTGCTTGGAAATAAATATCTGGATTTTGAGCCGTACCCTTTGTATATGGTCTTTCTGGATTTAATGCTCTTTGTCTAAATTCATTAAGAGCATCATAATCAATTAATTTTTCTAAATCCGCATAATCCATTACTTCAATTTTTTGTATTTCATGAGATGTTCTAAATCCATCAAAGAAATGTAAGAAAGGAACTCTCCCCTTTATAGCAGAAAGATGTGCAACACCTGCTAGATCCATTGTTTCTTGAACTGAGCCTGATGCAAGTAATGCAAATCCTGTTTGTCGAGTTGCCATAACGTCTTGATGATCTCCAAATATACTAAGTGCATGTCCTGCTAAAGCTCTAGCTGAAACATGGAATACAGCTGGTAACAATTCTCCTGCCATTTTATACATGTTTGGAATCATAAGTAATAAACCTTGTGAAGCTGTAAAAGTAGTAGTTAATGCTCCTGCTGATAATGATCCGTGAACAGCTCCTGCCGCTCCCGCTTCAGATTGCAACTCTGTAACTAATACTTCCTGTCCAAATATATTTTTTCTGTCATTGGCAGACCATTCATCTACTAATTCTGCCATTGTTGAAGATGGTGTAATAGGATAGATCGCAGCTACATCAGTAAAAGCATAAGCTACATGAGCGGCAGCAGTATTTCCATCCATGGTCTTCATTAATTTTGCCATATATAAACCTCCTTTATATTATAAAAACTTATATTGGTTGTAAAAATTTTAACATTTTGTCAATTAACACATTAGTACTTTATGACATTCTGTTTCTATTTAAGTATATGAAATATTGGAACGAAAGTCAATGTTTGAAAGGGTCAAATTTTAAAGACGGATTATTCACAATATTTCTTCATTTGCTTTGTTACAACCAAGGTGACTTCAATATTAAAAGCTTTGTTTTGGAATAATCATACAAGCTATTATATATGCTATTATACCTGGAAAAGCTGCAGTAAAAAGTGATAATAATACCCAAGCTAACCTTACTAAAGTAACATCAATTTCAAAATATTCTGCGATGCCCCCACATACTCCACATATTTTTTTATCTGTACTTGATAAATAAAGTTTTTTCAAATCAAAATCCCCCCTTCTTTTTATTAAAATGATTGTATAATTCTTCTGCTACTAATTTATTCATACCCTTTACTTCTGATAATTCTTCTATAGTTGCATTTTTTATATTATTAATACTTTGAAAATGTTTTAGCAGCTCAATCTTTCTTTTTTCTCCTATACCCTTAATATCATCTAATTCAGATTTAAACATTTTCTTAGTTCTAAGAGATCTATGATAAGAAATTGCAAAACGGTGAGCCTCTTCCTGAATTCTATATATTAATCTAAACCCTAAAGAGTCTTCATCTAATCTAATTTCCTTATTATTATATATTATTCCCCTAGTCTTATGAAAATCATCTTTTACAAGTCCACACACAGGAATATCTATATTTAATTCTTTTAATATTCTAATTGCAACA
The DNA here is from genome assembly GCF_900128955.1 of Tissierella praeacuta DSM 18095. GTDB lineage: Bacteria > Bacillota > Clostridia > Tissierellales > Tissierellaceae > Tissierella > Tissierella praeacuta. The sequence goes on from NZ_FQTY01000004.1 coordinate 73,022, forward strand.
TTAACTTGTCCCTTGCCGCCATCCATCATTATTAAATCTGGAAAAATAGAAAAGCCTTTAACTTCTATCTTATTCTCTTTTAACAATTTTCTCTCTTCTATGCCTCTAGTAAATCTTCTCAACAATATCTCTTCCATACTTCCATAATCATCTGCTCCAGATACTGTTTTTATTCTAAACCTTCGATAATCTGATTTCTTAGCTTCTCCCTTTTCAAATACTACCATAGATCCCACTGATTCCACACCACTAATATTTGATATATCAAATGCCTCGATTCTATTTAATTCATTGGAAATATCTAAGATATTTTGTAATTCCTCTAAAGCTTTTTGATTTTCTCTAGCCTTCTTCAAAAACTTATCACCATATTGATTTAACATGTCTAAGGCATTTTTTCTCACCATTTCTATTAACTCTATTTTTTCTCCTCGTTTTGGAACTAAAATATTTACCTTAGAACCTTTCTTTTCACTTAGCCATTTAGTTATAATCTCTATATCTTGAAATTCTTCTTCGATTATTATCTCCTTTGGCACATAGGATGCTCCTATATAAAATTGTTTAATAAATGAACTTAAAATTTCTTTTCTATCATCTTCAAAAATATCATCTAATATAAAATGCTCTCTACCAACTATTTTTCCACCCCTAATAAAGAATATTTGAATACATACTTCTTCAATTCCTCTTGCCATTCCAATTATATCTTGATCTATTATATTCGTAGTTGATACTATCTTTTGTTTTTCATGAAGCAGCTTTAAAGAGTTTATTTGATCTCTATATTTTGCAGCTAACTCAAAGTCTAAATTTTTAGCAGCTTCTTTCATCTTGTTTTCTATTATATTTACCAGTTTATCTTCTTTCCCATTTAAAAACAAAAGTATTTCTTCTACCATCTCCATATATTTATTTTGGTCTACATTCCCTTGGCATGGCCCTAAACATCTGCCTATATAGAAATTTAGACAAGGCCTTGTTTTTCCTATATCCTTCTCTAAATTTCGATTGCAAGTTCTAAGGGGATATAAACTTCTTATAATCTCTATAGAATCATTTACTGCATATACACTGGGATAAGGTCCAAAATATTTAGCCCCATCTTTTACAACTTTTCTAGTCTTCATTACTCTAGGATAACTTTCATTAACAGTTACCTTAATATATGGATACTGTTTATCATCTCTTAATAGAATATTATATTTTGGTTTATACTTTTTTATTAAATTAGCTTCAAGAATTAAAGCCTCAATTTCATTATCTACTATTATATATTCAAATTCAGATATATGCTTAACCATGGCATTAACCTTAGGGGGATTGTTTTTCCCCGACTGAAAATATTGCCTTACTCTCTTTCTAAGAGATATGGCCTTTCCCACATAAATTATCTCATCATTTTGAGCCTTCATTATATAAACACCTGGTTTATCAGGTAATTTTTTTAATTCTTCTTCTATATTGAACACTTAATCACCTTTTAAGCTTACGCTAATTTTTTATAACCTAACTAAATAAACAAATATCTTACGAGAAACTACTGAGTTACTCCATAGAAAGCAGAGTAATACTGTCAGTCATAAAATGGTACAACCAGCAAATAGATTTAAGTCTTGAAACTGTAGACTATATTTCTATTATAACAAACTTATAGATTTTTAGTTGTTATATTTATAGGATCCCTATATATAAGGCGATACTAATGTTTCTAGTATCGCCCTTTATTTAATATTGATTTTTAACTATTCACTGTTGCTCCTACTGCTTCTCTTACTTCTTTTACTAACTCTTTTACTTTTACTTCTATTAACTTTAAACTTTCCTCTCTTGGACTTCCTTTAAACTCTACTGGCTCTATAAATTCCCAGTTCATACAATATTTATTCATAATTTCATCAAGTTCTTTTTGAGCTCCTCCTGACCATCCATAAGAACCAAAACTAAAGGCTTTTCTACCCTGTACTTTTTTCTTTCCCAATTCCTCCAATACTGCTGCCATTGGTGGAAACATTTTATATTCATAGGTTGGCATAGCAAGAATTATTCCTGTTGAATTCCAAGCCGATGCTAATATAGTTCCCCAAGAAGTTTCTGGAACCCTATGAACATTAACTTTTATATTTTCTTCTTCTAATATTTTAACTGCATGATTTACTGCCTTTTCTGTCATCCCATACATAGAGCCCCATATAAGAGTTATTTCTTCTTTTGCAGGTCCTTTTTGATAAGAAGCATATCTAAGATAATCTTCTATAATCCTAGTAGGATTCTTTCTCCATACTATTCCATGTCCTGGGGCTATAATCTTAATAGGCAAAGGAGAGCATTTATCAATAGCTTTTTTAACTGGCATAGAAAATGCTGCTACTATATTTGCATAATATCTAACTGCCTCATTCTCATAAAAATCCAATTTTTCTTCATCAAGCATATCATCATAATTAGATTCTGTAAGATTTCCAAATGATCCAAAAGCATCACATGAAAATAAAGTACCTGTTAAGGTATCAAAAGTTGCTATTGTATCTGGCCAATGAACATTAGGTATTTCTGCAAATTTTAAAATATGACCATTTCCTAAGTCCAAAGTATCCTTATCTTTTACAACAGTAATATTATCAGTATGACCATAAAAAGCTTCTAATAGCTCTGCTGATTTTTTACTACAAACAACTTTAAAATCAGGATTTATTTTTTTAAAAGATTCAATCCATCCAGAATGATCTGGCTCCATATGATTTATTATAAGATACTCTATTGATTTAGACTCTATATTTAATTTGTCTAAAAGATTAAATAAAGATTCTGGATATCCATCCCAGCCACATACACCATCAACAATTGCAGTTTTTTCTCCCTTAATTATATAAGAATTTAAAGAAACTCCATTTGGTATTTCCCATAATCCTTCAAATAATATATTTTCTACATTTACCGAAAGTAAATAAGTATCGTCAGTAACTTTTGTTACATTCATTATTATTCCCTCCTAATTCTATCTATGTAATAACTTCCATTTTCGGTGCCAGGCACCAAAAATGGAAGTTATTAAGTTGTATTATATACTTCTAGTTTCTTCTTTTAACCAAGCTTTTTCTTCTTCATTTAAATAAGGTGAAAGCTTATCAAATACTTGTTTATGATATTCGTTTAACCATATCCTTTCATTTTCAGATAAAAGAGAAACTTCTACTCCTTCTAAATCTATTGGAACAAAAGATAATGTTTCAAATTTCATAAATTGACCAGAATCAGTTTTTATATCTTCATCTACAACTACTACATTTTCTATTCTTATACCATGGCTTCCTGCTTTATATACTCCTGGTTCTATACTTACAATCATTCCCTTTTCCAGTACAACAGTATTTGCAACTACTGCTATCCTATGGGGTCCTTCATGTACATTTAGTAAATATCCTACTCCATGTCCAGTTCCGCATTTATAGTCAATACCTTCTTGCCATAATGGGTATCTTGCTAAAACATCAAGGCTATGTCCTGTAGCTCCATATAAAAATCTTGCATTTCCTAAATTAATATGTCCTTTTAATGTTAAAGTAAAATCTCTCTTTTCCTCTTCAGTTATGGGCCCCATAACTACTGTTCTAGTAATATCAGTAGTTCCATCAAAGTATTGTCCACCTGAATCCACTAAATATAATCCTTCTTTTTCTATCTTAGCATTAGAAGTCTCACTAGTTGAATAATGCATCATAGCCGCATTTTCTTTGTATGCTGAGATAGTTCCAAAACTTGGTTCAATAAATCCTTCTTGTTCTTTTCTAAATTCTAATAATTTTTCCTGAGCCGACATTTCAGTAACTGGAATATTTCCTACACTTTTATCTAGCCAGTATAAAAACTTAACCAATGCAACTCCATCTTTAATATATGCATTTCTCTGGTTTCTAATTTCAGTAGAATTTTTCATTCCCTTTAATCTTGTTGTAATATCCATTCCATTTATTATCTTACATTGTGAAGGTATAGCCTTATATAACCACCTATTTATTCTGCTTTTATCTAAATATACTTTTGATTCCTTAGATATTGTTTTTACAAAATCTATTACTTTTTCATATTCAAAAACTTCTATTCCATTTTCCTTTAAAAAAGCTTCAATTTCATCATTTATCTTTTCTTTATCTATAAATAAATAAGCTTTATCCATTGATATTAAAGCATAAGAAATTACAACAGGACTATATAATATATCTTTTCCTCTAATGTTATATGACCATGCTATATCATCTAAACTTCCTATAAGAAAATAATCTGCATTACTTTTCTTCATCTCATCTCGTATTTCTTTAACCTTCTCTTTACCTGTTTTTCCTGTATATTTTAAATCATGTATAAATACTTTTCCCTTTGGAAGATTAGGTCTATCTTCCCAAATCTCACCTACTAAATCGTATTCATCAATAAATTTAATATCTTTTTCTTTAAATTCATTTTCCAAACTTTCAACTGCAGATTGTGCAAATACTTTACCATCAAATCCAAGGGTATCTCCACTATTTAGTTTGTCCCTTAACCACTCTGTATAAGTTGGAAAACCAGGAATTGCCATTTTAAACAATTTGTATTCTGAGCCTTTCAATTCCTTCTCTGCCTGAATAAAATATCTACCATCAGTCCATAAAATCGCTTCATCTTGAGTAATTACAACGGTACCAGCTGAACCTGTAAATCCTGATATCCACACTCTACTTTTATAGTAATCGGCTACGTATTCAGATTGATGTGGATCCGCAGTATTAACAATATAGGCGGTGATACCCCTATCTTTCATTAAACTTCTTAGTCTCTTTAATCTTTCATTAATTATCATACTCACCCTCCTAAATCTTTATGGTTTTATTAATAAATATAATTCATACTCAATCAATTAATACCCTTATTATACTATAATTGGATATTTAATAAAAGAAAAAAGGCAGATAATCTGCCTTTTTTCTTTTATTATAACTATTTTAGTCCATTTATTTCTCGTATATGATGACATGCTACAAAATGACCTGGCATTACCTCTTCTATTACTGGATTATCTACGTGACAGTTATCCTTTGCATAAATACATCTTTGTGCAAATCTGCATCCTGGCTTTGGATTTATTGGAGAAGCAAGCTCACCCTTTAATAATACTCTTTCTCTCTTATATTTTAAACTTGGTACTGGTATAGCTGAAAGTAAAGCCTTTGTATAAGGATGTAATGGATTTTTAAACAAATCCTTAGAATTTGTCTTCTCAACTAATTGACCAAGATACATTACAAGAATATCGTTTGATATATGTTTAACTACAGATAAGTCATGGGTTATAAACATATAAGTTAAGTCCATTTCTTTTTGTAAGTCCTGCATTAAGTTTAGTACCTGTGCTTGGATAGATACATCAAGAGCTGATACTGGCTCATCACAGACTATAAACCCTGGATTAAGTGCTAAAGCACGTGCTATACCAATTCTTTGTCTTCTACCACCATCAAGCTCGTGTGGGTAAGTGTTTACAAGTCTATCAGCTAATCCTACAGTATCCATTAATTCAGACACTTTTTTGTCTATTTCTTTCTTATCTCTTATTGTTTTATGAATTATTATAGGTTCTTTAATAATTTCACTAACAGTCATTCTAGGATTTAAAGATGAAAATGGGTCTTGGAAAATAATTTGCATTTTCTGTCTTAATTCCCTGAATTCTGTTTTTGTAAGTTTTGTGATATCTTCACCTTCATAGAATAACTCTCCATCTGTAGCTTCTAATAAATGAAGTATTACTCTACCTAAAGTTGATTTCCCACAACCAGATTCCCCTACAACTCCAAGAGTTTCTCCTTTATTAATATCAAAAGTAACACCATCAACTGCATGAAGTAATCCTTTAGGGGTATTAAAGTATTTTTTTAAATCTCGAACTTTTAATATTGGTTCCATTTACATATCCCCCTTTGGTTCTACTTGTCCAGAATAAATTAAACATTTTACCTTATGTCCAGGTGTCACTTCTATATCCTTAGGATGGTTATTTTTACATGCTTCCGTAGCATGTATACATCTTGGATGGAATTTACAACCTGAAGGTAGATTTGTAGGATCTGGCATTAATCCTTTTATTGGTTTTAATCTATCCACTTCTTCATCAAGACTTGGAATAGAACCAAATAATCCTTTAGTATATGGATGTTTTGGATTTTCAAAAAGTTCCTCTATACTGGCATACTCTACTATTTCACCAGCATACATTATAGCTACTTTATCACAGACTTCTGCCACAACACCTAAATCATGGGTGATTAAAAGCATAGCCGTGTTAAAATCTTTCTTTAATTTATTCATAAGGTCTAAAACTTGTGCTTGAATAGTAACATCAAGAGCTGTAGTAGGCTCGTCAGCTATTAAAAGCCCTGGATTACATGCTAAGGCTATGGCTATAACTACTCTTTGTTTCATACCGCCTGAGAATTGATGTGGATAATCATTTGCTCTAGCTCCAGGTATTCCAACTAGCTCAAGCATTTCTTTAGATTTTTCTTCAGCTTCTTTAGTTGATAAATCTTCATGTATTTCAATAACTTCTGCTATTTGTTCTCCTACTGTCATAACTGGGTTTAAAGCTGTCATAGGGTCTTGGAATATCATAGATACCTTATTACCTCTTATCTTTCGCATTTCTTCCTCTGACAACTCTAATATATTTTGTCCTTCTAAAAATATTTCACCCTCCATAATTTTTCCAGGTGGATTAGGAACTAATCTTAGGATTCCTAAAGCAGTTGTTGTTTTACCTGCTCCTGTTTCACCAACAAGACCTAAAGTCTCGCCTTTTTTCAAATCTATATTAATTCCATTTACAGCCTTAACAGTACCTTCTTCTGTTATATAGTGAATGTGTAAATCTTTAATATTTAAGAATTCCTTACTCATTTAAGTTCCTCCTCTCTTATTGTTTTAGTCTAGGGTCTAAAGCATCTCTTAAACCATCACCAAGTAAGTTTAGTGACAATATAGTAATCATAATAGCTATACCTGGAAATGTAGTAACATGCCATGCTTCTCTAAGGAAAGGTCTACCTGATGAAAGCATTGCACCCCATTCTGGAGCTGGCTTTTGAATACCTAATCCTATAAAACTTAAACCTGCTGTTGATAATATAGCACCAGCAACTCCTAAAGTTCCTTGTACAATTACAGGTGCCATTGAGTTTGGTAATATATGTTTTAATATAATTCTAGTATCTTTAGCTCCAATTGCCTTAGCTGCTTCAATAAATTCTTGATCTTTAATAGAAAGGACTGATGCTCTTACAATACGAGCATAGTTAGGTATTGATGATATACCTACAGCAACCATTAAATTAATCATGCTTGTCCCAAGTGCAGATACTATGGCTATTGCAAGTAATATACTTGGAACAGCTAAGAAAATATCCATTGTTCTCATTATAATATTATCAAGTTTTCCACCATAAAATCCAGCAATTGCTCCTAATGTACCACCAATTATAATAGCAATACCAACTGCTATTATACCTACTTTTAATGATACTCTTGCACCATGTATCATTCTAGCAAATATATCTCTACCAAGTTCATCCGTGCCTAAAATATGGTCTTTACTTGGTCCTTGAAGTCTTACTGCTGTATTCATCTTTATTGCCACTTCTTCATAATCAGCAATTATATCTGCAAAGGCAGCTAACAATATTAAAATAATTATTATTGTTAATCCTAGCATAGCCATTTTATTTTTTCTTAGCCTTCTCCACACTTCTCCCCATTGGCTTCTCTTTTTCTTATTTGTATTAGAATTGTTTTCATTGCCTTTTATAATACCATTATCCATTTTTCTACCTCCTTACTCGAAAAATTAACTATCTATATTGGGATTTAATTCTTGGATCTATAAATGCATACAATAAGTCAACTAAAAGGTTAACGAAACTAAAGGTTACAGATATAAATACAACAGTTGCTAAAACCATAGGACTATCTTTCTGTCTGATGGCTTCAACCATTAATCTTCCTACTCCTGGCCATGAGAATACAGATTCAGTAAGAACTGCACCACCAAGGAGTCCTCCAAATTGTAAACCTATTACTGTGACAACAGGTATTAAAGCATTTTTTAATGCATGCTTATTTACTACCTTCTTCTCTGCAACACCTTTAGCCCTTGCAGTTCTTATATAGTCTTGTCTAATTACCTCAAGCATTGACGACCTAGTCATACGAGTAATAATTGCAGCTGAACCAACGCCTAATGCAAAGGCTGGTAAAATTAAATGTAATAAAGTTTCAGAGCCGCTTGATGGTAAAATTCTAAGTTTTACAGAGAATACTAATATCAACATTAATCCCAACCAGAATACTGGCATGGAAACCCCGATTAACGCTCCTATCATAGCTATACTATCTAATAATGAATATTGTTTAGTTGCAGAAATAATACCTACAGGAATACCTATTAATACTGCAATAATCATAGCCGCTACAGTAAGTTTTAAAGTAGCTGGGAATCTTGCAAACACTTCATCGAAAACTGGTCTTTTAGTTGAATAAGACCTTCCAAAATCTCCAGTTAATGCCTTAGTTATAAATCTAAAATATTGTACTATAAATGGATCATCTAATCCCATTTCTTCTCGTAAAGCTGCCACCTGTTCAGGTTGTGCACTCTCACCAAGTATAAGCCTTGCAGGGTCTCCTGGTGTAAAGTACATAATTGTAAATACTAAAAAGGTAACGCCTAATATTACTGGTATTAAAAGTAATAATCTTCTTAAAATATATTTATGCACCTTTTTCCCTCCTTAATCTGATGAATATACTCTATTATTGTTTCTCGCTATCATGTTAAAGAATTAGAAGCGGGACATGATAGTCCCGCTTCATCATAAATTGCATTCTTATTCTTGGATAGTTACATTGTATAATGAGTGATGTCCAGCAGGATGTAATTTAAAGCCTTGAATTGCACTATTTTCACCAGCATTTTGAGTAGAGAAGTATAAGAATAATTGAGGAGCATCTTCTACTATTAAGTTCTGAGCTTCTTTATATGCTTCTAATCTCTTATCAGTATCTACTTCTGTCTTACCAATATCTAGTAATTTATCTACTTCTGGATTGCTATAGAAAGTTCTGTTTCCAGCATCTCCATGTTGTGAACTGTGATATAATGCATATAAACCATAGTCTGCATCACCAGTTACTGTAGTCCATCCAAGGATAAACATATCATGTTCTCCAGCTGATGTTCTGTCTAGGAAAGCACCCCACTCAACAACTTCTATTGAAGTGTCAATGCCTACTTCTTTAAGTTGAGCTTGAACCATTTCTGCTATTCTAACTCTTACTGGGTTATCGTTTGTCCATAAAGAAGTTTTAAATCCATTTTCATATCCAGCTTCTTTTAATAATTCTTTAGCTTTTTCCACATCATATGAATAACCTTCTATATCCTTGTCTGCACCAAAAATTAAATCTGTTAAAGGTGATTTTGCCACTTCTCCTGCACCTTCAAGTGCTACGTCTATTATTTCTTGTACGTTTACTGCATAGTTAATTGCTTGTCTAACTTTTACGTTATCAAATGGAGCCTTCTTAGTGTTAAATCCTAAATATTGGCTTGAGAATGATGGGCCTTCAATTAGCTCTAATCCTTTAGCCTCTTCAACTACCTTCTTATCAATTGGTTCAACATCATAAGCTATATCAATTTCTCCAGTTTCAAGACCAACTGTTCTGTTTGTTCCTTCAGGAACATTTCTAAATATAACAGTTTTTATCTTTGCAGCACCTTTGAAATAATCATCAAATCTTTCAAGAGTAATCCTATCTCCTGATTGCCAGTCTACAACTTTAAATGGTCCAGTTCCTACTGGTTTTTGTCCATAGTCAGCACCATATTCTGTAACAGCTTTTTCATTTAATATTGAAGAAGCAGTATGAGTAAGATGAGCTAATAAGGGAGCAAACGGTTCAGAAGTAATTATTTGTACTGTATAATCATCTACAACCTTAATTTCAGTTACTGGTCCTAGAATATGTGATACAGATGGTGAAACTAACATTCTATCAAATGTAAACTTAACATCTGAAGCTTTTAGTTCTTCCCCATTATGGAATTTTACACCTTGTGCAAGTTTGAATTCCCAAGTTAAATCATCTAATTTTTCCCATGATTCTGCCAAAGACGGAACTATCTCCATATCTTCAGTAGCAAATACTAAAGTGTTATAAATTTGTTTAGTAACTCTTGATGATGGCTGGTCGTTAGTTGCATGTGGATCCAAACTCTTAGCATCTGCACCCTGAGCAACAACTAAAGTATCCGCTGGGTTTTTTCTAGCAATTCCCTTACTTCCACCACAAGCTGTTAAAACAAGTGATAAAACTAAAGTAAGCGTTACTAGTGATAAGATTTTCTTGTTTTTAAACATTGAATCACTCCTTATTTTTTTTTGCTTATTAATCGTATTAGTAGTATTTTCATATTTATAAATTTACCAACAATATATATTGTTGTATGTATTTAGAAAATTCTAAAAACACGATTATTCGCTTATATTTGATAACTTACAACAAAGTAAATTATACTATACCATTGGAAATTTGACAACTATAAAAAAATAGAAATTAAGGCATTGCTCTATTCCAATGCCTTATAATATAGATAAATTCTATGTTATCTGATTTTTAATATTATATAAATTTATATATTTCTAAGTTTTCTCAATATAATTTTTTGTTCTACTGAAGCCACTAATCTTCTTGTATAGGCAACAGTATCTGGATTAACACTCATACTGTCTATTCCCTGTTCAACAAGGAATTCTGCAAACTCTGGATATTGGCTAGGTCCTTGACCACATATAGAAATAGTCTTTCCATATTTATGGGCTGCTTTTATAAGAATTGATATAGCTTTCTTAACTGCTTCATTTCTTTCATCAAAATATCCCATATTATTTAATATACCTGAATCTCTATCTGCTCCCATTACAAGTTGAGTTAAATCATTACTTCCTATACTAAAGCCATCTACCATTTGTGCAAATTCTTCTGCTTCAAATACTACTGATGGTACTTCTGCCATTATCCAAATCTTAAAGTTTTTATTTTGGACTAATCCTTCTTCTGCCATTATTTCCTTTACTTTCTTTAACTCCCATGTAGTTCTTACAAAGGGTAACATTGCATATACATTGGTTAAACCAAATTCTTCTCTAACTTTTCTTAGAGCCTGGCATTCTAATCTAAACCCTTCTTCATATTCTGGTGAAATATATCTAGATACTCCTCTCCAACCTATCATTGGATTTGCCTCTATTGGTTCTACCTCATCTCCGCCTTTTAATCCCCTAAATTCATTTGTTCTAAAGTCAGACATTCTAACAACAACTGGTCTTGGATAAATTTCTCCAGCTACCATTTGAATTCCTTCAGCCATTTTATCTATCAATAATTGACCTTGACCTGTTTTTACTAAATACATTGGATGAGCACCTATCATATTTGTAAATATAAACTCTGTTCTCATTAGACCAATACCATCTAAAGGCAAGTTTTTATATCTTCCTACTAATGAAGGTTCTCCAAGATTCATATAAATTTTTGTAGCTGTTACTGGAGATAAACTAGCTAATATTTCTTCACTTATTCCTACAGCTGTTCCATCAGATTTTTTTTCTTCTTTTTCTTCTAGTACAGTTCCCTCATAAACTACTCCCCTACTTGCATCAACTGTTACCTCTAAGCCCTCTACTAAAGTTACACTGGCATTCTTTGCTCCCACAATACAAGGTATGCCAAGTTCCCTAGATACTATGGCTGCATGACAAGTTCTCCCTCCATCGTCTGTAACTACAGCTGCAGCCTTTCTCATGGCTGGAACCATATCAGGATTTGTCATAACTGTAACTAAAATATCTCCATCTTCCACTCTTCCAATTTCAGATATATCTTTAATATTCCTAACCTTTCCTCTACCAATTCCAGGTGATGCAGGTAAACCTCTTACAAGCATTTTTAATTCTTTTTGTTCTCTTACTTCACTCACACTAACATCTCCTTTCAAAGTCGTTATTGGTCTTGATTGTAATATATATAATTTCTTAGTATCTCTATCAAATCCCCATTCTATATCCTGATATGAACCATACATTTCTTCTATTTTAATTCCATAATTTGCTAGAACCATTATTTCTTCATCTGATAAACATTGATCATTTACTTTATCCTGTCCTAAATAATCTGCAATTTTTATTTCTTCAGTACCTACTCCATCTTTTCTTTTTACTACCATAATGTTTTTTTCTGCAATATGCTTTTCTTCAATTTTTTTTGATTTCTTATTTACTAAATATTCATCAGGAGTAACTGTTCCAGATACAACGGCTTCTCCTAACCCCCAGCTAGCATTTATCATCATTTCATCTGTATTACTATTTACAGGATTAGCAGTAAACATGACTCCTGATTTTTCACTATTTACCATTTTTTGAATTACAACAGATAAAGAAACATCAAAATGCTCAAAATCTTGCTTTACTCTATAATAAATAGCCCTTGCTGTCCAAAGAGATGCCCAACATTTTCTAACATATTTAATTAATTCTTCCTCTCCACTTATGTGTAAGTAAGTATCCTGCTGACCAGCAAAAGATGCTTCTGGCAAGTCCTCTGCTGTAGCTGAAGATCTAACAGCAACTTCTGGATTTTCTAAATTAACTTTTTTGCTAAACTCTCTATAGGCAGCTATTATTTCATTTTTTAAATCCTCTGGTATTTCTCCACAATTTATTCTATCCTGAATAGCACGACTAACATTTTGAAGCATATCAGAGTTTTCTTCATCTAACCCTCTAATTAATTCTTTGATTATTTCATCTAACTCTGCATAATCAATAAAACGATTATATGCTCCTGCAGTTATACAAAATCCTGGTGGTACATCTAACCCTTTTTGAGTAAGTTCTCCTAAATTAGCTCCTTTACCTCCAACAACTGGAATATCATTTTTATTAATTTCATTAAACCATTTAATATATTTATATCCGTCCATTAGTATAACCTCCTATTTAATTTTATAATATATATTATAGCACATATATCTAATTGTGCCATACTATATATTATTTTTTTTGAATTATTTATATTAATTTTTCTTAATATTTTACCCAGTTTTGATTCTTATATTATACATAAAAAAATCCCGTTTGAAACGGGATTTTTACTTTAGGTATATTTAGAAAAAGTCTTCTCCACAAAATAGTATTACTAATAAAAGGAAGAAAAATAACAGTGAATCATCATTTCTGTCATTAAAGCATCCTGAGTTACAGAATATAATAACTAATATCAGGAAGAAAAATAGCAATGAATCGTCATTACAACCTAATCTATCAAATATACCTCTACGCTCTGGTCTTACACCTAATTCTTCAGTCATCATAATACCTCCTTATATTTATTCCTCACTGTATTTTATGAAATTAGTGTTAAAGTGGTTACTATATTTTTAAGAATTAAAAAAACAGCAGAATATCTGCTGTTTTTAAAAAATATCACCAAGCAGGAATAATAGTATAAGTATCCATATTATATTGCCTCCACCAAATATTCCTCCATGACCTCCACAAGGATCATGATCACATCCACAATCATCATTACCTAATAGTAAAAGTATTAAGATAATAATTAGTATCATATTATTATTATCATCACAGCCTAACAAATTATTTAGCATAACAAAACCTCCCTCAATTAGATTAATACATATTATTCTAATTGAGGGATTTTGGTTACAACAAATTTTTTTCTTTTCTAAGTTCCACTATAGATTTAGTAGAAATATTTTCTTTTGGAATATCTAACAGTTCTATTATACCTTCAAGTTCATCTTCATCATTAACTTCAATCTCCATATACGGCTCAGGATAAGTACTATCATCCCATTTGTCTAAATCAAATCTTATATTATTTAGTACATAAGAAGTTCTTTCCTTAAAACCTTCTTGAATAACATAATATCCCAATGATTTTAAAACTTCTAACATAGCATTTTTATCGGATATATCTGTATTGATTTCAATATTTTCCCTAATTCCTTCTCTATTAATGTTTTTCTTCATAGTTAATGTAAACTTAATGTTATTGTTTAAGATGGACCTAGCTTCTCTTATTCTTAAATAGCTATCTAGGCCATTTTGTATAAAATTTTCTTTAGAATCTATTAATGTATTTACTTGAAGTTCTTTCTCTATTAATGTAGCACCTAAAGACCTTAATTTTGATTCCATTTCATCTAAATTCACATTTAAAACTTTCACTTCAAGTTCTTTCAATCTCATGTCCTCCCTTAACCATTATAAGCCTCTTCATCAACTATAATTGTTACATCAGGATGAAGTAGTAAAAAAGATACTGGTAATTGAGTTGTTACCTTATTATCTTTTAATAATTTCTTTATAACTGGTGCTTTTTTTATCCCACTAGCTAATAACACTATTTTTTTTGCCTTTAATATAGTACCTATTCCCACTGTTATTGCTGTTTTAGGCACTTCTTCAATGGAGTTGAAAAATCTAGAGTTTACCTCTATAGTGTTTTGAGTTAATTTAATAACAGATGTACCTATAGATAAAGCTTCATCTGGTTCATTAAAGGCTATGTGACCATTTTCACCTATTCCAAGTAATTGGATATCTATTCCACCAGCTTTACTTATCATGTCATCATACCTCTTACAGTATTCTTCTATATTTTTTGCTTTTCCATCAGGCAAATGAATATTTTTTTTATCTATATTGATATATCTAAAAAGTTCATTGTTCATAAAATAATTATAACTACTAGGATGTTCTGGTGACAAACCTACATATTCATCTAGGTTAAAAGTTTTCACTTTGGAAAAATCCAACCCTTCTTCTCTATGTGCTCTTATCATCTCTTTATACATACCAATAGGTGTACTTCCAGTAGCCAATCCTAAAACAATATCTGGCTTTCTTTCTATTGATTCTATAAATATTTTTCCAGCTACTTTGCTCATAGCTTCATAATCTTTTTCAACTAATATTTTCATACTTTCACACTCCTTATAATATTTTCTTGGGGACAAAATCAATATAATCACTTGATATACAATGTATATTTATACCTTCCACTATTCCCTCAACAGCATATTTATGTCCCCCAGAATGTAAATGTCCATATATACAGATATCTACATTATACTCTTTCATTATATCAATAAATTCATTTGAACTAAGATCTGGGTTAAAAGGTGGATAGTGTAAAATTGCAAGAATCTTCTCTACATCTTCTTTCAAAGAATCTAAAGATAATCTTAGTCTATTTAACTCTCTATTAAACACCTTATAATCCTTTTCATCAGCAATATTGCTATCTATAGCTGACCATCCCCTAGTACCTACAATCCCAATATTATTATATATAAAACTATTATTCTGAAGAAATTTTATTGTTTCAAGTTCAAGATTATTTAACTTTCTCAAACTATTCCACCAATAATCATGATTTCCCTTTATAATTATTTTTTCACCTGGTAACTCGTCTATTTTTAATAAATCTTCATAGGCATCTTCAAGTTTCAATGCCCATGATGTATCCCCAGCTAATAAAACTAAATCATCTTCCTTTATAATAGATTTCCAACTATCTATTATTTTCCCCTCATGATTTATCCAATTTTCACCAAATATATCCATTGGCTTTTCACCAGTATTATCAAAATGTAAATCCCCAATAGCAAATATCAATATACCACCTCAGTTAATCTTGTTGATGAACATTAAGTTAAAACCTAGTGTTTTCAACATATAGTTAGTTAATGTAATACTTTAACTTAAGTTAATTAAGTTAAAGTTCACTCCTAAATTATCCAATATCTTTCTCTCACGATTATGACATGTAAATAAAATAATCTGTCTTCCCTTACAAATGTCAACTAAAAAATTTATAATGTTTTCAAGTCTCATATCATCATACTGTGTAAAACAATCATCTAATATTAAGGGTAATTTATCACTTACCATAGAATTAATTATACCAAATCTAAGAGAAAAGTATAATTGTTCAATTGTTCCACCACTTAAACTATTAAGCTTTATTATTTCCTTGGTAATGGGATTCTCAACACTTATATTTAAAGATTCACTAATCTTGATATTATTATATTTTCCTCCTGTAATCTTTTGAACTACTTTGCTAACTTTTTCATTTATAGTTGGAGCAAACTGACTATGAATATCCTTTGAAAGCTCCTCAATAGTTTTAGCTGCAAGCTCCAGGGAAGAATATTTATTCTCTAAAAATTCTTTATATTTCATCTTCCTATCAAGTTCTTCTTCTATTTCAACAAGTTTTTCTATTTTCATTCCTAAAATATTTAAGTTTTCTTCTACACCTTTTAATGCAATTTTTAAATCCACTATATTTTCATTTGATTTATCTATTTTATACATTATCTGATTTTTATCCATATTTCTATCAGAATTATAAATATCTAAATTAAATTTATCAACTTCAACAATTAATTCTTCTATTGTATTCTGTCCCAGTACCTTTTGAAGCACTGCCTGTTTCCCTTCTAATTCTTTAATATTATTTTCCAATAAAGTCCGTTTGTCCAAGCCTTGACTAAATTCATTTATATCCTTAACATTGTTTTCATCAAATATTTCTTTAATTTTATCTAATCTTTCTTTTTTATTAAATTCACTTTCAAAAATTTTATCCTTTATAGAATTTTGTCTATTATCCAGTTCATCATATAATTCTGTCTGCTTATTTTTTCCATAAAACTCAATTTGTAATGAATCTAATAATCTTTTAAATTCTAATTTGTTTACAATATTATATTTCTCTAGAATAGTCTTTTTAGATTTTTCTATTTCCTCTATTCTAATCTGTCTTTCCTTTTCTCTAATATATATAGTATCTATTTGAGTTTTTATATTGTCCATTCCTAATTTAATTTCTTTAGTTTTAATAAAAAAACAAACTAACAAACCAATAGGTAATATTAATGAACTAAATAGTATATATTTTTCTAAGGTTATCCCTATTATCAATATAACTATGGATAATATAATCATAGCTGGATTTATTATTTTATATTTAAATAATTTATTATCAAAATCCTTATAATCTCTCTTTAAAAACTCTATTTTATTATCTTCCTTATTATATATGATTTTATTTTTTTCCTCTTCCATCTCCTCATAATTAATATAATCTATACCTACTTCTTCCAATTTTTCCTTATGGTAATCATTATATTCTATATTACCTATATCATTTAACTTATTTTGTATGCTTTCCAGTTCTAGTTTATATTCAGCTATACCTCTATCTATAAAATCAATTGAATTATTTAAATTGATACATTCTTCATATTGTACTAAGGACATATTAGCATAGGGTAATAACTTTTCTATCTTCATTTTTAAATTTGCAATCTCATCTGATAATATCTTAGATTCTTCCAATGTTCTTACCTTTTCCAACATTTGAACTACTAATAGTTCTTCTTTTAAAGAATTTAGAATTTCCATCTCCATATTAAGAGCATTACTTAACCTTGCTTTTTCATTTAAATATATATTATAATCATCTTTTTCTCTGAGTATTTTTCTTTTTTCTTCTTGCAGTTTTTCTATATCCTTAATTGCTTTAGCATAAGGCTTCGTAGTTGCTCTATCAGTTCCAATTTCCATCATTCTTGTTTTTAGTTCAGATACTACATTGTCTACAGATATATCGTCATCAAAAGAGGTGGTTACATTGATTAATTTTTCAGTTACCTCATTAGCCAATTTATCATCTATCTTACTTCCCAATTGTTTTATTGATATTGTATTTGAAAAAACCCTAGTATTAAATCCAAAAAAATGTATACCTGGCTGTAATATCCTCCCTACACCAACATCTATATCTTTTGTAATGTCAACTCCCGTAGTTTCATCTAAGACTTTTGTACTTTCTTCTCCTTTAGTAAAATTTCTTTCAATTCTATATACTTTTCCATTATGTTCAATTCGTATAATTCCAGCATACTTACTTTTATCCCATGGCTTATATTTTTCATATTCTTCTAAGTATAAAGTAGATTTTACATTTGGTCTTAGAAAACCATAAAACATACCGTCAATAAAACTATGTAAAGTAGATTTCCCTGCCTCATTCTCCCCATAGATTAGATTTATACCCTCTTCCAAAATAATACTTTTGTTTTTAAATTTTCCAAATCCAATTAAATTTAGCTCTTTAAGAAGCATATCTACTCCCTCTCCTCTAAGAGTAATTCTAATCCATAATATAATGCATTTTTTACTATGGGATTGTCCAAACCCTTTTCTTTCATAGAAATTATAAATCTACCAATTATATTATCTTTGTTTTCCCTTTCTATTTGCTCCAAGTCATAGTCCAAAATAGTATTGTCTATTAACTCTATATGATAGAAATTATCCTTTAAATCTCCATTTAAATCTTCAATTTTAATATTTCTTTGAATAAATCCACTAAGATTTATCCTAAAAAAATCTATTTCCCTATTTCCTACACTAATATTTCTTATATTATTAATTATATCAGGATAACCCATGTATTGATTAATCTTTATTTCTACTTCAAGAAATTTTCTTTTACTAAATGGGATAAACTCAAAGCCTAATTTTTTATTATCTATTGATCCTTCTATTATACATCTTTCTCCAAGTTCACCAAAATCCAAAGGCTCTGGACAACCACAATAGGCTATATTATCAAATATAATCTGTGGTTTGTGAATATGCCCCAATGCTATATAATCCATATTTAGATTTTTTAGTTCCTGAATATTTAATGGCAGATAATTTGAATTATTAAATATATCACCATGAATCACCAGTATATTATTTTTTGTATCATCTACTTTACCTAAAGTACTAAATAATTTATTTTCACGAATTTCCACTGAATCCCAACTATAGCCGTATATCACCGTATTTAAGTTTTCAAATTCTTTTCTCTGAATTTCTTGGTTATTAAAAATAGTTACATTTTTAGTCCATTCTACTCTATTATATAAGGAGTTTTTACCTTTAAAATCATGATTCCCAGCAGATATAATGATATTGATATCTTCAATAGTCCTAAAAGTATCCCTAACTCTAGTAATATCACTTATGGTAAAATAAGATTCTTCAAATAAATCCCCTGCAATTAATAGAAAATCTACTTCATTATCCTTAGCATAGTTTACTATTCTTTCGAAAGTAGACCATAGTTCCCTTCTTCTCTCTATTGCTTTTTCTTGTCCAAAAGAAACATTTTTAAACCTTAAACCAAGATGCAAATCTCCCGTATGAATAAACTTAATCAAAATACCTCACCTCTAAATTATGGTATTAAAATTATATCATATAATTATAAATAAATACTAATCAAAAAGAAAAGCCAGCTTAAAAGCTGGCGTAATATTTAGGATATCATTATTCCCAAAGGACCATTTTCATCTATAATATCCTGTATTTCATATATGGAAATGGGGAAATATAGGATTCCATATGAATAAGGTGCTATTTCATATTCTTGAAAAAATATAGTTAAAGATAAATCAGCTATATAAAAATCTTGATTAGGTTTTATAGATTTAAACTCTTCCAAAGTTTGAATATTTCTATCTTCAATTTGTTCTTCAACTTCTTCTGATAAAACCTTAATATAATTAGATTCTGGTTTAAAAAGGTCTTTTAATTCATATTGTCTTCCATTCTTTATGTCAAAGGTCAATCCTTTAACTATTGT
Organism: Tissierella praeacuta DSM 18095; assembly: GCF_900128955.1. GTDB lineage: Bacteria > Bacillota > Clostridia > Tissierellales > Tissierellaceae > Tissierella > Tissierella praeacuta. The sequence continues at coordinate 92,849 of NZ_FQTY01000004.1, forward strand.
TAAACCATGAGCTCCACCAGAAAATGCATAATTTATTAAAGTTAATGAAAGTATGCCTTTATCATTGTTTTTAAGTTCCCATGTGCCATTTATATATGTTTCTGGATTCTCATAATATCCTTGCTGAGCTATTTGATTATACATGGCTTCTAATATTGAATTATTCATTCTATCCTCTACATATATATTTTCTAATCCATATATCTGAGGATAATATATTTCTAATCTATTCATATCTAGTTTTAAAGTTTTAATCTCAATAGGAAAAATGTTTTCAATCATAACTCTCACTCCTTTTTATTCATTAGTATAAAATATGCAGTATAAAGAAGTTAGTGATGATTTTTATAGTTTTAATAACCATTTTTCAATTTCCCTAGTAAATCCCGAGTTCGTTTTAACTGTCTTTGCAACTTCAATATATGACTTTATTGGTTTTTTATAATCATAACTATCTATCCAAGGCAATAATGCACCCTTACCATAAAAATCATATAGTGAACTAGCTATATAGTATCCTATAGTATAAATATCTAATACTTCTGTTCTAGAATAATTTATATTACCTTGCTTTATCCCTAATAGGAAACAATTTAAATCTCTAATTTTTTTATCTATTTTCTTTATTTTTTCCTTTGTGAGGGTTCCCACGGGATCATCTTCTTCCAAAATATTGCCATGCTGTATAAGACATGCTATTCCCTCCTCAAGTATCTTTCCTAATATTTCATAAACATATCTATTGTTAAAACTAAGAACAAATAAGCTTTTAAGCCTATTTGTTAGGGGAATAGTTCTGCAATGAAATAGCTCATGACTTATTATCTTAACAAACTCCTGTGGTTTGTTTATGTATTTTATATAATTAATAAATATATTCTTTCTATATACTGTAAACCCTCCATCTATTCCACCTGCATAAATATAAATATTGGGTTGAACCTTTATATCCTTTGGTATAAATTTATATACTTTATCTAATGCTTCATTTATAATCTTATGCTCATTTTCTTTTATATATAATATTTCTTTCTTGAGCATAGGTATATTTTCTTTTAATATATAAAAATCATATTTATCCTTATATCCATTATATTTTTTTAACTTTATTAACTCTTCTACTATCATTGATTTATTAATATATCTATTAAAACTTCTTTCATGTTCTATAAGACCCTTTGTTCCCTCTGATTTTACAAACAAAATTAATTTATTATAATCAATACAATTATCTTCTAATATTTCTTCTAACAATCTAATTCCTTCAATATTTATTTTCACAAAAAATCCTCTCCCAAAGCATTATAAGAAAAGCTTCTAAAATATTAAAAGTAGCTTTTCTATTCCTCATAATAAATATATATGGCTTTGGGAGAGGAGTATTCTTTATTACTATTTAATTAATTTTGACAACACCTTAAACTCTGGAGTTCCTGACATCTTTAAAAGATCAAATACAATGGATTCCGTATTAGATATAACTGCTCCAACATCTTTGACTAATTCCAATCCATTTAAAAAGTTTTCCTTAGTCCTTGAACATACAGCATCTCTTGCAATAAATACTTCATAACCATTATCTATTAAATCTCTAGCAGTTTGAAAAACACATATATGAGTTTCCATACCTGTTATAATTACTTTTTTTCTGCCAGTTGTTTCCAATGCTTCTTTAACTTCATCTATATATGCAGTAAAGCTATTTTTTTCAAATATTTTTACATCACCTATAGTTTCTTTTATATCAACTACCGTAGGACCTATTCCTTTAGGATATTGCTCCGTAACTATTATAGGTAAATCCATTTCTTTAGCAGCAGCAACTAATATCTTTGTACTATCAATTATTTGCTCCTTATGTTTCATTACGGAAGCTAGTTTTTCTTGAATGTCTATAATAAATAACACTGTATTATCTTTATTTAATGTATATTTTTCCATTATATCACTCCTTCATCTAATAATTAATGGGATAAATCTCTATCTGACTCATAAATTTCTTTATATCACTTACTTCAACTTTCATTATATCATGCTCTAAATTAGATACAATACTAAATGCTTGACCTAATCTTATAGTCATTTCAATATCATAATTTCTATTAATTCCTAAAGCAAATCCAGCTGATATGTAACTATAGCCCCTGAACTTATTACCTAAATAAGGAATCTCTACTCTATAGCCCTTTTCTTGTCCAAGGACTAAACATCCTCTGTTCTGTAAATCTATAACTACAAATTCCACACCTCTATCTAGAATATATCTGCCTGCTTTAATTATTTCATTCTCAAAATCTAAGCTTATTTTCATAAAGCCTTCAAGCTCTCTTTGATTAAGTGATACCATATAAGGAGCAGCATCTATTCCATGAAAAAGTTCATCTGCTCCCACATCTAATATAAACTTTTTTCCTTTTTTATTAGCTAATGTAATTAAATCAAAAAAAATTTCCTTTGGTACGCCTTGAGGAAGAAAAGAACTTAAACCACAAACAATACTACTATTTTCAATTAGCTTAGCATATAACTCATAGAAACTTACCACTTCTTCCCGAGTAATTCTTGGACCTTCTTCTGATATAATAGTATAAGCTTCTTCATCTTGCAATTTAATAACTGTTCTAGTCTCTTCTTTTATAGGTATAAATTCATGAGCCATCTTCATTTCTGCTAATTTCCTATGAAAATGCTCTCCATTTATACCCCCAAGAAATCCAGTAACAAAAGATTTTTCGTTGAAAATATCTAATAAAATTGAAGTAGTAAAGGCTTTACCTCCAGGACTATAATCAAAAGACTTAGCTTTATTATATTTTTCTAAATAAATCTTATCCAACAAATAATTTCTTTCCAAAGTAGGGTTTAAATCTATGTTCAAAATCATCTATCTTACTCCCCTTTTTATAGCGAATAGTGGATAGTAACTAATATAAGCAAGGTATTAAAGTTATCTTTTTTCAATTTTCCCCATTCACTATATTTATAGTGCTTTTTTATAGATACTTAATACATCTTTATAATCTAATGGTTTGAAATTGCCAACAGGTCCTTCTTTATATTCTATTACATCCTTAGCCATTATCTCAAGTTTGCCTTCATCTATACCAACTTCTTTAAGACTCATTGGAATACCTAATGATTTGAAAAACTGACTGGTTTTTTCAATAGCTAATTTAGCTATTTTCATATCATCAAAATTAGAATCTATATTCCATACGTTTATGCCATATTCAACAAATTTCCAAAGATTATCTTCATCTAGTACATACTCCATCCAATGAGGTGTCAATATGGCTAATCCAACACCATGAGTAATATCATAATATGCAGATAATTCATGCTCTAATGGATGGACTGACCATAGGGAGTCTTTCCCATATCCCAATAATCCATTGATTGCCAACGATGAAGCCCACATAAGATTTGCTCTTGCTTCATAGTTTTGTGGCTCATCTATAGCAATTCCACCATATTTAATACAAGTTTTTAATATTGCCTCAGCTAATCTATCCTGTAAATATGCTCCTTTTTCATTACTAAAATATTCTTCAAAAGTATGACTCATAATATCTGCTACTCCAGATGCTGTTTGATATTTCGATACAGTATAGGTATATCTTGGATCTAAAATTGAAAATTTAGGGAAAAATCCTGGATGTCCAAAACCATATTTTTGATTAGTTTCCATATTAGTTATTACAGCACCTGCATCCATTTCCGAACCAGTGGCTGAAAGTGTAAGTATAGTACCTATAGGCAAAACCTTCTCAATCTTAGCTTTACCAATAACTAAGTCCCATGGATTTCCCTTATAATAATAAGCTGCAGCTATGGCCTTAGAACAATCTATGGTACTTCCACCACCTACTGCTAAAATAAAGTCAATATCATTATCTCTACATATTTTTACACCTTCTTCCACTGACTCAACTCTTGGATTTGGTTCAATCCCAGAAAGTTCATAATACGGAATATTATTTTCTCTTAAAATCTTAACTACCTCATCATATATACCAGTTTTTTTTATACTTCCTCCCCCATAGGCTAAAAGTACCCTAGAACCATGTTTCTTTATCTGTTTACCTAAGACTTCTATCTTTCCTTCCCCAAAGAAAACCTTTGTAGGAATATTATAGTTGAAATTAAGCATATAATCATCTCCTCTATAATCTTTTTCCTATTATTTATACCCAAATAAAATTATTTTAATTTATAAAACAATTTTCCATCTCTCAATTCTTTACTCAGCTTACCTGTATAATATAAATGCTCTAAATGTGACATTGCCTCTCCTGCTGCAAACCATTTCTGTGGAATAGGAAACTCATCCCAATCCTTAGCCCTTATGCTCCAATGCATCTTTGAAGCTATATCTCTAACAGTTGATTCTCCTTTCTTTAGAATATCAAGTATTTCACCAAGCCTTTCCTTATGATGAGCCATTAATTCATTAATCCGTCTAGTATGATCCCTAATTATATTCCTATGGGCTGAAAATAAATAGTCTATATCATAGGAATAGACCTTAGCTAAACTATTAAAATATATAGCCAAAATATTCTCATCAAATCCCCAAAAGGCAATATTTGGAGTAATTCTATCCAATATATGATCTCCGCAGAAAAACAACCTATGATTTCTCTCGTATAATCCAATATGTCCAGGAGTATGCCCTGGAATATCTATTACTTCAAAAAAATAGTTTCCTACTTGTATTCCTTTCCCTTCTTTCATAGGATAAAATTCTATAGGTTTCTTTAGACAATATTTATATCCTGGATGCTCAGAAAAAGTTACTTTATCTTTATCTAAATCAAATAAAACTTTAAACTCCTCAAATCTTTCCCAATAGGACATTGATGTCATTTCATTAATTAACCTTCCGTCTATTTCTCCAGCATAAATTTTTACCCCTGCATCTTTAAATATGGAAGCCATTCCCGAGTGATCCGCATGTAAATGGGTTATAAATAATTCCGTATCTTCTATATCTATATTAATTTCTTCTAACCCCTTGAAAAGTGCATCAATACATTCTTCTCTATTAAACCCAGTGTCTATTATTAGAGACTTTTCCTCTCCTTTTATTACATAAGAATTTAATGCCTTTAAAGGGTTATTAGGTAATACTACTTCTATCATATATATATCTTCATATACCTTTGTAACCAAATTCTCCACCTCGCCTTAGTATATTAATTATATGATATTTATTTATATAGGAGTTGTCAAACAATTAATCATTTTTCCAAATTTAAGATTTATCCAAATTAAGTAAATAAATCATTCCAAGTTTTTTATGAATTCTTTTATATTTATATGGAATACTAAATTTAACAAAATTTAGGAGGTAATAATATGAGAATTCCAAATCATATAGGTATAATTCCCGATGGAAATAGACGATGGGCTGTAGAACAAGGAATGAGTAAGGAAAAAGGATATGATAAAGGATTAAGTCCTGGAGTAGAATTATTTAAGCTTTGTGAAAAAATTGGAATAAAGGAAATTACCTATTATGGTTTTACAGTAGATAATACTAAAAGACCTAGATTTCAAAGGCTGGCATTTACAAAGGCCTGTATTGATGCAGTAAATATATTATCTAAAGAAAATGCTGACCTCTTGGTTCTAGGCAATACAGAATCCGATATGTTTCCAAAAGCTCTTTTACCTTTTACAATTAAGAGACAAAGGTTTGGAACTGGTGGAATTAAAGTTAATTTCTTAGTAAATTATGGTTGGCAATGGGATTTGAAAAATTATCTCTCTGAAAATAATGGAAAGATTGATTTATTAAGTAATATTAAATCCAAAGATATATCTAGGGTTGACTTAATTATAAGATGGGGTGGACGTAGAAGATTGAGTGGCTTTTTACCCTTACAATCCGTATATTCTGATTTTTATATAATCGATGAATTTTGGCCAGATTTTAAACCAGAGCATTTTTATAGTGCATTAGATTGGTATAATGGTCAAGATATTACTTTAGGTGGTTAAATTCATTGCCAAATTGGGTATAAAATGATAAAATTAATAGACTATAAAATTAGGGGGTAATGCAATGAAAGATTATGGAGTGTTTGATATACTAGGTCCAGTTATGATTGGTCCATCAAGCTCACATACTGCTGGTGCTGCCAGATTAGGTAAAATTGCCAAGGATATTGTTGGTACTGAATTTCATAAAGTAGTTTTCTATTTACATGGTTCCTTTGGTAAAACCTTTGAAGGTCATGGTACTGATAAAGCATTGGTAGCAGGTATTCTTGGAATGGATCCCTCTGACGAAAAACTTAGAGATTCTTTCGAAATAGCAAAATCTAAAAATATAGAATTTGAATTTATAGAGGCGGATTTAGGTTATCAACACCCAAATACAGTAAAAATAGTTTTTAAGTTTGAAAATCAAGAGGATATTTATATCATAGGCTCATCTATTGGAGGAGGAAATATATTAATTACTGATATAAATGGAAATAAAGTTGAATTTAGTGGAGATTATCCCACTATGCTTATTAAATATATAGACCAAAAAGGTGCTATATCTCGCATTAGCTCAATTCTTTCAATCAATGAAATTAATATTGCTACAATGAAAGTAACGAGGGAAAATGATATTGCAACTATGGTTGTAGAAACAGATTCAGATATTAATGAAAAAGTAGTAGCAGAAATTGAAAAACTAAATGAAGTAATATACATTAAAGGGATAAATCCAATTAAGAGGTGATTTTGTGTTTAATAAAGCTGACGAACTCCTAAGATTATGTAATGAAAATAGCAAGAAAATATCTGAAATAGTAATTGAAAAAGAAATGAAAAGCACTGATATTTCCCATGATGAACTAATGAATAGAATGAAAGATACTTTAACAGTAATGAAAAGCTCTGCTAATTCTGCCTTAAATAAGGAAATTAAATCTGTTAGCGGCTTAACAGGTGGAGATTCTAAAAAAGTTGAAGACTATAAAAACTCTGGAAATACATTAACTGGCGGTATAATAGTATCTGCTATGGCTAAAGCCTTATCAACATCAGAAATAAATGCCTCTATGGGCAGAATAGTAGCAGCCCCTACAGCTGGTGCTTCTGGTATCTTACCATCGGCATTATTGTCTGCCCAAGAAAAGTTAAAGTTGACAGACGAACAAATTATTATGGGTCTTTTTACAGCGGCAGGTATTGGTGAAATAGTAGCTAAAAATGCAACTGTTTCTGGTGCTGAAGGTGGTTGTCAAGCCGAATGTGGAACAGCAGCAGCCATGGCTGCTGCTGCAATTGTAGAAATGGCTGGTGGAACTCCAGAAGCTTCTTTTAATGCCGCATCCTTTGCACTAGTTAATATAATGGGTCTTGTATGCGATCCTATAGGTGGTCTAGTAGAATATCCTTGTGCACTTCGTAATGCATCTGGTGTTGTAAATGCTCTTATTTCAGCAGATTTAGCATTAGCTGGAGTTGAATCTTTAGTTCCCTTTGATGAAGTAGTAGAGGCTATGTATAAAGTAGGAAAACTGTTACCAGAATCCTTGAGAGAAACTGCCTTGGGAGGAGTTGCTACTACTCCAACAGGAGAAATATTAAGAAAAAAACTTCAACATTAAATAAGACAAGAGCCTTGGATATTCATATCCAAGGCTCTTATCTTATTGTAATATATTTCCACTTATTAGTTCTTAGTCTAATTAAAATAAGTGCCCATCTAATGGATTGGTCTATAAGTACAGCTAACCAAGCTCCCATAAGTCCCATTCCCATATTTAATACAAATATATAAGCTAGAGCTACTCTAATAACTAAAATACCAATAAAAGTAGATACTAAAGTCCATACTGTATCTCCTGCCCCTCGTAAACCTCCTGCAATAATCAACTGTGAACATTGAAATGGCTGGATAACTGCCATTAGTTTTAATACCTTCCCTGCTTCTATAACTACCTCTTGATTGTTGGTATAAAGTCCTGCTATAAATGTACCAAAAAAGAAAAATAAAATCCCCATGGTAGCTGCTATTACAGCACCTATTCTACCACATATTTTTATATAGGATTCTGCTTTTTCTGGTTCCTGTTCCCCCAGACTCCTTCCTGTTAATGTAGATGCGGCTATACCAAATGCCTGCCCAGGTGTAAATGATAAATTAAGTATGTTAATACAAATCTGATGGGTTGCATATGCTACTGTACCTAGCCAAGCTACTATTTTGGTAAATGCTAATAACCCTACTCTCATAGCAATTTGCTCCAAGGATGCTGGCAAACCTATTTTAACTAAATTATATATAATATCGTTATCAAATTTAAATCTATGTTTTAAATTTATATGAACTATATTCTTTTCATTTAGTATTACCTTAACTAACATAATACTTGCCACTATATGAGATAAAGACGTAGATATTCCTGCACCTAATACCCCAAGTTTTGGGAAACCGAATAACCCATAAATTAAAATTGCATTACCAACTACATTAAGTAAATTTACCTTTGTATTGATTTTCATAGGTGTCTTAGTATCCCCAGCACCTCTTAGTGCCGCAAAAATAGAGAAATTAAAAGCTTGAAATACAAATCCAAGGGTAATTACCCTAAAGTATCCTCTGCCTATTGAAAGAGTATCCTGTCCTGCACCAAGAAATGTCATTGCATTATCTGTTATACCTAATCCAACAAATAATATTGGAATTACTAAAAGAACTTGGGTTAATAGCATAACATGCTTTACAACAGATTCTATTCTATCCTCACGTTTTGCTCCAATATAACGAGCTACCATAGTCGTACCACCAGTATTTAAAGATTGTACTAAGGATAAGCCTATAAACACTAACTGATTAGTAACACCAACAGCAGCAATTGATGCAGCAGTAGTAGCATCATCACCTGACCTACCTAACATCATCATATCTACCATACCAAAAAGAGTACCCATGAGTAATTCTATAAACACAGGACCAGCTATCTTTACTATATCATCCTTTAGATGTTTTTTGTTAAGATTTAGCTCCATCAACAAATCACCTTTACTTTCTCTAAATTAATTCGATACTCTAAATATTATAACATAAACACTAAAAAAAATAAACTCTACGTAATAGAGTTTATTTTTTACTTATAGTATTATTAATTCTTTGATTTTATATATTCATCTATAGCTTTAGCTGCATCCTTACCAGCACCCATAGCTAAAATTACAGTAGCTGCTCCTGTTACAGCATCTCCACCAGCAAATACTCCTTCTCTTGAAGTTTGACCTTTTTCATCAGCTACTATACATAAATGGTTATTTACTTGTAGACCATCTGTAGTTGAAGAAATTAGTGGGTTTGGTGATGTACCTAATGACATAATAACAGTATCTACTTCAAATTCAAATTCTGAGCCTGCAATCTCTCTAGGTCTTCTTCTACCTGATGCATCGGGTTCTCCTAATTCCATTCTTACACATTTAATACCCTTTACCCAACCATTTTCATCTCCAATTACTTCTATTGGATTTGTAAGAAGTTCAAATATAATTCCTTCTTCTTTAGCATGATGAACTTCTTCAACTCTTGCTGGCAGTTCAGCCTCAGTTCTTCTATATACTACATATACTTCTGCTCCTAGTCTCTTAGCTGTTCTAGCAGCATCCATAGCAACGTTTCCTCCACCAACTACAGCTACCTTCTTACCAACTTTAATTGGTGTATCAAATTCTTCTCTAAATGCTTTCATTAAGTTATTTCTAGTTAAAAATTCATTAGCTGAGAATACTCCATTAAGATTTTCACCAGGAATATTCATAAATTTAGGAAGTCCAGCACCTGAGCCTATAAATACTGCTTCAAAACCTTCTTCAAAGATTTCATCTATAGTAATAGTTCTACCAACTATAACGTTAGTTTCAATTTTAACGCCTAATCTTTTTAAGTTATTTATCTCATGTTTAACTACAGTTTCCTTTGGAAGTCTAAATTCTGGAATTCCATATACTAATACTCCACCTGGTTCATGAAGAGCTTCAAAAATAGTTACATCATATCCTTCTTTAGCTAATTCTCCTGCACAAGTTACTCCTGCGGGACCTGAACCTATAACTGCTACTCTATGACCATTACTTGGTTTAGCCTTACCAACCTCAATATTATTTTCCCTAGCCCAATCAGCTGCAAATCTCTCTAGTTTACCTATTGAAACTGCATCTCCCTTATTTCCTAAGACACATTTTTGCTCACATTGGGTTTCCTGTGGACAAACTCTACCACAAACTGCTGGAAGAGCTGAGTATTCTGCTAAAACTTGAGCAGCTTCTGCAAAATTTCCTTCTGCAATATGCTTAATAAATCCTGGTATATCTATAGAAACTGGACAATTGCCTCTACATAAAGGCTTTTTACATTGTAAACATCTCTTTGCTTCCATTACAGCTTCTTCTTCAGTATATCCTAAACATACTTCTTCAAAATTATGATTTCTTACTTGTGGGTCTTGTTCTGCAACAGGAATTCTTGTAAATCTATCCATTATTTTCTGCCCTCCTCTAATTGACATTTATAAGCTTCATCTTTTTTTATTTCTTCAGTCTTATATTGTCCTTGTCTTTTCAAAGCTTCATCGAAATCAACAAGATGTCCATCAAATTCTGGTCCATGAACACATGCAAACTTAGTTTCATTTCCTACTGTAACTCTACAAGCACCACACATACCTGTACCATCTACCATTATAGGGTTAAGTGATACTATAGTAGGAATATTTAATTTCTTAGTTGTTAATGCAACAAATTTCATCATTATCATAGGTCCAATGGCAATACATACATCGTATTCCTTACCTTGATTATTTACTAATTCTTCTATGTAATTAGTAACTAAACCATGGAATCCATAGGAACCATCATCAGTTGCAACATATAGATTTCCAGCAACAGATCTTAATTTATCCTCTAGAATAACTAGATCTTTAGTTTTTGCTCCCATGATAACATCAGCTTCTACACCACGTTCATGTAACCATTTTACTTGAGGATATACAGGTGCTGTACCAACTCCACCAGCTACAAATAATATTCTCTTTTTCTTTAAATCTTCTATATCTTCATTTACATACTCTGATGGTACTCCCAAGGGTCCAACAAAATCCTTTACATAATCACCTTTTTCTAATACAGCAAGTTTTTTAGTGGAACTCCCCATAGATTGAACAACGATCTGTACTGTTCCTTTTTCTTTATCATAGTCACAGATTGTTAGAGGTACTCTTTCACCCGTTTCATCAGCAATTACAATAACAAATTGTCCTGGATTAGCAGAACTCGCCACTCTTGGTGCCAAAATATCCATTGAGAAAATATTTGGAGCAAGAATTTCTTTTTCCACAATTTTATACAATTGTATTTCCCCCTTATAATATAATTATTTAGTTTGTATTTTTGTTACTTTATACTTTTATAATAAATTTGCATCAATAAAATTTTAACATACTAGGATGTTTAATTCAACATATTAAAATAATAATATAATCACATTTTATACATAAAAATATCATTTATGGCAACTAATACCATAAATGATATCTATTTATTGTAATTATTCAATTGAATTCATTACATTTATTACATTTCCTTCTATTATTTCTGTTTTTCTCTTTGAAATCTCACTGCTTTTATCTTTAGAATAAATATATAATTTTATCTTAGGTTCTGTCCCGGATGGTCTTATGGCATACCAAGACCCATCATCTAAATAATATTTTAAAACATTGGATTTAGGATTACCAGTTTCATCTAATAGATAATCTATTATTTTAATAACCTTCATATCTCCAAATTCCATAATAGGACTTCTTCTAAATTGTTCCATTATTCTACTTATTCTTTTGCTGCCTTCTAATCCTTCTAACACTATAGACATTAACCTATCTTCATAATATCCATGCTCATGATAAATATCTTCTAATACATCTAATATTGATTTACCTTTCTTCTTATAATATCCAGCCATTTCTGCAATTAACATAGAAGTATTTACTCCATCCTTATCTCTAACCATGGTGCCATAAACATAGCCAATACTCTCTTCATATCCAAAGATAAAAGTATATTCACCTGTCTTATCAAACTCATTTGCTTTACCACATATGTTTTTAAATCCTGTTAATGTTTCAATAGTTTCTACATTGTATTTTTTAGCTATTGCCTTACTTAAATCTCCTGTAACAATGGATTTAACTATTGCTCCATTAGGAGGGATATCCCCTTTTTTATGTCTTTGTGACAATATATAATTAACTAATAAAGCACCTGTTTGATTTCCGTTAATAGGCTGAAACTCTCCATATCTATCTTTTACCATCATAGCCACCCTATCACAATCTGGGTCAGTAGCTATTATAATATCAGCATCTTCCTTTTTACCCAATTCCTTTGCATAATCAAAAGCTTTTACATCTTCTGGATTTGGATATCCAACAGTAGTAAAGTTTGGATCTGGATTTTCCTGCTCTGGTACTACAATTATATTGGTAAATCCTCTTTTCTTCAATATTCTTCTTACAGGAATATTACCCGTTCCATTTAATGGTGTATATATTATCTTTATGTCTTTATCAATATCATCATTTAGCTTTAACTCAAGTAGTTCTTTCTCATAGGAATCATCTACCTCTTTTCCTATATATTCAATAAGTCCATCTTGAATTGCTTTATCTAAATCTATAAGATCTATTTCAGAAAAATCCTTTATTTTATTTATTTCATCTACTATTTCTCCAGCAATATCATCTAATATTTGAGATCCTTCTTCCCAATATACCTTATATCCATTGTAATCCTTTGGATTATGACTAGCTGTAATTACTATTCCTGATATAGTATTCAATTTTCTGACAGCATATGATAAGACAGGCGTTGGTCTAATTCCTTCAAAAAGATATACTTTTACCCCATTAGCAGCCAAGACCCTAGCAGCTATTTCAGCAAATTTATCTGAATAATGCCTAACATCATAGGCAATAGCCACTCCCCTGTCCATAGCTCCTTTACCTTTATTTACTATGGTTTGAGCTAAACCTTGGCTAGCTAGGGAAACAGTATATTTATTCATCCTATTAGTTCCAGCCCCTATTTTCCCCCTTAACCCAGCTGTTCCAAAGGTTAAATCTGTATGAAATCTATCTTCTATTTCTTTATCATCAATAATTCCTTTAAGTTCTAGCTTAGTTTCTTCATCAAAGTAATCCTTTTCTAACCAATAATTATATTTTTCTTTGTAGTCCATAAAATCACCCCAATATTAAATTTAGTTTTATCAGTTGATTATATTCTATTTGTTATTAATTGATTTGTCTATACTTAAGAGACATTAAAGTTAATTATAAAACTATTACTTAATTATTATTTATATTAAAGCAATAGCAACTTCACTTCTTTATTTATATAATTAAAACATATTCTAAATTTAATTCTTTACTTTACTCATCTATTAATATATATATATATAATTTTCTTTTATCTTTCCCTATTTATAAATAAAATCTCCATAAAAAAACTCCTTATCTATTGATAAGAAGTTTCAATATATAACTATATTTAGTTTTACATTCTTTAATATATACTACAGCCATTCATCATTAATTTTATTAAAACATCCCAAAATATTTTAAATTTATCCCAGTTTCTTTTGTAAAAGTTTTATTAGATTATACTAATATTAGAAAGAATATTCTATTCCTAAAAACTGTCTATTAAATTCTTCAATCTCTCTAGACACCTTTTCAATTTCTTCTCTATCAATAATTACTCTTTTGAAAAACTCTGCTATAATTTCCATATGTTCTTCCTTCATTCCTCTTCTTGTCACTTCAGATGTACCTATTCGTATTTCTGGGCTATTTCCTGAAAAATCATCTGAACATAATATTTTTGCTTTTTCTAAATACTTTGCAGGGGCAAAATCTATATACTCACCAATATCCACCAGTAACAGATGTGATTCAGTATATCCCCTTTTCTTACCTAATACATTAAACCCTCTATCATCTAAAGCTTGTGCTAAAGCCTTGGAATTTTTAACTATTTGTTTTCCATATTCTTGTCCAAATTCTTTCATTTCTAATATGGATGCTGCTAAAGCCGGCAATCTATTTAAATGATGACTTGTAACCAATGATGGTGACAATGTATTGCCTATCTTTAATATTAACTCTTCATTATTTGAAACTACAAATCCTCCTTGTGGCCCTGGAAAAGACTTATGTGTACTCCCAAACATAATATCTGCACCTTGTTCAAGTGGATTAGGAAACATACCAGAAGCTATTAATCCAGTTACATGAGCAGCATCATATGCTATATAGAAGCCTTGCTCATCTGCAATTTTTCTTAATTCTTTTATAGGTTCTGGAAACAAAGTACCTGAACCACCAAATATTATTAACTTAGGCTTTTTTTCTCTAGCTTGTTCAATTAGCTTTTCAACGTCAACAGCTCTATTTTCATCAAAGGGCATATATTCTACATTAATAGTTTCATCAAATTGTCTAACTTGACACATGGGTCCAACTAATCCATGTCCCCAATCACTTAAACTTACTTCAATAACTAAATCTCCTGGCTCTAATAATGCAAGAACTACAGACATTCCTGCCATATGTCCGCCTATAGGTCTTAAATCTGCATATTTTGCATTATATATATCTTTTATAAGCTCCTGAGTAGCCATTTCAAACTCATGGATGTATTTATTCCCCGTATATTCCCTTTCCTCAGGACTTATACCTGAATAACAGCCATATCTATTACCAAAGTCACAACTTAAATAATTACGAACTTTTTCACTTGAATAATTTTCTGAAGCTATGAGATTCAAGCAACCTTCTCTATAATTTAAATGTTTTTTTAGTAAATTGTCTATATCTCTAGTAGTATTAAACATTCTTGTCCTCCTTATAATTTATACTCAAAAAAATCCCAAATATAAAATTAATTTAATATTATCTATATCTTTTTAAAGTTTAATCATTTTAGCAGTATATAGTTTTTATTTCAAGAAACTCTTCAAACCCTTCTATACCACCTTCTCTTCCTATACCTGAATATTTATATCCTCCAAATGGAGCATTTAAATCCCATTCCCCTTCATTAACATATATAGATCCTGTCCTTATTTTTCTTGCAACTTTATTTGCTTTGTCTACTGGTCCAAATACAGCTCCTGCTAATCCATAAATACTATCATTAGCTATCTCTATGGCTTCTTCTTCTGTACGATATGGTATTACACATAAAACAGGCCCAAACACTTCCTCCTGTGCTATAACCATATCATTAGACACATTTGTAAATACAGTAGGTCCCATATAATATCCTTCATGGCAATTCTCAGGAATTTCTCCTATCAATTTTCTTGCCCCTTCTTCTAATCCTATTTCAATATATTTTTTAACTTTATTAAACTGTTTTTCAGATGCTAATGGTCCAACATCAACTGTTCTATCGGAAGGATTCCCAAATTTATAATTTTTAGTTTCTTCTATTATCATTTCTTCAATTTCACTCAAATCATCTTCTGGAACTAAAAGTCTTGTAAACGCATTACATGTTTGTCCCGTATTTAGATATACAGTGTCTAATGTAGATTTTACTGCTAATTTATAATCTCCACCCTTAAGAACTATTGCTGCTGATTTCCCTCCTAATTCTAATACAACCTTTTTTATGCCCTCTGCTGCTAATCTAGAAACCTCTCTTCCTCCGTCTGTAGAACCTGTAAAAGATATCATGTCCACCCCTTTATGGGATGCTAAAGCATTACCAACCTCTCCACCTCTACCTGATACCAAATTAAATACTCCTTTAGGAAATCCTGCTTTGTCTATTATATCTGTTAATATATATGCAGTTAAGGGAGTTGTTTGACTTGGTTTAAGAACAACACAGTTTCCTGCTAATAGAGCTGGAATAACTTTTTTTACTATTTGTTCTAATGGAAAGTTCCAAGGAGTTAAACACCCTATTACTCCTACTGGTTCTCTTCTTATAATAGATTTCTCTAACTTTCTTTCAAATTCATATCTTTTAGCAATCTTTATATAGTTTTCAGCCTCTCTTACGTAAGCTTCTATATGAGTTTCCTTAGAAAATTTATAACCACATCCAAGCTCTTTTACTACTGTTTCTGACATATATTCTATATTTTCATTCATCCCCTGTACAACTTTTTCCATAAGGTTTATTCTTTCTTCAACTGTACTGAATTGCCAAGTCTCAAAGGCCTGTCTTGCTGAACTTACAGCCTTATTAACATCCTCTTTATTAGCTCTTGGTACTTTTGCTATTATTGATTTATCTGAAGGATTTTCCACATCTATAAATTGTCCACCTTCGCTTTCTACCCACTCTCCATTAATATATATCTTTTGAAAATTCATATTTAACTTCCTCCTTATTTAAAATTATTTAGATTCTAATTCAGATATCTCTTCCATAAGTTTAGTCAATATATTTTCTCCATCTTTACCTACCATATTAATATATTTATTATAAGCTACCTTGCTTGCTTCCTTAAATTTAGCTCTTTCTTCTTCAGTTAAATGTACTACCTCAATATCACTTGTAGATTTAATCTTATCTAAAGCACCTCCATTTAACTCAGCTTGTGCATCAAATGAAAAATCCCTTAGTTCTTCAATAGTATTTAAAATCATTTGTTGTATATCTTCTGGTAAGCCTTCAAAAAATTTGGGATTTACAGAAGTAGTAGTTACATATAAGCTAGAGGCTCCTAAAGTCAAATATTTTTGAACCTCATAAAATTTCATTTCCTCTATAGCTGATATAGGATTCTCCTGCCCTTCAATCATATTAAGTTGAAGTCCGCTATATACTTCCATATAGGGAAGTGGTGTAGGATTTGCACCATATGCTTCATATGAAGCTACAATCATTGGAGATGGCATAGTTCTCATTTTTATCCCTTTCCATTTATCAGGAGTATTAACAGGTTTTTTAGTTGTCCATTCCATAGTTCCTTCAGTCCAATATGATAGCACTTTAATATTTCTCTCTAAATACTTAGATGTTAGCATTTCATTTAATGCTGTACTTGTTTTAAATATTTCTTTATTTTTTTCCATATCTTCTGGAAATAAAAAATGCAAAGAAAATAATTGATTTTCTGGTACAATAGTCCCTGTATTTCCTGGAGATATTATAGCAAACTCTAATCCACCATTTTGTAGTAGTTCACATTGTTGAGTTGCATCTCCAATTTGTCCTACTGGATAAATATCAATATTTATTTTTCCATTAGATCTTCTCTCTATAACTTCTTTGAATTTTTTTACATATACATCTTGAATGCTACCATTGTTCTCCTCATGTGCAAATCTCCAATTATATGTCTGGTCTTCATCACTTGGAGATTTATTTGCATTTCCACCACAACCTACTGACAAAATAACTATTAAAATAAGTAATGTTACACTAGGTATTATCCTTTTCATTAGTTAATCCTCCTTAAATTTAATTGTTTAAGAAATCTAAAGCAGTTCTCACATGCATTTCTACACCATATTTAAGAGTATCCTCATCAATATCAAATTTTGGGTGATGGTGGGGATAGTTAGTATTCTTCTTAACATTACCTGTGCCTATAAAATAAAATGCACTTGGAACTCTTTGAGAAAATTCAGCGAAGTCTTCTCCTGCCATACATCTGTATTCAACAACATTGTTATCTGATGTAAATGTCTTTATAGAAGCCTTTTTTACATAGTTAATCATCTTTTCATTATTTAATAATGAAGGATTGCTAGGTATGAATTTCAAATTATACTTAACATCCATAGCATCACAAACTCCTTTTATAATCCTTTCAAATTTATTTAACAATAATTGTTTCTCTTTCTCCTCATCATTAAATAAAAATCTTATTGTTCCTCCAATCTCTACATTTTCAGCAATTATATTACGTCCGCTACCTCCATTAATCTTTCCAATCATAATTGCGATTGGTAACAGTGGATCAATTTCCCTTGTTTGTATGGATTGTAAGGTTTGTATTATATTGGAGGCGGCCAAAATAGGGTCTATTGCAGTATGAGGTGAACCAGTATGTCCAGCTTTTCCAATAATATTTAACTCAAATTCTTCTAAAGCAGCCATTACAGCTCCAGTAGATATTCCAATTTTCCCACTTTCTATAGGAGTCCAAAGATGTATGGCAAATGCAGCATCAGGACGAGGATTTTCCAGTACTCCTTCATTAATCATATCTAATGCTCCTGCTTCTTCCTCATTTGGCTGAAATACAAACTTAATATTTCCATTAATATTGTCTTTATATCTAACCAATATCTTTGCTGCTACAAGCAACATTGCTATATGCCCATCATGCCCACAAGCATGCATTACACCTTTGTTTAAAGATTGAAAAGATAATCCTGTTTTTTCTTCTTGAGCTATTGCATCTAAGTCCGCTCTTAACATTACTGTTTTTCCTACTCTACTGCCTTTTAAAAGACCAACTACTCCTGTTTTTGCAATCTTTTTAACTTCTAAACCTAAATCTTTTAAATATTCATAAACAATCTGTGAAGTTCTAAACTCATTGTAGCCTAATTCTGGATTCATATGAAAATCCCTTCGTAAGCTAATAAGTTCAGTTTCTAATAATTCAATTTCCTTTTTTAAGTCGTTCATATTTCACACACCTTTATTTCAATTATTTCAATACAGTATCTTAAGATATAAGTAATAAAGAAAGTTGTGGAAAGAAAATAATTAATGCTGAAATAATCACTAGCATAATTAAATATGCAGGCAACCTCCTAACCACATTGAGAAATGGTTTATCAAATATTGCACAAGCAGTAAATATATTACATCCAAATGGTGGACTTATAGAAGCCAAAGCTGCTTGCAAGGTAATTATAACCCCTAAGTGGATTGGATGAACTCCTGCTTGTATGGCAAGTGGAAAAAATATGGGTGTTAAAATCACAATGGCTACTATAGAATCTACAAACATCCCTGCAATATAGAAAAATACAGTCACTGTAACTAGAATCTTTATTGCTGATGGATTTGTTCCTAATACCGCCTGAGTTATAATTTGAGGTATTCTAGCATAGGAGATAGCCCAAGAAAATAAACTTCCTGCTGCAACTAATATAAATACTGCAGTGGTTACTACTGCTGTAGATAAAGCAATATTTTTAAAATCTTTAAATTTTATTGATTTAAAAATGAAAAGTTCTAAAATAGATGCATATAAAACCCCCATAGCTGCTGCTTCAGTAGGACTAAATACCCCTGAATATATTCCTGCAAATATAATAACTGGAAAACCTAATGGACCAATTGCTTTTTTAAATGCTTCTATCCTTCCCTTAAATGTAACTCTTTCTGTTCTTTGTATATTCTTTTTCTTGGCTCTATAATAATTATAAACAGAAAAAAATAGTAGCATTGTAAGTCCAGGAATTACACCAGATATAAATAAATCACCTACAGACGCACCTGTTACAACACAATACATAATCATTGAAATACTAGGAGGAATTAGCAATGCTATAATAGAAGAGCTTATAATCAAAGCAGTAGTATCATCATCTTCATATCCTGAATTTATTAATCTAGTTCTCATTGGTTTACCTATTGCTACTACAGTTGCTTGCGTAGAACCTGAAATTGCACCAAATAATGTACATGTTGCTGCAGTTGTTATTGCCATCCCACCATGAATATGTCCTACAAAAGTATCCACAAAATCTAACAATCTATTGGATGTCTGACCTACAGACATAATATCTGCTGCAAATATAAACATTGGAACTGATAAAAGAACTATTGGCGATACTCCTGCTATTAATTGCTGAGTAGCAAGAAGGGGATCAAGATTTGGAAAATATACTAATATCACTGCTAATGGAGCCATTATCATGGCTATGAACATTGGAAAGTTCAGCAAAAATAAAATTATCATTATAATCATTAAGGTCCAAATCATTATTATACTTCCTCCTTTCCCTGATTTTCAGTTATTTCGTCTATTAAGTTATTTAAGTCCCTATGAATCTCTTTATCTATTTCAACTTTAATTTCACTGGTTAAATATAAATCTCTATTTTTTATATTCAATATTAATGTTCTAATATATTCAATAGCTCCTAATAAAAAGCCTAAAGGAACAACAGAATAAATTAAATATATAGGTATTTGTAATGCTGGCGTAACCCTTCCCAAACCTTTAACGGATAAAACATATTTAAATGCTAAATATGAGAAATATGTCATAGCTATTGATGAAAATAAAGATATTATATACATAAATATTTTTTTATATTTATTATTCACCATATCAAATACAATTGACATAGTAATATGTCTTCCTTTTCTAGCACAATATTCTAAACCAAAAAAAGATATTACTATGAGTAGTGCTTGGGCTATTTCTTCCGTAAAGGTTAAACTACTATTTAAAACAGCTCTCATAAATACTCCTACAATGAGCATAATAGCCATTATAATTACTGTATAGCTTAAAACAGTTTCCTCAATCTTTGATATAGTCTTATTAAAAAAGTCGTTCATTACTTTTCCTCTCTTCCTTTTAAGTTTAATTTATATGAAGGGTTATAACCCTTCATATAAATTTTCAGAGATTTACTTAACTAATAGTTTTCTTGGATAATTGGTAAATAACTCTATGCCCCTTTCTGTTACTCTAAAAGACTCACTAATATCAACACCACAATCATCTAACCAAATACCTGGAATCATATGAAAAGTCATATTAGGTTGTAATATAGTTCTATCTCCAGGTCTGAAGCTAGCCGTATGTTCACCCCAATCTGGTGGATAATTAAGCCCCATAGAATATCCAATACGTGAGTCTTTTATAAATCCACTTTTAGCTATGCTTTTTGCCCATACTCTCTCAGCTTCTTCACAAGTCATACCAGGTTTTATAGAATTTAAAGCATTAGTTAGTCCTTCCACTACAACAGATGCCAGTTCTCTAACTCTTTGAGGGGCATCTCCTAATATTAAAGTTCTTGAAAGAGGACAATGATATCTTCTATAGCACCCTGAAAGTTCAAGTATTACAGTATCTCCATCTCCATAAGGCTCATCTGTCCAACTTAAATGAGGAGTTGATGTTCTAATTCCACTTGGCATTAGTGGTACTATGGCTGAATAATCACCACCATATTCTTCTGTACCGCTAATTTGAGCATGATAAACCTTTGCAGCAGCGTCACATTGTCTAACTCCAGCATCTATAGAATCATATGCTGTTTCCATAGCTTTTTCAGCTATTTTGGCTGCCTTTCTAATATACTCAATTTCAGACTCAGATTTTATGATTCTTACCCAATTTACCAAGTTTGTTCCATCTACAAACCTTGCATTATGAAGTCCTTGTACTAATCTTTCTTGGCATTTAGCAGTATAATAATACGTATCCATTTCTGTTCCTATGATTTTATTTTGATATCCTTTTTCTTTTATAATATCTGCTACAAAATCCATAGGATGCTTAACAAGTGACTGTACATAGTCATCTGTATATGGTCTTATGTTTTCTTCTGATAACCATGTTGTTAATCTAGCTGCATTTGAATCTTGTCCTCTCCCTACCCATATTGGTTCATCTTCATCAATCATTACTATTAAACATTGATGTACATAAAAAGACCATCCATCAAATCCTGTAATATAGTTCATATTAGCAGGATCAGTAATAATCAATACTTCAATACCATTTTCTAACATTCGGTTTTTGGTATTTAACAGTCTTTTCCTGTACTCCTCAACTTCAAAGTATAATGTCTTTCTCATTTAAACTCCTCCTTTATTTTAATTTGAGTCTATTGTCTTTTGTCGACATTTAAAATAATAAAAAATCATCATTCAAAACCAAGATTGTTAAATTTACCCTCTTTATAGGAAATAATATGTTCTTTTAAGGCTTTTTTACATTTATCTATATCTTTACTTTTAAGAGCTTCAATAATATTATAGTGTTCTGTTGCTGTAACAAGTAAATCTCCTGTTTCATTAGTGTCATAAAGCATTGCCATCCTTAATTGAAAAAATATTCCCTCTAATATCTTAACTCTTCTCTGACTTCCAGATTTTTCCCAAAGATAACGATGAAACTCCATATCCTTCATATTTAAAAGAATAGATTTTGACACTTCATCTCCTTCGGACTCAACAATATTAATCATTTCTTTTATTATATTTTCTAAATTTATAAAATCATCTTCTGTAAGCTTATTATTGTAAATTAATATTTTGATTATATTGTTTTCAAGCAATAGTCTAATATCAAATACTTCTTTTATATCTTCTGTATTAAATTTAGTAACATAAGTACCCTTTCTAGGAATTGTAGTTACTATTCCCTCATTTTCAAGTTCCCTTATTGCTTCTCTCACAGGGGCTCTACTAATACCTAATACAGTAGCAACTTCAGTTTCTAATATATGGTCTCCTCCCTTATATTCCCCTGCTAAAATAGCTTCTTTTATATAATTTGCAACAATACCACTTAAATTCTCACGATTATTTATATATTTTTTTGCTAGCATAATCGTCCTCCTAATCTTACTCTATATCTTAATTAAATTAAATATTTACCCTCTTTTGTATATTTATTTAACAAACTAATATTTATTATTATACTCATAATTCTTAATTTGTATTTATTATACCACTATGATTGTCGACAATCAACAACTATTTTTAAATTTATTAATTTTTCTAATACCTAAGTAATAAACTCCCACTATTTATGAAAGTAGTGGGAGTTTATTACTAATCTGACCAGTCTATAGAATAGTCAAATCTTGATATTATATAAATTTATTAGCCTTTTCTGTAGAAAAATAAATCCATTAAAATAATTATATATTTCAATTAAGTATCTTAATCTTCTATATTTATATCCCAAAAATCAATTATATTTCTGCAGACTTAAAACCCTTACCTTTGACTTCTACCACATCTGTTATTGTAAAAAATGCTTTTGGGTCTACTTCGTTTACTATTTCCTTTAATTTAGCAATTTCTCTGGATGTAAGAGTACAGTAGATAATATCCTTATTTTCTTGAGTATATCCACCTTGCCCCTTTAAAAAAGTAACACCTCTATGTAATTGTTCTATAATAGCAATAGATAATTCCTTGGATTTTTCTGATATTATTACTACATTTTTTTGTATATTAAATCCTGTTTGAACTTTATCTAGTATTTGATATCCCATATACATAGATATTAAAGTATACATTGCGGATTTATATCCAAACAATAAGGAGGACAAAGTTATTATAACTGTATTAAACATCATCAATCCCGTTCCAATGTTTACATTAAGTTTTCTTTTTAAAATAGAAGCTACAACATCAAAGCCACCTTGACAAGTCCCATGTCTAAACATTAATCCCATCCCAAGTCCATTTAATACTGCTCCAAAAATTGATGCTAGAAGTATATCTTCTATTACAAAATATCGTGCAAAATCTTTAGTTATAGTAAGCCAAGATGAAAAGACAAGCATGGATATAAATGCATAGGTAATAAACTTTTTATCTAACATTCTAACACCTATTACAAATATAGGAAGATTTATTAAAAATACAGTTAAACCAGTAGTTATACCTGTCAGATATTGAGTCATTATGGCAATGCCTCCAACACCACCACTTAATAATCCACTTGGAACAAAAAATACGTTAAACGCCAAAGAACATAATAAGTTCCCAATTATTATAAAAAATATTTTAGTAAATATCTCTTTAATTCCTCCTAATGTTGATTGTCCAGTTTTATTAATATCCATTTCTTGACTCCTTTTATAATATTTTAATGATAAATGTATACCCAAATAATACTTTCTTATATACAAATTATATTAGTAATATCAAAATAAAAATCAACTTATTAAAATAAGAAGATTTTTATTTTATACTTAATTTAAGTTTCTAATATAATCTGTGGCTTCTTTAGATATCTGTAAGATTATCTTTATCCATTTGTCTTTATTTTCCTTTGTGAATCTTGATTTTGGTCCTGAAATAGAAATACATGCAATAATTTCATTATTTATTCCAAATATAGGTGCTCCAATACAACTAACTCCTAACTCCCTTTCTTCATCATCCAAGCCATATCCTTGTTTCTTTATGATATCCATTTCTTCCATTAATTTATCTTTATCTGTAATAGTCTTATTAGTATATTTTGTTAATTCAATGCTATTTAATATATGTTCCTGCTTTGCTTTAGGTTGATATGTTAATAAAATCTTACCAGAACCAGTGCAGTGTAATGGTGCAGAAGCTCCTATTTTGGTAAACATCTTCAATAATCTGCTGCTCTCTTCTTGAGCAATATAAACTATCTGATTATTATCTAAAATAGTTAAATTAGAAGTTTCTCCTGTTAACTCCTTTAATTTTCTTAAATAAGGTTTAAGTAATAAAGAAATATTATTTTGTCCATAGGCTAACATACCAATTTGCCATAATTTCAAACTCAATTTAAACTTTTTAGTGGTCTCATTTTGTTCAACAATATTACATTCCTTTAAAGTATTTAATAAATGATATGTTGCACTAACCCCATAGTTTAATGCTTCGCTTATTTCAGTAACACCTAATTCTCTATCGGATAATGCAATATGTTCTATAACATCAAAGGTCTTAATAACCGACTTTATTATTTTCTTTTGTTTTTCATCTGCCTCATTGTTCATATAAACCCTCCCATTGTTTATAGTTTATATATTTCTATTTAATAATTTACTTATAGTAAACTATTATACCATTTAACACAATTCTTTACCATATCAATCTTTATTCCATATCACCTTCTTAAAACAATAATAATTTACTTTAATATAATTTCTATAAAAAAGGTCATAAATATTTCATTATTTTTGTTATGAAATATTTATGACCTTTTTTATATATTTGAAATTAAATTAGAAATTATTTTATTTCTCATCATAAATTTATTAATCTTTTAACTATTAATTCCAAGTTTAAACGTGTATAAATATAGATAAAATCCAAATTACTTCCATCACTACTAAGCTACCCAAAGATCACACACTAACACATTATTATTTATATAAATATATACCAGATATATTAAACACTAATATATCTGGTATATATAAATTTTATTTTAATCCATTAATTCCTTTAATAATGTTGTTACTCCAACTCCAAGCTTAGTCTTTTTATCTATTTTATATAATGTTCTCTCTATTGCAGCAATAGCACTTACCATATCATGAGTATCTATGTTACCCATGTGTCCTAGTCTAAACATCTTTCCTGCATATGCAGCTAACCCTCCAGCTACTACTGCTCCTTCTTCTGCTAATATCTTTCTAAATTCTACATCATCTATTCCTTCAGGATAAATAGCATTTGATAATGTAACAGCTCTACATTCTTTATCTGCTAGTATTGTAAAACCCATAGCTTCTAGAGCACTTTGCATTGCCCTGGCATTTTTTCTATGTCTTTCATATCTATTTTCTATTCCTTCTTCTTTTATTATCCTTACTGATTCTTTAAGTGCCCATATCATATTTACTGCTGGAGTTGCAAAATATTTTGAAGGATCATTCATAATTGGAAGCCATTTATCAAAATCAATATAATATTCTGGAATTCTTCCAAGAGATTTTCTTCTTTCCATAGCTTTAGGACTTGCCCATACTACAGCAAGACCTGGAGCCACTCCAAAAGCTTTTTGTGATCCAGTTAAAAGAATGTCTATATTCATCTCGTCTATATATTCTGGCTCAGCTGCAGTAGCACAAACTCCGTCTACAATATAGATTACTTCTGGGAACTTTTTAAGCATTTCACCGATTTCTTTTATTGGAGCACAAACTCCTGTTGATGTATCTACATGAGTTACTGTAATAGCATTATATTTTTTTTCATTTAATTTAGCTTCAATATCTTTAACAGGTACAATTTTGCCCCACTCACTGCTTATAACATCTACGTTTATACCCTTTCTTTCAGCAAGGTCAATAAACCTATCTCCAAAGAATCCATTTGATACAATAAGTAAATTATCTCCTGATTTTAAAGTATTGGCTATTCCCATTTCCATTGCCATAGTTCCTGTCCCTGCAACAACGAAAACCTCTCCTTCTGTTTTCCATAGAGTTTTAAGGTCATCAATAAGCCCTTTAAAATCTTTTATAAAATTAGGATCTCCAAAGGCAACGGTTTCTCTGCCCATTTGATCCTGTATTGATCTTACTACAGGTGTAGGTCCTGGAATCATTACTAATTTACGATTTTTCAATTTAACTCCTCCTCTTTTTACTATTGTTAATTAATATTTTACCATGTTAAATATAATAAAGCAATGTCTTAATCCATTAATGCAAAAAATATTTATGCGACCATTTTATCTGTTATTAATTAAGTTTCTTAAATGTTAAAAAGATACTTTTCCTTTTAGTAATAAACACTATTAAGAAAAGTATCTTTTTTAATTTATTTCTACTTTATATTTGCTAATGCTTCAAGAAATGCTTCCACATCTTCTTTATATACATATCCCATAGTCCCTACTCTAAACATATCGTCAGCAATAGGATCTAATCCTCCATTAACTGTAATACCTTGTTCTCCTAAAGCCTGAACTATTGCCTTAGCTTTTCCTGGAGCATATACTGCAGTTAATGTTTTAGAAGCATATTTCTCATCTTTTGGAAATATATTATATCCAAGTTCTCTAATTCCTTCTATTATTCTCATTGTATTTTCAGTATGTCTTTTATATACATTATCTAATCCTTCTTCAAATATCATCTTTAAAGCTTCATCTACTGCAAATACATTATATACTGCTGGAGTATTTGGAGTTTGATTTTTCTCTTGGAATGCCTTTGCTTTCTTTAAATCAAAATAAAATTTTGGAATATTAGAATTTTCTACTGCTTTCCAAGCCTTCTCATTTAAAGATATAAATGATAAACCAGCTGGCACCATAAGTGCCTTTTGAGAACTAGATAGAACTACGTCTATATTCCATTCATCCATTCTCATCTCTAGTCCACCTGCACCACTTACAGAGTCTGTTATTAACAATACACTACTATCTTTTAAAGCCTTTCCAAATGCTTCTAAATCATTAGTTACTCCTGTTGCACTTTCATTATGAATTACAAATACACCTTTTGTATTAGGAGTTATATGATCCATTACCTTTTTAACATCTGCTGCTTCTCCTAATTCAAATTCTACTCTAATTACTTTTAACTGATATGCTTCTGCCATATTAGCAAATTGTCTACTGAAAGTTCCTAAAACTGGCACTACTACTTCATCTCCAAAGGAAAAACAGTTCTGTATAGCTGCCTCCATTGCTCCTGTTCCTGATGATGTTAATATATAAACTTCATTCTCTGTTTTAAAAAGTTTTTTCAATCCTTCCCTTACTCTTTTATGAATTTCGCAATATTCCTTAGATCTATGGGATATGGACTTTCTATTCATTGCATTTAAAACCCTTTCTGGAACCGCCGTTGGTCCTACCATCATTGATACTTCTTTTTTCATATTTTTTCCTCCTTTTACTATTGGTAAATTATATTTACTATTGTTAAATTCATTGTATCCCTTTCTAAGAATAATGTCAATGTATAAAATAAAAAAGATCTTCCTATTCTCATAAGAAAATCTTTTTATCATCTAATATTTATTCTTCATTCCACCAATTTACCTTCCCTAATAGCGGAATATCTTTGGACTTAAATATAGGATTTTTCCCTTCTTTCAACTGTTCAATATAATCTTTTAATACTGCAAATGTTATAGGGGATAATTTGGCTATTACCAGTAAGTTAATAACGGCTAAAACACCCATAAACACATCAGCTGTATCCCATACTAAGGAGAAACTGCCTATTGATCCAAAGAATACCATGACCAAAGCTAATATTCTATAACCCATTAAAAATAATGGATTTGTATCTAAGAATTCAATATTTGTTTCTCCATAATAATAATTTCCAATTATTGAACTATAAGCAAATAAGAATACACAGATTGCAATAAATGTACTGCCCCAAGAACCTACTTGAGAAGCTACAGCGGCTTGAGTAATTTGCACTCCTTTGAGTCCAGATGTATTTTCAAGAACTCCCGATAACAATATAGTAAATGCCGTAGCACTACATACCAAAATTGTATCTACAAAGACTCCAAGGCTTTGTATAAATCCTTGTTTTACTGGATGTGATGTATCTGCTGTTGCTGCTGCATTTGGAACACTACCCATCCCTGCTTCATTTGAAAACAATCCTCTTCTAACACCATTCATTATTGTTATACCTAGTGTACCTCCTGCTACTTGCGTAATTCCAAAAGCATTTTCAAATATTAACTTAAACATATGTGGAACTAAAGTTATATTTTTTATCATAATAAATACAGCAACACCTATATAAAGAGTGGCCATAATAGGTACTATTGTTGCAGATACTGAAGCTATTCTTTTGACACCACCAAATATTATATATCCAGTAATAATCACTAAAATAATTCCAGTAGTGAATTCTTTAATACCAAAAGCTTCACTAAATGCTCCTGCTATGGTATTGGATTGAACAGTATTAAATACAAATCCAAATGTTATTGTAATTAATACTGAAAAAATTACTCCAAGCCATCTTTTATTCAGGCCTTGCTCAATATAATATGCTGGCCCTCCCCTAAAAGTATCCCCATCTTTTACTTTATAAATTTGACCCAAAGTACTTTCAACTAAACTTGAACCTGCACCAATTAAAGCAATAATCCACATCCAAAACACTGCACCAGGTCCACCCGTTGCTATGGCAATGGCAACACCAGCAATATTTCCAGTTCCTATTCTTGAAGCTGCTGATATACAAAATGCTTGAAAGGAAGAAATCCCTTTTTTTCCGTCCCTTATCTCTGTTTCTTCAGTTAACAATTTAATACTATGACCTAATAGTGTAAATTGAACAAATTTACTTTTAAATGTAAAATACAATCCTAATCCAATTAATAAAACTATTAAAATATAAGAATAAAGCCAGTTGTTTAAAAGTGAAACAATATTTTCCATAATCTGTAACATAATATACCTCCTTAAATGATGTTTTTATTTTGTTCTCTTGCAATAATTATTAGCATTATATTGAACATTGCCTTATTATACTATGGTTTATTAATAATTGCAATAAGTTTATTTGATTTTTTGCAAGATTTTTATATTTTAATTCTTTTATTATATTATACTGAATATTCACTCTTTTATTCTGTCATCTGACCCCTTTCACAATAAAAGAAGAGAGAAACTCTCTCTTCTTTTATACCCAGGTAGCACATATAGTTTTATACATTTTAAAAAATATATTTACTGTGTCTATTTCTTCCTCTGATTTGTTTAATAGTTTATTTAAATCACTCCAATACAATTCTTCAATATCTATTCTATTCATCTTGAATATCTCCATATTCCATATTTACTTCCTCTTCCATTTCTATTACATCTTCCATCTCAGTTTTATCCACATTATCATTATTGTTTATGCTTCTCCATTCTTTATATATATTTAATTCTTCTGAAGTCTTCTTTATTACATATGCAATTACAGCTAAATCATCAATAAATCCTCCTACTAAGAAATCTGGTATTATATCCAGTGGATTTACTAAATATAACAAAGATATTATTATCATTATCATAGAGCCTTGAGATATTTCCTTATAATCACCTTTCATCCAATCCTTTATTAGGTCTATGAAAAGTTTTATATCATCCCAAATTTCCATCAAGGTTTTATTATTCTCAATTTTTTCTTTCACCGCATTTAATAAATTTTTCAATCTACTTTTATCAAAATAGATAGTATTAGCCTTTGCCTCTAAACTCCTTAAAATTTTTTCAACATCTATTTTCATTTTAAGCCTCCATCTTTTATTGTTATAATATTTTATCCATTATGGTATATAAATTATACCCTTTTATATTTTATTCAATTTGAAATTCATGGTTTTATTTATATAGGCATTTGCAAATGTCTATATAAATAAAACCACTCTGGTAATGGATAACATGATATGCTCCTGTCAAGTAGACAGTGGAAATAATAAAAACTTTATGCACCAACCATTTCATTATGATTGGCGTATATTTAATCAGCCAATTCTTCTATACTCCCACTTTCTTTGTATTCATTTAGTTCTTCTTCAAGTTTAATATTTAATAATTTGAGAAGCTCGTCTCTATTTACCTTCTCAACTATTGCTTGTTTTCCTGCTTTTTCAATTATCTCTGGTATTCTATCTCTTATTAATTTATTGTATTCTATAGTCTTCATATCTCCTAATCTACCTCTCTTTATTCTATTACGACTATTACAATATAATATCAAAAAATTCCAATTCTTTTCCTTATTTGTTCCTTATTTCATATACCTATGCTCACAAAAATACAAAAAACTAGGTTACTCAACCTAGTTTTTAATAAATTTTTCTAACTCTCTAATAAATTTCATATTATCTTTTCCATCTATATATTCTACTGGTACGTCTATGATTTTTAAATTTATTCCTTTCTTTTATGCCAAGACTAATAATTCTTCCATAAGTATACCCTTTATTCCATTGATACTGCAAGTTGGGCTTTCATTGATACCCATTAGTCCTACTATTTCATAATTATTATCTAGATACTCCCTCATCACATTTATGGTGTCTATAGATATATTTTTACAGAGAGTCCTATATTCTAGACTATCATATTGCTTCTTATCCATTGGTTCTCTTTTAATTCCCAAATGTATATATTCAGGACAAGGGAGTTGAATGAGAAATGAAAACAACTTTTTTACTTCTTTCCATCTATCTTATCCTTTCAGTATATCTTTTTGGAAGCCTTTGAATTAATAGTGCGACTATTAAACAACTTACTATCTTATCGATAAAATTGCTTGTAATTCTAGGAATAAAGGCAGCAGTAAAAATTTTTTGTCCTGATTGAACTAACCAAGTAAATATAACATCATTAAAGTCACCTGTAATACCTCCATATACATATGTAGCTATTGGTGTT
The DNA here is from genome assembly GCF_900128955.1 of Tissierella praeacuta DSM 18095. GTDB lineage: Bacteria > Bacillota > Clostridia > Tissierellales > Tissierellaceae > Tissierella > Tissierella praeacuta. The sequence continues at coordinate 123,969 of NZ_FQTY01000004.1, forward strand.
CCAATTAAAGGTGCTACTACTGCAAGTACCAATCCAGTTATAACTGCTACTTTAAAATTAAATTTCCATTTTCTAGCCACTAAACCTACAATAATTCCAACTACTATATTGACTAATGCAAATGGAATGATTTTTGGTCCTGATATAATTCCTTGAATTACATTAGTCAGTCCTCCAGCCAATGCTCCATACCATGGTCCAAATATAGCTGCAGTAAATATTGTTCCTATGGTATCAAGATATAATAAAGGAATATTAATTATTCCAGCTACTGTCCCAAGTACTATATTTAGAGCTATCCCAAGTCCTGAAAAAATCAATGCATATGTACTATTTCTTTGATCCATAAATCCATCCTCCTACCATAATTTTGATAAATAAATTATAGTATATAGGGAACTTATTGTATAATTGATTATTGCTATAAATAAAATCACTCTATAGATAAAGTTTATATGATTGTTAGTATATTCTATTTACACATATAATACCCTTCTAAATCCAATGCATAAAATTCTTCTATATGAATTAAAAGCTCTCCTATTTCTTATTCATTTCTTATTTCTTATATCATAATATGAATTTACTTCTATATGTTATATAATAATAAGTAAAATAACGATTTTGGAGGCTGATAAAATATGACTAAATTTAAAGAGATTAGACCTGAAGAATTTAACTATAACCCATTTAAATTAATTGGCGAAAACTGGATGCTAATTACTGCAGAAAAAGATGGAAAAGCTAATACAATGACTGCTTCCTGGGGTGGTTTAGGAGTTATGTGGAATAAAAACGTGGCATATATAGTTATTCGTCCACAGCGGTATACTAAGGAGTTTATAGATAGTGCTGATTCATTCTCATTGACCTTCTTTAATGATAGTTATAAAGAAATACTATCTTATCTTGGAACAAAATCTGGTCGAGATGAAGATAAGATTAAAAAATCTAATCTTACAGTTGTACATAATGATAATACTCCTTATTTTGAAGAAGCAAGTATAGCGATTTTCTGTAAGAAATTATTTGCTCAGGAGTATAAGCCTGAGTCCTTCATTGACCTAGAGATTAATAAGAAATGTTATCCTAATTCTGATTATCACACATTATATATTGGAGAAGTAACTAAGATACTGGTACTAAAAAACTAGGTTATTCAACCTAGTTTTTAATAAATTCTTCTAACTCTCTAATAAATTTCTTATTATCTTTTCCATCTATATGTTCCAACGATACGTCTATGGTCTTTAAATTTATTCCCCTTTATAAGGATCTGCTATTTTACCTGCCTTAAGTTCTTCAATAGTTTCATTTACTTTATCTTTTAATTCTTCTTTTACATCTTTACCCCATTGCATATCAAGTACATCATCTGCCCAACCTAAGGAAGCACCAACTGGCTTTAATTCACCATTCACCAACTGCTCAACAGTGTTTTTAAATAATCCTGGTGTATTATAGGTAACAGATGAAATAACAGTATCTGGTGCTATATCATTCTGTGGAGAAATATATCCAACTGCCTTTACACCCTTTGATTTTGCCGCCTCTATTGAACCTAGACCAACTTGATTAGCACTACAAAATATAACGTCTGCTCCTGCTTCTGCCATTGCAAGAGCTGTTTCTTTACCTTTTTGTATATCTTCCCAAGAATTAACAAAGGTCTTTGTAACTTTAATTGAAGGATCAATTTCATGAGCTGCAACTTCAAATGCATCTAATGTACCAGCTATAACTGGAAATGGAAATGATCCTATAGCTCCTAATTGTTTACTTTCTGTATTCATAGCTGCAATTATACCTGCTATATATCCGCCTTCCCACTCTCTAACTCCTATACCACCAACATTTGGTTCTTGTCCCTCTTCGCTATTTATTACCATATAAAAAGTATTTGGAAATTGAGGTCCAACTTTCTTTGCTGCATCAAAGAATTGCGTTCCATGAGCAAATACCAAATCATATCCTTTTGTTCCATAATCTGTAAATACAGCTTCGAAGTCAGCTTGTTGTACAGATTCAATATACTCCATCTTTATACCCAAATCCTTTTCTACCAATTGTAATCCCTCATAAGCCGTAGCATTCCAGCCTTGGTCATTTATGGGTCCTGGTAATAATAATACTATTTTATAATCTTTTTTTTCATCTACTGAAGTAGAATCTCCAGCTGGTGTAGTTACTTCCCCTGAATTAGTAGTTGTTTCATTGTTTTCCTTTGATGAACATCCTCCTAATAAAGTAACTGTTAATACAAAAATTAGGAATAATGCTAAACTTCTTTTCTTTATAAACATTTTTATTCCTCCTTTAATTTTATATACTTTTAATTATAACTATGGATGATGATTTCTAATATTCACCCCCTTAAAATTCCACTAATTACTTTTCATATGGCCTTCCAAGAGCATTTGGAGATGTAGTACGTCCAACAATTCCTGTAACCGCCACTACAGTAAGTAAATATGGAAACATTAAAAGAAATTGATATGGGATATTAAGTCCTGACATTTGTATTCTTATTTGAAGTGCATCAGCAATCCCAAATATCAGTGATGCCATCAGTACTCCCTTAGGATTCCATTTCCCAAATATTACAGCAGCAACTGCTATAAATCCTCTTCCTGACACCATATTATCTACAAACATATTAAACTGTCCGAGGGATAAAAAGCATCCGCCAAGTCCTGCTAATGCTCCAGATACCAAGACACATATTGTTCTAACCTTATTGACTGGTATACCTACAGTGTCTGCTGCCATAGGATGCTCTCCAACTGTTCTAATACTAAGTCCAACAGATGTTTTATAGAAAATATAGTATGATATTGGTACTAATAAAAATGCTATATATACAAGTACAGTTTGCTTAAAAAATATTTCACCTATTATAGGTATATTTGAAAGTATTGGAATATTTATAGGTTCAAAAGCCTTTACAGTTATAGGTACAGTAGTTATGCCAAATAATGCCCTATAAAAAAAACTAGTAAGACCTACTGCCAATAAATTTATTGCAACTCCACTTACTATTTGATTTATTTTAATTTTTACTGTTATCAAAGCAAATATGGCAGATATGAAAATTCCACTTACTATGGCAACAAGAGCTCCAATCCAGTAACTCCCTGTAAAATAAGAACCTACTACTCCTGCAAAAGCTCCAACTAGCATTATGCCTTCTAGTCCTATGTTAACTACTCCTGACCTTTCTGAATACATTCCTCCTAATGCTGCAAATAGTATTGGAACTGAAAGTCTAATGGATGCAGATAAAAGAGCAATAATAAATGTCATATTTAATATATCTTTCATTAATCTAACACCCTTTCTTTAGAATTTAAAATCAGTTCAATCTTGGGTTTTAGCACATTTCCTGCAAGTACAAGTATGATTATCAAAGCTTGAATTACACTTACTATATTTGCAGGAACTCCAACTCCTCTTTGCATTGAATTAGCACCTGTTTGAAGCATACCAAGAAGTATGGATGATATAACTACTCCTACAGGATTTGCACTGCCCAAGAGTGCCGCTGCTATTCCATCAAAACCAACATTTTTAGAAAAATTATCAAGAAGTCTATGATGAATTCCGTTTATCTCAGTAAATCCAGCTATTCCTGCTAAAGCACCGCTTATAGCTAAGGAAATGATTATATTCTTTTTAATATTAATACCAGAATATTCTGCCCCATGAGGGTTATGCCCCACAGCCCTAAGTCTATATCCAAAGGGAGTTTTCCATAAAACAATATATACTATAACTGATATTAATATAGCTATAATAAATCCTATATGTAACCTAGTATTAGAAACAACATATGGAAGAAAGGCATTTTCTCCAATTAAATCCGTTTGTGGATAAAATCCACTTGACTCCCTAAGAGGCTTATCCACTAAATAACTTATGAGATATAATGCCACATAATTAAACATTATGGTGATAATTATTTCAGATGATCCAAATATTCCCTTAAGTATCCCTGGTATCATTCCCCATATTCCACCTGCTATTATTGATGCCAATAAGCAAAGTGGTATAGTAATAAATGGACTAAGATGGCCAGTCTTTAACCCTACAAATACTGCTGCCATAGCACCTGCAAACATTTGACCTTCACCACCAATATTAAACAGTCCAGTTCTAAAGGCAAAAGTAAAGGAAAGACCCGTTAATATAATAGGTGTAGCCTTCACAAAAATTTCTGCAATATTATAGATATTTGTAAAGTTCCCAAATATTAAGTATTTGTAAGCCTCTAGGGGATTTACCTCTATAAAAAGTAATAATACGCTTCCTATTAGCAATGCTAATAATACAGATACCATTGGTATTATAATTGTTAAAAGTTTGTTTTTATTAAATACCTTATTTAAAACTCTATTTTTATAATGATCCTCAGCATTATTCATGGCATTTCCTCCTAATTTGAAAATATTTAATTAGCTCCCGCCATCATCAATCCTATTGTGCTTTCTTCAAAATCCTTTTTATCCATTTGTCCTACTATGCTGCCTTTATAAATTACAGCAATCTTATCAGATAATAAATTAATCTCTGAAAGTTCTGTAGAAATAAGCAGTACTGCAGTTCCTTGTTCTTTGGCATTTATAATTTGTTGATGAATAAATTCTGATGCACCTATATCAACTCCCCTAGTAGGCTGTACAGCAATTAACAATTTAGGAAGTTTATCAATTTCTCTCGCAACAACTATCTTCTGTTGATTTCCTCCAGATAGTTTTCTAGCCTCCGCATTTCTACTTGAAGTTTTAATTGAATATTTTGAAATCATAGTATCTGCATGTTTATTTATTGAATTAAAATCAAAAAAAACTTTCTTTCTAAATGGATGTTTATAATAATCCTTTAAGATTAGGTTTTCACTAACTGAGAAATCTAATATTAATCCTCTTTTATGTCTATCTTCAGGAATATAGCCTACTCCTTTTTTTATTATTTCTGAAATGGTTTTACCTTTTATATCTTCTCCATTCAATAATATACTACCTGTAGCACCTTCCATTAATCCAACTATCACTTCCGCCAACTCTCTCTGCCCATTTCCATCCACTCCAGCAATACCTAAAACTTGCCCCGAACACACTCTTAAATTTATATTATCTAAGACTTTTATTCCTTTTTCCACCTCATAAGATAAATTTTTTATTTCAAGAACAGGCTCTCCCGGACAACAATTTTCATCTTGTTCCATAGCTGAAAGTTCTCTTCCTATCATAAATTTTGCAAGTTCAAGTTCATTTGTTTCCTCAGTACAAATTGTCTTTGTTATTCTACCATCTCTCAATACTGTAACTCTATCGCATACAAACATTACTTCTTTTAATTTATGGGTAATTAGTATTATAGACATACCATCATCTGCCATCTTTCTTAAGGTGGTAAATAGCTCTTCTGTTTCCTGAGGTGTTAATACTGCTGTAGGCTCATCCATTATAAGTAATTTTGCCCCCCTATATAAAGCTTTAACAATTTCAACCCGTTGTTGTTCTCCAACTGAAAGATCTGAAACCTTTGCATCTAAAGATATTTCCATACCATATCTTACAGCAATATCATTTATTTCTTTTTTAAGATTTTCTTCTTTGATTATAAAACCTTTTTCCTTCCCCATCCCCATAACAATGTTTTCTAATACTGTATGAACAGGTACTAACATAAAATGCTGATGTATCATGCCTATTCCTAAATCAATAGCATCTTTGGAAGATTTCAAATTAATCTTTTTATCCTCAAAAAATATCTCACCTTTATCTGGCTGATATAACCCATATAATACATTCATTAATGTAGATTTTCCTGCTCCATTCTCTCCCAAAAGAGAGTGTATCTCACCTTTTTTCACTTCAAAATTAACATCCTCATTAGCCACTAATGTACCAAAATATTTTGATATCGAGCACATTCTTAAGATTGTATTCATCTTATCCCTCCTATCCTACATTAAGTTATTATTCTATATGAATAAATTCTCTAAAACATTAAAATATCCTTTGTTATATTTATACAAAACTCAAGTTGAAAATTCAAAAAATTTAGATTATATTTTATATATTAATTATAGCAAAAAATAAGTACCATTTTTAATCAATAAAAATGGTACTTATTTGCCAAAATATTATTATACTAATAATGGCTGAATTTGCTTACCCTGTAATGCTTCTATTATAGTTGGCACTATCTTATCATAATGTGCAATCAATGAATTTGCTTTTTTAGAAGGATCATCTTGCCCAAATGGAACAAAATATACATTTTTTTTATCTAATAATATACCTAGATTTTTTGCATTTCCACTTAATCCATCATTTGTGGAAATTGCAACTACAACAGGTTTATTATTTCTTAAATGAGCTTTCCATGCCATAGATACTGGTGTATCAGTAATGGCATTTGCTAATTTTGCAATTGTATTTCCTGTACAAGGTGCTATAACCAGTATATCAAGGTATCCTTTTGGTCCTATAGGTTCTGCATCTTGTATTGTCGCTATTATTTCCTTCCCTGTTACTTTTATTATTTTTTCTTTCCATTCTTCAGCCAAGCCAAATCTAGTATCAAAATCATTAGCATTATAGGACATAATCGGATATACATCTGCTCCTTCATTAACTAATCTCTCTATTTCAACCAAAATAGTTTCAAATGTACAAAATGAACCTGTAATAGCTATACCTACTTTTATTCCATTCAATAACATATCTACTCCTCCAATTCCCCAATAATATTATAAATAGTATCTTTCATAATTCTTGCTGCAGTCATAGGTGCCACTTTTCCAGGCAACCCTAATGCCCAAACAGTATTTATACCTAGTTCTTCAGCCCTTTTAAAATCTACTCCTCCAGGTATAGATGCAAGGTCTACAACTAAACATTCTTTATTTAGTTTTAATAACATTTCTTCATTTAAAATCATAGATGGTATAGTATTAAATACTACATTCATTTCTTGAAGATAATCTTTCATTTCACTTAAATGTATTGGATTATATCCATAGGTACTAACCCAAGCTAAATCAGAATAATTCCTTGCCTCTATATATACATTAGCACCTATTCCTTGAAGCATTTTAGCTAAAATCTTTCCTATTCTTCCAAATCCCAATATCATAATATTTGATCCATGAATGGTAATTTCCATTTTTTCCATGGCTACTTGAATTGCACCTTCTGCTGTAGGAATTGCATTTAATACTGCCATTTCCTCTCTTTTAAGAAAATCTACAGTATCAATATTATAGTGCTTTGCAATATTAGATATTTCATTGGATATTTTACCTCCTATAAATACCTGATTTGAATTCATTTTATTAAATATTTCTTCTATTTTTATTTCTTTTGAATATAAAGGTGTATTTAATAAGATATTATCCTTAGAACACGGCAATGGTCCTATAACTATATTTGACTTTTCAATAGCTAAATCTAGGTTTTCACTTATTTTTAACCCATCAACCTTTAAATTATCGAAACCAAATAAATCAATATGGTTCCCATCTTCTTGAAGCAAATTCGCTAATTTAACACTTCTCTCATCTCCGCCTAATACTGATATTCTCATAACTTCCCCCCTATGCCAAATAAGATATTAAGTAATATATATTATGTATTTAGGTAATTAAAGTGCTTGTATAACCCTGTAAAAAAGCAATAATTAAAGAGCGTTTATGAATCTAGATTCACAAACGCTCTTTAATTATTGTTCTTGATTATCTGTATCTAAAGAAAAAGTTTTAAAATCTGCAGCTAATCCTTTAGCACTTGCCAAAACCGTTTATTTTATTAAATATCTATATATTTTTACGATTTAACAAAGACTTAGATGGTAATAATGCCTTTTTATTAAAATGTTGCCCTTTAAGAGTTTTAATAAACTGATTATTTGCTGGAGGATTTTTTTCATTTTCCAGTAGAGATTTATATCTAAAAAATATGCTTCCCTTCACTTCATCATATAAACTGTTAAACTTAAGTTGATTAGATATTTCTTCAGGATTTTTCCAACTTAAATTTTTGTTGTTTATATCTGCCTTTCTATAATTAGCATGTCCTATATATAAATTAACATCAGTGTCACGTACTACATCAGCCCACCAATTGACTAATTCTCCATAAGGTGCTGCTTTCTCATCAAAAGTCCAATAAATTTGTGGAGCTATATAATCAATCCAATTATTTTTAACCCATTTTCTAGTATCTGCAAATTGGTCATCATAAGAAGCCCTAGATGTTTTAGGTGTTTGAGAACCTATTCCTTCTATACTTCCCTCTGGATGAAACTCTTTATGACCCCATATTCCAAATGGACTGATACCAAATTGTACAGATTTTTCATTCTTAATATTATAAGATTCTATAGAATTGTGAATAGTTTCTACAAGCTTGTCCACATTATTTCTTCTCCACTCATCTCTATTTTTAAATCCAGTACCATATTTCTTAAATGAATTCTCCTCTTCTTTTGCATACCAACTATTACCTTTTTTAAAAGGATAAAAGTAATCATCAAAATGAACTGCATCTATATCATAGTTTTCCACTACTTCCATTACACTATCATTGATATGTTTAATTACTTCTGGTTCTCCTGGATTTAATTGTAGCTTACCATTAAAACTAAAAACATATTGGGGATTTTGTCTTGCCCAGTTATTAGGAGCTAAATCTGATAATTTCTCAACTCCAGTTGTTACTCTATATGGATTAAACCAAGCATGAAACTCCATTCCACGTTTGTGAGTTTCCTCTATCATCCACTTCAAAGGATCCCAACTAGGATTTAATCCCTGTTTACCAGTCAAATACTCTGACCAAGGGTTTATATTAGATTTATAAAATGCATCTAATTTAGGTCTAACTTGAAATATTACGGTGTTCATATTTAAAGCTTCTAAATTATCTAAAAGTCTTATGTACTCATTCCTATATTCTAATTCTGTTAATCCTTTTTTAGCTGGAAAATCTAAATTAAATACTGTAGACACCCATACTCCTCTTAATTGACTTTCTTGTTCTTTTACATACATAGGTATTTGTAAGGGCTTATCTTTTAATAAAATCATTTCATTTGAATTATATTTCTTTAAAAACTGCATCCCCATACTGCCTGAATTAGCATTAACACTAATAGTATTTAAAGTTATAGTTAAAACAGTAGCACCTATAGTTATAAATTTAAATATTTTCTTTCCCATTTCCATTCAACTCCAATCAAATAAATTTATGCCATTTTAAGAAATTATATTATACTTTGACTGGATTTTCAAATTACGATTCTATTACAAACATAATATTATTATAAATTTAGAAAAAAACATGTCTATTTAAACATTTTTTCTATTTCTTGAGGTTCAATAGGTTTACTAATTAAATATCCTTGAATTTTATCACATTTTTTTTGTTTTAAATAATCTAGTTGCTCTAAGGTTTCTACACCCTCTGCAATAGTCTTTATTTTTATAGATTTAGCCATATTTATAATAGTAGTTACAATAGTTTTTGAGTTTTTATTACTTAACATATCATTAATAAATGAGCGGTCTATTTTTAAGGTATCAATAGGAAAACGTGTAAAATAGGCTAATGAGGAATAACCTGTACCAAAATCATCTATAGATATACGAACCCCCATGTTCTTTAATTCTTTCATTTTAAGAAGTTTCTCATCTACCCTATCCATAGCTATTCTTTCTGTTATTTCTAATTCCAAGTATCTAGCCTCTAATCCCGTTTCTTCTAAAGTTTCTTTTACTATGTCAACAAAATTTGTTTGCTCAAATTGAATAGCTGAAACATTTACTGATATTATAATTGGTTGATAACCTTTATTTTGCCATTGTTTATTCTGTCTACAAGCTTCTTTTAAAGCCCATTTGCCTATTTCTATTATTAATCCATTTTGTTCAGCCATCTGTATTACTATTATTGGAGAAATATTTTTATGTAAAGGATTTATCCATCTAAGTAATGCTTCTGCTCCTATTATCTTTCCAGTTGATACTTCTATAATAGGTTGATATACTAATTTAAATTCATTATTTTCAATTGCATGATATAGTGCATTATCAATTTTTTGTTCTTCTTTAATTAATTTTTCCAATTCATAATTATAGAATTTATAATGATTACCTCCCATTTTCTTAGTTATGAGCTTTGCTATTGTAGCTTGATGTACGATTTCTTCTATTGATATATTATAATCCATGATAATACTTGCTCCAATACTTACTCTCATAACAAATTGATTATCATTAAGTTTCATATCTCCACTACATAAATTCCATAATCCTTTTATACGATTCTCAATACTTTCTATATCATCTCCATATAAAAACAAAATAAACTCATCACCTAAGAACCTTGCTACTAATTCTTCATTATTTAAAAATTCCTTGAGCCTATTTGAAAAATTATAAAGTACCATATCTCCAAAATCAAAGCCATAAATACTATTTATTCTTTTAAAATCATCTATGGATATTATTACAATAGATATTGCCATTTTTTTATTGCCTAACTTATTCATTTTATGAGGGATCTCTAAAAAGAAACCATTGCAATTATATAATCCTGTAACTTTATCTCTATAAGTTAAATCTTTTATTTCCCCTAACATTTTATTAAAGCTTTTTGCCGCCATACCTAATTCATTAGATATTGCTTCATTAGCCATTACATTGAGATTTCCATTAGCCGCTTTTTCAAATACTTCTTTTAATTCTAAAATTGGTTTGGATAAGCTTTTAGAATAAAAAAATGAAAATATAATTACTGATATTAATACAATTATAATAGCAGCTATTATAGTATTTTTAACTCCGTTTATATCATTGCAAATGTCCTTTTCAGAAATTGAAATAATATACATCCAATTAGGTGAATTGTCAATACTCCTAAAAAAGCCTAACATCTTTTCCCCATTTATATCTAAATATTCAATAACTCCAGAATCATCAGTTGAAATTTTACTTATTTGATTATCATCAATTATATAATCTCTTATATTCTTTTGTAATGGAGCATTTGAATCTGGGTGAGCAACTACTAAACCATCCCTATTTATTATCCATCCATATCCAGTTGTCTTTAAGTTTATATCTCTAACTATTTGATTTAAGAATTCAATATTTATTACACTATTCACCAAACCAATTACTTCATTCTTCTCATTACTAATACTATGAGAAACAATTAAAACAGGTTTATCAGATTCATGAACATATGGGATATACAATGGTTGTGAAATTACATATTTCTTTTTCTCAATAAAAATACTCTTATATTGTTCTTGACTTGAAATATCAAATTCGTCCATTAATGTTGACCATGCTTCGCCATTAGGAGATGCTATAGTCATATTTCTATATTTATTATCTAGTACCAGGCTAGGCAAATAAGTTTTTATTTTTTCCAAATCCATAGTTCTTATTATTGGAGATCTTGATATTATTGTTATTTGCTCAACAAATCCTTCTAATTCTTTAGCTACTTCATCTGCTCTAGCATCTACTATCTCACCATACTGTGCTTTAATATGATTTGGAAGTTCATTTAATTTTAAATCAGATAAAATAAGCAATAGTCCAAATAGTACTATTGACCCTATCATAAGATATATTAGTATTTGATTTCTAATGGATTTCATACTATTATCACCGTTTTTCTTTAAATAGTATTAGGTTTATGGATTAATACATTGTTTCAAAATATTATATCTATTTTTAGACTTTTTTCGACAAAACAAGTCCTAAAAATTACCTCTATATTTTAGAGGTAATTTTTTATTTACTTAACTATTAAGCTCTTATAATTTCTATATCATAACCATCTGGATCTGTTACAAAATAATATCTTGGTTTTTCACCTGGAAGTCCCATTAGTTCTGTAACTTCATATCCCATTTTTTTATGCATTTCTCTTGAAGCTTCTAAGTCTTTTATACTAAATGCCATATGACTAAATCCATCACCAATTACATATGGTTTTTCTGGATTATAGTTATATGTTAATTCTATTTCATGTTGTCCTAACTCATCGGATAAAAAGACCAATGTAAATTCATCTTCTGGAAAATCTTTTCTTCTAGTTTCTACTAACCCTAAAGCATCTTTATAAAATTTTAAAGATTTTTCTAAATCCATTACTCTTATACAAGTATGGAGCATTTTGAAATTCATTCTTTAAATCACTCCTTCTATAATTTACTTAATTATTTACATTATAGCTTATTTTATATAAATATTATAGCTATTTTCCTTATAAAATAATATTTTATATTATGGGAATAATAATTTAAAATCATTAGGAGGAGATAGTATGTCCATAATGGAATTAGATACTAGAGGATATGAAACAAATGATGTAAATAGCGTTGTTTTACGTACTTTTGATTCTTTACCTGTAGGTGAAAAAATGGTATTAATAAATGATGCAGATCCCTCTCATGTATTTAATCAATTAGAAGAAAAAAGATTTGGTAAATTTGAATGGGAATATATTGAAGAAGGACCCGATATATGGAAGGTATCCTTAGCTAAAAAATACCTTAACTATATATAAAGTAGATAGCAATTTTGCTATCTACTTTATTATTATAAAATTTTTTTATGCAATTTTACTTGTTATAGAGAAAACTTATGATATATAATAGCATATGTGTAATTTAATTTTAATAGAAGAAGGGAATTTTATGTTTGAAATTGTTAGTTATGAAGATGTAGACGAAAAAAGAATAAATGAAAATCATATATTAATAGATGTTCGTTCTCCTAGTGAATATAAATCTGAAACTATACCAGGTGCTTATAATATACCAATTTTCAATGATAAAGAAAGGGAGTTAATCGGTACAATTTACAAACAAGAAAGTATTGAAAAGGCAAAAAAAATTGGTATAGAAACCGCCTCAAAACATCTTCCAAATATCTATGAACAGGTTTTAGAATTTGATAAAAAATATAATAATCTTATATTTTTTTGTGCTAGAGGAGGTTTTAGGAGTAGCTCCTTAGTTTCTCTTTTTAAATCCATTGGCATAAACGCCATAAAGCTTGATGGGGGATATAAAGGATATAGGAAATATATAAACAGCCATCTTCCACAGATAGTAAAAAAAATTAAGTTTATAGTTCTCTATGGTAATACTGGAACGGGCAAAACTAATATTTTAAAATGCCTTAATGAAAAAGGAATTGATATTCTTGATCTAGAAGGTTGTGCTAATCATAGAGGTTCTGTCCTGGGGAATGTTGGACTTGGTGAACAAAATACTCAAAAAATGTTTGAATCCCTTGTTTATGAATCCCTAAAAAACAGAAAAACAAATCTTGTATTTGTAGAAGGAGAAAGTAAAAGAATAGGGAAAGATATAATTCCAGATTATTTATATAATGCTATGAAGAGTGGAATAAATATAAAAATTGAAGCTAATATAGAAAAAAGAGTTGACAATCTTTTCACTGAATACGTTCATGATACGGATAATGAGTTGATATCTTCATTGAATTATCTTAGAAAATATTTAGGAGATAAAAATATTGACAAATATATAGAACTAATTGCTAATCATGAATATAGACAAGTGATAGAGGAATTAATAATAAAATATTATGATCCTCTTTATGAGCATAATAATAGAAAATATAGTGCAGTTTTTAGCAGTAGTAATACTTCTAAAACAAGTGAAAAGATAATGGAATGGACTAGAACCTTTTTCGTCAATACAGAAGAAAATAAAACAGGGGCAAAGTAATAGCCCCTATTTTATTTTGTTAAAATGTCATATTACATCCTAAGCAGTTTTTACCAAATCTTCATCTATATCTAATATTCTATACGCAGTTTTAGCTGACAAATATACCAAAATCATTAATATATTAAATATAAAAAATACAGTTACAGTATATACATTTGGTGACATAAATTTTTGAAAAAATATTCTGGCAAAAGGTGGTTCATTTAGGTAGCAATAATTAGATTTAGTGAATATATTAAAAAAGTAAATAAACAAATGGTAAATATTAGTAAAGTATAAAATTGATTTTAAACTACTTTTATCTATCCTATGCTCATCAACCACTAATATATATACTATAGACCACAATAAACTAATATGTCCTAAGAAGTAGGAAATATTAGTATAATGGGGAAATGAGAATGGATATACATCAATAGGCATCATAATAACTAATATAGAACCTATAATTCCCCAATAACATCCTACATTTTTAAATATCTTTTTATCTGTTATAAAAGCAAGAATCGTAAAAATAATAGCAATCCTACAATTATATAGTGGCAAACTTTCTTTTATAGTGCCATATCCAGAAAAATAATACCAAAGATATAATATTACCTGTTGTAAAGACAAAACAATAATCATTAATATTTTAAATTTCCTTCCCATTTGGGAATTCTTAAGTTTTCTTTTATTTAACAATATAAATTCAATTCCCATAAACGCAATTAACACAATTACCAAATGTGCTAAACTCCATATTGGAAACACATATCCATCTGGATTGCCTCTAAAAAACATCTTAATCATTCAATAAATCCACTCCTACCTTGGTATAAACCCTACTTTTTTATATACCTTTCTCAGAGTTTTCATAGCTTGATATTCCGCCTTTTCTGATCCCTCCTTATATATCTTCTCTAGATAATCCTTATTTTTTCCTAAATATTCAAATTTATCATGAATAGGTGAAAGACCTTCTACTACTATCTCTGCTAAATCCTCCTTAAATTTTCCATATCCCTGACCTTCATAACGATTTACTATTTTTGATATTTCTTCATTTGAAAATATGCTATAAATTGTTAGTAAATTTTTCAACCCTAACTGCTCATCATTATAGGACATCAATCCTAAGGAATCTGTAACAGCCCTTTTTATTTTTCTTCTTATTGCATCTTTATTATCTAAAATCAATATATATCCATTTTCATCTAAATCTGATTTACTCATCTTTGCCTCTGGATTTTGAAGACTCATTATTCTCGCTCCAAATTCTTTTATCAATGGTTCTGGAACTTTAAATGTATCACTATATTTATTATTAAATCTTATGGCTAAATCTCTAGCTAACTCTAAATGCTGCTTTTGATCTTCTCCTACTGGAACTAAATCAGCCTGATATAAAAGTATATCTGATGCCATCAATACTGGATAAGTAAATAAAGCAGCATTTAAATTTTCTTCTGATTTTCTCGATTTTTCTTTATACTGAGTCATTCTATTTAATTGCCCCATATATGATATACTATTTAATATCCAAGTTAATTCAGCATGAGCTGGCACATGAGACTGAATAAATATAGTAGATTTTTCTGGATCCATTCCACAAGCTAGATACAATGCCAATACATCCAATGTATTTTTTCTAAGATCCTTTGGTATTTGTGGAACTGTAATAGCATGCATATCAACAATACAATAATAACAGTCATATTCTTCCTGTAATTCTACCCAATTTTTTATAGCTCCTATATAGTTCCCAATAGTCAATGCACCTGATGGTTGCACCCCACTAAATACAGTTTTCTTTTCCATTATAATCCCTCCTATAATAAAAACCCTTTCATCTCTAATAAAGAGACGAAAGGGTAATTTCCGCGGTACCACTCTTCTTGCTAAAAGCCAACTTTAATCCTATAAGGTGGATAAATCCTATATCTTACTTATTTCAGATATAAACTCACAAGTCCATTCATCATAATAGTATCACTAGGCTTCCACCATTCCTAGCTCGCTTTAGACCTTTTTATGATTACTATTCTTGTTCATTGCCTATTATTCATTATTATATATTATATACTATATGACTTTATTGTAAATACTTTTTTTAAAAAATATACATAATCATTCTTTTTATAATTATACAACATAAATATAGCTATTATAATTTTTTCTAACTACTTTTGCTGGAGCACCAACTGCCGTAGAATATGGTGGTATGTCTTCTAGGACTACAGAATTAGCCCCTATTTTAGCTCCCTTTCCAATAGTTATAGGACCCAGTATCTTTGCACCTGCACCAATTATAACATCATCTTCTATAGTTGGATGTCTTTTACTGCCTTTTTCTCCGCCTATTCCTCCAAGAGTTACACCATGATACATTAATACATTATCTCCTATTTCTGCTGTTTCACCTATTACTACACCCATTCCATGATCTATAAATAAATTTTTCCCAATTCTTGCTCCAGGATGTATTTCTATACCCGTTACCCTTCTAGCATGTTGTGATACTATCCTAGATAATATAAATCTATTTTTTCTATATAATTTATTGGCTATCTTATAATAAAATATTGATTTTAAACTTGGATAGCAGAATATTGCCTCAAAAAGATTCTTCGCTGCTGGATCTTTTTCTAGTATATTTTTTCCTTCTTCTATGAAAAATCTAAACATAGAATCACTCTCCATTAAATAAATCTGTAGATAAATACCTTTCACCTGTATCAGGAAGAATAGTTAGTACTCTCTTACCTTCACCTAATTTTTTTGCAATTATATTTGCAGCAGCAACATTTGCTCCCGATGAAATTCCACATAATATACCTTCTTCTAAAGCCAATCTCTTTGCATAGAAGTATGAAGTTTCTTCATCAATACTTAGTATCTCATCTACTATATCCTGTGCAAATATATCTGGTATAAAATTTGCACCTATACCTTGGATTTTATGGCTATTTGGCTCCCCTCCTGTTAGAACTGGAGATTTAGATGGCTGTACTGCTACTATTAATATATCTCTATTATATTCCTTTAACCTCTTACCTACTCCTGATACTGTACCTCCTGTTCCAACTCCCGCTACAAAAGCATCTATATCTCCATCAGTTTCCTCTAGTATTTCTACACCTGTTGTTTCATAGTGAGCTACTAAATTGTTTTTATTTCCAAATTGATTTGGAAGAAAATAATTATTATTCTTAGCTAATCTTTCTGCTAACTCTACAGAACCTGACATTCCATATTTCCCTTCAGTCAATATAATCTTTGCTCCATAAGCCTGCATTAGTTTTCTTCTTTCAATGCTCATAGTATCCGGCATAACTAATATTACATTATATCCCTTTGCCGCTCCCATCATAGCTAATCCAATACCAGTATTTCCACTTGTAGGTTCAATTATAGTTCCACCTTTAGTTAAAATTCCTTCTTTTTCCGCAGCTTCTATCATATACAAAGCTGCCCTATCTTTTACACTTCCAGAAGGATTAAAGGATTCAATCTTTACAAGTATTTCTGCATTGCCTTTTTCCTTAATATTATTTAATCTTACGATTGGTGTTTTTCCTACAGTTTCTACAATATTGTTTAATACCATACCAATACCTCCTAAAATATATTTTATACTTCAGACTATAAAAACAGCAGTCTTAATTTATCTCAAGGTATAATTCTATACCCCTATATGACTTGCAACAGAAATCACAAGTTTCGTAGATTTAATCCTAAGGAACACTTTTAATTATGAATTCTAAATTAAAGTTCCTTCTTGTTGTCTTTGCCTACCTGAAATTCATCTCATTCCGAGATAGAGAATAAAAAAACCTTTTACCCATGTATAAATAAATATACAGAGGCAAAAGGTAAGTTTCGCGGTTCCACTCTGCTTGAGGTAATCCCCAGCTCAATTCAAGTACTTTCATACTCTAGTTCTATAACGGGAACCACCGTATAAGTCTACTAAATTTTTCGACTTTATGCTCATTGGTGCACTTCAAATATATATCGTATAGATTCCTCCCACCAATAGAATCCTCTCTTAGATACTCCATATAATTTACTTTACCAATTCATAGCATTTTAGTATGTTTTAAATATTATATTCAAGTATAACATAATAGTTCACAAAAATAAAGTATTTTTTTATTTTTTATTTTAGTTTTTTCGGGTAAAATGATTGTGAGGTGATTAATTTTGGATTATATAAATGTATTATTAGTAGAAGACGAAAAAAATATTTCAGATGTTATAAACGCATATCTAATTAAAGAAAACTTTAATGTATTCTTAGCTAATGATGGACAAAAAGCTTTAGATTTATTTAGAAATAATAATATTCATTTGATTATATTGGATTTAATATTACCTAAAATTTCAGGCGAAGAAGTATGTAAAAGAATAAGAAGTATATCTGATGTGCCAATTATAATGCTAACTGCTAAAACCCATGAAGATGAAAGGATAGAAGGCTTATCCATAGGTGCTGATGATTACATATTAAAGCCCTTTAGTCCTAGAGAGTTAATTAGTCGAGTAAAAGCATTGCTGAGAAGGGCTTACCCTAATTCTAGACCTTCGGCAGAAAAACTTAGTTTCAATAATGGGGATTTAGAAATTGAAGTAGACAAAATGATAGTTAGAAAGAATAATAAAATTATCAACTTAACAACAAATGAATTTAAAGTATTATTAGCTCTTATATCTAATATAAACCATGTTCTTTCCAGAGAACAATTGATAGAATTTTCTCTTGGTTCTGGTTATGAAGGTTTTGATAGAACAATAGATACTCATATAAAAAACATTAGACAAAAAATTGAAAATAACCCAAAATACCCAAAATATATTCATACAATTTACGGTGCAGGATATAAATTTGAAATAGAAAAACAATAAGTTCACTTTATGGTGCCAGGCACCATAAAGTGAACTTATTGTTTCCTAATTATTCCCTCTTACTATACCTCTTCCTCTACCAAATCCCATTCCTCTTCCCATGCCAAGTCCACTACATCCCCTTGGCATAAATCCATTTTCAGCATGGAATTCTTCCATATACTTGAAATGTTCTTCCCATGATTTTGCTTCTTCTTCCGTTATTAATCCATTCTCCAATGCATTTTTTATCTGTTCCTTTTTATATTCAGTTCTTTCTTTAAACCATGCCTCTCTATCTTCTGTGCTTAAACTTATATTTCTATTTCCAGGAATTATAGTTGGCGTTTTTACTGTATCAGCATATGCAACTAAGGAACCAACTCCTAAACTTAATACTAAAGCTCCTGTTAATAATACTTTTTTCATAAAACATCTCTCCTTTCATTTTGTGATTTTATTATATCTACAAAATGTGAAGGAAATATGAAGAAAATAAAATTATCTTAAATTTCTTCATAATGACTTCAAAATTAACTGTTATAATATGATTATATAAAAAATAAAATTTTTCTATTGATTATAGTATAATCTTAAAAAATTCATATTGTCGTAGGTAGTCTATATTTATTATTTTTAACCTTCCTTGACAATTATTGGAGGAATATATATGAAACTTTCTAAAAAACTTACTCTTAGCTTTATATTTTCAATACTTACTTCTATCATAATTATTAGCATTATATCAAATTTAATGATAAATAATAGGTTTGAAAATTATCTTGCTGAAGAAAAGCAGCGTAAACTTAATCAAATATCTGATGAAATAAATAATTTATATAATAAAAATGGATATAAGCTATATCAAAGAGAAATCAATTCCTATGCTTCCTTAGAAAATATATATATTGAAATTAAAGACTTAAATAATAGGGTTTTATACAGTTCAACAAATAGAACTGGAATGAAAGGAATGGGTGGTATGCATAGACAAATGATGAAAATGCATAATATTCCTGAAGGAAATTATGTAGAAAAATCCTATCCATTGCTTGAAGGAAATAATGAAGTAGGAAAGCTAATTATAGGGTATATTGATAATTCTTATTTAACTGAATCTGCAGTTCTTTTTAAAGATACTCTAACTAAATCCTTTTTTATCTCAGCTGTATTTACAGTTCTCATGGGATTAGCAAATAGTGCCATACTATCTAAATCTTTAACCAATCCCTTATTAGAAATAAGAAATACAGCTGTTGAAATGCGTAAAGGTAATTTGAATAAGAAATCTAATATAAATACTAATACAATAGAAATTCTAGAACTATCAGATTCTATTAATTATCTAGGTGAAACATTGAGCAAACAAGAAAATATTAGAAAAAAATATGGGTCTGATATATCTCATGAGCTTAGAACACCTCTAACCACATTGAAAAGTCATTTAGAGGCCATTATTGATGGTATATGGGAACCCAGTCAAGAACATTTAAATATCTTGATGAAGGAAATAGATAGGTTGTCTAATCTAGTTGATAAACTTAAAGATTCTTTTAAGTTGGAGGAATTAGAACTTATTTTAAATTACACTAAGTTTAATATTTCTACAGAACTAAATAATATTATTACAACACTTAAACCTCTATATACTAAAAATGGTTTTTACATTGAATCTGAAATAGAAGATAATATTGAAATTAAAATGGATAAAGATAAACTAAAACAAATCATGTATAATTTACTTTCTAACTCTATTAAATATCTTAATGACGATGGTAAAGTTCTTATTATTCTTAAAAAAGATGAAACTAATGCCATAATTAAAATAATTGACAATGGCATAGGTATAGAGGAAAAAAATCTACCATTTATATTTAATAGATTTTATAGGGCTGATATTTCTATAAATAAAAGCACTAATGGTACTGGACTTGGCTTACCTATTGTAAAATCAATAGTTGATGCTCATAAGGGTACAATAAATATAAATAGTAAATATGGAGAATGGACTGAAGTTATAATAACTCTTCCACTTAATATTTAATTTTTAAGTTTTTCTTGTTCTTCCAATGTCTTTCTCCTAAAAAAGTAAACTATAACAGCTATTAAAGGAATAATAGTTTTAAATATAAAATAATAAATATATTCTGGAAATTTAATTGACTTTATTTCTACCATCATAGGATTAACTTCAGCTATATAAAAGGTTATTAATGCAACCATGATGCATACAATGTATAATAATATATTTCTTGATTCTTTCTTAAATATTTCTTTAAATGCATCAATAGATATGCATAAATATGTTATTATCTTAATTATCATGGCTATTATCCATATAAATATATAAATAGATTCTATTCTTTCAAATGTAAAATATGCTCTGATATTTCTAATATATGCTAAAAAAGGATAATTAAAATGTTTAACTTGCTCTACTCCTAAAGATGATTGTGTTGCTAACACTGTTCCCAATACAAATAATAATGAAATAATACTGGCTTTAATAAAAATTTCATTTATCCTTTTTTTATCTTCAAGACTGGGTACAATCATAGTTAATGAATATATATCTATAAAAACTAGACTCAACTGCATTGCACCAATATTGATATCTAAAAAAGTAGAATCCTTATATATAGGTAGTAGTAGCTTAAAATCCATATTATTATAACCAAGAAAAATAAAAATAATTAAGGAAACCAAAATTATTGGAACCATTAATTCTGAAAATCTCAATATAACTACTAACTCCTTAGAAACAATATATAAACAACTAGCTATTAAAAATAGTATAATTATATAAGTTTTCGTATCTGATAAAAATGAGGCTCTTATCATTTGAACTGAAATATAAGAGAAAAAAATTGCAATGGTAGCAAAGAAAATAGCATAAAGAATTCCTACTATCTTTCCCAATATTTTCCCCAATATTTTCTCCATATATCCAATAATTGTAAACTCCTTAAATTTATTAGCTAAAAATAGCAAAGGTACACATGTTAATATTGTATAAAAAAATGATAATATAATACTTATCCATACATCCTGGTTAGCTGGAGACATATAAACTGGAGACATAATAGTAAGTACAGTAGTTATTCTGCTAATAGTGATAATAAATATTGCTTGTCTTGATGAAACCTTTTCATTCATCTATATTATCTCCTTTTCCTTAAATTGCTAGGTGTATTTATAATTCCAGTCTTGACTATTTTTGTCTCTACATTAACAGTATAGGATATTTCCGGAAATATATTATTCCAGTCATTGGAAATCTCTTTCCACACCTTTGGATATTGTCGGTGAACTATTTCTCCAATGCTAAAGTTATCTTGTTTAAATTCCTTTTGTACCTTATCCATAGTTATAGAAATTAAATCTTCTACTTTTTCAGAGCAAGCCTTTTCAAGTATGCGAATAACCTCAAGATTGCTTATATCTATCCCTTTATTTTCCTCTCCTAAAGAACCACTTAATTTTACATTTATGTTAAGATGTATTTTGCCATCATCTATCTTTATATCCCTTTTTGTTTTGGTCTGTATAATCTCTACTGTAGTGAATTTCCCTTCATTTCCAATTATAGTATTACCTTTGTTTAATCCCTGAGGAGTATTGAATTTTATTAGTCCTCCTTCTATACGACCTGTTATAAAGTTGTAACCAAAGATTTCATCTGATGATAAATATCCAATGAGATAATCTCTACTCAATATTGCACCTCCTGCTACATCTAACATAAACTTTGCAGTATTGTCTTTGGATTTTTGCCGATCTACTTCCTTCTTTTCTATTTTAGTTACAACTCCTATAACAGGCTCATTACCTATATCATAATGATATTTATAATATTCAGACATACTTACCTTTAGGCATTTTCCATTATATTTAAAATCATTTAAAATATCCAATAAATAATCTCCTGATGATTGGCTCAGTTCTCCTTTAACACCTATTATTTCATAAGCTTTTGCTCCTTTTGCAACTAGAATATACATGTTTTCTTTTGCTTCACTATCTCTTAGAAATACATCCATAAACCCAGTAATACCTTTTTTAGCAAACTCTTCACCAAATATAAGTATATTATTATGAGAAAGAAATAATTTTCTATCAAAATTTAGCGTAATATTTCTAACTGCTTCAAATACTGTCTCACCTACACTTTGAGCAAATACACTACCTGTAGGATTAGGACTTATGCCTGATGATGAATTAGATGAATTATTGGATATGGGATTCATTATTTCACAAGTAATGATTATCTTATCATCTTCCAAATCAATTCCGATTGATGTAACTAGTGCCAAAGTTTGCAATTGACGGCTTCCTGTGCAAGATAATGAAAGTAGAGAAATTATTATTAAGTATACTGCCATAATTAGATTTTTTTTATTTTTTGTCATATATTTCATTCCTTTTTATTGCCTTTTTATTTGATAGAGCTCTTGGTCTATAATTTGTTTCCTTTACAGAACGCATAAAAATAAAATCTTTCATGCCTTCTTTATCATATGGAGCAATGGGATACATGTAAGGAACACCAAAGGATTTTAATGAAATAAGATGAACCAATATTATTGATATTCCGCAAACTATACCATATAATCCTAAAAAACCACCTAACAAAAGTATTATTAATCTATATATAACTATCATTTCCCTCTGACTGGGAATTATAAACTCTGATATTCCTGCAATTGCTATAACAATAACCATGATAGGTCCAACTAAACCTGCTTGAACAGCTGTCTGACCTAGTACTATACCGCTTACTACAGTTACTGCAGTTCCTATATTATTCGGTATTCTTAGTCCTGATTCTTTAATTAATTCAAAAAATAAAATCATAAGTAATGCCTCTACTAAAGCAGTAAAAGGTACTTCCTCTATATTCTTAGCCATAGATACAAGTAGTTTTGCTGGTATCATTTCTTGATGAAAAGTTTTTAATGCTACAAAAAAACCTGGTAAAACCACTGAAGTAATTAAAGCAAAAAGTCTTAATATCCTAAGAAATGTTGCATATTGCGGTCTTGAGTAATAGTCATCAGCCATTTGTAGGTTTTCTATAAATACTTTAGGTACAGTTAAAACATCAGGAGAGCCATCACAAATAATTGCAATTCTTCCTTCCAAAATTTTTCCAACTACTACATCAGGCTTTTCTGAATGTCCAATTGTACATATAACAGTTCTTGGAGCATCTTCAATATAACGTTCTAAATATCCTGTATCTAGGATACTATCTATTTGAATTTCTTGTATCCTTCTTCTCAGTTCATCTAATATTTCTTGCTTTACTATGCCATTTATATAAGCTAAAGAAATCTTCGTATTAGTTTGTACACCTAATGTATAATCTTCAAATACTAGTTTACTATTCCTAACTTTACGTCTTATCAGAACTTTGTTTACTTTTATATCTTCAATAAAACCTTCTTTGGGGCCTCTTACTACCCGTTCAGTGCCTGGCTCAGTTATTGCCCTGTTTTCCCACTTATTTAAATCAAAGATATATGCTAATTCCATATTTTCAATAAACAGAATTACTTCACCATCTGTTATTGGTTGAATAACTTCCTGTATACTAGATATTTTTTTAGTTTTTGAAATAAAAACTGTAGATAAAATATCTTGTGGAATTATCAAGTACTGAATTAACGGCTTTAATAAATCTTCATTTAATACTTTATTATCAATTAGTCCCTCTATATATACAACTAATGCCCTATCTTCAGACAAAGTATTAAACTCATATAATACTAAATCACTGGATTCATTAAATATTCTATTTATTTCTTCTCTATTGGATTCAATGCTCTTTGAAATCAAAGCTTACACCTACCTATTTTTATGCTTCTAGTAATTGGAATTATTGACAAATAACACAAAAAATATAATAGTCATTAGCGTTTTTGCACTAATGACTATTATATTTAAATAGGACAATATAGGAATCACTCATTATATAAGATTTATAAAGAATTATAATAGTCCTTTCATAAATAAAACTTATTATCTTGTAATTAAATCCTTAGCATGTTTTTCTGCCATAAATTTTATCTTCTCTACATCTAAGGTTTTCACTTCCCTCTTTTCCATTATTATCTTACCGTCTACTAATACAGTATCAACATCTGAAGCCTGAACTGAATATGCCAAAGAGGAAATAATATTATGATGTGGATAAAGATGGGGCTTATCTATATCTATCAACACTATATCTGCCTTCTTTCCTACTTCTATAGAACCTATTTCCTCATTCCATCCTAATGCTTTTGCTCCATTTACAGTTGCCATTTCTAAGGCTGATATGGCTGGAACCGATATTGCATTTAAATTAACAGCCTTATTTATAATAGCCGCTAAATTAATTTCTTCAAACATATTCAAATTATTGTTAGACGAAGAACCATCAGTACCTAATGCTACTGAAACTCCTTTATTTAACATCTGTGCTACTGGTGCAAATCCACTAGCTAATTTAAAATTACTACCTGGATTATTTACTGGAAATACATTCTTTTCTTTTATTATCTCAATATCTTCATCATCTACATGAACACAATGTGCTGCTATGGTATGCAAGTCTAATATTCCTAAATCATATACATGTTTAATTGGAGATTTGCCATATAATTTAAAGCTATCTTCTATCTCTTTCTTAGTTTCAGAAAGATGTATATGAATTCCTGTATTTAATTCTTTAGCCAAATTAAATGATTCTATTAGGAAGTCTGGACTACAAGTATAGGGTGCATGAGGTGCTACCATTACTTTAATCCTTCCATTTGCCTTACTATTCCAATTATTAAACAATTCTTTTGTCTCTTTAAGTTTAGCTTTGGCATCATTATCCTCTATTAATCCTCTTGTAAGTACTCCTCTCATACCAGATTCTTCTAACCCTTTACCTACTTCATCCATAAAGAAATACATATCACAGAAAGCTGTTGTACCTCCTTGAATCATCTCAACCATACTTAGTAAAGAGCCCCAATATACATCTTCTCCTCTAAGATTTGCCTCTGTAGGCCAGATTTTTTTTGTCAGCCAATCATGTAATGGTAAATCATCAGCAAAATTTCTAAGCAAGGACATACCTATATGTGTATGAGCATTTATTAATCCTGGCATAGCTATTTTATTTTTTCCATCAATTACTCTTTCCACCTGTATATCTTCTCTTATCTCACCAATGTGAGTAATTATATTATCTTTTATATATATATTTGTATTTTTTATTACTTCATTTTTCCCATCAATAGGTACCAAATCAATATTTTTAATTAACATACTTATCCTCCCCAATTTATTAATCTAAATCTATAGTTGTATATTTCACTATACTATATACTAAACTAGGTACTAAAATCAATTGAATTATAATACCAGGAATAGCAGTTGTAACTCCTCCTATGATAAAAAACATAGGATCCATCTTAACTTCAAAAAAAGCTGCTAATATAAATACTACAAATCCTGCCATTATCCTTCCAGATATCATAGATACTATTAAAGAAATTACAGAAGGCATTTTTAACTTCCTATATAATATTGAAGTCACTAAACCATAGATACCCAATTCAAAAATCATAATCACTGTCATTGGAAACAATGGAGGCATACCTGTAATTAAAGAATTAAGTATTGGTGTTAACATACCCAATATTAATGCCAAATAAGGTGGTAATAGAAATCCTCCTATTAAAACTGGAATATGCATAGGTAAAAATACATTCCCAGGAATTCCTGTTGTATGAAATATAGTTGGTACAATAATTCCTATTGCCAATAACACTCCAGCTATAACTAATTTTCTAGTATTGTTTTTTTCGTACATATAACCTCTTCCTTTCTGCAGATAGCAAAACTATCAATTATTATTTATTGATATAAAAAATTCCTTTATTCTTTGTAATAGTACTATAGGATCCTTCGTATCTAAAGAAAGCTTTTCTATAGGACAATAATCAGTTTTATCTCTATTTTTAATATATGAACAAGATCTATCCATAGTATATGGAATTTTATATTCTTCTAGAATTGAAAGTCCACCTTCTGATATCAATTCGCCATATACTTCTTTGATTCCAATATAAGTACATAGAATAGCTGCACCCTTACCTATTACCCTATCAGCCAATGAAGCATCATATGACCTTGCTTTCATCTCAGTAGCCAAAATATACATAGGTTTAATACCTTTATCCTTTGATTTAAAAACTACTTCACCATTTTTTACGGCTACCAGTGCTAAATCTTCCTTTACTAAAAGTTCCTTTGCTATGTCTATATCCTTCATATCCTCACCCTTTCTGTTTTTTATTCAATAGTCAATGCATTATTCTCAAAAATATCCTTTTTCTTAAAATACCAATAGGAAAAGAATAGTCTAAAACACATATCCATTCCAATACCTATCCAAATCCATAATATATCTGCATTGAATATATACGCCATTATCATAACGAACGGAACCCTAATAATCCAAAGTCCTATCCCTGCGTTTATCATAGGAACCTTTGCATAACCAGCCCCTCGCAAAGCTCCATTTAATACTCCTGATATGTTTTGAGGAAGTTGTGCAACTCCCATTACAAATAAATACATAGCTCCCATTCTAATAACTTCATCTTCTTTTACTAATAAGCTCATTATTTGTTTTGGAAATACAATAAGTATAAATGTAGCAAATATGGTTACAATTATAGTATATTTTATTAGTTGTTTAAGATATTTTTTTCCAGTTTCTTTATCTCTACTGCCTAAGGCATACCCTACAAATGTTGTTGCCGCAACCCCAAATCCTGTTGCTGGCATATATGATATAGACTCCGCTTGTAAGCCTAGTTGGTAGGCTGAATAAGCCAATTCTCCATAGGTAAGAATTGCTCTTGTAATAAATATGGATGCTGCCTGCCAAAAAGATGTTTCAAAGGATGTTGGAAGTCCAAGTTTAAGAATAATTAAAGCTTCATCGGATTTAAATTTAAAATCTAATTTTTCCCCCATATTAGATATGATTCCATTTTTCCCAAATAGCATTACTATACCGAATATAGCTGAAACAATATATGCAATATTATAAGCATATCCTGCTCCTAGTAATCCTAAGGATTTAATACCTACTTTTCCAGTTACTAAAATAAATCCCGCAGCAATATTAACTATATTTAATATACCAACAGCAATCATAGGAGTTCTTGCATTTCCCATTCCTTGAAGTATTCCAGAAACTAAGAGTATAATTGCTGCAAAAGGCAGTGACCAAGAAATTATTCTAAGATACAATGCTCCATTTGCAAGTAAATCTGGATTTGGATTAAATACTGTCAATAATGGTTCAGCAAACCAAAAAAGTAATTGTTGAAATATAATAGCTATTCCTATGGACAAAGTAAAAGATTGTTCAGAAATAGATTTCAGTTTTTTATAATTACCTGCTCCATGGGATTGGGCTACTAAAACAGAAGTGCCTGTTGCTATTCCTTTAAATATACCCCACAATATTCTATAAAGAACTGTAGCTATACCTATGGCTCCAACAGCATATGCATCTATTCTGCCAACCATTGCCATAAGTACAATTCCAGCAGTCATTTGTAAAACATTTTCCCCAGTAATAGGTAAAATCATAGATAATATTCTATTTCTAATTATCTTATTCTCTTGTAAAAGTCTTTCTTCCATTCTATATCCCCTTATAGTTAAATTTTATAATGTCCAGCCTAATAATTATAATATATTTCGATACTCTAAACAACCCAATATTTGTATTTAAAACCATACTAATACTATATCATGGGAATTGTAAATAATAAATATAATTTGCTTTTAATCCATAAAAAACAAAAAGTAAATGATAACAATTATCATTTACTTTTCGTTTTTCCTATGCTATACTATTATTGGCTCAAAATTATCGCGGCAAATAATTTTGATGGAGTGATAAATATTGGCAAAAATGATGGAACCTAGATTTAAACAATCTAGAAGATTAGGTTTAAATGTTTGTGGACATCCTAAGGCAATGAATAGAGCCACTAAAGGAACATCTAGAGCAGATAAAAAACTTACTGAATATGGAATACAGTTATTAGAAAAGCAACGACTTAGAGCATATTATGGTGTAATGGAAAAGCAATTTGCAAAATATGTTAGACAAGCAAAAAAATCCCAAAATCAAACGGGTCATGTACTTGTAAAAATCTTAGAAACAAGATTAGATAATTTAGTATATAGATTAGGTTTTGCTTCTTCCATTAGACAGGCTAGACAGATGGTAGTTCATGGACATATTCTTGTAAACGGGAAAAAGATAGATATACCTTCCTATATGGTACAAATAGGTGATACTATTGAATTAAAAGAAAAATCTAAAGACATTGAACTTTTCAAAGAAAACTTTAATAATTTCTTTTTGAATCAATATCCTTATTTAGAAAAAAATGAAAATAAAATGTCTGGCACCTTAATTAAATATCCAGAAAGAAATGAAATTCCTATAGAAATAGATGATCAGTTAGTTGTGGAATATTATTCAAGACTAATATAATATTAGAAACTAATGTAAAAAGCTCTCACATGAGAGCTTTTTCTTTTTCTCTTTAAACTATAAATAATTTATTAAATCTAAGAAAAATTATAACTATATTTATTGGAATAGACAAAATCCTCTACATTTCTTTACTTTACTCAATGGTTTCAAACTGTTTAGTTATGATTTTTTTCAAAACTTGAAACAATATTATAGTTGATATGCCAAATACTAAAGTCAATAATCCATAAATAAGATTTATATCTACCTTATCTATTATTTGAATCACAAAAAATACTAATCCACCTGCATATAAAGTCCCTACACCCATTCCCATTAATACATTTAAATTCTGCTTCATTGCCTTCTGTGGATTATCCCAGTCTAACATTGGTCTTAGTATATCTATTATCATTCCAAGCTGGGTCATGGGAATGCTACCTAAAAGACCTAGAAATATTATCAATATAATACTTAAAATATCCAATTTTACTATAAAAGTTAAACTTATTAATAAAGCGATTATACCTAATACTTGAATAGCTAGGGATGATAATACCCTGCCTATTATCTGATCCTCTACTTTTATAGGTAAAGTCCTTTGTATCCAAAAACATTTACCTTCCCTAGAAAAAGTTGTAGCTCCTATACTATTTAACATACCTAAGGCTACAATAAAACCTATACTTGCTAGAGTAATTAGTCCTGAATTAGCTCCTAGCATATCTATTACTTGAGACAATGATTCATCTCCACCTGCTATAGTTGACATTGCTAATATTAATGGAAATATAATTACTCCACCTACTGCATTTAATAGATATACGGGGGTCTTAAAAAGCATTATAATTTCCTTCTTAGCTAATGCTAAATATGGTTTAGTTTCTTTAGATAAATCTTTTACAGATATTTTTTTTCCCTTTCCCTTAGATGCAGATACTTCAATATTTCCTATTAACCCATCAAAAAATAAACTTTCTGATAAAAGTATCATAATAAGGAAAGAAATAATACTTACTACTATAAAAGATAGCAAATTAACCAATCCCAATATATTAGAATTATTTGATAAAGCCAATGCTCCCCATTTAGAAGGTGGAAAACTTGCTCCTAACTTCTTTACTAAAAAATTAGAGTCATTTATTAAATTTATAATAAATCCTTCCCCTTGAATTATAGCCTTTTGTGTTATGGTTTGAATTTTAACTTGAACATATATCATTGCCATAAGAAAAAATACTGCACTAATTGTTCTAATTAAATCTTTCTTTCTTCCTATATTCGTATATTTCATAAAGAGCATTATAAAAATAGATGATAATACTAAGGGTATAACAGGAAGCATAGCCACTAATAGTAATGAATAAAGCCAGTAAATAAGACCTTCTCCATTTTTCATTCCATAAATAAAGATAAATGGCAATATTATAGGTAAAGAAGTTAAATATTCACTAAGCATAAGAGTTACAAATTTTGAACCTAAAATATAGGACGGTTTAATGGGCAATGGTACTAGATTGGCTAAATCATTAGAAAAATAATATTTACTCATTACATAAAGCAGTCCAAATAGAAATATCATTATTTGTGAAACCAAAAATCCTGAAAGTAAAAACATAGACTTCTGTCCTATTTGATTATAGATATCATATATTTCATTTAAAGATTTTATAATCAGAAAATAAGTTGGTAAAAGAGATAACATAGCTAATCCAAAGACTATTAACTGCCATCTATTTTTCTTAATCTTAAATCTATATGCTATGGAGGATAAACCAAATGTAGTATTAAAATCGGTTTTGATTAATGAAATTATTTTACTCATCATTCAGTCAACTCCAAGAATATATTTTCTAAGGATTGTCTTTCCGTAGCATGAGCCCTTAATTCTTCCATTGTTCCAATGGCTACAATTTTACCCTTATTTATTATTGCAATTCTATGGCAAAGTTTTTCTGCCACCTCTAATACATGAGTGGAGAAAAACACAGTTTTTCCTTCCTCACACATTTTTCTCATAATTTCCTTGAGATTGAAAGCTGATTTTGGGTCTAGTCCCACCATAGGTTCGTCTAGAATAAATAATTGGGGGTCATTTAATAAAGCTGAGGTAAGAACTATTTTTTGTTTCATACCGTGAGAATAACTAGCTATTATATCCCCTATAACATCTTTTATATTAAATATTTCCAGGAAATAATTCATCCTCTCTTCTCTTTTATCTTTAGGAATTCCATACATGTCAGCTATAAAATTTAGATACTCAATACCTTTTAATCTATCGTAAATTTCAGGATTATCTGGTACATAGCTAATCATAGACTTAGCTATAAGTGGTTCTTTCCAAGCATCTACTGTGCCTACTTTTACCCTGCCACTGTCTGGTTTAAGCAATCCTACTATCATCTTTATGGTAGTAGTCTTACCTGCTCCATTAGGTCCTAGAAATCCAAATATTTCCCCAGGCTTAATATCTAAATTAATATTATCTACTGCTTTTACCAAACCCTTATTATAAGATTTAGAAACACCTTCAAGTTTTAACAAACTTCATTCCTCCTTGTCTATGTATTATACAGCCATTTCATTATATTAACTGTAATTTATGAAATTACAATATCCTTTTTTAATCCCTTTTATTTTTTAAACATCTACTCATTAATATTAATAAAATTATAATAATTATCTAAATATAACTTTTTATTATTTCTCCTTTATATAGAAGATAACCACTTTCTTAAATTATAATCTATAAAAGTGGTTATTGAAACTATTATATATTTAATTATTTATACCGTTTTGACACTCTAGCATATATTAACATCATTATACTCCAGTAAGAGTTCATGAAATTGATTATTGAGTATGATATTATTTCTATATTTTACTGATATAATATACTTATCTCTTTAGACCACATATCTATATCTTTATCAAAGTTAGTAATAATATTATCCAAAATATTGTTACTTTGTTTATAATATTCCTGAATAATGCGTAAATCTTTAACGGAGTTTTCATCTAATTTTATAAAATCTGTATCTAAACTGAATTCTTTTTTAATTTCTCTATAAATATCTCGTGTATCTTTCCATATAACCCGTTGATTTCCTTGTCTTATATTGTTTCCATACTTTTCAGATTTAATAATATCTATTTTCTCAATGATTTCAGTTAACAATACATTGATTTCTTCATGGTTAAAAATCAATCTCTTCAAATCTTCAGAACTTAATTCTTTATTGTCAATATCTTGTAATAATAACATATTGTTATTATCTATCAAAGATTTAAGTTCAGTAATATCTAATTTTATAGTTTGCTTTATATATTCGTAAATCCTAGAGTTAGTTCTATAAACATTATAGTAATTATAAAGCAAAATAAAACAAACGCCTATTATAATCAACACAATAGGTTTTCTTTTTAACATATTTAACCACCTTCTAAATCTTTGATAATTATGGAAATATTAACATGATTTTTTTATTCAATAACAATACCTTTATGCAACTTTTGTATTAATTTGTTCGATATAGTAACTGCCCCACACCTAGTGTTGCATGGTGCAGAAATTAGCCAGCCATCATTGTAACTAAAGTGTTTACCTCCATCTTGTTTTGATTCAAATATAGTTATGCTCATTTCTTCCATCATATCACTTATAAAAAGATTACCTGTTAAACCATTGATTTCTATACTACTCATATTATATTTATTAAAAGCATATTCATTGCGTTCTCTTCCACTACCATAGCATAGTTCTCCATCTACTATAATATCCCCTTTAAAAATATAATCCTTTGAACCATGCTCTTTTCTATATACACCTTTAACAACAATTTTAATAGGTATTTCCGAGTTTATATTATTTGACTGGTATTTTATTGCATCATATGTATAGTTTATATGGTATTTATAATTGTATTTGTAAATCCATACTATTGTTATGATTGCTAAGATAGCAATAACTATATATTTTTTTATATTGTTAAATATACAATTAAAACTTCTTTCCATATTTTTTGCCATCCTTTTCTCTCAATAATTAAAATAATCTATGATAAATAATGACTCTTCTCAGTAAGAGCCATTAGATAATTATTTTGTTAAATCTAAATTATCACAGTTAGAGTTTCTGTCTGAAACGGAAATTATTAGTTTATCTAAATCTATCGAATCTTTATTTTCTATATTTTGCAAATCTAATTTTCCATTTTTCATTAATTCTTCAACTTTTTCTTGTAAAATTTTATTAATTTCTTCATCACTAAGGTCTCCAAATATTTCTTCTTTATCTTTTTCACTATATCCAACAGTTACAACTCTTTTTACATTAGGCTCCATTTTCATCTCGTCTTTTACAATGAAATTACTTCCCCAAATTGAAATCGAAGTAAAAATCATTATTAGTAATACTCCAAAAACAATAAACGACTTTTTCATAAATCATTTCCTCCTTACTTAAAAAATAAAAAACCGTCATTAACTTAACATAACTATATCACGATAAATTATTAAATTCAATTATATATCTTTTTTCCATATTTATTTGAATCTATATTCATTAAGATAATTTCATCTTAATTTATCCTTATAATTATATAACGAAATTAGAAGTCATTTTGTGACACTTTATTTATACATTTATATTACATTTCCATAAGCATTGACTTTATAAATATATTTTTATTTAACAAAATACCATTAGAGACGAATAAATATTATTGCAAATGTCAAAATGAAAATTTTAGATTAAATATATTACTATTTGTCTAAGCTTATTAGCACTATAGCATAAGTGTTATATCGAAGTTTGTTGAACTTTAAAATATATATATTAAGTTTTTGCAATATATTTATAATAGCAAATCCATCAATATATCCAAACTCTTATAGTATAAAAATGCACCTCAAAAGTTAAATTTATCGTCTAACCTTTGAGGTGCATTTCATTTAAATCTTAATCCAATACCTTTTTCAAAAACTGTCCTGTATATGATTTCTTCACCTTAGCTACTTCCTCTGGAGTTCCTGTAGTTACAATAGTTCCTCCCTTATCTCCGCCTTCTGGTCCTAAGTCTATAATATAATCCGCTGTTTTTATAACATCTAGATTGTGCTCTATAACTACTACAGTATTTCCTCCCTCTACAAGCTGATTTAATACTTTTATTAGTTTATGAATATCAGCTACATGAAGTCCCGTAGTTGGTTCATCTAATATATAAATAGTCTTTCCTGTGGATCTCTTAGATAATTCCGTTGCCAACTTTACTCTTTGAGCTTCTCCACCTGATAATTCTGTTGATGATTGACCTATTTTTATATATCCTAGTCCTACATCAAATAAAGTTTCTAGTTTCCTAGATATTTTAGGTATATTTTTGAAAAACTCTACTCCTTCTTCCACTGTCATATCCAATACATCTGAAATAGTTTTTCCTTTATATTTTACTTGAAGGGTTTCCCTATTATATCTCTTTCCTTTACATACCTCACATGGTACATATACATCTGGAAGAAAGTGCATCTCCACTTTTAATATTCCATCACCGCTACAAGCTTCACATCGTCCGCCCTTTACATTGAAGCTAAATCTGCCTTTTTGATATCCTCTCATCTTTGCTTCATTTGTCATGGCAAATACGTCCCTTATATGATCAAATACTCCCGTATAAGTAGCAGGATTTGACCTTGGCGTCCTACCTATTGGTGACTGGTCTATATCTATTACCTTATCTAAATATTCGATTCCTTTTATTTCTTTATACTTTCCTGCTTTTGTCTTTGCACCATTTAGCTTTTGTGCCAAGGTTTTATGAAGAATTTGATTAACTAAAGAAGATTTTCCTGAGCCTGATACTCCTGTAACACAAGTAAATAATCCTAGAGGAATTTTTACATCTATGTTTTTTAAATTATTCTCCTCTGCACCAATTATCTCCAGCCATTTCCCATTAGGTTGTCTTCTTTCCTTTGGAACTTCAATTTTTTTCTTACCTGAAAGATATAAACCTGTTATAGACTCAGGATTACTCTTTATTTCATCAACTGTTCCTTCCCCTACTATATAGCCTCCATGAATACCTGCACCTGGTCCTATATCCACAATATGATCTGCTGCATACATAGTATCTTCATCATGTTCCACTACTATTAATGTATTCCCTAAATCAGTTAAATTCCTTAATGTTTTTAATAATTTTTCATTATCCCTTTGATGTAATCCAATACTAGGTTCATCTAATACATAAACTACACCTACAAGACTAGAGCCTATTTGAGTTGCCAATCTAATTCTTTGAGATTCACCACCAGATAATGTACCTGCTGTACGAGAAAGAGTTAAATAATCTAGTCCTACATCCTTTAGGAAATTTAACCTCTCTTTAATTTCCTTAAATACTTGTTGTCCTATGATTTGCTGTTTTTCTGTAAGAACTAAATTGTCAAAGAATTCTATTGCTTTAGTAATGGATAAATCAGTCAATTGGGCTATATTCAACTTATTTATTCTTACAGCCAATACCTCATCTTTTAATCTTCTGCCTTTACAAGTTGGGCAGGGATTTTCTGCCATATATTCATCTATTTTATTTCTCATATAATCAGAATTAGTTGCTGCATATCTTCTTTCTAAATTTGGAATTATGCCTTCAAATTTCCCTTTAAAATCTCTCATACCTTCTTCGTCAAAATGACTAAGAAATTTAAAAGAAATCACTCTATCTGTACCATATAATAATTCTTCTATAAACTTTTGGGGTGCATCCTTTAGAGGTTTATCTGTGCTAAAATCATTGTCCTCTGCCAAGGTTTTAAATATTTGATAATAATATGTGGATTCGTTGGAGCTAGAAAATGGTGCTATTCCACCTTCATCTATACTTAGGTTTAAATTTGGTATAACCAAGTCTTTATCTACCTCCTTATAAAATCCTAAACCATTGCAAGTGGGACACATTCCAAAAGGACTGTTAAAAGAGAACATCCTAGGAGATAATTCTTCAATAGCTATATTACAATCGGGACAAGATAGTTTCTCACTAAACATTATCTTTTCCTTTCCTATAAAATCTACTACAACAAGTCCATCTGCAAGTTTTAAAGCTGTTTCTAAGGAATCAGCTAATCTTCCTTCTATACCTTCTTTAATCACTATTCTATCTACTACTACTTCTATAGTATGTTTTTTATTCTTCTCTAGTTTTATTTCCTCTCCAATATCATACATTTCGTCATCAATTATGACTCTGACAAAACCTTCTTTTTTAATATTTTCTAGTATCTTTACATGTTCACCTTTTTTTCCTCTAATAATTGGTGCTAATATTTGAATCTTTGTTCTTTCTTCAAATTCCATTATTTTGTCCACCATTTGCTCTACTGTCTGGCTAGAGATTTCTTTTCCGCATTTATGACAATAAGGTGTACCTATTCTAGCATATAATAGTCTTAAATAGTCATATATCTCTGTAACAGTCCCTACAGTTGACCTTGGATTTTTAGATGTTGTCTTTTGATCTATAGAAATAGATGGAGATAACCCCTCTATATATTCTACATCTGGCTTATCCATTTGACCAAGAAATTGCCTAGCATAGCTAGATAAAGACTCTACATATCTTCTTTGTCCTTCTGCATATATGGTATCAAAGGCTAGAGAAGATTTCCCAGAACCTGATAATCCCGTAAAAACTATAAATTTATTTCTAGGAAGAGTTAAGGATACATCCTTTAGATTATTCTCCTTAGCTCCTCTTATTATTATTTCGTCCTTTGCCATTTACTTCACCTCTATTTTAGCTTCTTCTTTAATTCCATTATCTTATCTCTAAGCTCTGCTGCTTTTTCAAAGTTTAATTCTTCTGCTGCTGTAAGCATTGCAGATTCTAATCCATCTATCATTCCTTCTATTTCTTCCTTGGAGAATGTTTCTTCATATTTTACTTCGTCTTCTGCCACTATTGTTGCTTCTATTATTTCTCTTACACCTTTTTTTATAGACTGTGGTGTAATATTATGTTTTTTATTATATTCATCTTGAATATTTCTTCTTCTATTAGTTTCAGATATGGCTCTTTCCATAGAATTAGTAATTCTATCAGCATACATAATTACTTTTCCTAAAACGTTTCTCGCAGCTCTACCTGTAGTTTGGATTAAGGATGTTTCAGATCTTAAAAATCCTTCCTTGTCTGCATCTAATATGGCTACTAAAGATACCTCTGGTAAATCTAGTCCTTCTCTAAGCAAATTAATTCCCACTAAAACATCATGTTTCCCTAGTCTTAAATCTCTTATTATCTCCATTCTTTCTATAGTTTCCACATCAGAATGAAGATAAGTAACTTTTATTCCAATATCTTTAAAATAGTTAGTTAAATCCTCTGCCATTTTTTTAGTTAAGGTTGTTACCAATACTCTTTCTTGTCGAGCTACTACTTTTCTAATTTCATTCACTAAATCATCTATCTGGTGCTCTGTCGGTCTTACTTCTATAATTGGATCAAGTAAACCTGTTGGTCTAATAATTTGCTCTACTATATTTTCAGTATGAGAAAGTTCATAAGGACCAGGG
The DNA here is from genome assembly GCF_900128955.1 of Tissierella praeacuta DSM 18095. Classification (GTDB taxonomy): domain Bacteria; phylum Bacillota; class Clostridia; order Tissierellales; family Tissierellaceae; genus Tissierella; species Tissierella praeacuta. The sequence goes on from NZ_FQTY01000004.1 coordinate 161,750, forward strand.
GTAGCTGAAACATACAGTATTTGATTTATCATTGACTCAAATTCATTAAATTTAAGAGGTCTGTTATCTAAAGCAGACGGAAGTCTAAATCCATATTCAACTAGATTTGTCTTTCTTGACTTATCCCCTTCGTACATACCCCTTATTTGTGGTATAGTAACATGAGATTCATCTACTATTATCAAGAAATCATCTGGAAAGTAATCTATCAAAGTAAAAGGTCTTGAACCAGCAGGTCTATTACTCAAATGTCTTGAATAGTTTTCTATCCCTTGGCAAAATCCCATTTCTTCCAACATTTCTAAATCATATCTAGTTCTTTGCTCTAATCTTTGAGCCTCAAGTAATTTTTCCTTATCTCTCAACTCCTTTAACCTTTCATCTAATTCTTTCTCTATAGTTTCTATTGCTCTCTTAACCTTATCTTCTGTAGTAGCATAGTGAGATGCAGGGAATATTGAAACATGATTCCTAAGTCCAATGACTTCACCCGTCAAAGAATTAACTTCTACTATCCTATCTATCTCATCTCCAAAAAATTCAATACGAATAGTGTTTTCACTAGAAGAAGCTGGAAATATTTCTAGTATATCTCCCCTAACCCTAAAGGTTCCTCTAATAAAGTTAATGTCATTTCTAATATATTGGATATCTATTAATTTTCTCATTATTTCATCTCTATCCTTTTCCATACCTGGTCTTAAAGATACTACAAGATTTTCATAATCTATAGGATCTCCTAAACCATAAATACAGGATACAGATGCTACTATAATTACATCTCTCCTTTCAAACAATGCTGCTGTAGCGGAATGTCGCAATTTATCTATCTCATCATTAATAGATGCATCTTTTTCTATATAAGTATCAGATTGGGGTACATATGCTTCAGGTTGGTAATAATCATAATAACTAACAAAATATTCTACAGCATTGTTGGGAAAGAACTCCTTAAATTCAGAAGCCAATTGATATGCCAATGTTTTATTATGTGCTATAACCAAGGTCGGCTTTTGAACTCTCTCAATTATATTTGCCATAGTAAAAGTCTTTCCAGAACCAGTAACTCCAAGTAATACTTGGTGCTTTAAATTTTTATTTATACCTTCTTCCAACTTATTTATGGCTTCTGGTTGATCTCCAGTCGGTTTAAAACTTGATTCTATCTTAAATTTATTCATACTTACACCTCGTTATTTGAACATTTGTTCCAGATATACTATATTATATAATATAATATTATTTTGTCAAAGTATATTATATAAATATATACTATAGTATATCCATGACAAAATTCTATATTGAAGAAACTAGATTAATATAGTAAACTATCTTTAGGAGGCGAATTTCATGAAGCGGAATTTATTAATAATAATCACAGTATTTATTGCACTATTCTTTTTCGGTTGTGTTCCCAACAAAAAAGATTCCCTATTAACAGATGATGCAAGATTTGAAGAAGAAGAAATCAAATATGAAATTGAACAGATACTTTTCTCTAAAAGCTTTCAATCCATTGAACCTTCTGTTGAAATTATGACAAATAATAATAAGCTAAAAATATTAGCTTCTTTAGGATTAAGCGAATGTTCAGGTATCAATATCAATAGTATAATTAAAAAGGGTAGTGAAGTTAATATCCACGTTAGTGGAATTTATGATAAAAAACTTCCTCGTTTAGTAGTCCCTCAAGTAATTATGGAGATTAAAAAATCACAACTTAAAAAAGTTGAAGATTTAAAGTTTAATATAGTTTATGATGATTACGAACCCTTAAAAATCAAATATGGTATTAATGATGTACTAAATAAAATTCAATCCCATTTTAAAATTTCCACAAAAAACTCTCCGAATTTTAATCTCATTAGAGCTGAGGATAATACTATAGTATGGGATATATCATATAACAATATATTTGATAAGGACAATCCAGAAACTCCTTTAGTAAATTTATACGCAAAAGTTAATGCAAATACGGGCGATATTATAAATTCAGAAAAAGTATCTATTTCTTCTTCATTAGATAACGGTCATATTTTAAATTATGTTAATGATGGTCATATCTTATATAAAAAATCTCTATCTAATAAGGATACCAATGAAACTATTGAACAATTATGGGTTTATGACGATGCAAGTAATGAAAAAATCATGCTCTATTCTTCAAATTTTAAAATATCTTCTGCACAATTTAGTACAAATTTAAATTATGTTTCCCTTATAGAAGTAAGTGACAGTGGAACGGGATTATATATAATCCCATTAGAAGATAAGAGAGCATATAAGATATCCTTTGAAGATAAATTTAGTCCCCAAATAATGAAATGGGATAATAAAGGGATTTTATATTTAATAGAAAATGATGATCATAAGTCAATAATCTACTCTTATAATGTAAAAAACAACAAGACTAATATAATAGGTGTTCTCAACAAAAATATTGAAAACATTGTAGCAATGGACAATACCTTTTTAATAACTGAAAAAAATCAAGATATGGCTAATAAAATCATATCTCTAACTAATGATTGGAAGGAATTTAAACTTATAGGCTATGGATTTAATCCAAAGTTTGTGGATAAGAATATAATTTCTTATTTACACAAAGATGAGAAAAAAGATACTAACTCTTTAGTATTTTATAATAATGATAAAAATGCTAAGTCCTCTAATTTAAAATGTGATAATAATTTAAATTATGAAGCTTTTTCAAATGAAAAAATTCTAAATTATTCATTACTTCCAAAAGGTGATATTATCTACGTAAGGAAAAATGCTAACAATAATTTTACATTATGTGAATACTCCATTAGTAATATAAAGACTGAAACAATAGCTAATTTAATAGGTGATAAAGCATATTATAATGAAGAAAAAAAACTTATATATTTAAATATAGTATTACCCTTTGATAATGAAAAAACAGAAATGATTTACTCTATAGATTTAAATAAACTAAATTAAAAATCCCTAGGGACTATTATAAGTCCTAGGGGTTTTCTTTTTCCATAATATTTCTTTGTTGATAATCCAGATTTTATATTAAAAAATTCAACCTTCATTCTATTTACTTGGATTTTCATAATATCTTCTAAATCTTTATTATTATTTACTTCCACCCCGTTTATTTTAAGTAATATATCTCCTGTTTCCATTCCTATTTTATATGCTATTGTATTTGGTATTACTTCTAATACCTTTACACCTTTATCAAAAGATGTAGTAAATATTGGGGATCTGTTGTTTTCAATAGTCTTATTTCGCAAGATAATATACTCGTGTCCTAACAAGGCAAATAATGGTGGTATAAAAAGATTATCTATAGTCTTCGATATATATAATAGAATAATACTATATAAAAATAATATTATAGAGGTTTTTATCACCTTTTTCCTAGGATAAGATACTATAGAATAATCTCCATAACTAAGGATTGCCATAAGAGTAATGGGGTGAATTAGTCCATCACCAATAAATATTACAAAAGGAATAGGCCAAAATCGATTCATATTAAAGCCCCCAACAACCTGAGATTTTGTTTCAAAGAAAACAGGTACTCTATTTCTGCCTCCATCAAAAAAAATCAATATACTCTCAACTATATGAAGTACTGCAACTACAGACATTACCTGGGAAATTTGAATCTTTGGATATCCTATTATTAAACTTATTAAAGACACTATCCCTCCACCATAGGAAAAACACATATATCTAGGATTTATAAGGGATAAAAAAATTGCAACAATCAATACATACATAAAATCCTTAGGTATTACAACTACACCTAGATAAATAAATATTACAGTTGTAATTATGCCTCCAAATATTCCAAATATAGTTGATATAATTAATTTTAACAAGGCGGATTTTTTATATCCTAAAATCTCCTTTTCTATTTTTCCTATTTTTATATATTGGAAGTATATAATACATAGGACTGCAATAAAAAAAGGAGATCTTAAAGTATTTATAATGTCTATTATTGTAAAATACACAATCTGATATAAACCGTACATACTTTAATTCTCCTCTTTAAAGATTATTTAATTTTAGTTTTTATTTCTTCTAAGGCTTTTCTTAATTGATTATCTTCCTTTAAGTTGTTTACCCCAATTTCTTCAACACCATCTGTTAATTCCACCACTATATCTGGCTCAATTCCTATACCATGAATATTTATACCATTTGGCGTAAAATATTCTGATATGGTTAATCTCAATCCTGAGCCGTCATCTAAATCCTTAATCCTCTGTACTACACCTTTTCCAAATGTAGTTGTTCCAATTAAAGTTCCTCTCTTATGGTCTTTAACTGCGCCTGCAAGTATCTCTGATGCTGACGCTGATCCTTTATTAACAAGTAGAACTAATGGATAGTCAACCATTTTTTTATCTGACTTTAAATATTCTCTTTTCCCATCCTTAGTTTGAGTATATACTATATCTCCTTCTCCCAATAATTCATCTGCTATATCAGCACATACATTTAATAATCCTCCAGGGTTATTTCTTAAATCTATAATCAAGCCCTTTATATTACGTTTTCCTAATTTATCTAGTTCTATTTTAAAATCCTTATATGTTAGCTCATCAAAGGATGTAATTTTTATATATCCTATATCATCATCTATTATATTGGATTTTACCGTAACTAATCTTATAATTTCTCTAGTTACTTCAATATCAAATATATTGTTTTTGTTTTCTCTATTTTTTCTTAAAATAGTAAGTGACACTTTAGTATTTGGATCACCCTTCATTACCTTTACTGCCTCATCCATATTTTCTCCAAAGTATTCTACTCCATTTACTTTAATTATCTTATCTCCACTCTTTATTCCAGCCCTCTCTCCTGGAGTATCTTCTATTGGGGAAACTACAGTTATTAAATTATCATCTCCTGGAGTAACTACCACCCCAATCCCTGCATAAGTTCCACTGGTTTGTTGTAAAAAAGATTCAAATTCCTCTTTAGTCATGTAAGTAGAATATGGGTCTTCCAGAGATTGAAGCATTCCCTTTAATTGTCCATCTATTAATTTCTTCTCATCTACATCTCTTAAATAATTTTCCTTAACATAATCTTCCACCATCATTACCTTTGAAAACTCATTAAAGACTGACTTTAGTTTATTATATTCTGCTAAGGGAATATATGCTTTGTTGCTAAATGTTACACTCATTAAATTGGTTAGACCAAAAGTAATTATATTTGTAACTACTAATAGAACTACCATTAATCTTATGACTTTCTTCTTAGACATTTTCTCACCTCTATAATTTTTGGGTTATACAGCTATTGTATTTATTTTACATGAAGATTATACCATTTATTGTTTACATTAAAAAGTATAAAAAGCACATCATTTAATATAGCAATTATAGTATTTCCTATTTATACAGTTTACTTATAGCTATAAAATCCATATCATCATATTTTTTGGTCATTAGAAACAAATCATAAACTAAATTAGTAAACGGCAGCGGAATATCATCTACTGAATCTATAGCTGTTTTTATATCTTTCCTCATTAAGCTTAGCTTAAATCCACCTTCAAAGTCTTCTTGCTCAAGTTTATGTAAATATCTATTTAGTGAATATGAATTTCCTGAACTTTGACTTATTACATCTTGCATAATATTTAAATCAATTCCTTGCTTCTTAGCAACAGAAAAACCTTCTATTAATCCCATAGTATTTATAGCAATCATCATCTGATTAATTGATTTTAGAGTTTTTCCTGCTCCAAGTTTTCCTATATAATATATGTTTTGTCCAAATACGTCTAATACTTCCTTTATTTCATTAAAAACTTCTTCATTTCCCGACCCTAAAATAGTTAAGCTTCCATTGATTGCACCTTTAACTCCTCCACTAACAGGAGCATCTATTACCTTTACATTCTTACTTCTATAATATTCTTCTACTTTTATTACAGTTTCTGGTGAGCATGAAGTCATTTCAAGAATTATAGTATCCTTTTCCATATTATTGAAAAATGCTTCATCTAATAATACTGATTCTATTTCTTTATCGGATGGCAAAATGCTTATAACCATATCTACTCCAATTGGGATTTCAGAAATACTTTTCTTATTTTTTGCACCAAGCAGCTCCAGTTCTTTAATTCTATCTAGGGATTCTTTTTTACTACTATGTTTTGCTACATGAACTTCAAACCCATGTTTTAAAAGGTGTTTTGCTATGGGAAATCCCATAGCACCTAATCCTATAAAGCCAATCTTTTTAATAAACATATTATAAACTCCTTAATACTTTTTTATAATCTACTATTATACATTTGTTTTTTTATATCTATCAAAATAACCACTTATTCCAATTAAAGCTAAAATAATAACTATACCTCCAAAAACTACTCTAGAATTCAAAGGATCTGAAAATAAAACTATACCTAAAATCGCAGCTATTAAAATTCTACTGGCAGATACAATAGCACCTGTTGCATTATCTACATATTTATACCCCATAGTTATAAATACCTGACCTAATACTCCTGTTACTGCTGATAAAATTATGTCTAATAATACTTTTGTATCAGGCATTGCTAAATCTTTTATAACAAATGGTAGATTTATAATTGTTGCTAAAAGCATTACATAAAAAATTATAATATGAGATTCATCATACTTACCAGCTTCTTTTAGAGATAATATACTAATAGCGGCAGCAATAGATGATAAAATAGAATAAACATCTCCTATATTTACACTACTGAAATCTGGAAATGCCACTAAATAACACCCTAACATAATTGTACCTAGATATAAATAACTGCTTTTCTTTATCTTATCTTTATAAATTATAGGTGCTAATATTAAAACAAATACAGGATATGTCATTTGTAACATATTTGCATTTGTTATTGTGGTATATTGAAAACCAAGAGAAAAAAGCATTATTGATATACTATTAAAGGCACTTCTAATGAATATATGCTTAAATCTATTTGGTTTAAAGGATTTTTTTGTAATAACTATATAAATAAACATTACTATTGTACCTAATAAAAATCTACTAAATGAATTAACCATACCAGACATAGATGAATTCATAGTAACCATTTTACCAAAAGAAGAACTAGCTGCAAAACTTAATGCAGATAATAATACATATATTATCCCTATTAATGCTGAATTATTGTTTTTAATTGTTATCCCCTCCTAAAAATAAAAAAGTTCATAAAATAAGCTTAACATAACCCTGCCATATTGGCTAGAGTTATGTTATTTGCTTTTATATATTAAAAGATTAAATAAATATTAACTTTCTGCTTCTAATAACCATAGATATGCAATGGTAGATAATAGAGCAGACCCTATAGGTAATACCTCTTCATTAAATATAACATTACTATTGTGTTGTCCAAATTCATATCCTTCTTGACTATTTTTACCTGCTCCAATAAATAGATATGCATTATCTTTAATTTTCTCAGATATATATGAAAAATCTTCTGAGCCTCTCTTCACTACAGGTTCTACATTAATATTTATTTTATCTTCAAGTTTTTGTGATAATTTTAAAACTTTGTCAGTGAACTCCTTTGATGTTGTTAATGCCGGCAAGGATTTATCAACCTTAAATTCTGCATTTGCCATAAATGATTGAGATATTCCCTTTGTCATTGTTTCAAATCTTTTTAATAAATATTCTCTTTGCTTATCATCATATGTTCTTAATGTTCCTTTGATTTTTGCACTATTCGGTATAATATTAAAGGTACTATTTGCCTCTATAGAAGTTATGGAGAATAAAACATGACTAAAAGGATCAACTTCTCTATTTATTAAACTACATAGACTATTATATATATTAATAGCAACATTGATTGGATCTATGGTCTCATAAGCTCTTGCTCCATGTCCACCTCTACCATTTATGATTATTTCAAAACTATCATTTGATGCAAATGTCTTACCATATCCATAATCCAAATTTCCTAAAGGACTCTTTGCATCTACATGTAAAGCTAAGGCAGCACTTATATTTTTATCATCTAATACTCCCTTATCTAACATTCTCTTTGCACCAGTTCCACCTTCTTCATCAGGTTGAAACATAAGCCTTACTGTACCATTTAAGCTGTCTTCTCTTTCTTTAAGAATATTTGCAGCACCTAGTAACATAGTGGCATGTAGGTCATGACCACAACAGTGGGAAGACTCTATATCTGACTTAAATTCTAAATCATTTAGTTCGTACATAGGTAATGCATCCATATCAGCTCTTAACAAAACTGTCTTTTCTCCAGAGCCAATATCTGCAACTATTCCTGTGCCATCAATATCACGAAAATTAACACCTATTTCTTTAAGTTTTTCTTTTATATAAGTGGATGTTTTAATTGTGTTATATCCAACTTCAGCATTTTTATGAATATATCTTCTTGTTTGTATTAAATCATCCTTAATTTCATAAGCCTTATCAATAATGCTTTTTACATTTGGGTTCATTTTATCCCTCTCTATTTAACATTATTTCAATAACTGTATCATCAACAGATTTCATCCCTTTAAAGCTGATTTCTCTTAAGTTTCTTATACTTTCTTCTGCACTGCTACTAGCGATTCCGTTATGAGCTTTTATATTAGTGCCTTGAATTGCTAATAAAGCTGATTGTACAGCAGTTGAAGCTGCAGTACCTAGTTTAAGTGCACAACTTGGTTTAGCTCCATCACATATTACTCCTGCTTGGTTTGCAATTATGTTATTTATAGTTGGTGAAATATTATCTCTTCCTGATAATAGCCACGCTATTGCTGAACCAGAACCTATTGACGCAGCTAGACTACATCCGCATAAGTTTGATAATCTTCCAATATATTTTTTAACATAAGATGTAATTATATGACTAATGGCTAATGCTTTGGCTAAATCTTCATTATTTACTTCTTTAATTTCTTTATATGCAGCTATTGGCAGTATAGCAGTCAAACCATTATTTCCACTTCCACTGGAACTCATAACAGGCATGGATTGACCTGACATTCTAACATCTGATGCTGCTGCTGTTAGCATATAAGCTAAATTTCCAAGGTCTTTTGAAATAATGCCATTTTCAATGTTTTTATTATAACTATATCCTGTTCCTAAACCATATTTTGCTTTTATTCCAGCTTGAGCTACTTGGATATTCATTTCCATACCATCTAATAAAAACTTAATATCCTCATAGTCCATATCTTCAATTTCTTTAACAATAGTATCTATGGATAAGTTGTAAAATCCCTCATCAGGATTATCTTTTGTAGCTTTATCGGTTGCTTCATTTCTATTATTTAATACTTCATTACCATCTAATGATAAATAAACTATATTATCATGTTTATCTTCTGTTATAGCTGTTGCAATATGATTAGCATTTTCTACAATTGTTTTTATATAAACTGATTTATTGTTATCTTTAGCAACTTTAACATCTATTTCATATGTTCCTAATGCTTTCTCAGATTTTTTTAATTCTTCATCAGTAATCTTTCCTAGAATTTCTAATCCATATTTAGGAGATGTGGCTGCCCCCAAGGAGGCAGCAATATCTAATCCTATTTTATCAGTATTTGGTATTCCAACATCCATACCATTTTTATATATACCCTTGCTTACTTCTACTGTTATTTTTGAGATTTCCTTAGAATCAGCAGGTAATAAGTTTACTGCATAAGCTGTATTTAATGCAACTGCTACTGGTTCTGTACAGCCAACTGCAGGTTTTACTTCTCTTTTTAATATTTCAATAATTTGTTCTTTAATATTCACTTAAATTAACCCCTTATTTTATCTTTTGTTTCTTAAATTGTTTAAAATGGCCCTAAATTTATTGCTGCTGCAATTGCTACACATATAGCTCCAATAATTGTATTTGTAAGAATTATCTTCCAAATGTATTTAAAATATTTTGGATAACTAATACCTGCTATAGCTATTGCTCCTGATGTTAATGGTGACATAGGTAATAAAAGATTAGTAATACCATCACCATATTGGAAAGCAGCACAAACAGTTTGTTGAGTTATTCCAATTATATCTCCAATAGGTGATAATATTGGTATAGTAACTGCCGCTTGTCCAGCTCCTGAAATTATGAAGAAATTTGTAATATATTGAATAAAGAACATTGTAACTGCACCAAATACCTTTGATGTTCCTGTTAACATTCCTGATAATGCATATACAATTGTATCAATCATTCCTGCGCCTTCCATAATAATAGCGATCGCCTTTGCAAATCCAACTACCATTATTCCTCCAACCATTCCTGATGCACCTTTAACGAATAATTCCATCAATTTATTTGGTGAATATCTAGCAATAACACCAACTACTAACATCATCATTAAGAATATAGCTGGTACTTCTGTTTTAAAATCTCCTCCAGTTAATGCTGTATATACAACAAATGCCATACCTGCAAATACTGCTAACAAAATTCCTATGTTTTTAGCATCTAACTCAGGCATTACTTGCTCTTCTGCATCTTTCTTAGCTGCTTGCTCTACATCATATATAATACTATTTTTAGGATCTTTTCTAATACTCTTAGCATATTTTACTGTCCAAAAAGAAACTGAACAGTTGAATCCAATAAATGCAATGACTCTATACCATGCAGCGGAGAATAAAGGTAAACCAACTAATCCTTGAGCTGTACCTATTGTAAATGGATTAAATATACCGGATGCTAATCCAGCTCCTCCACCTGCAACTACTATACTAATTCCAACTAATGCATCTAATCCCATTGAACGTGCTAATAGAACTCCTAATGGAACGAAAGCTAAATAAGCTTCTAGTGTTCCAATAAATGTTGGTATTAACGAGAAAATAAATACTAATACAGGTATAAAATAAATATCCTTTCCTTTAGCCTTGGAAATAGCCTTGTTTAAAAATGCTTGAATAGCACCAGTACTAGTAACTACTGAAAAAGTACCTCCTACTATTAGGATTAAAAAACATATCCAACTTGTTGCTAAAAATCCTTTAGGTACAGCTGTAAATATATCCATTATAGAAGCTGGGTTCTTTTCAGTCCCATGGTATGAACTTGGATCAACTAATACTCTTCCTGAAGCTGGATCTTCAACACGGTCATATTGTCCTGCTGGAACTATATAAGTTAACAATGCTGCCAAAACAATTATACAACTAATTATTATAAGCGTATGTGGAAATTCCCTCTTTTTTTTCACATTAACAGTTTTCTCAGCCATTTTTATCCTCCTTAATCTAGGTTAACAGATTTTCTAAGTACCTCTACAGATTCTCTAAGTGCTTTTAAATTTTCCTTTGCTGTTTTAGGGTCAACGACACAACCAGGTCCTAAAATAAATCCTTTTCCATCTATTTCTTCAATAGCTTCTTTAGCATGCTCTAATATTTGTTCTTTAGTGCTTCTTGCCATTATACTATCATAATTTAATACTCCATCAACAAAGTATGGAACTTCTTGTATTCCACCTAAGAAACATTTGTCTGTTTTCTTTCTTGCTTCTGATAGGCTTGGGAATGTATGTCTGTCATGCCAGTTAATGCAATTTACTGGATAATTTTCAGCTATTGTATCGAACATTATATTATCACCATGGATATGTATAATATTAAAATATGTCTGATCTGCATAAGACTTTATTAATTCTAAGTCATATTTCATTCCAAATTCTTTAAATTCTTCATCATTCATTAAATCGTAATTAGCATTTTGAGTAGCTAAAAAGAATCCACTTACTCCAGCATTTATATTCTCTTTAACAAAATTAATTGTTGTTGCAGTTATAACCTCTAATGCTTTGTGTACTTCTGCTGGATTTTCCTTAATATCTTTAAATAGTCTATCTCCTGCTAATTTTTTCAATGTAGAAATTGGGCTAAATATTGTTTGTACATAAGGTGTGTGTTTTGGAATAATTTTAGATATTTGTTGAGATAATTGTAGCTGTTTTCCCCAAGTACCGTAATAAGCAGGTAATACTTCTAATTTTGAATAATCACTTACTTCCTTTATTCCAGGTGCTATTATAATAGGTTCATGATATTTATGACAATATATCTTTAATTGTGCACCCCAATCTTGAATTGAATATGTTCCAAAAGGCATTAGCTTTATAAAATCAAAGTCATACTCCTCATTAAAGGCAACTTGTGTTTGAGCTAATGATATTGGGTCTTGATCTACTTCTGAAAAATGCATCCATGCACTAACAGGTACTCTGTCTACTTCTTGATTACGTAATGCTGCCATAATCCTCTGTTCTCTGTTCATATAACCTTCCTCCTAACCCTTAAATTTAATCTTGATACATTTGACATAATAATTGCATAAAAGTATAATAATTAATATAATTGTTTTGTTATTATACTTTTACACTGGTTTATAAATGAATTACTGAATAATAAATTCATCTAAAATGATATCATATTTAATTAATTTCATTATGGGTTAGATTAATCTCATGTACAGTTTATTTTAAGGTGGTATGAATTATGGAAAATAATATTAAATGTAGCAATGGTTGTAATATTTTGTATAATAACTTTTCAATATCTGAAAAAGCATATTTAGATGAACTTTTTGATAATTTCAAAAATAGTTCTGAAACATATTGTGCTTTTATATTAACAAACATTTCACTTGACCTAGGAGATAACTTTCCTTACACTAAAGTTATTTATGTAACAAATGGCAGCCTAAATGTTCATGTTAATGATTTGTCAGCAATATTGTCTAAGGATCATTTTCTTTTTGTGAATGCACACTCTAGACTAAAAATCAGTCCAAATACAGAGGATACTGTATTTTTTAATTTCTATTTTAAAAGAACATTTTTTCATCCTAGTTTTATGAAAAAACTCTCAGAATATGAAATTTTTTATAATTTCATCAATTTTTGCCTAATGGGAAGGGAAAACAACAAAGCTCATACTTTGTTTAAATGCAATAATTTTACAGTAAGACAGCTATTATATATTATGCTGTCTTTAGTTAAAAACAAAAACACGGATTTATTGGAGGCAGCTTTACTATTTCTTTTTGAATATCTATATAAATCTGAAGATAGTGAAGTCCTCACTTCTCTATCAACATTTATAAATGCCTCCATAGTGAATTCAATGATTAAGTATATATCCATTAACTATAATGATGTAACTTTGCATAGCTTATCCAAACATTTTAATTACCATCCAAATTATATATCTAATTTAATTAAAAAAGAAACAAATATGACATTCCAGCAACATGTTCAAAATGCAAAGTTAAAAAAGGCAGCATATTTATTAATAAATACTGATTTATATATTAAAGATATCGCTCTGGACTTAGGTTATGTGGATACTTCTTATTTCAATAAAATATTCAAAGAAACTTACAACTGTACTCCAACAGACTACAGAGTAAAAAACAAATCTATATAGCACATATTATACTGCTATAATCAGAAAGAGAGATAAAGTTATTCTTTATCTCTCTTTCTCTATTCTCAAATATAGCCTATTTTCCCCTTAACCATGGTATTGGGTCTACATAAGCCCCATTTTTTCTTACTTCAAAGTGACAATGAGGACCAGTAGATATTCCAGTACTACCAGCTTTTGCAATTGTATCTCCACGTTTTACCTCTTGACCTACTGATACAACTAAGGATGAATTATGCCCATAAAGTGTAACTATTCCTCCACCATGGTCAATCATTACTGCCTTACCATAACCACCTAATGTTCCCGAATATATTACAGTCCCCGCTGAAGCAGCCTTAATGCTTGTCCCAGTAGGTGCTGGTATATCTATTCCTGTATGCAATTTCTTAGTCTTAAAAACAGGATGAACTCTATATCCAAATGGCGAACTAATTCTTGAGTAACCAGGTACAGGCCATGACATAGTACCTCCCGAATAAGGTCCAGTAACTCGCTGTAATTTAACTATTTGTGACTCTATTTCCTTAGCAAAATTATTTAATTTATCATATTCCTTTTCGTATGCTTGTTTATCCTTTGCAAGTCTTCCCATTAAGTCTTCTTTTTCTCTAGTAGCTTTTGCTAAATCTCTTCTCCTTGCTTCTAATTTATTCCTTGATATTTCCATAGATTTTTTTTGTGTTTGTAGTTGGGTTTTCTTTGTATCAATTATATCTCTTTGTTCCTTCATATACTCTATTAACTCTGTATCATGTTTTGCTATTGCCTTTACCATATCTTGCCTAGATAAAAAGTCTTTAATATCTGCAGAAGATAAAAGAACCTCTAAGTACCCTACATTGCCATTTTTATACATTACTCTCAATCTCTTTCCAAATACTTCCTTTTTATCACTTATGTTTTCCTCGGCTTCTTTTAATTCTGCAGTGGTTTTTTCAATACTTAAAGTTAAATCTTGTAATTCTTTCTCCACTTTATTTAAATCATTACTGGCACTTGACATCTTTGCATCCAAAGTTTCAATTTCCTTTGATACATCTTTTGTCCTTTTTTCAATTGCCTTTATTTCCTTTTTAGTATCTCTTATTTTCTTATCAATTGTTGTTTGTTTTTTCTTTAAATCTTCCACTGTATCCGCAGCATATACTTGGATAAAATTAAATGTAAATATTAAAGCCAATACTAGATATATAATTTTTTTCTTTTTCATATTGTCCCCCCTATACATTAAGAAAACGTTTTAAAGATAATATACTGCCTAATGCTCCTATACCAACACCTATTGCAGTAAACATTATTGTTATGTCCTTCACCAATAAAGCCGGTGATACTAAATATACTGTTAAAAGCACATAAAGCTTATCACTTACTGATTTAAAGAAATATTCATAACCATAGTTTATAACTACTATAGATAATGCTGCACCTATAAGACCAAATAAAACCCCTTCTATAATGAAAGGCCCTCTTATATATCCATTGGTTGCACCTACATATTTCATTATATTTATCTCTCGCCTTCTTGAGGCTACTGTAATTTTTACAGTATTGGAAATAATAAATACAGAAACTAATACCAAAACTCCTATTACAACAATACCACCAACTCTAATATAATTAGCAATTATCATAAGCTTGTCTATTATATCCTTATAATATTTTACATCCTCTATGCCTTTTATAGTTTTAAGCTCTTTAACTACTGAATCTGCATACTTTATATCCTGTAATTGAATTATATAAGAGTTCTGAAGCGGGTTTTCTTCCAACCCATCCAATAAATAAGAATCTCCCTCCCATTCTTCTTTCATAATTTCTAGCCCTTGTTCTTTAGAACGAAATACTACTGATAATACGCCTTCCTTTGATTTTATAGCTTCCTCTATAATCCCTATATCTTTATCTTCTAAATCTAATTCTAAAAACACTTGTATCTCATCAAACTTAGTTTTTACCTCTAGGACTAAATTATTTATACTTAAAATCAAAATTAAAACTATACCTAATATAATAAGTACAGCTGATATAGAACCAACAGAAGCTAATCCCATACCTCGATTTCTCCACATACCCTGAAATCCCTGCTTTACTATATTCTTAAACACCCGAAATCGCATCACCGTATCCACCCTTCTGTTCGTCCCTAATTAACTTGCCATCATGGATTTCTATTACTCTTTTCTTCATCTTATTTACTATATCCTTTGCATGAGTTGCCATAAGTATAGTAGTGCCTCTGCCATTAATTTCAGATAAAACCTTCATTATTTCCCATGCAGTTTCTGGATCTAAATTTCCAGTAGGTTCGTCTGCGATTAAAACTGGCGGACTATTAACAATGGCTCTGGCAATAGATACCCTTTGACGCTCACCACCAGATAATTGGTCTGGAAAACTAGAAGCTTTCCTACTTAAATCTACCATACTTAATACCATTGGTACACTTCTTCTTATTTCCTTAGGGTGAGCCCCTATTATCTCCATGGCAAAAGCTACATTCTCATATACTGTCTTATTAGGCAATAATCTAAAATCTTGAAAAACCACACCTATATTTCTTCTAATATATGGTACTCTTCTATTTCTAACCTTTGTTATATCCATATCCTTCAACATTATTTTACCATCTGTAGGCTCCTCTTCCTTCAATAAGAGTTTAATCAGTGTAGATTTCCCAGCACCTGATGATCCTACCAAAAAAACAAACTCACCCTTATGTATTTCTAAATCTATATTTGAAAGTGCTTTAACATTATTATCGTATTCTTTGCTTACATTCACAAGTTTTATCAATCTTACCACCCCGTTTTTCTATAATATAATATATTAAAACTTGAGTAAAGTCCCATTAATTTCCAAACCCCTTTTTACTTTCCCTTAATTGTATATTATAATATAAAATGTAAGATAAATAAACCATAAGAGGTGATTATTTTGGATAAAAAAATTTTAAGAAAGAAAATTTTGCAAAAAAGAGCTGAATTATCTACAGAAAATATTGTAAACTATAGTAATATTATCGAAAATAAACTATATAAAATGGATTATTATAAAAATGCTAAAACTATTATGTCTTTTATTAGCTTTGGAGATGAAATAATTACACATGAAATAATTAAAAACTCTATAAAAAATGGTAAATCAGTCGTTGTTCCTATTACTATACCAGAAACTAAAGAATTAAAGGTTTCTAAGATTTTAGATTTTTCTGAGCTTGAAATAGGATATTACAATATCCTTACTCCTAAAAAGGATTTTTTAAGATTTATTGATTTTAATACTATAGATTTAGTTTTAGTTCCTGGTGTTGTTTTCGCTAGGGATGGCTATAGGGTCGGATACGGTGGAGGTTACTACGATAGATTCTTGTCTAAGTTTAAAGAAAAAGTAAATACAATAGGATTAGCATTTGACTTGCAAATCGTAGAGGAAGTTCCCAAAGACTCCTTTGATATCCCTGTTGACTTTATAATAACAGAAAAGGAGACAATAAATTGCTTAGAAAAATAAACTTTATACTAAGCTTTTAATTTCCATTATTAGTGGTATAATATATGAGGTATTTAATTTGTTATTTAGGAGGAATTATAATGGTAAGAAGAATAGGCACTACAGCAAGGGGGATTAGAACTCCCATTGTTAAAGAAGGTGATGATTTAGCTAATATTGTAGTTGATTCTTTACTCCTAGCAGCTAGCTCTGAAGACTTCTCTATTAGAGATAGGGATGTTTTAGGTATTACAGAATCACTATTAGCTAGGGCTCAAGGAAATTATGCTACTTCAGATGCCATAGCTAAGGATATCAAGGTTAAATTCCCTTCAACTGTAGGATTAGTCTTCCCTATTTTAAGTAGAAATAGATTTTCAATTATATTAAAAGGAATAATATCAAGTGGAAGAAAGGTAGTATTGCTACTTTCTTATCCTTCTGATGAAGTAGGAAATCATTTAATGGATATAGATAAAATGGATGAATTGAAAATTAATCCATATACAGATATATTAACAGAATCCGATTATAGAAAGCTTTTTGGTGAAAAAGTTGTACATCCCTTTACAGGTGTAGATTATGTAAGTATGTATAAAGAAATAGGTAAAGATAATATTGAAATAATTTTCTCTAATAATCCAAGAACAATATTAGATTATACTAAAGATATATTGGTGGCAAATATCCATGATAGACACAGAACCAAAAGAATTCTTAAAGAATCCGGTGCTAACATTGTTTATGGTTTAGATGATATTTTAAACTCATCTATAGATAGTTCTGGCTATAATCCAGAATATGGCGTACTTGGCTCAAATCTTGCTTCTGAAAATGAGTTAAAGTTATTTCCTAGAGATTGTCAAAGTTTTGTTGAATCTGTACAAGAAAAAGTAAGAGAAAAAACCGGAAAAAATATTGAAGTTATGATTTATGGAGATGGCGCTTTTAAAGATCCAGTGGGAAAAATTTGGGAACTTGCAGACCCTGTAGTTTCTCCAGGATACACTAAAGGATTAGAAGGCACTCCAAATGAATTGAAGCTGAAATATATTGTAGATACAGAATTAGATGATTTACACGGTGATGAAGTTATGGAAGCTGTTAAACAAAAAATAAATAATAAAGATAGCAGTTTATCTAAAAAAGAAGAATCTTTAGGGACAACCCCTAGAAGATTAACAGATTTATTAGGCAGCCTTTGTGATTTAACCAGTGGTAGCGGAGATAAGGGTACTCCTATAGTATATATTCAAGGATATTTTGATAATTATGCAACAGAATAATTTTATAATTTATAAAACAAGTAATGCGACAGGAGAACCGTCCCCTGTCGCATATTACTCTTCAAACTCTTTATCTAACATAGCATAATATATTAATTTTTCTTGAACATAATAATTAATGGTGTTTTCCTCATATTCCCCATTCTCATTTAATTCTCCTGCTTTTATCCCCGTTAATATTTCCATTCCTTCATCTATTGTATTTATAGCATAAATCGTAAATATCCCTTTCCTTACTGCGTCTATTACTTCTTCATTTAACATTAAATTGTCTATGTTTTTACTTGGAATTATAACTCCCTCTCCACCTCTTAATCCTTTGAGCTTACATACATTATAAAAACCCTCTATTTTCTCATTTACTCCACCTATAGGTTGAATTATTCCTTTTTGATTTACAGAGCCTGTAACTGCAATTCCTTGTTTTATTGGTATATCTCCTAAACTTGACAATATGGCATATAGCTCTGTACTAGAAGCACTATCACCATCTATACCATCATAGGATTGCTCGAAAGTAATACTAGCTGTCATAGATAGTTGAATATTTTGAGCATATTTTTCCCCTAAATACCCACTCATGATTAAAACTCCTTTATCATGAATATTTCCACTTTGGTCTGTTTCCTTCTCAATATTTATTATTCCATCTTTACCAAAATAAGTATTTGCAGTTATCTTAGTAGGTCTTCCAAAGGAATATTGCCCCAAATCAATGACAGAAAGTCCATTTATTTCTCCAATCTTTTCTCCCTCAGTATCTATTAAAATAGTTCCATTGTCTATCAATTCTAAAAGTCTTTCCTCATATGAATTATTTCTATATTGTCTCTTAGATATGGTTATTTCCACATCTTCCTTCGTAACTATATTCTTCCCTTTACTAAATGCCCATCCATCAGCTTCATATATTACTTCTACTAAGTTATTGAAACTTGCAGTAAGTTTATCCTTTTCATCTGCTATTCTGCTGCTTAAATCTATTATTGCCCCTAAGGCATCTCTATTAAATGGTAATAGATTTTCCTTTTTACATTGATAAGCTACAAATGAACCAATTTTTAATATATTTTCCTTGTTTCTCTCCATTTCAGTATCAAAATCAGCTCTTATTCTAAAAAGTTTTTTAAACTCTTCATCATAAGTATATAAAAGATGATATGTCATATAATCTCCTATGATTATTATTTTAATATCTAATGGTATTGCTTCAGGATTTAAGGTTTCAGATGTTAAATTAGAACTATAAATATTTTCAATTTTTAACTCTTCAGTAGCTATTGCCCTTTTTAGTCCATCCCAAGAAAATTTGTCTTGCAGAACATCTTTTGCCTGAATTAATATATATCCTCCATTAGCCTCATGCATAGATCCTGGTTTAATCCTAGTATGATCAGTTTTTGCCACACCCATTTCATTAGCATATTCTATTTTACCAAATAAGTTATAATAATTTGGATTCATCTCTTTTATTACTGGTGCTCCTTCTTTATAACTATTATCTATAAAAAGATTGACAAAATATCTTTTTAAAAATTCTTCTTTCTTATTTCCTTGAAGAAATATTTTTTCCATATAGTTTTCTTCTTCATCATCTAAAAACATTTCATAGTTTTTGACAATATCTTCTTTCATATCTAAAAGAAAATTGGTTATTCCCTCATTTTTTCTATATTTTACTTGAATTGGTCCTATAAATGTAGTTGCCACTAATGCAACTTGTTCTTCCTTTAGCTTCTTTATTTCATTTTTTAATTTAATTTCTATATTCTTTATTCGCTTAATGTAATCATAAGATTTCTGAGTTAATTCTATTGATATATCCCCAAGTCTATCCATATCTTCATCTGACAGTCTATCAAGTTCTTCATCTGTCATAGGTCTATTATCAACTAAGGGAATACTCAATATGCCCCTTTCTGTTTGCTTAAATACAAAATTATATTCTTTAGCAAAATTATTTAATTCTATTAATATATTTTCAGCCATTTTTTTATTTTCATTAAATATGGAGTTTTTATTGTCTTCATAGCTCTTTGAACTTAATGCCTTAGGTATTTCAATATCTATATTTTTTATAGCAGTTTCTATTTCCTTCTTAAAACTCATGCCTTTGCCAGCCTCTAAATTTATTGCCTTTGGACAATTTGGTCTTTTAAAATTATATACATAACACCAATCATATGGTGTGGATCTTTTCTTAGCAAATTCCTCTGCAACTAAATATGAATAAGAGCTTCTTCCTGTACCTGCAAAACCTGATACATATATATTGTATCCTTTTCTCCTCATAGAAAGCCCATACTTTAAAGCTTCCATAGCTCTATCCTGCCCTATTAGCTCTCTATCTATCACCCAATCTTTAGTAGTAGCATGGGGAAATATATTTGGATCACATTGATTTCTTAGTTTTTCAACTAAAACTTTATATTTTTCTAACATTGGAATCACCTCCATAAATAACTCCTTTAATTATACACTATTTCATAGTTCAATGTATTCTAAATTTTATATTTGTTTACAAAAAGATTAAATTATAAAAAACTTATGTCTAAGCATTAGTGATATATTAAAATAGGGTTTCCCTATTATTTATAAAATAAATGCAATGGGGAAACCCCATTGCATTTATTTTATTCCTGCTGCTATTTTTATCATTTTTTGATGTTCATTATCTTGTTTTCCATCCATATGTCTTGTACTGCCTGCAAAATGTATATCAAAATGTCCGTCTATTCCATTACCCTTTATATAATCAAAGTTAATCCCTCTACCATATCCACCTGACCTATTATTCGTCACTACTCCTCCTGCTACGCTATCTAATCCTGCATGGGGCATAAAAGTTACACTGGCTGCTATCTTTCTCCCATTATATTCTACAATAGCAGGTCTTCTTGTCCAACTAAAATCTCCCCATATAGATTTCATAATATCAGTATCTTCTTTAGTTAATGTCTCACAGTCTGCATGATTTGAACCCACTGATCTTTGAACCATATAAGATTTACCAGTGTAAAAATCTATTACTTTAAACTCTGCTCCCCTTGGAACTATTTTATCCACTTCATTAAACCAATTAAGATACTCTCCATATGTAGTTTCCTTAACTGATGTTTCTTGTATTATTTCCTCTTTTTGTACTTCAATAATATTATTTATTGTTCTTGTATCTACAGTTCCTCTATTTACAGAATTCTTTTTTATTTGCCTTCCTGGAATCTTTATAACTTGTCCAGGATAAATTATTGTTTTTTTATTAGCTTTATTTTCTTTTAATATACTTTCTATTGAAACTCCATATTTTTGAGAAATTTTCCAAAACGTATCTCCTTTTTTTACTATATGATTTGCTGCAAAACTAGTGGTACTAATACAAAGAGTTAATGCAACAGTTCCTATTGCTGTTTTTGTGATTTTCTTCATATAATTTCTCCCTTCAATTTACATTTTCTTTTGTAACCTTTTTGTTACCTATTACATTATTTCGACATAAATCATTAAAACCCTTTATGTAATATTTTCCAGCACAATAGATTAAAGCAGTAAAACCTCTTTAACCTACTAATTTATATATTCGACATTTACAGGTCAAAACCCTTTTTAAAAACAAAAAAACTGCTGATAAATTTTACTTTATCAACAGTCTGACAATAAGGATTAGTTCTCTATTCATAGATATTTATTATAAGTATTTAATTTTATTCATTATACTCAATATCTAAATGTACTTCCTCTGGCATACTTTTTAAATTAGTCTTTACTACAATATATGGATAGTCATATTCTTGTTCAACTATTTCATTGGGATCTGGATCTGTAAATTTTGCATAGACTATTAAATCATATACATCTTTATTATATTTTTCTTTTGCAATTTGGACTATTTCTACTAAATATCCCTTTGAATTTTTTTCCCCTCTTGTAACTACAACATAAATATCATCTTCGTATTTACATGTTAAAGCTCTTTCTTCTGTTAAATATTTAGGCAGCATTTCAGAAATCTTTTCTGGTATTTCATCTTCTTGTACCACTTTAAATTTAACTTGACTGTCACTACCTTTTAATAATCTAGGTATAAATAGAATTCCCATAACTAAAATAATTGCCAAGGCAATAATTTGATTTCTTTTCAATCTTATCCCCCCAATATTAATCTTATATAATTAATATTCTTTACGGGACTATATTATGTATATTTTATAAAAAAGGCTTTTTTGAAACTAATTGACGAAAAATCCTTATTTCTTATAAAAAACCTCTGATTTATACATAATCAGAGGTTTACATACTATAATAATTCTTTTGCTTTATTTACAATATTATCTATATTAAGTCCATATTTATCCAGTAATTCAAATCCATCTCCTGATTCTCCAAAGGTATCCATAGTCCCAATCCTAATAACACGAGTTGGTTGCTTTTCAGATACTACCTCTGCTACTGCACTACCTAACCCTCCTATTATACTATGTTCCTCAACAGTAACTATTCCTTTTGTTTCTTTAGCTGCTTTTATTATAATATCTTCATCTATAGGTTTAATACTAGCCATATTTATAACCCTTGCTGATATACCTTCTTCGGCCAATTTTTCTGATGCAGATAATGCCTTTGCAACCATAACTCCTGTGGCTATAAGAGTTATATCTTTTCCTTCTTTTAACTCCACAGCTTTACCTATTTCAAATTTATAATCTTCATCAAATATTACAGGAACTTTTGCCCTTCCAAGTCTTATATATACTGGTCCATTATGTTCTGCGGCTTTAAATATACATTGCTTTGTTTCTATAGCATCTGCAGGACTTAATACTACCATGTTAGGTAAAGATCTCATTAGACTAATATCCTCTAATGCTTGGTGAGTTGCTCCATCTTCTCCTACAGTTAAACCTGCATGAGTTGCTGCAATTTTTACATTTAATTTTGGATAGCATACTGAGTTTCTTATAATTTCAAAAGCACGACCTGTAGCAAACATTGCAAAACTACTTGCAAAAGGAATCTTGCCTGCAGTAGCTAATCCTGCTGCTGTACCTACTAAATTTTGTTCTGCTATACCTACATTAAAAAATCTTTCTGGATAAGCTTTAGCAAAAACAGATGTCTTAGTAGAACCTGAAAGGTCTGCATCTAATACCACTATATTTTCATTATTCCCGCCTAATTCTTTTAATGCCTCTCCATAAGCATCCCTTGTTGCAATCATATTAGCCATTTAATCCACCTCCCAATTCTTCTAAAGCCTTAGAAGCTTCTTCAGCTGACGGAGCCTTCCCATGCCAACCTACCTTATCTTCCATAAATGATATACCTTTACCCTTGTGAGTATGAGCAATTATCATAGTAGGTTTGTTTTTAATATTTTTTGCTTCATCTATTGCATTTAATATTTCATCAAAGGAATGTCCATTAATAGTTAATACATGCCAACCAAATGCTCTAAATTTATCATCAATTGGATCGATATTCATTATTTCATTATTTGGTCCATCGATTTGAAGTCCATTATAGTCTAAAAATACAGTTAGATTATCTAATTTATAATGTGCAGCTAACATGGCTGCTTCCCAAATTAATCCTTCTTGAGACTCTCCATCTCCTATTAATGCATATACCCTATAATCTTTATTATCTAATTTGCCTGCTAATGCCATGCCATTTGCAGCTGCCAATCCTTGTCCTAAAGAACCTGTTGTCATATCAACACCAGGAATATCCTTCATATCTGGATGTCCTTGTAATATTGAGCCTAACTTTCTAAAATTATTCAATTCTTCTTTAGAAAAAAATCCTTTTTCAGCTAAAGTAGAATATAAAACTGGAGAAGCATGCCCTTTTGATAATACAAATCTATCCCTGCCTTCCCATCTAGGGTTTTTAATATCTACTTTCATCTCTTTAAAATATAGAGTTGTTAATATTTCCACTGCTGATAAAGAGCCCCCAGGGTGTCCTGATTGAGATTTTTCTAACATATTGATTATATCTACTCTAATATTTCGAGCTATTTCTTTTAAATCCATTATATCCCTCCTAATGTTTTTTATCATAGGTAAATCCCTCACCTAATACTTCATACATTTCAGATACCATAACAAAAGCATAGGGGTCAGTTTCCTTTACTATATCTTTTACATTAGCAAATTGTGACCTAGATACTACACATAAAAGAACATCTTTATCTTCCTTTGAATACATACCTTTACCTTTTAATAAAGTCACCCCTCTACCTATTTCCATCATAAGTTTTTCACTTATTTTATCGGGATTATCAGAAATAATAAAAAATCCCTTTTGATATCCTATTCCTTCTAAAATCATATCTATTACCTTCATTATAACAAACATAGCAATAATTGAGTATAGAGAAATCTCAATGTTTCTTCCTACTACGCCTGCAAAGACAACTACAAATAAATCAATCATTGTCATAAATGTAGTTACACTTAGACTTGGTATTTTATTATTCAGTATAGCACCTGCTAAGTCAGTTCCTCCAGTAGTTCCACCGAATTTAAAGACCAATCCTAACCCTATACCACATAATACCCCTCCAAATATGGCAGATAATAATAAATCATGTGTTAAAACTATTGGTGGTAAAACTTTTAAAAAGAAAGATAATAATATAGTTGCATATAAAGTCTTTATAGCTGTTCCTCTTCCTAAAATTTTTGCACCAAAAATAAATAACGGAATATTTATTGCTAAGTTTGTAATATATATAGGAACTTTGACTATTTTTTCTATAACTACAGCAAATCCTGTAACTCCACCAGGAGCTATGGTATTTGGTGCTAAAAAATAATCCAAGGCTATAGACATCAAGAATACACCAATACTTATTAGAACATAGCTATATACAGTCTTATACCATCTTTCATTATTTGCCATAAAATTCCCCTTCCTTACTTTACTACATCCTTAGAAAATAATACTTTAAACATAAATTTAGGCAATACTACTTGTCTTTTAATTCTAGAAGGCTCTTTGATTAATCTATAGAACCATTCTAACCCCAGTTTTTCAAATATCTTAGGTGCACTCTTAGTATTTCCTGATAAAATGTCCATCACACCACCATTGCCTATTATAACCTTTGATTTTATATTCTCTTTATTTGCATCTATCCAAGTTTCTTGTTTAGGAAAACCTAATCCAACAAATATTATATCTGGATTTGAAGAATTTATATCTTTAATAATTTGAACCTCTTCTTCATGATTTTTATGGCCATTGTGACTGCCTTTAAAATATCCATGATGGTAACCTGCTATTTTAATATTAGGATAAGTCTTTTCTATATTTTCTGCCGCTAATTTAGCAACTCCATCCTTTCCTCCTAATAAGTATAAACTATAATTGTTTTCATTGGCTATATCAAGGAGCTTAAGGGATATATAATATCCTGTGACTCTTTCCTTTAAAGGTTTTTTCTTAATTCTAGAAGCATATATAAGCCCTATGCCATCGGCTGTTATTAAATCCCCCTTATTTATCAGTTCCTTGAATTTTTTATCATCTTTAGCCCCCATAACTATCTCAGTATTTGGAGTATAAATAGCTTTTAATTCATTACCCTTTAGATAATTTTCTACTTGTTTAGCAACCTCATCAAATGTTAAGTTATGTATTTTTACCCCAAATATTTCTACGGTATCCATTTAACAATCTACTCCTTTAATAAATCTAATGCCATAGTTACATTAGATAAAGCCTTATTTTTTAACTCCTTATCTTGCTTTCGCAACTGCTCTTTAATCTCCACCCTATTATTCCATACATTATTTATTTTTTCCAATAAATCCTTATATACTAAGTAATTTACATTGCAAATATAATCCATTCCAATAGAACGTAATATTCCATCTACTTTAGGATCATAGGATAAACCTACCATAGGAACTTCTTGAGTAGCTGCATAAATTAAGGAATGAAGTCTCATTGCTACAATAATTTCCATTTCTTTTATTATACCCATTATTTCTTCAACATTATATTTCCCTGATATTACATAGCAGCCTTCTTCTCTTACCATTTGACTAATCTCAAGACTTATTTCTAAATCTTCTGGATAGTGCATTGGTATCATAACTACATTTACATTATACTCTTTTATTATATGTCTTACAGTATCAGATATAATTTTATTTAAATTATCTGCATTTTTCCATCGCCTAATTGAAATACCTATAAACTTTTTATTTGTAGGTATTTTTTCACTGTTAAATATTTCTACTACCCTAGTTTTTGATGATGGCTCTAAAGTAAATACAGGATCTGCTGTTACTATTATATTTTTATTTTTAACTCCTAAATCATATATAAACTCTTTTGAGTCTTCATCCCTAAGGGTAATTAAATCTACTTTATTTAATATCTTTCTTGTCAAAAATCTATTTAATTTCTTTTTAATAGGA
Organism: Tissierella praeacuta DSM 18095; assembly: GCF_900128955.1. Lineage (GTDB taxonomy): Bacteria > Bacillota > Clostridia > Tissierellales > Tissierellaceae > Tissierella > Tissierella praeacuta. The sequence goes on from NZ_FQTY01000004.1 coordinate 188,388, forward strand.
CCAATGCCATTAGCATATATCATTACAGGTTTCTTATATAGTTTTGCTATTTTCATTAAAGCTAGATAGTATAATAAGGAACGAGTGCTTGTTACATCTTGCAGCAAGGATCCACCACCAGAAATAAATAAAGATGAATTTTTCATAGCTATAAACACTTCTCTAAATTTAAATCTATTTATAGCATTTACAGAATACATTTTCTCAGTCTTTAAAGGGTTTTTGGAAAGCACAGTTATATTTATTTCTTTATTATATTCTTTAATATCTTTTACTATGGCCTTTAAAATAGCATCATCTCCGCTATTATCAAATCCATAATATCCTGATATAAGAATTGATTTTTTAAATCCCATAGAAATTCTCCTTTTCCCAAAAACTATCTTTTCCAAATAAAAGCATTATATGATTCATTTTATCCTACCTATTATTTCTTGATAAATTTCTACATGCTTTCTAGCCATTGCATTAGATGAGTAATTTTCTTCAACCTTTTTATATAATTTTTCACCCATGTTTTCAATTTTAGACTTATCTGATGCCAAGATATCTATTTTATTCGATAAAGTTTTACTATCTCCTACTTCAATCAAATATCCGTTTTCCCCATCTTCAATTAATTTATTCAATCCACCTACATTGGTAGATATAATAGGTTTTTTCATTATAGCCCCCTCTAATATGGCATAGGGAAAACTTTCACTTATGGAAGTTAAAGTGTTTATATCTATTGCATTAAAAAATGAATATGGATCATTCACATATCCTAAAAAATGAATATATTCTTTTAATTTTAATTCTTCAACTAAAGCCTCCAATTTCTTCATTTCATTTCCCTCTCCCGCTATGAGGAATATTACATCCTTTCGTTGGTTTAATATAATCTCTGCTGCTCTTATAAATGTTTCATGATTTTTTACTTGATCTAGTCTGGCAATAATTCCAACTATAACTTTCCCTTCATAGTCAATTCCATATCTCTTGAAAAACTCATCTTTAGATACATACTTTAATTCCTGTTCCATATCAATTCCATTATATACAGTAAATATTTTATCTCTTCTAAATCCCCTATCTACTAACATTTCCTTAAAGGTATCTGAAATAGCTATATAATATTCAAACTGTTTTAATGCAAGTATATTCAATGTTGTAAATACCAATCTCTTATAAAAATTATCTTTAAAGTCTAATTTATAATCACTATGAACAGTGGTAATAAAAGGCTTATTTACTTTATTCTTTAAAAACATAGCAATAAAATTAGCCCTAGCACCATGACAATGGACTAAATCATATTCTCCCTTTTCAATTTCATCTGTAAGTCTGCGGACTACTGACATATCAGATCTATTTTTTTGCTTAAACACTTCAATATCTATGCCCGAAGCTTTGGCATCATAATAAAATGTATCTTCAATAAAACATATGATTTTAGCATCTATTAATTTGTTGATACCCCTTATAAGTGAAATTATATGGGTTTTAGCTCCACCTGTATCTCCACCACTTATTAGATGAAGTACCTTCATTTGAGAGCCCCCTTTCCATTAATTATATGCTGTGGTGCGAAAGTATTTATCAATGCAACAGCAATCCAAAAGTATATAATCATAGCTGGTACTTCAAATATATTTTCAACAAAATTTTGTGCTAATACCCCCGTAGCTCCTGAAAATAATCCGATGGCAACTATTCTATTTTTAGTATCATTTTGATATTTTATTATTTTTATAGAAGAAATAATAAAACATATAATAACAAATGCCAATCCAACTATACCATATACACCCATTTCCGTTAATGTTTTTAAATAGTAATTATCTAAGTAAAAAGGTGCCAATTGATTATTAATTGCCACAGCCCCACCAAATCTTCCTAACCCAACACCAAACAATCTATTCCTATGCCACATTTTAATCCCTATATCCCATCTATATAATCTACCTCCAGCAGCAGATTTTACTAGATATACAGGTGAAAGCATAAACAATAATCTTTGACTTAATGAGCCGCCAAATAAAATAAATATACCTACAAATGCCATAAATGGAACTATCAATCTGGGATTTAATGCAATAATAAAAATAAACATAGCCAGAGCAAAGGCTAACCATGCACCTCTTGAAAGTGTAAGAAGTAATCCTAATGTCATAAACCCAGTTGTACAAAAGTAAAATATTTTCATATATTTATTTTTATGAGTTAAAAACATTGAGATTGCAATAGGTATAAATAAAACAAAAATAACACCCAATATATTTGGACTACCAACTATAGAAAAAGCCCTAGTTCTAATATTTTCAGTGGTATCTACCCAGTTCCCTGGCATAGGAACTCTAGCAATATACTGATAAACAGCATGAATTCCCATAAATAATCCTATGGAAAGCATTAAATTAATAACTCTTTCTGAATCTTCAATACTTCGAATAAATTGTGTAGCAATGAAATACCAAAGAATATGTTGAAAGACTGCTCTAAAACCTTCTATTGCTATGCCCAAATTAGGAGCAATTATAAGTACGTGGCAAATTCCCATAACTATATAGATAATTGCTGGTAGATCCATTGGAGTAAAATTATGTTTGATTTTTCCACCAGATAATAATCTCTTTGCAATTATATATAAAGTTAAAACAATCAATGCTAATTCGTCCCATACAGAACCTAAAACTGCTAACCCTCTAGTTCTTCTAATTACAAAGTCTATCACAAAATAAGAAGCAGGAATAAATATTAATAAATCTAGCCAAGAACCTTTCCCCTTTATCTTCCTAATTATTTTATATAAATAACTATTATCCCTAATGGGAGTTTGTACATCTATTCTTTCTCTTTTAAACTTCATAAATGGACTTAAAATTCTGCTAGTCATTAAAGATTCAAATATAAACTCTTCCATCCTCATGAGTCTATTATCTAGATTCATAAAAAACATATATATAAAACTAATATCCATCCAAGTCTTGTACTCTTCTGGTTTATGCTTTCTTTTATTATCAGTTTTACTTTGCAACCTAAATAAAAAACTATTATCTGATAGTTTTTTAAGCCCAATTATAAGATTGAAAAGAAAACTTCCTTTAATAGCTTTTCTTATATCCATATTAATCAACTACCTTTAAACTTACTATTTGAGCCTTTAATCTATACAAGTCAGATTCTATAAAAATTGTTTTTCCCTGTCTTAACTCCTGCTTACCAAATTTGTAACTATAATTCTTATATGGAGTAGTTGCTTTAAATTTAATTCTAGCTTTTTCCATCATTGGATCAATTGACATAACCACATTACCATCTTTATCTAAATTTGTTACCTCTACTGGTAATATCTCAACATCTTCCACATAAGCATCTAAATAATGCTTCATTTCCCCTAATTGATCTCCAACTTTTATTACATCAAGATAACCCTTATCTATTACAATAGTAGCCTCTACTTCTACATTAACTATTTCATCTTTTACTGATAAATCTGTAAGATCTTTATTTAATACCTTTAGACCAGATAAAAATATTAAAAATACTGCTAAAACCATAGCTATAAAATCTAAAATGTTTATTTTACCAAAAATTCTACCTTTTTCATCTATTAATTTCATTATTTCACCTCTATATACTTTATAGTCCCAGGAAATTCAACTGTAGTTGTTTTTAATATTATAGGAAGCCCTACCTTTATCTCTTGACCACCTAAATCCATATAAGGCCCAGATGAAGCAACTTCAGCTTTAATTTTTACTGTTACTGTTATTTCTTCTGCATCTTCATAGGTAACAATCTTCCCATCTTCTCCTACAACTGATTGTATCTTAGGATTAATATCTATCTCTTCTACAAACCCTTTTTGAAGGTTATTTTGGGAAAACATTTGATCTCCCACCTTTAAATCCGTTATCATTTCCTTAGTCAATTCACTAGCTTCTGCAGTTATAATTATATTTTTACCACCTGCAGTTACCACTTCTTTAGATTTGTTTATTATCTTTCCCCTATTTAAGAATGCTACAACGGCTAATATTATTATAATCGTTATAGTTGTATCTATCCAATTCCATCTTTTTTTCACAAATTTCACCTTCCTAAAATTATTACTAAATATTATTTGCTAATTTTAATATCTCAGATAATTGTTTGGCTTGAGATTCTCTACTATAAATCTTAATTTTATCCCATTTTGGTTCGTGAGTTAATTTTCCTTCTATCCAACTATTATAATATTTTTCTAAAGCAATACTAACACCATTTATATCTTCTGGATCTACTACAGTTCCTGTGTTTGTTTCATTTATTACTTGTGCAGCCGCCCCATCCTCGGGAACAATTGCTAAAATAGGTCTATTTACTTTAATGTATTCAAATATCTTTCCAGTATAAAAATTCTTAGAACCTTTTCCTTTGCCAATTACCAATAGCAAGATATCTGAATTGTATAGCATTTGTATGCTTTCTCTATGTGGTAAATATCCAAATGATTTCATATTTTCTACTAAATCATATTTTTTAGCATATTCCTCTAAAACTTCTTGATATATATTGCCAACAATCCTTATTTCAAGTTTATTTTTATCAATTTTATTATTGTCTATTGCTATTTTTAAGCCCTCTAAAAATTCAATTAAATTTCGTCTACCATAAAGAGAGCCAGTATAAGTTATTACAAACTTATCTTTACCATCTCTTGAATCACTAAGCCCAACAAAATCTTCTTCGTCATACCCATTAGGTATATAAGTAGAACGTCCTATTAAAGCTGGATTATCTTTAACAAAATTCTCTAACATAAAAGGAGTATTAGTAATTAGAAAATCACATTCATTAGTAACCTCCAATTCCTTTTTCTTTTCAAACTTTAATTTTACTCTTTTATGCCAACTATCTAGGTGATAAGGGTTATTTGTCCATTCATCTCTAAAATCAGTTACCCATCTGACACTTGGAAATAATCTTTTTATATATAACCCCATTAAATGAGAACTATAGGGAAATGAAGTAGTATATATTATATTTATATTTTCTTTTTTAATTATTTCAGCTACCTTGTCCTTGTTAAAATAATACCAAAAATATTCTGAATCTGGTGATAATAATCTAGTGCCTATAAACTTAAAAGGCAATCTAAGAAATCCTTTTCTATTTACAGTATCATAAGGTTTAAGTCTATATATTTTCAATTCCTTAGGTAAATCTTCCAAAAGAGTACTATCTGTTAAATCTGAAACATGTTCTTTTGTTATAACTATTGGCTCATATCCAAACTTAGGTAAATATTTAACAAATTTTGTAGTCCTCTGAACACCAGCCCCACCCATTGGTGGAAATTCATTGGCAACAATCAAAACTTTTTCCATCTTTAATCCCTACCTAGCAATGTAATTTTAAAACCTAGACCTTTAAGAAAGCCTTCATCTAAGAAATTTCTAGTATCATAGATATGCTTGTCTTTCATCAATGTAGAAACTTTCTCAAAATCTATATCTTTATATTCATTATGATTTACTGCAAGAATCATTAAATCCGAATCTTTAACTGCATCATATAGTGAATCTACCATAAGATTACCTATTTCAAGACTATCCTTACAAGCATGAGGATCATGTAATGATAAAGTAAATCTAGTATTCTCTCTTAATAAACTTACTAAATTTACAATTGGACTTTCTCTCATATCATCTATATTTGGCTTATATGTAAGACCTAATATAGCTATTTTTGCATTTTCATCTGGAAAAATTTCCTTTAACTTATTTAATATATGTTTTGGCATACCATCATTAGTTTCTCTTGCAAGTCTAATAATATTTCCTTTACTCTGCCTTTCTACAATAAACCAAGGATCTACTGCCAAACAATGTCCCCCTACGCCTGGCCCTGGTTGGTGAAGATTAACTCTTGGATGTCTATTGGCTAATTCTATAACATCCCATGCATTTATTCCCATTTCTTCACAGGTTATAGCAAGCTCATTTGCTAATGCAATATTAACATCTCTATAAGTATTCTCCATAAGTTTACACATTTCTGCTGTTTTAGAATCTGTTGTAAATATTTGTCCCTTAACAAAAACACTGTATAACTCTTTAACTAACTTAGCAGATTTTTCATTTATTCCACCAATAATTCTATCACTTTCAATCAACTCTTGAATTATTTTACCTGGTAACACTCTTTCTGGTGAATGGGCTACAAAAACTTCTTCACCTATATTAAGTCCCGATTTTTTAAGTATAGGAACTATTATTTTCTCCGTAGATTCTGGTGGAGAAGTTGATTCTAATACCACAATATTTCCTTTACTAAGTATTGGTACTATGGACTCAACTGCCTTTTTAACATAATCCATATTAGCAGTTTTATCCTTGTTAATTGGCGTTGGAACAGAAATAATAAAGGCATCGGACTTCTCTAATTTAGTAATGCCTTTTAAACTTCCTTTATCTACAACTTCTTTAACTAAATCCTCAAGTCCTGGTTCTTCAATTATAATCTTTCCTTGGTTTAAAGCATTTATTACTCTTTCATTAATATCATAGCCTAATACTTCCATACCTGATTTAGCAAATATAGCAGCAGTAGGCAACCCGATATATCCTAATCCTATTATAGTTATTTTCTTTGCATTCATTAGTTCCATAAAATTTCCTCCATTTCGACTTATATTCCATTTTAGCCTTTATATCTTATTTTATCAACTGCTATATTTATCTATCGTATTTCATAGTCTCCTTTTACAAGAAAAAAGCTATTTGTCAAAGCTCTAGCACCTCTGCCGTCATCTCTTGGTACTATAATTAAGTGGTTTGCCTTTATATTTTCTTCCATCACTAGATCCTTACCAGCAGTAACATCAGTTAATCCATTCATTATTCCATTAGTTACTACTGCTATAGCTCTAGCATTTCCTGATCTTAATATTATTTCTGTACCATCTTTACAAATTAAAGACTTTCCACTTGGAAGTTCAACCACTGCCCATGAGCCTATATCATTATTTCCATTACCCTTTGTCCCTAATTTTTCATCAACATAATACTTTAACTGCTCTATTTTTTTCTCCACATAACTAAGGGTAACCAATGGATCTGACTCAGAACCTGGCTCTGAAAATACTGTTGTTGCTCCTAATAATATAACCAATGCACCTAATCCAATTCCTATTCTTTTAACTTTATTCTTCATATGTATTAACCTCCTTTTTTATCAATGGACAATGTAGAATTGACAATGGACTATAATCTTTATATATTTCTTAGCCTTCTTGTTATATTGTTTTTATGGTTTTCATTGTCAATTGATATAATTATACTACAAAATCAATAAAAAAATAAGCATTAAACAATGCTTATTTTTTAATATGTATGTATTTATTATAATTCTATTAACCCTAGACTTATTCTTAAACATTCATCTACATTGACCATCATTTCATCACTAAATCTCCCTATTCGTTCACGAAGTCTTTTTTTATCTATGGTTCTTATTTGCTCCAGAAGGACTACTGAATCCTTAGGTAGTCCGTATTCTGGAGCATTTATCTCCACATGTGTAGGCAACTTCGCCTTATTTATCTGGGAAGTGATTGCAGCAATAATAATGGTAGGACTATATTTGTTCCCAATGTCATTCTGAATAACAAGTACAGGTCTTACTCCCCCCTGTTCAGATCCTATAACAGGACTTAAATCAGCATAATATATATCTCCTCGTTTAACTATCATAACATCGCCTGCCTCTTAAGACTTGCCTCATATATTGCTAGATCAACAATGTCTTGTTCTAACCCCATTTCAGCAAGAACTAAATTAATTTGACTCATTTCTTTGTATCCTTCCCTTAATTGCTCAATAATATCTAATTTCTTTTTTTCATTAATAAAGAGTTTCATGGCCTCTGCTATAAAATCAGAACGGTTTTTATACTCCATTGGTACCATTACATCTACTTCTTCAAGGAGGCTATTAGGTAAACTAACAGTTATCCTTCTAGTCTCAGCCATAAAGACACCTCCCATACAAACGTCTTAGATAAAATATATAAAAATAGTCTGAGTTAATTATATATGTTTTCTATTGTCCATGTCAACCTATCTAAAAATTTATTCCCTTTAATTTTATTCTAATAAATAATCCTTTATTTTAACAATCTTTTCACCTGACATATATACCCTAGGAACTCTTCTCCCTACCATACATACAATTTCATAGTTTATTGTACCAAGCTTTGATGCTAACTCATCTGCTGAAGGGCAATCTAATCCATAACCGAATATTACTACCTCATCCCCTAATTTTACATCATCTATATTTGTAACATCTATCATACATTGATCCATACATATTTTCCCAACTATTTTTGCCCTTTTCCCCCTTACAGCTACTTCTGCCTTCCCAGTTAACATTCTAGTAAATCCATCTGCATACCCTATTGGAATAGTAGCTATTTTAGATTCTTTTTCTGTAACAAAAATTTGTCCATAACTAATCCCCGTTCCTTTAGGTACTACCTTTAAATGAGATATCTTAGCCTTTAAAGCCATTGCTGGCTTCAATTTCATATTTTTTTCAACTTCTTCAGATGGATAGAAACCATAAATCATTATACCTGCCCTTACCATATTTAAATTAAACTTTGGTATATCTATAATTCCAGCACTATTTGAAACATGCTTTAGGGGTATACTTAATCCATGTTTTTCTAAATTATTAACAACTTTCATATATTTTTCAAATTGTTCCATTGCATGAGATTTATCTATTTCATCTGCCTTTGCAAGATGAGTGAATATTCCTTCTACATATATATTAGGAAGTTTAGATATATTTATTATATCCTTTATAGAATCTTCTATAGGAAGAAATCCGATTCTGCCCATTCCACTATCAATCTTAATATGAATAGTGGCTTTTTTACCTAATTCTACTGCTTTATTAGATAATATTTTAGCATCCTCATAATTATATATAGTCTGAATAATATTATATTCTAATAGTTTCTCATACTGGGTTGGAGGAGTATAGCCTAATATTAAAATAGGTTCAGTTATATTTCCTTTTCTTAACTCTATGGCTTCTGTTAAAAGAGCTACGGCTAATCTATCAGCACCGTTATCTAAAAATGTCCTTGAAATCTCCACAGAACCATGTCCATAGCCATTTGCCTTAACCACAGCAGTAACTAATGCATCCTTATCTGTATGTTTTCTTACCTCCCTAATATTATGAGCCAAATTATCTAAATTAATTTCTGCCCATACTGGTCTTATTTCTTCTAAAGTATACATTTTTAAACCCCCTTATAGTTTTTTCTTTAGCCTTTTAGTAAATTTAAAGTTTTCATAAGTAATCTCCACATGCAATCCTCCACTTTCATCAAAAATGCTTAGCCTATATGGAGTGAAACCTTTCTTTTTTATCAAAACTTTTGCAGAGTCCCTATATTTATTTCTTTCTTCAAGCTTGAATTCAAAGGTAAGATATTCTTCTCCATTTATTTTCTCAGTATTTATTTTATTAGCATTAGATAACTTTTCATAAAACCCTCCCATTAACATCTGTTTATTTAATGATTTTATAGTTATTAATGATATAGACTGCTTGATGGAGGGATGCTCAACAAAAATCTTATCATCTGTATTTAAAATTATTATACCTTTACTTTCCTTTGGTTTTAAAATCTCCAATCTATATTTATTAGGCTTGGTATATGTTTCTTCTATTAAATATATTGACTCTGTTTCCTCAGAAATAATTTTAACATTAGCTTTACATTTATACCCATTACAGTTTTCATAGGTTTTTTCAATTCTCGACAAGACTCTTTTATCTTTGTATGGTAGTTTGTTATTGTATGAAAATTTACATGATGTCAATAAAACCATAGTAATCAATATAAATAATAGGAGTCTTTTCAATATCACCCCAACCTTTACTTAGAAATTTTTTTGATGCTATCTGGAATACACTCCAAAATATCTGTGGCAATAACTCCATATTCCCCTTTATAGGCAGTTGCTAAATCTCCTGCTAATCCATGGCAAAACACACCTAACTTCGCTGCATCAAATGGTCTTATTCCCTGACCTATAAAAGAAGCTATAATTCCTGTAAGCAAATCCCCAGATCCTGCAGTAGCCATTCCTGGATTTCCAGTTGCATTTACATATATCTCTCCACTAGGTTCAGCAACTATAGTATTACATCCTTTTAGAACTACTATTATATTATATTTATGAGAAGTATATTTAGAATAATAAATTCTATTTTCTTGAATTTCTTTTGTATCTTTGCCAAGAAACCTAGCTAATTCTCCAGGATGAGGAGTAATAATAATTGATTGATTTCGACTATATAAAACACTAGGATTAAAAGATAAACAATTTATACCATCTGCATCTAAAACTATTGGAATATTACAATTCTGTATAATTCTTTCTATTAAATAAATCCTCTCTTCATCTACTCCTATACCAGGACCTATAGCTAATGCATTCATATTTTCCATTTCTTTAAGAATATCAATTAGTGAATCTTTTGTAAAATATCCCTTATTATTATCTTCTGCCGATTTTACTATGCACTCCGTAAGTTTTATAGACATTATAGTTTCTAAAGATTTAGGTATTATGGTATATACAAGACCTGAACCAGTCCTTAATGCTGCTATGGAAGTTAAGTAAGGTGCCCCTATCATCCCCTTACTTCCACCTACAATGGCTAATCTACCATAAGTTCCCTTGTGACTATCTTTTTCCCTCTTAGGTAATAATCTTTGTATTGAATTATCTATTTTAATATTTACATCATTACTTTTATATCCCATTGCAAAGGCTATAGCATAATGTTCTTCATGTGATATGGATATTTTTATTCCATCAAGCCCTAATTCTTTAAGTTTCAAACTTCCATTTCCAATGAGATTTACATATGGTTTCCCATTATCATAATGAAGTATCTCTATTTCTTTCCATTTTACCATACCAATTCCAGTACCTAGAACTTTACTTATAGCTTCTTTAGCAGCAAAAATACCTGCAACTGTTGTAACTTTATCATTACCTTTTGCAATATATTCTATTTCCTTTAGTGTGAATATCTTGTGATAAAATCTATCTTTTTTTTCTAAAATTATATTTTTTATTCTATTTATATTTATAATATCTATTCCGATATCTATCATATTTTCATAAAACATATTATTTAAATCTCTCTCTATCAATTTTTTCAATAACCTCTGAACCTAAAAGTCCATGAAGAAATGTATATGTTTCATTTACCCACTCTTCATAATCATGTTTTGTTTTCATTAGCTCTTTTAATCTTTCTCTTAGAATTTCTATTTCTCCTACTGACTGGTTAACAACCTTTTCTCTAGCTTTAAGCTCACTATATCCATATTGAATAGTTGCATTTAAAAGTTTAAGATTAGCCTCTCTTATTTCCTTTGGTATAGTTTCAAGCTGAAAAGCAATTTCCTCCAATTCTTCATTTATATCAATCATTCGACTTTTATAATCATCTAAAAGCTTTATATTTTCAACTTTATTATCATTATTTATGGAATCAGATACTCCTAGAATCATCTTCATACATTTCATCTTTTCTTTTTGTAATTCTTTATTTTTTGTTTCTATTTCCTTCTCCCTATTTACAAGTTGAGTAAGCTCTTCTTTCGCATTTTGAATATTCTTATCATTAGCATCTCCAAATAACTTATTCCAAGAATCATCATTATGCAATAAGGATATTTTATTTTTGAGCAATATACTTTCATCTAAATTAATAGGTTTGCTAAACATTAAATCACTCCTTAAATATAATTTTACTCTTTTATTTGAATTTTTCAAACATTATAATTTATTTTGTTTACAGAAAAAGTTGATATGGAGGATTTTTTATAAAGATTTCTACTAACATTATAAGTTATATTCCTTTTTTTTGCATTAATATAAATAGTTCTATAGTCAATACTATTATCATAACTGGAGGTGACAATATGGAGGATAAAGAAAAGCTCAATCAGCCCTATTATACTGATGATGTTAGTAAAAAACAATCTAATTTATCTAATAAAAAAAGTGCTATGGATGATCTTGGATTTTATTCAAATAGTGAAGTTTTTCCTCCCAGAGGAAGCTTTATCAATATACCAGAAGATATTTTGTTTAACTCTAAAGGTAATTCATTAAATAATATAACTGAAGATAAAAATAGGACTATTGGCTCAGACTTATATAAAGAAACAAAGAAATAAAATAATGATTGCCAAGAAGCAAATCCTCTTGGCAATCATTATTTTATTTTATAATTGTTAATTATTATTTTATTTTCCTACTTCCTGGTTTTACTATTGGTAGTCCTTCTTTACATAATGGACATCCTTCTATATCATAAGTTTTTATTTCTAATTTAGTACCACCATAGACAGGATATTTAATATCTCCTTTGGATCTATCGACTATACATGCTATTCCAACCACTACTCCACCATATTCCTCCACAACTCTAATAGCCTCATATGCGGATTTCCCAGTGGTTACAACATCTTCAGTGATGAGTACCTTTTGTCCCTTTTCAATATTAAACCCTCTTTTTAATTTCATTTCACCTTCTTCTCGTTCAGTGAATATGGCAGGTTTACCTAGCTGACGTCCTAGCTCATAAGCTACAATAATTCCTCCCATAGCTGGCCCCACTACTATATCAATATCCAAGTCTTTAACTTTTTCTACTATAAAGGATATGGCTTCTGCTGCTCTGTCTGGATATTGTAATAGTTTTGCACATTGTACATATCTATCACTATGTTTTCCTGATGATAATAAAAAATGTCCTTCAAGCAATGCATTTGATTCCTTTAATAAATCAATTATCATTTTAAAACCCCTTTCTTCAGTTTGCAATTAAGGATTAACAGTTAACAATTGAAAACTAAAAAACTAATTAATAAATTAATGTTTTAATTGTTTTCTGTTAATTGTCTTAAATTATTCCTCTGATTTCTTTTAAGGATTTAACTCCTTGCTTTTCCATAAACTCTTCAATGCCTTTAATAATATCCATACTAATATTTGGTTTGATAAAATTAGAACTTCCAACTTGAATAGCTGTAGCTCCTGCCATAATAAATTCTATGGCATCTTCAGCTGTCATTATTCCTCCTATGCCTATTATGGGCACATCTACAACCTGATTTACTTCATATACCATTCTTAAAGCAATGGGCTTAATACATGGTCCTGATAAACCTGCAGTTATATTGTTAAATATAGGTCTTCTTTTATAAATGTCTATTGCTAAGGCATTAAAAGTATTTACAAGAGAAAGTCCATCTGCCCCAGCTTCTACGCAAGTATAAGCCATTTCCTTTATATTTTCCGCATTTGGAGATAGCTTTACTATCATTGGTTTTTTAGACACTTTCTTAGTTTCTTTTACTACTTCTAATGCAGTATTACATTTTATACCAAAGGCCATACCACCTTCTTTTACATTGGGACAAGATATATTTAATTCAATGAAATCTACTGAAGTATTATTTAATAACTCTATTCCCTGTAAATAATCATCTAAAGTACTTCCCCCTAAATTAGCTAATATTACTGTATCTTTTTTCTCCAAAAATGGTAGTTCTTCATCAATAAACCCCCTTACCCCAGGATTTTGTAAGCCTATACTATTCATAATCCCTGATGGAGTTTCATATATTCGTATTCCCCTATTTCCATCTCTTTTATTTAGGGTAAGTCCTTTAGTACATATACCTCCTATTTTTTCTATTGGAAAATATTCTTCAAACTCCCTTCCAAAACCAAAGGTTCCCGAGGCAGCTATGACTGGATTCTTAAATTCTATACCGCATATATTTACCCTAGTCATGTAATACAACCTCCTCCCCTTTGAATACTGGACCTTCTTTGCATACCCTTTCCATTCCTCTGATAGTTTCTATTGTACATCCAAGACAAGCACCTATACCACATGCCATACGAGATTCCATTGAAACATATACTGGTACTTGCCCTTCACACATTTTTATAACTACTTCCATCATAGGAGTTGGTCCACAGGTTAAAACTAAGTCGTATTTACTTGGGTCAAATAACTCAGTTACAAATCCCTTATGTCCATTAGAGCCATCTTCTGTAGCAATAAAAATATTCTTTACGTAGGGTTTTATTTGGTCTAAAAAGTAAGCATTATTTCTAAAACCACTATATATAGTAACTTCTCCTGAAAGATTTTTAGCTAAATATAACATAGGCGCAATACCTATCCCACCAGATAGCAATGCAATTTTTCCTTGGACTTCTAGATTAAATCCATTGCCCAATGGTCCTAGTACACTTAATCTGTCACCTTTTTTTAATCTTGATATGATATGAGTACCTCTACCCCTAACTTCATATAGAAATTTAATTTTTCCATTGTCTAAATCGGCAATACTAATTGGTCTAGGTAAAAATGGGTCTAATCCATTCCATCCCCTAATCATATAAAATTGTCCAGGTAAACCCTTAAATTCTCCTTCAAGAACTATTTCATATATATTTGGACTTATTTCAGTATTTGAATAGATTATTCCGTCTTTATAACTATCCTTCATAGCCAATGTCCTCCCTCATGGAAAGCACTGCTTCTCTAGTATATTTTTCAAGGTTAAGTAATCCATCTTCATGCTTCTTATAAGCTGTAATTATACCTCTTGAAGAATTTACCACTCCACCATTTCTTTCTTTAAGATAAAGACTTACATCTTTACCCTTAGCCCCTTGAGCACCATATCCAGGTATTAGGAAATACATATCTCTATATCTTTTTCTAATTTCAATTGCTTCATCTATATGAGTGCCACCGACTACAGCACCAATTAAGCTATAGCCTGACTTCCCAATATATTTTGAACCCATTTCTTCTAGTTTATCACCTACATGGTAATAAAGACTCTTACCTGCCACATCTAGATACTCTATATCTTTTGCACCTGGATTAGAAGTTCTTAGAAGTACGAACACACCCTTATTACCATTATCTAAATATTTTAAATATGGAGTAATACTATCAAAGCCCATATATGGGTTAAGGGTAATAAAATCAGTTTCAAAATCTCCTTCAAAATGTGCTTTAGCATACATATCTGCTGTAGAAGCAATATCTCCACGTTTTACATCTCCTATGGACAGCGCATTAATACTCCTTAAATATTCTAGGGTTTTCATATAACCAAATAATCCACGAATTCCATAGGACTCATAATATGCGATTTGCAGCTTATAAATTGCAGTTATATCCTCTGTACAATCAATTATTTTTTTATTAAATTGAAAAATAATCTCATCTATATCTTTATACTTCTTCTTCATTTTCTCAGGAATATAATCTAAGCTCGTATCCAATCCAACACAGACATTGCCTTTTCTCTCCACCTCATTATATAATCTATCAATTATCACATCTTCACCCCTAAATTTCTTATTCCTTATTTATATATTTAACTACTCCATTTTTGAATGTCATTACTACTTCCCCATAAAACTTCATTCCATTAAATGGGGTATTTTTTCCCTTAGATATAAATTTTTCTCCATCTACTATAATTTCTTTATTCAAATCCAATAAAACTATATCTCCATCATAGCCCTTTTCTATCTTACCTTTCTTAACATTAATTATTCTTCCTGCATTTGCTGACATAATCTTAGATAATTTCATTAAATCTATTTTACCAGATCTAACTAGGGTAGTATAGGAAACAGGAAATGCTGTTTCTATTCCTGCTAATCCCGGAGCACCCTTTTCTTTATCCTCTTTAGTATGTGGTGCATGGTCTGTAGCTATGGTGTCTACAGTTCCATCTATTATACCTTGAATAAGTGCTTCTACATCTTCCTTTGCCCTTATAGGAGGATTAACTTTAAAATTATTATCCCAAAGGGCTATATGATGAGGTGTTACTTCACATGTAACATAAACCCCTTCTCTTTTTGCCCTTCTTACTTCCTCTATAGCTTCTATTGTACTTACATGGCATAAATGTAACCTTGCCCCAGTTACCTTTGATAAATAAATATCTCTTATTGTAATAATATTTTCTGATATTCTATAGTCGATTGGAGTTAAATCATCATCTTCTGCATGGGTCATGATAGTTAGTCCTTTTTCCTTAGCTTTAATCATAGCCTTGTACATAACTATATTTGATTTAACTCCCTTTCCATCATCTGATATGAATCTTACTCTATTATCTAAAGTATCTAGATGTTCAAGGGTATGCCCATCAAAGTTCCTTGTTATAGAAACTGTTTGGTGAACATCTGCTAAATTTAGTTCCTCTGCTTTATTTAATACATATTCTACTGTATCTATGGAAGAGCAAATGGGATTAGTATTTCCCATTAAGTTAACTAATGTATACCCACCCTTTAGTGCAGCCAGTCCTCCAGTAAGTAAATCCTCTTTATAAGTGAATCCTGGCTCTCTAAAATGAACATGTAGGTCAATGAAAGAAGGCATTAAAATTAAGCCTTCTCCATTTATTGTTTTACAATTATAGTTTAAGTTTGTACCAAAGTCCTTTATTTTTCCATCTCTAATATATAAATCTCCAATAAAATCTTTAGACTCATCCACTATTCTTGCTTTCTTTATAAGAACTTGCATTTTATCCCTCCCAAGAATATATTTGGTCGCAATATTCACACTTATACGTTCCTTTTTCCTCGTTTATTAAAACAAATTTATGGACTATTCCCCTTTCGTTAGATGTGATACATCTTGGGTTTTTACATTCAATAATTCCTTCTACTTTATCTGGCAATGATAAAGTAATTTTTTCTGTAATTTTTTCATCTTCAATAATATTTACAGTAATATTTGGATCAATAAATCCTAACATTGCCAAATCTATATCTATAACATTTTCAATCTTAATCATATCTTTACGTCCATGTTTCTTACTGGTAGCATTCATTATAAGAGCTACAGTAAAATTAGCCTCATCCAGCTTTAAATGTTTAAATATAAAAAATCCATATCCTGGTTTAATATGATCTATTACTATACCTTTTGATATACTATTAATATTTAACATTATTTCACCCCCAATAATTTAGCAATTAATGCCATTCTAACAAACATACCGTATTTTGCTTGTCTAAAATACCAAGCCCTAGGATCACTATCTACCTCCATGCTTATTTCATTTACTCTTGGAAGTGGATGAAGGATTATTAAATCTGACTTAGCTAACTTTAGCTTAGCATTATCTAAGATATAGCTGTCTTTTAACCTTATATAATCTGCCTCATTAAAAAAACGCTCTTTTTGTACTCTAGTCATATATAGTATATCTAACCTATCTATAACTTCCTCAAGCCTTTCCACTTCTACATAATCAAGTAATTTCTTATCTAAAATTTCAGTTTTAATATATTGTGGTGTTTGTAATTCATTAGGGGATATTAATATAAATCTAATATTATCATATCTTGACATTGCTTTTATTAAAGAATGGACTGTACGACCAAATTTAAGGTCTCCACATAATCCTATGGTTAAATTAGAAAAGTTACCTTTAGCTATTTTAATAGTCAAAAGGTCTGTAAGTGTTTGAGTTGGATGTTGATGGCCGCCATCACCTGCATTGATTAAAGGAATATCACAAAACTGAGAGCCATATCTTGGTGCACCTTCCTTTGGATGACGCATAGCAATAATATCTGCATATGATGCAACTGTTCTTATGGTATCAGGTAAATTTTCTCCTTTAGTTACAGAACTTGAACCTGGCTCTGAAAATCCTATTACCCTTCCTCCTAGTCTATTCATAGCTGCTTCAAAACTCAATCTAGTTCTAGTACTAGGTTCGAAAAATAAAGACCCCAATACTTTCCCATCACATAAATGGGTGAATTCTTCTGGGCTTCCTATAATTTCTTCTGCCAATTGAAATATTTCTTCTAGCTCCTCCACTGTAAAATCTTGTGGATCTATTAAATGTCTTCCTTTTAACATTTTAAAACCTCCTTTAGTCTTATAGACCTTTAAAGGATTAGCGTTCAAAAAAACCTTCCATTAAAGGAAGGCACAAATATACTGCAATTATTTATCTACGCTCTCCTTCCTAACCTCACGGGATTAGATTAAAGGTATTTATATTTATATTATAATAACATAATATAAATAAAATGTCTATAATTTTTATCCTACATTCATTTTGCTTAATATATAAAAATGGAGAATTCCAAATAAAGGAATCCCCCACTTTTATTATTTCATTTGTTGACTTGTACTTGTTGTATTTGTACTATTTGCAGCAGATGTTAAAGTAGTTTTTATTTGATTTACATCATTTTGATTAGCTGGTGGTGCTGGAGTATAATATCCTTTTTGTTGCGCCATTTGATATATTTGATATTGCATTTGTTCTGCTTCATTTCTCAATGTTTGTAAAGTTGTTCTCAATTGTTGATTTGAACATTCCATTATAGCTGTTGTATAACTGTTTATACTAGCTTTACTTCCTGCCAAAATATCGTTTACAATATCTCTTTCTTGCATCATTTACAATCCCTCCTCTTATAGTGAATTAATTAAATTAGTAGCAGTAGTTTTCGCATCTGTACTAGCTTGTTGAAGCATTTGCTTTAGTTGTGGATCTTGAACTTGACTTGCATAAGTTCCAAATTTAGTACTCATAGTTAAATGTCCGCCTGCTATTTCTTTTACACAGTTTAATTCTTGTTGAGTTACATTATTTAAATTCACAGTATTTTTAAGTGCCATAATTACACTCCTTTCAATTTTCTATTTCCATTTTATTATTTACTAAAATGATTTTTTTATTCTGCCAAAAGATTCTTAAATATAATTAAAAAGATAGGAAAAACTAAATTCAGGAGGTGTATAAAATGAAAAGAATTCCTAATATAAAAAATAATTCTGAGTTTAATATATATTATCAAAACGAGAATCTTCAAAATACAGATTTTGTAAACTATGATACTTTAGATGCTAGACGACCAGATGCTTATATAGGTTTATCTAATGATATATTTTTGTATCCACAAACTTTTTTTGTGAATTCTGATGATTCAGCATGGTATGATGAATTGTAAAAAATGTAAATTTATAGTTGACAAAGTTTTAAAAACACATTATAATAGATTTTAAAATTAACTGAATATAAACTCTTATCGAGAGAGGCGGAGGGAATGGCCCTATGAAGCCCGGCAACCTGTATTATTACAAGGTGCTAAATCCAACGGTATTTATACCGACAGATGAGAGAGGAACTTAAACCTCTTTCTTCTAAAGAGGTTTTTTATTTAAACCTCTTTTTAAAGAGGTTTTTGTTTTAAGAATTTAAGGGGTGAATACATTAAATGATTAAAATCCATAATTTATCTAAGGTCTTTACCAACGATAAAGAACAATTAATAGCAGTGCAAGATGTAAATCTAAATATAAAGAAAGGTGAAATTTTTGGAATTATTGGATTAAGTGGTGCTGGAAAATCCACTTTAATTAGATGCTTAAATAGGCTTGAAGAACCAACTGAAGGAAAGATATTTATAAATGGTATAGATTTAATAAATCTTGATAAAGAAGAACTAAGAAAAGAAAGAAAAGAAATAGGTATGATTTTTCAACATTTTAACTTATTATCTCAAAAAACCGTATATGAAAATATAGCTTTTCCTTTACGTTTGGAAAAAATGGATAATGAAAAAATCCACAATAGAGTTAATGAACTTTTAGAATATGTAGATTTAAGAGATAAAAAAGATAATTATCCTAGCCAATTAAGTGGAGGACAAAAACAAAGAGTAGCCATAGCCAGAGCTATTGCCAACAATCCTAAAATACTACTTAGCGATGAAGGAACCTCGGCATTAGATCCAAAGACTACAAAATCTATATTGGAACTATTAAGAAAAATAAGAAATGAACTAAATATAACCATAGTGATGATAACACACCAAATGGAAGTGGTAAAAGAAATTTGTGATAGAGTTGCTATTATGGAAAATGGAAAAGTTGTAGAAGAAAATACTGTAGAAAATCTCTTTAGAGAACCTAAAACAAAAATCGCACAGACATTTATAAACTCTTTACAAGGTAATATAGAAGAAGAAATTATAAATCCAAGTGATTTTAAGGGAAAAATTATTAGATTGAGTTTTTTAGGTGATAGTGCTAAAAAGCCAATTGTATCTAAGGTTATTAGAAAGTTTAATATTGATGTAAATATATTATCTGGGAACATCAATGAATTACAATCCACCAGTGTAGGCCATCTAATATTAGAGTTAATTGGAGAAGAGGAAGAAGTAAACCAAGCTCTTTTATTTCTAAGAAATGAAAATGTTTATGTGGAGGTGATATAATGGCTGAATTAGTTATACCTTCTTTATTTGAAACTCTATATATGGTGTTTTTTTCAACAGTCTTTTCCTTGTTAATAGGATTTCCCTTAGGAATTTTATTAGTAATTACAGAAAAAGATAACATCTGGGAAAAACCTATATTTAATAAAATTTTGGGAAGTATTATCAATATATTAAGATCATTACCCTTCATTATTTTAATGATTTTAGTCTTTCCAATTTCAAAACTCATTGTTGGAAAAACCATAGGAACAACAGCTACTATAGTACCCTTATCCATAGCAGCGGCTCCTTTTGTAGCTAGAGTTATGGAAGGAAGTCTAAAGGAAATCGACAAAGGTGTAATAGAATCTAGCCTTGCTATGGGTGCTACAGTTCCACAGATTGTTGGGAAAGTTCTTATTCCAGAATCTCTTCCTTCTATAGTATCTGGAATAACCTTAACTATAATTAATCTAATTGGATATTCAGCAATGGCTGGTGCCATAGGAGGTGGTGGATTAGGTAATTTAGCTATTCGTTTTGGACTATATAGATTCCAAACAGATGTTATGGTTGTATCCCTTATAGCCATTATAGTCTTAGTTCAAGGAGTACAACTTTTAGGTAATTATATTTCTTTAAAAATAAATAAAAAATAAATGGGGGAATTAAATTGAAAAAATTATTATCACTTACATTAGTTGTTGTATTAGCATTATCAGTAGTAGGCTGTAGTAAAAAAACTTCAGATGAAAATGTAATAAAAATAGGTGTATCTCCTGACCCACATGCGAAACTGGTCAGCCTAGTTGTAGATGACTTAGAAAAAGAAGGAATTAAAATTGAAATAATTGAATTTACAGATTATGTAAAACCAAACTTAGCTGTTAATGATGGAGAAATAGATGCTAATTTCTTCCAACACGAGCCTTATCTAAATGATTTTAAAGCAAAAGAAAAATTAAATATAGTATCTTTAGGAAAAATTCATGTAGAGCCAATGGCATTATATTCATCTAAATATAAAACTATAGAAGAAATACCTGATGGTGCTGAAATAGCTATACCAAATGATACAGTAAATGGAGGGAGAGCCTTACTATTACTTGAGGCTAATGGATTAATTAAGCTAAAAGATGGAGTTGGATATGAAGCTACTGAAAATGATGTAACTGAAAATCTTAAAAATCTTAAATTTACTCCTCTAGAAGCAGCTTTTCTTCCAAAGTCCTTAGACGGTGTTGATGCTGCTATAATCAATGGTAACTATGCCCTTGAAGGAGGTCTAAACCCTGTAAAAGATGGTCTTTTAATTGAAGGGGGAGAATCTCCTTATGCTAATCTTATCGCTGTAAGAGCTGGAGAAGAAACTCAAGATAGGTTTGTTAAATTATTAAAGGTATTACAATCTGAAAAAGTTAAAAAATATATTGAAGAAAATTATGATGGTGCTGTAGTTCCAGCATTTTAAAAGACAGAGGCAAGTTTATCTTGCCTCTGTTAATAAATACATAAAACTTATTTGCTTGATTTATATTTTCCCTGTATCTCTATATCCTTCATATTTATTATAAACTGCTTATCATGATTATACATTGGATTATATCTATGGATTGAAATATAGCCTTCCCTTGATTCAACAGAATTATTTATATTATCTTTTTCTAAAGCAGTATTCTCATATAAGAATATCACCTGCACCAACTTTTTTCGATTCTTAGGATTTTCTGCTATAAAGGTTCCAGTAACATTTTCATTTTTAATAGTTAATCCATCTATATTAATAGTATCGCCATCTATTTTTATAGGTAATTCGGAACTTATTTCCTTAATCATACCATTCTTATTTGGATATCCAATTAAAATTAAATTTCCTTGTTTATCTGATTCTATTAAATCTTTTTCTTCTTTAATCTTAATATTTGAATTATTATCTTCTTCAACATTAATTTCTCCCATGCTATCCCTTACTAACATCTGAGTAAATTCTTTAAATTTCATTGAATCTTCTTTACTTAAATACTCTGGCTTTACTATTATTACATCTTCTCCTTCTAAGGCTCTGAGAGCTATACTACCTATTATCAATCCATTTCTCTTTTCTGATTCCTTTAAATAACGTTTTTCTTGGTTTCTATATACAGCTTCTCGTTCCTCTCGAGTTAATTTAATATCCTCAGGAAAATAATTAGGTTTTGTAACTGAATCTTCCATAGAATTTCTAATATCTTTTCCAGCAACTTTTTCTATTATATCTAATAAATTTTCTATAGTTGCATTTTTAAATTTATACTCTTCAAAATATGTTTTTAATATTTTAATAAATTTTTCTTCCCCTACCTTCTGTTTTAAAGATTCAAAAAAAGCAGGTCCCCTCCTATATATAGTTTCACTATAATCTCCCCATTCTTGAAACTCATCTACACTACTATTTAATGGTAATATATTTAATGGATATATGGAATTTCTTATAGTATAATCAATTCCATTTTGATGTTCTTTTCCATATTCTTTTTCAAAATAGTATGCAGTAGTAAATACAGTTAAAGATTCATCAAGAAAAGGTTCTTCGAATTCATTATTTCCTACTGCTACATACCACCATTGGTGAATAGCTTCATGAACTGCTGCTTCTATTATAAATGGAGCATTTTCTTCTATGTCAATATCTTCTAAATCCCAATATCCTCCCATTTGTAATACTTGAGGGTATTCCATTGCTCCCCCTCCTAGATATGTTTCCACGATTTTAAGCTCATCATAAGGATATTTTCCTATAATTTTGTTCAT
Source organism: Tissierella praeacuta DSM 18095 (assembly GCF_900128955.1). Lineage (GTDB taxonomy): Bacteria > Bacillota > Clostridia > Tissierellales > Tissierellaceae > Tissierella > Tissierella praeacuta. The sequence continues at coordinate 211,546 of NZ_FQTY01000004.1, forward strand.
AAATTTTACAGTTTTAGCTACTTCATCTAATACCATAATAGCTGTATTCTCTTTTTTCCCTTCTTCCATAATATAATAGTTGCTGATTTTAATACCATCTACTTCTTTAGTTTTCACTTTATATCTATCACTCATAAATATAACAAAATCTCTAACATTTTCAGCTTTTATAACTATAGTCTTATTTTTATCATTTTCTTTTTCCTCTATTATGGTTCCTGTTGGTGCTACTACCATTTTCTTCGGTACGGTAAATACTACATTATAGTTTGAAACATCACTATAATTAGACTCTCCTATAGGATGGTATGGATTTTCATCCCATTTCTTATCCTTCTCATTATAGATGGATAGGATTGGATACCAATTGGTTAGAGAATAAATTCCTTGTAGATGATGGAAGCGATGATATCCTTCGGGAATCTTTATGGTAAACTCAATTTTTATCTCTGCATTTTCACCCTTCTTTAAGGGTTCTTCCATATTTATCTTTAGTATCTGATTATCATCTGTGTATTTAACTTCTTCATTATTAATCCTTACACCTTGTACCTTAATATAACCTTTTTGTTCCTCTGTTAATCTTGGTATTTCTTCTCCTTCATGTAAATACATACCACCTATGGCTGGCAATGTTTCGTAGGACTCATAGGCATTCGGATAAAGATGAAACACTAAACTATTTAAGTCCGTATTATAAGTATTAGTAAAAGTAACCTTTTGCTCTCCTTTTACAGTATGATTTTCAGTATCTAAGGTAATATTCATTTCATACTGAGTCAGATTATCTAAATCTGCTGTAAATCCTAATTGAAAACTACTTAATAGAATTACTAAAATTAACGTTATTGATAAAAATCTTTTCTTATTCATGATATCCCCCCTATTTTTTTACATATACATTATAATCTTATCATAAATCTTCCTAAGATTTCCAACTAAATATGAGAAAATACTGATAATTTTATCAAATTTTTACTTTTTTTTATTTTTGAAATTAATAGCCATAGAAAACTTCTATTTTGTTTTTAGAATTCTGACTATTCCTTAACTCCTTTAATAATTGCTCAGTAAAACCACCCAACTCATAATTATCAATCTCATTTAAGTCTACCCAATCATATTCTTCAGCTTCATCATTTAAAATAACTTCCCATGAATTTGTTTTACATTTATAATCAATAAATATAAAATGCTTTCCTTCATGAAAAGTATCACTAAATATACTTTCCTTTACACTTATTAATTCAATATCATATATTTCTAATCCAGTTTCCTCAAGTATTTCTCTTTGTAAAGCTTCTTCCATTTTTTCACCTAGTTCAATATGTCCCCCAGGAATCACATATTTATTATTCCATTTATGTGATTTGCAAAGAAGTATTTTATTATCAGGATTAAAAATTATAGCTCCAACAGTAGGTTCAGGGTATTTCATATATGCTTCACTCCTTATATCTATTAATCCGATTTTATCATAATTCCAAAATATATATTTAAACATTATTCAAATAAATCATTTATAATTGGAACTATATTAAATAATGGTTCTTCATATGGATGAATTTTTCTAATAGCTTCAATTGCCTTTTTAACATATTCTATTTTACATCTTGCTTCAACCTTACATTCCTCCCCTTCACAAATCTCCCCTACTTGTCCATTATAGGGATTAGCCCCTTCTAATGGTCTCCAATATCCTCTAACATTAGTTACAGATATACAATTGTCATAATCTCCTACTTTACAAGCATTTGCTTTATTCAGCTCATCTCTTAACTCTATAACATATTCCTCTGGAATATAGATTTCAATTTTTACCTCTTTAATTTCCATAGTTTTATTTACTCCTTTTTTTATTTAACTTTTATTTTTGCTATGAATTATTTAAATTTCATTTTATATATTAAGTATTTCTTCAACGTTATAACATGCATTGGATAAAAACCTTTATAATTATTTTCCAATAATTCTTCCAATTCATCCAATGATATCTATTACAATAGGAAAGCATTATATATTAAATATAATATTTTTTGAAAAATTTAATATGATATAGAAAAGTAGATGGTCTTTTCCATCTACTTATTTATAAATTTTGAAATTTTAAAATGTCCTTCATCCTAATCTATAGACTATTAAGATATAATTGTTAGTTCTTTTCCTATTTCTTTAAGATTATCTAATCTCTCAGATAATGTTTTAATGGATTTTGCCTGGTCTTGAGTTATTACATTACAGAATCTTTAAATTCCTTAAGCATATTATCTATTTTTTTATTAATCTTTTAGACAAATGTTAATAATCTATATCTCTAATTTATGATAAATTTAGAAAATATAACCTTATTTATATCATAATTATATCATTTTTCTACAAAAGTTCTAGTAGACTTATAAATAATTCGTGTAATATGATAAAACAATAAAAAGTTTATTAAAACATTTATAAATTCCCTAAATATCCTCACTCAAAAGTAATCTGTTCTAAAATTTCATTTGCTTGATTATAATCAGACTTTTCTACTAGGATATCAGTTCTATATGATGAATCACCACTAATTATCCTCATATATCCTCCAGCCCCATAATCCTTTACAATATAAGGAATATTGTTATCATCTAATATACTTTTTATTATCCCCAATTCAAAATTATTGTTAGTTGTTCTTAATAGAACTAAATCAATTTCACTGGATTGTTTATTTTTCTTAGTCTTCTTTCTTTTAAACATAATCTCTCCTCCCAATAATTATTAATTTAAATATTAAACTTCATATTAGTATCCTTATATTATTTATTTATTTCATTTTAAAAGCTTTTAATATTAGAATACCTATTATGCTATAGAAATTTATATTATAAATTTTCTAATAAGTTTAAATCCTATGTATTGCAAATCCTCAAAAAACTACTAATAAAGCTTCACAACTGATTATCCGAATTAAAATTAATATAATTAGGAAAACTATTGCAATTGAAATATAAGTATAATATTGGGTTTAGATTCATAAAAGATAAATTAAAAGAAGAATCTTTCTTAAAAGATATAAGTTTATTAAATATAATATACCCTTTAATTAATGTTTTAATAATTATCTTTTTCATGACGTTCTATATTGCTTTCCAAAATCCTTCTTTTCCAAAATAATTTTTCTATAATGTTCTATTAAATAACTCCTAATTAAATAGGTTATAGCAATCTTTTAACTAATATAACTTTCATTAAATATTTTAAAATCTTAACTAGCAGCCCTATATTTATTAATATAAGAAATCTGAATAATAAAATATCAATAATGATATACTGATTATCTTCAATTATTAGATATACATTAACATCATATATATAGGAATCACTATTAACATTAAACTAATACAACATGCTATTGTATATTTTTCAGTCTGTCGCCCTTCTTTAATAGCTTTTATTGCCCCAATTAAATTAACCACAAATATAATTGGGGTAACCCAAATTGTATAGAATCCAATTACTGCTATAAATTGCATTTCTTCCCCTCCTATTCTTCTGTTTATAATTTTATAAATATTATTTTTCACATATAATATAAATGATATCTTAGCTGATTCTATTAAGGAAAATATAGGTCATCAAAGCCCTCTATCATATTCATTTTCAATGTATTCAATTAGTTCAAATACATTTATCTCTTTCCAATATATTCTAAGTTTCTATTACAGACTAATCTTTACAATAAAATATATTATTCAAAAAACCAAAAAATTATATATCTATACTATTCTACATTTTCCTTAGAATTCCTTCTCATTTCAAAATATTTTTATAGTTGAGCCTATATAAGCTAAATATAAAAAACCATCATAATTAAATAATTATGATGGTCTTTTATTCTCCTTGTTTAATTCTATAATTCTTTAATATTTGTCAAGGTATTTGTAATTGGTGGAACTACTTGTTTTTTTCTTGAAAGTACTCCTGGTGCATAAAATGAGTTGTTAACAAGGCTTTTTCCAAATGCCTTTGCCACTAATTCTTTGTTATGCCCCACCACTACCATTTCCGAAGCCTCTTTGAATATATCTGTTAACATCAATATAAATATAGAATATCCTCTTTCTTCTGCTCTTTCTTCCATTAATGATATTAAGTCACATTTCATATCCTTTAGGCTATCTGGATCCATAGTATATACTTGAGCAATCCCTATCTTATCTTCATCTATAGTAAAAGTTTTGAAATCTTCACTAAGTAATTCCTGAGGTGTTTTTCCAACTAAGGAAGTACCTGCTTTAAACATCTCCATTGCAAATTTCTCTACGTCTAAATCTGCTATTCTTGCCAATCTTTCCAATATCATTCTATCAACATTAGTTGATGTAGGAGATCTAAATAATAAAGTATCGGATATTATAGCTGCCGAAAGTATTCCTGCTATTTTTTTTGAAGGTCTTCTTCCATTTTCAAATAATATGGAGGCTATTATAGTAGATGTACTTCCTACAGGTTCATTTCTAAAATATATAGGATTCCCCGTAAATACATCTGCAACTCTATGGTGGTCAATAATCTCTAGTATTTCACATTCTTCTAAGCCATCTACTGATTGACTGCGTTCATTGTGATCAACTAAGATTACTTTCTTCTTCATACTAGATATTAAATGATATCTAGATATTAAGCCAACTACTTTATTGTTATTATCATCATCTATTACTGGGTAAGATCTATATCTTGTTTGTGACATCTTTTCCTTTACATTGTCCACTAAATCATCAAGAGTGAATAACTCTAAATTATCCTTTGACATTACATGGCTAACAGGAATAGATTGAGTTATTAACCTAGAAGTAGTAAATGTATCATAGGGAGTAGCTATTATAGTTATACCTTTTTCCCTTCCTAAAGTTATTATATCTTCATCTACCTTGATATTCCCAGTTACAATCATTAAAGAGATACTGCTACTTACTGCTAGTTCCTGTGCATCCTTTCTATTTCCGCATATAACTATATCATTTTCTTCTATATATTCTCCTGCAGATTTAGGTTCCATAGCTAGAACCAAAATCTTACCTGTAAGGGGTTTTACTTCATTTGGAATTGTAATTATCTTAGCAGACAAAGTATCTACAATATTATCTATAGAAGTGCCTGATTTCCCTAAAATGCCGTTATCCCATACATCTATATATGATCCTATTATATCTGATATTGTTACAATACCTGCTAGTTGCTCATTTTCATCTATTACAGGAAGACTGTTCAAATTGTTTTTCTTCATCAATTCTAAAGCCATACGTAATGATATATCTGGACTAATGGGAGCAATTTTATCAAAATCTAAGTCTTCAACACTTAATCTCACAGTTTCTAGAAGGATGGGCATTTGAACTCCAAAATATTCTAAAACAAACTGTGTTTCTCTATTTATTTCTCCAAGCCTAACAGGAATAGCGTTGATATCTCCATTGGCATTTTTATATTCCGCATAAGCTAAAGCCGCACATATTGAGTCTGAATCAGGATTTTTATGACCTGTTATATATACTGTTTCTTTCATATTTTCCTCCACTATCGTTTATCTTTAGTTCATATTATACCACTAAAATATTAATATTAAATTATAAAAAGCTGATGTAAGACATCAACCTTTTATATATCTAACTCATTATAATCAAAAATAATTCTTTCTCCATCATTTATAACTATACAAGGTAATCCTACTCTTCCAGATTCCTTAACCTCTTTAAATTCTTCATAATTGTCCCTATACTTCAAAAACCTTTTTAAATTTAGCATACCTTCTGAAATATCTAAATATAAAAACTTAATATCATGACTTGAAAGATACTCTTTCGCAGGCTCACAATCTGGTCAATATTTACTTCCAAATACAATTACTTTTTTCATTTGCATCTCTCCTTACTTAAATTATTAATTCTATCTATGACCTGTATTTTAACATTATTATACCTTATAGTTTTATATTTTTGAACCCTCCATCTTCTTTTTATTCTTCTAAATAAAATAACTATCATTTTAGTGTAAAACACCAAAATGATAGTTATTAAATCTATTTAGCTGCATTTTGTCCAGCAATTCTACCGAATACTGTGATATCGGCAAGTGCATTGCTACCTAATCTATTTGCCCCTTGAACTCCTCCTGTTACTTCTCCTGCTGCATATAACCCTTCTATTACATTTCCTTCTTTATTTAATACTTGGGCCTTTGTATTGATTTTTATACCACCCATTGTATGATGAACAGCTGGAGTTGCCTTTAATATATAAAATGGTCCAACTTCTATAGTTGAAGGTAAACTTCTTTTATTAAATTCTGGATCCTTTCCATCTGCTACATATCCATTATATTTATCAACAGTTTTTTGCAATTCTACTGCATCTATTCCAAAGAATTCAGCAGCTTCTTTTATAGTATCTGCTTTTACTAATAAATCATTTTTATATAAGTAATCAAGTTCTGGTTCATGGTTTTCTTGTAATTTACTTGCTTCAAATCCCTTTTGGTCAATTAATTCGTAACATACATGTCCTGTCTGAGCTTTAATAGCCATAGACATTACATCACGTCTTCCTAATTCCTCTACAAATCTTTTACCTTCCTTATTGACAATAACAGTATGTCCATATAACCTTGCATCATCATAATAAAGCAATGTACCTGTTAATGGATCGCATATTGGATATGTCTGAATATATTCCATACCTACTAAATCTGCACCCACTTTTTCAGCCATTGTAATACCATCTCCTGTACTGCCTGTTGAGTTGGTAGATAAAATTGTTTCATCTATATCAGGATTGTATTTCTTTCTCATTTCAATATTGGAGCCAAATCCTCCTGATGCTATGATTACTGCCTTATTAGTATTGAAAGTATAATTTGTTTTTTCATCTTCTGCTTTTACTCCAACAACTTTCCCATTTTCATCTACAATTAAATCAGTTGCTTTAGTGTTTAAAAGAACAGAAATCCCCATACTTTCAGCCTTAGCTAATTGTTTAGTTATTATTTCCTTGCCGCTAGCACCTGCTGGGACTAAACTCCTTTTAACTGAATGTCCTCCAAAGAACATTAATTCATCTTCCCAAACAACTCCAACTTCATCTCTTAACCATTCAGCACCAGCTAAAGCATTCTCTGCTAATACCCTGACTAATTCTTCATTTCCCTTATTATCCCCACCTTTTAGGGTATCTTGAATATGAAGTTCTATACTATCTTCAATGCCTTCTTTTTTCTGTAACCAGTTATTTGAACAGGCATATTCTGCACCTGATATCAAAGTGTTTCCACCAGCCATAGGCATTTTCTCTAAAACTATTACATCAGCTCCTGCTGCTTTAGCTTCTATGGCAGCAGAAAGTCCTGCTCCACCAGCACCAATTACTACAACATCATGAGTTTTTATAACTTCTTCTTTACTTACACTACTAGCTGCAACATCTATCTTTTTCAACATATCTGGTGTTGCACCTGCTGCTTTCAGTGCTGAATTTACTGCCTCTAAAAATCCATTGGAAGTAAAAGTACATCCTGAAACTCCATCTACTTCAAGACTGTTTTGTGATATTATACTTTCTGTTAATGTTTCCATAGCAGTATCAAATCCTGGTGTTTCATTATGGTTTAATACTTTAATATCCGTAATTGTATCATCTGCAATTGTTACCTCGACTTTTATCTCTCCACCTTTACCTGTACCAACACCCTCATATACACCATCCTTTATAGATGTTGCAGTGTTGCCATTATTTACCTTTTCACTCTTATTACAACCTACCAAACCTATTACCATAGTAGCTACTAATAAAAATACTAAAAACTTTTTCAACTTTTGTCCCTCCTATTTATGTTAACTTATTGTTTATATTGTTATTAGTTTAACACAGATATTCTTTTTAGTATTTACACTGATATGTCTATTTTTGCACTTTAAAATACAGTATTTAAAAATATGAAAAAATCTTATATAATAATTATTAAGTTTAAATGTCTAAATTAAAGGTGGAAATCATGTCTTTACGTTTAAAAATTATCTTAGTTTTTGTTTTATGTATAATACTTACCTTTTCTCCTCTATTATTTATATTGGAAACAAAAGTTAAAACTTTAAATATGGAACAACTTGAACATCAAACTTTACAATTAATCGATTCAAAGTCAATTGAAATTGGCTCTTGGTTAAATCAACGAATAAGCGAAATAAGAATTATACATGAATATGTTTCAACTAATGAATTTAATTTAATGGCTTCAAGACTTTATTTGACTCGCTTAAATAAAGTTTTAAGTAAGCAATATGGAAATTTAAATGAAACATTTGCAATAGGTGCATTAGATGGATATGGATGGATAAATGATAATATTACTATTCATGTATCTAATAGAGATTACTTCAATAAAGTAATGTCTTCAGATGTAGAATATGTTATATCTAAACCATTAGTTTCTAAATCTGATAATACTCCTATTTTTATTATTTGTTATCCTATTATAAATGATAAAAATAAAAAAATAGGATTTATTAATGGTGCTGTTAATTTAGAAAAAATTTCTGAAATAGCAAGTAGTATTGATGTCTATAATGGATTTTCTTGGATTATGAATAAGGATATGGATATTTATTCTATTTCAAAGGATATTTTGACTAATAAATATATTTCTACAGAAGAATTAAATAAAATAGTTAAGAAATCTAAAGAAATAAACTCTGGAAGAATTTCCTTGAAAAATATATATAATAAAGATGCAACATTGTTCTTTTCCTCCATTCCTTATACAGAAGATTGGATATTATGTACTATAATAGAAAATAATTATATTCATGCTCAAACTAACAATATAATTAACTTAGTCATTATTCTAGGAATAATCTTGCTATTCTTTTCTATTTTACTGGCAATTATTATTTCTGGTACTCTTGTAAAGCCAATATATAAATTAAAAAATCACATGGTAGAAGTGTCCAACGGAAACTTAGATTCCTATTATGAAACTAAAAATAATGATGAAATTTCTATTTTAGGTAAAGTTTTTAATCAAATGCTTATGGATATAAAAAAATTAATAAATCAAGTATATAAAGTCCAAACCCAAAAAAGAAATGCTGAGTTAAGAGTATTACAATCTCAAATAAATCCCCATTTTTTATATAATACACTAGATACAATTCAGTGGAAAGCTTTAGAGTATAAGGCCTTTGACGTTGCCGATATGATTAATTCTTTATCAATATTTTTTAGAATATCCTTAAGTGATGGAAAAGAATTCATTACAATATCAGATGAAATAGAACATGTACGCAATTATTTGGAAATTCAAAAAACACGTTATAAAGATAAAATTAGTTATAGCATTAACCTAAAGGAATCAATTTCTCAAAATTTAGTACCTAAAATGATTATACAACCTTTAGTAGAAAACTCTATTTATCATGGACTAAAGCTTAAAAAGCAAAAAGGAATTATTAATATAAATGTATTATCTGAAAATGATTATATTATTATAGAAGTTATAGATAATGGTATAGGTATGAATCATAAAATGCTTGCTACAACTAAAGATAATTTATATAATTCTATTGAATCTGAGCATTATGGATTGTATAATATCAACGAACGTTTAAAGCTTACTTTCAAAGATAAATATAATATTGATATTGACAGTGAATTTGGAAAAGGAACTAAAGTATTGTTAAAGATACCAAAAATAAGTGAGGGGTTTCAATGTTTAGAATAGTCATAGCCGATGATGAAGAAATAATACGCAACGGTTTAAAAAATTTAATTGAATCTTATGATTTGGATTTATCAGTTGTTGGTACAGCTCAAGATGGAGAAGAAGCTCTACAGTTAGTGAATATATACCAACCTGAAATTATTTTAATGGACATCAATATGCCTTTTATCAATGGTCTTGAAGTGATAGAAAAAGTTAAAGAAATTGTTCCTAATTCCAAGATAATTATTATATCAGGATATGATCAATTTGAATATGCACAGAAAGCATTAGAACTTGGAGTATTTAGTTACTTACTTAAACCTATACAATATAGAAACTTTAAAAATATTATTGTTAAAGCCATGGACTCCTATTGTGAAAGAATGTGGGAAATAAATAAATTGAAGGAAATAGATGGTGATAATATTAGTCAAAAATGTGTTGGAAATCAAGCAATTAATTATATAAAGGAAAATTTTACTAGAAATGATCTAACATTAAATCTTATAGCTGAAAATTTGCATATAAGTCAGTCCTATCTTACTAGATTAATAAAACAAAAAACAGGAGCCAACTTCACTGATTACCTTAATAAACTAAGAATTAATATGTCTATAAATCTTCTATTGGATAAAGATAAAGACTATACCATACATGACATTTCAAATATGGTTGGTTACAGCACCCAGCATTATTTTAGTAGAGCCTTTAAAAATTATATGGGACTTTCACCTAATCAATATAGAAATAAAAATTCTATCAAGAATTAAATTCTCGGAAATACTTCAGCTTTCATTATTTTTTCAATAACAGCTGATTTATTTCCAATTCATATCTATTACCACAATTCAAATAAAATTTTCTAAGCTTCTTTAAATTTTGTAGTAGTAATCTTACCATCTACTTTGCTTAAAGTTTTAACTTTCAACGTTGGATTGATTACGTCAAATTGTGCTATAATATCTTCAAATATTTTAAATTCTTTTCTTTTAATTACAACTTCTATTTGATATCTCTTTTTCTCATCGTTTCCTCCAACAAGAAAGTTATTAACTGTATATCCTGTTTCTCTAAGTTTCTTTGCTATTTCCATAACCTTGTCTTTATCACTTAAAAATAAATCTACTTCTAAAATTCCCAAAGCTAATCTATCTTCAATTTTACCACCTATAAAAACTCCCGCCGTTCTTCCTAAAGCATATGCTACAGTAAATTGAATACCATCTGAGCTAGTAACTTTACTAACAATAGTTGCAAAAATCATGGCATCTGCAAAAACTAATAAATAAACTGGATTCATAATTTTTTTAGACATTAATATTGTCTTTAGTGTTGCTAAAATATTTGTAAAAGCAGTCACTAAAAACAAACCTACAAGTGCAAATATAACATTTATTCCCATTTAAACACCTCCTTTTTAATTTTTATATCACAAAAACTAATATACAAATTGTATATTAGTTAGCAATTAATTAGTCGTATTCCTATTTAATAATCCAAATGGAAAATTCAAGATTGAATAAATCTGATACCCTTTCGGGACATATAGGGATAAAGCAAATGGTTCATAGCTAAAAATCACCATTATAACTTTAAAATAAAGATAAGATTGATGTAAAAATTATTTTAAATACTTTAACTAAGTTCCAACCATTAATCTAACTATATTAGTATACTACATATCTTAATTATTTGCAAATTACAATTTGTTTTTACATCTCATTATTTTATATCAAATATATATTGTATAGAATTATCATACTTTATATAGAAAAACACTTAAAAAAACTGTTGACATTATCATATTAAAGTGTTATCATTTTTTTTAATATTAAAAATGCTTTGATGGAGAGAAAGATATCTAAACTTATTTACAGAGAGTTGGAAAAGGTGAAAACCAACATTAAGAAGATATGTAATATTCACTCCTAAGCTGATTCGTTAAACCCATTCTGCAAGTAGACGAATCCGAAAACCCATCGTTATAGGGGATAGGACTGTTAGGTCTGATTGAGTGATGACTTTTTGTCATAATTAGGGTGGTACCACGGAGATAAAATCTTTCGTCCCTATAAATATATAAAATTATATTTATAGGGATTGAAAGATTTTTTTTTATGACCTAACACAACAAAGGTTGTAAGTTAATGTAGGTCAGCACCAACCTTAATGTAGAATTTATCATGGTAGTCCCAGTTAGGGTCAAATCTATAGGAGCTTAGCCAGTGAATAGATTTGAGTTGCGAAACTACGTGAGGTTACTTAAGAAAATTCTAATTATCTAATTGCATTCAATCTATGCCAATTATCCTATAAATCCTATTAATTACATTACAAGGAGGATAAAAAAATGAAAAAAAGTAAGATTAGTAAATTAGTATCTTTGGCAGTAAGTGGTATAGTATTTTTATCAGGTTGTAATTCAAATGTAAATAATCCAAATAGTGTATCTGAAGAAAAAATATTTAAAATTGGTATCAGCCAATTAGCAGACCATCCAGCACTGGATGATGCTAGATTAGGTTTTGAAGATGGATTAAAAGAACTTGGAATAAATGCAGAAATAGACTACCAAAATGCACAAGGAGATATTCCTACTACCATGAGCATATCTCAAAAATTTATAAAAGATAAAGTTGATTTGATTTATGCTATAGCAACACCAGCAGCCCAATCTGCAAAACAATCTACTAATGATATTCCTATACTATTTAGTGCAGTAACTGA
>NZ_FQTY01000010.1 GCF_900128955.1 Tissierella praeacuta DSM 18095
CCTAATTCATTGGCTAATTGTGTATCATTTTTTAATGGTGGCACAGAAGAAAGTTCAATAAGCTGAGCTTTTCCACGAAACATCTTTGCAGTGGATTGAACAATTTCATTCATACGATCAAATACAAATTCACTTAGTTCTTTGTCTAAGTTTCTCAATGTCCCTTCCATAACTACTTCACTTGGGATAATATTTGGAGCATCTCCTCCAACAAACTTTCCAATTGTTAAAACAATCGGACTGGTTGCAAGGTATTTTTCTTGCAAGAATTTCTTGAATCGAAAGATAAATATGTGCTGCAATATTGATTGGATCAACACCCGTCTCTGGTAATGCTCCATGACATCCTGTTCCATTTACAAGAATACGAAATCTATTACATCCTGCAATACTTGTACCTAAACCATATAATACCACATTCGATGCTGTGCCCGAGTGAACATGAAATGCCATGGCAACATCTACTTTAGGATTTTCTAATACCCCAGCATTGATCATGTTTTTAGCACCTGTAAAACCTTCTTCGTTAGGCTGAAAAACTAACTTAACAGTTCCTTCTAGTAGATTTTGATTGTCTTTCAATAATTTAGCTGCCCCCAAAAGCATTGCCGTATGCATATCATGCCCACAAGAATGCATACAACCATTTTTAGATTTAAACATTAAGTCAGTTTCTTCACACATGGGTAGTGCATCCATATCCGCTCGTAACAAAATAGTCTTTCCCTTATTCTCACCTTGTATTGTAGCCACAATACTACTCTCGCAAATTTCTTCTGGCTCATATCCAAATGCTTTTAATTTAGACATAACAAATTCCTTTGTCTTGGGTAACTCTTCACCAACTTCAGGATAGCTATGCAACACTCTTCTATATTCAATTATTTCTTCTTTTATTAGTTCTGCCTGCTGTAATATAGTATTCAAAACAATACATCCTCCGCTCTCATTATGTTATTAGTATTTTACATGAACTCTATATTTTATTCAACCAGATACTTTTAGGATAAGGGTTTTTATTATTCCCTCGTTTTACTCTTATGGGCTAATACAATAACTCGATGATTATGAACAGATGATTCCCATAATTCTTGTAGATCATCTATATGCATTGGTGTTAAAGTAATAGTAATATTGGTAATAACCCCATCAAGAATAACCATAGCATGTAACTTAAAAGCATAGTGAGTCTTATGTCATCTATATTTTCCCTAATTTTTAGGGGTCAAAAACGGTACTTTTTTGCCTGTTTTTTTGCCAAAAAATCGCCCAAAAACCACTACATGTTGTGTATTATCCCTCGTTTTTCGCCTTGTCACCACAATACGTCATCAGAATCACGCACTCAACATTCCTTGAGAGGTCAATAATGATGTCATGTGAACCCATCTGGGCCTTGGCGGATGTTTGAAACGCTACAAGTATTAAAAGTTAAACGGGCTTATCATCTCGTCATTAAATGCCGTTAACTTACTTCGATCTAAAAGGAAAAACTTTGGATAGGTTACTATAAACTAGACAACTAAAATAAGGTCATGTAAACTAATAGTAGAAAAAGGAGAGAGTTTATATGACAAAAAGAGAAAGAAGAACCTATACCCCTGAATTCAAAGAACAAATGGTAAAATTATACGAAAGTTGTAAGTCTAAGAATGATATTATTGCTGAATATGACTTAACACCTACTGCCTTTAATACTTGGATAAAAAGAAGCCAAACAACTGGATCTTTCCAAGAAAAAGATAATCGTTCCCCAGAAGAAAATGAGCTAATAAGGTTAAGAAAAGAAAATCAACAACTAAAGATGGATAATGATATTTTAAAGCAAGCAGAAACAACTATGGTACAAGAAAAATCAAAGTTGAGCTTAAAAAAGCAGGATATATAGTATCTAGAAGAAAAATAGGTAGAATAATGAAACAAAATGGCTTAGTATCAAACTATACAGTTGCCCAGTACAAGCCACATGTGGATAAATGTAATGAATCAAAGATTGCTAATGAACTAAATAGAGAATTTAATACAGATGAACCTTACGCAGCTGTAGTCAGCGATTTAACATATGTTAGAGTTAATAAAAGATGGAATTATGTATGTTTCTTAGTCGACCTATTTAATAGAGAAATAATTGGCTATAGTGTTGGCCCTAATAAAGATACACCTTTAGTTTATAGAGCATTTGCAAGGGTTAAAACTAGATTAGATGATATTACATTATTTCATACAGATCTAGGTAACGAATTCAAAAATAAGATAATAGATGAAGTCCTAGATACATTCAAAATTAAGCGTTCTTTAAGTATGAAAGGCTGTCCCTATGACAATGCTGTAGCTGAAGCTACATTCAAGATATTTAAAACTGAATTTGCTAATAACTATCATTTTGAAAGCTTAGAACAGTTAGAAATTATGTTAGCTGACTATGTAAATTGGTTTAACAATATTAGAATTCATGGGGCATTAGGATATTTAAGTCCTAAAGAATATAAATTACATAACCTTAAAAAAACTATCTAAACAAGTGTTGACAATCCACTTTTAAATCCATGGGATTAATAACCGTTTACGTTTTATTCTGAGATTCAATTGTAGGTTACGTTATTGCTCGCATATTTATTATATACTATTTTTCTCCTACGATAACTGTCCTACCACATAGGGATAGTGAACCCCCTATAAAACGAATACCCTGTTATGATATCCTATTTTATAGGGGTTTTGTAATTACTTAGTAACGTATTTTATGGATATTTTGTGTAGGCGCTACATGATTAATATTAATTGCCACCTATTTTTTCTTTATATATCATTTATTTATATTTTCCCATTTGTAATTGATTTGTGAGTATGTAATATATTCTCAAAATTGTTCATATTATCACTTATTATTCCCTTAATAATCAATTATACAAATAAAAGCTTTATTTTTATTGTCCAATAGAACTTCACTAAGAATTTTTTTATCTCTAGTAAAATGTGAATAACCATAATCCCATATTCCTGGAAACCTATTTTTTAAAATACTTTCTTTAAAAGTATCCGAAAAATTAAAATAAGTTTTATTATTTAAATCTAAATAAACTATATCAGAGTTTCGATTTACAATAAAAAGATAATCCTCTATAAGATTCATTGAAAAAATGGAAATATAAAAATGATCAATATCTATATACGATAATGTATTATCTTTTCTATCGTAGTAGTATATTTCTTTACCCAATTGATCCATCCAAACTATTTTATTTTTACTTATTTGAGGTCTAAAGCAATTACCTAAGTTACTAGAAACCTCAAAAATATTATTGTGATGTATGCTTTCTTCCTCAAAAGTTGAAAAAACGATATCTTTATCTTTTCTTTGAAGTAATAATACTTCAGATCCTGATAAACTAGGTCTATCATAAGGTTCAACTTTTAAGTCTTCTCCGTCTAGATTAATAGTAGATAATTTTTTAATATGAGGATTATATATATTTAAATTGAATTTATTTTTTACATTCTCATACATATACCAAGAAAGATAATCACCCTGTTGTCCTAAAACAATAGGCATTTGATTAAATGAAGCAGAATATATATGATTTAGTGTTTTTGTATTGAGAGAAAACTCCACTAGTTGGTATTCCTTTTTATCAAAGTAAGACCAGTAAAGATTGTCTGCATCAGCCTGCAATTCATTAACTATAACAATAGAGGGATCATTAATAGTATAAAGTTTTTCTTTTTTATTTTCTTCCCAATTATATGAATATATTTCTGTAGAATATGCATTATTAGACATAGGGTTTCTATAATCGATAATATAATATAATATATTTCCATAAGCTGTAAGTCCACCTAGCTCTCCTCCAGCTGGAATATCAATAGACTTATAAAAAACATCGAACGGAATGTTATCATTATTTTCTACTTTCTTAAAGAATTTTGTTTGGTTTATTATATCTCTATCAGTAAATCTATTGATAACTTCTGATTTGTCAAATAGTGAATTATTACATCCAATTAAAAAAAATGAACATAACATTAACAATATCAAAAAAAATACGATGTAGTACAATTTTTTTTGATTAACTATCAAGTAAATACCCTCCTATTTATAGAATTATTTTATTTAGTAATATATTATCAAAGTATCTACTTAATTTAAGTAGATACTTTGATATTTAATTTTTTTAAAATTTAATTTAAATTATTTTTATTTATAATGAAACACCTATTAAGTATCTACCTCTAATAGCATTATAGGCTTCATTAAAAGAAATGCTGTGAGAACCATAGTAAGCATTATCAGGGTTATTATCCATAACAGCTAATCCTCCAATTTCACTATATCCGAAAGCTGCATTAGCAAAAACTACTGTTATATAATGACCTGTTTTGTGACCATTATAATATCCAATTTTTTCTGTTTGTGCATGTAGAATAGGAGCATTATCAGAAAGTAAACTTCCAAAAATTATATTGTCCATACTACTTTTACTAGGTTCATAAAAATAATCATATACTTCTGTAGAATATTTATTAAGTTCATTTCTCATTCTATAAACATAGGTACCATTCCCATCATTTATAGTTCCCATGTTAGCTGCAAGTGTATCTTGTTTAGGAGTGTAAGTAGAACCTCTCACTTGGCCTTCTTTACCCATTCCATATATAGCTGTCAAAGCAGAAGCTGGACCACAGTAATAAGAATTTTTTTGTTTAAATTCAGGATAGTAAATTAATGCAATAGTCCCGTTTCCACTCATAGGTTTAATAGAATCTTCTTCATTTAAAATCTTCATATTATGATCTATAATTCTTTCAATCATAGATTTAGCATCTTTTGGATTTTCTTTATAATGATAAAATTAAGAAAAAAGCTAAAGATACTGATAATAATTTTTTCATAAAAGTTCATCCACCTTTATTCTTCTAAACTAATAACTCTTTTGCTAATCATAATCTTAATTAACCATTGGTATCCCCCTATTTACTAGAGCATATCATAATAAATTTAGTTAAATTGTAAATTCAAATTTTTCTGTAATACTTATTACCTTATTATCTTTCACTTCAATAAAGAAAGGAACAGTCTGAGCTGGAGGCACATCAGAATATGACGTATTCAAATGTTGAATAAATTCTTCTTTTTTTGTTGTGATATAAGACCTGTCACCATCTTCATCATTTACAAAAATGAGGTTTAAATCAACAAATGTATATACTGTTTCGTCTGTTAAGTCATACGTATCTTTTCCCGTATCTGGGTTGTAAATATGATACCCGTTCGGAAAATCATCTTGCTGGTTTAATCCAAGCTCTGTTATTCTCTCAATATCTTCAAGTGTAATCACTTCAACTATATCTAAATATAATGTATTGTCTTCAATAACTATATATCCTACTAAGGATTCAGGTTCAGTCTGTTCTTGCTTTGGGGTACATCCCACTAATGCAAGCACATACACCATAACAAATAATACAATTATTCGCTTTTTCATAATAACCTCCAGTTATATAAAATAAATTTTAATGTCGCATAAAATACATTTGCTACATCACCCATATACATAAGCAGATATCTTTTTAATTATGGCTGTAGAATTATCAATCAAATAATACTTTCATATTTAGGAATGATTTATTACCCTCGATCTTGGTCATAAAAAATCAAGGTTCTAGATTATTATATCAAAACCCTAGTGAATTTTAATACAACAATCCCTTTTAAACACCTTTTGCTTTCATTTCACAGTTCTGTAAAATGAAAATTTAGTTCATAATAGAGGTTGAAGGCATGTAAAAGTTAACATTTGAAACATATACACCATTGGCATCTCGATACACATTATCTTTATTATTTACTGCACCATGCTGTGCGTACATAATTTTAACAGTATCTCCATACGTCACTAATGCTACATGGCTAGTTGCTGTCCAATTCATTATGCTTCCAGCAAATACCTTGCTTTCGTTAGTCTCTTTATAAAAATACCCTTTACCAGTCATGTATGGAACAACCCCACCATTGTTATAGTATCCTGTTCTAAACCAATTGTCACCCGGCCAGCCACCCCAAGTGCTTGCCCTATACCATTTACCACTTTTATCTTCAGGTATTCCCCCGGCATTAAGTGCCTTTGACACAAAGTTAGCGCAATCTGTGCCCGGAACATTTGCTGAAGGAAATTCTGAGGCACTAGTAGCGTTATTATTCGCCCAATCTCTTGCTGCTATTCTATTATAAGTAAATGATGCAAAAGGTTGGATAGAATTTGATTCTGCTTGAACTTGATTTACTATTGTTTGTGCTGCATTATATCCGTTTTGTCTGGCAAGACTTTCGTTTTCCACTTCTGCTAAATCATCTACACTTATCAAGATGATTTCTTCTGAAGTATCATTCCTATAAAACAATTCGTAATTATTATCAGATTTTGTTAATCCAACATCTTGTGTTTCGTTAATAGCTATTGTGTAAGTGAATGTTGAAGAGTGTGGCTTATTATAGTACATTTCTATATTTTCTGTATAAAAATCAATTTCCTTTTGTATGGCGATTTTATTATCTTCTATTGTTTCATTTGCTAATGCATCATGCAATCCCTGTATAAACGGACTATCAGATGCAGGGCGAGTTAAAGTCATATCTGTATGAATGTTTATATCAATATACTTTATGCCGTCTTCTTCTCTCACGCTGTAATCATACGAAAAGTTGTCTAGTGCGTAAATCTCAGAATAATCTTCGATTATCTGTTCTCTAAGTTCTTGATAGATGCTGTCAAGACCATCGAGATTTTCAGACGGAGTATAAGCGTAAGCAACTGATGAGATTAAGAGAATACAACAAAGGATTAAACTAACTTTCATTTTTTTCATAATATTCATCCTTTCCTGTTTTATTTTTTTGTTAGTCATGTGGCTACTATTTTCAATATTTTGTCAATGTAATGAGTGTTAGATACTCAATTACGGGTAGTCATCATCAGTTAGTATGAAAAAATAGTCAGTTATTACTATTTTGTTATTGTTTAAGCTGTAGCACTTTTGTTGTCATTTGAATATCTCCCGGAGTTTCTTTTTCTTCATAAAACCATCTTCCTCGTTATTTGGTATTGTCAAAAAATTATCTAATTTTGAAAACTCTTTGCAATCTTATTTATCCTCTTAGATTTGATTTCATAACTAGTACTTTCCTTCTACTGAAGTATTCACTGTTTCCGTTACTCCATTCCTTGTCACTTCTGCAGTTACACTAAGTCTATATGTATAGCCTTTTGCAACAGCATCAGTTTCAAAAAATGATAGTGATTCTCCTTTTGATTTTTTGCTCCAAGAGTTTTCGAGTGACCACCCAAGTAACCCCTTACGCTCCAACTTGAATGTTGCAGATATGTTTGAGGTACCAGAGATTCCGTTAATTACACCTACGCATTCTGCTTTACCATTTATAAAATACAAGTCAAGCTTAACATCATTAGTGTTTTCCCACTGTGGAGTTATGGGCACTTTTACACTAATAATGTCTTGAGATACATTTGGCGACATTTCTGCAAATGCTGGAATGCTTAGATTTAGAAATAGCATTCCGATTAAGAGAAAAGTCGCCACCTTTTTAATTTTCATTGGTATCACATCCTCTCATTTTATAGAGCTTTTTCTGCTCTTACTTATATAACGTTTGAAAGAATGTTTTCCCTACAAAAAATTTTAAAATATTTTTTTAGAACCTAAATTTATTTTTTTCCAATGTAGTTTCTGCTACTTTCTTTAATTCATCTATTGGTAACCTTGCCCCCACAGATTAAAAGCATGACCTTCCATTATTCCATACAATACCATTATCTATAGCACTTAAAAAGTTAGGGTTGAAAACCTTCTCTGTGGATTTCATTCCCAGCCTTAATGATGTAAATAGATGTATTGTAATCAGCTATTTTTAAGACACTTAACTTTGGTATCGGTATCCATCATATTCCAATTGTTTTATATTTAGGGTTACCTCAATTTAAGAATTTGTTCAATCTTAATCTTTCAAAATTTTAGAGATGTATATTTTATCACACAGAATTATCAAATAGTTTAAGTATGTGTAAATTATGTCAAAGTTCATTTTACTCAGCTGCTGAACTAAAGCATCCTACTATCTGAAGGGAGGTGTCAAAGACACCTCCCTTACAACTTATCATGTTTAATATATTCATTTGATAATCGTATATTTTGAATATCGTACTTGATTAGTATCCAGAAGTTTAACATAAACTACATCTGGATTGGATTCATTGTAATAAAGTTCGCTACCCTCTGGCAAAGCATTTGACGTAAAGTTCTCATGAACCATAGGTTCGCTTTGTGACACCAATTTATTGATTGTTCCAATATAAACTGTTCCATCGGGTAAGGCATCTACAACATCGGAGGTTTCACCATATAAGTTATCTTGAACATAGAGCATAGGTTTATAATCAGATAACTCATTACTGTTGTCTTTTTTTGAGGAACACCCTGAAATTGTTAGTACAATACTTATGCCTATAAGAAACAATGCTATCTTTTTCATATTACCTCGCTCCTAATTAATAATCAATTCCAACCATACATTGTTGCAGACCATAAATACTTTGCTGTACCTGCTGAATTAACATAGGTATTATCACTTGTGAATATTCGCTCAAATTCTGAATACCACGGATTCCAGATAGAGTAAAACGGATTTCCGCTATTATCATTATATCCTCTGCAAACAAATGCGTGTGATTTTTTTGCCCCGGTGTTCACGTTGTCACAAATAAATGCTAAAGGACTGTCTGCTTTTATATCACTTGCAACTTGTGCATATGTTCTGCGTGAAGCCGTATATG
This sequence comes from Tissierella praeacuta DSM 18095, assembly GCF_900128955.1. Classification (GTDB taxonomy): domain Bacteria; phylum Bacillota; class Clostridia; order Tissierellales; family Tissierellaceae; genus Tissierella; species Tissierella praeacuta. Next base: position 8,847 of record NZ_FQTY01000010.1, read on the forward strand.
TTGGGTCTATGTTATAAGTGTTCGCATATTCATCAGCTTTAGAGGTACTAAGTGCTGTAGCCTCTAACTCCGCTTTGGTAAGGTTTGGGTATGCCCATTCCATTACTTTTCTTGCACTTATAGTAGATAATGATTTACCTGTTTTATATCGCATAATAGATGCAGTAACATATGCCATGCACCAAGGCAAATCACCCTGTGTTTCATCCCAGCCTATTTGAAGAAATTTATAGCTTGGACTTGTCATAACGGACGCTTGTGGAAGATTAAAACTGATCCCTTTTAAAATATCTACAAGAGATTGCACAGCATATGTTTGTGGCTGTAATAACAAGTTTTTTTCACTGGTTGAATTACCAGTGGCATCTTCAAGAACGGTGTACACGTTGGAATCAATGATAGCATAAATATCATCATGCTCACCTGCTATGATTTTTGCAGGATTATCAGGAGATGTTAGTGCAGCTATTTTTTGAAGTCCCTCTATGATTCCAGCGTTTTCACTAAATATTCCTGTGTACCCAGCATCAGTTTCATACACACGATATGTTCCTATTATTCTGTCATTTGAATAGATAACGAAATAATATAAATCATAGTAGGCTCTCGATAGTTTGAAAGGTGCACCAACTTTCACGGAGTTAAGGTTAGCTAAATCATCAACCATACCCCCAATAGAATTTTGCACATGTTCAATCGCTTTTTGTGGCACCTCTTCACTTGTAACATAAAACCCATCAGAGTGTTGTTCGGTAATTTCGGTGGCAAATGCGGTAATTCCTGTTGACATAATCATAGCAGTTGCTAATACAAATGATAATAATCTTTTTAACATAGTTTTTTCCTCCTCTTCATTTTTGGTTGTTAATAATTTACTTCGCTGCTGGTAACGGTTTGCGTTTCTGATTTTCTACCACTGTAATCTTTAATGGTTATCTGCATACGATAAGAGTACTTATCATATTGTGGGGTTGTTGATACCTTGTCCATATTACCCTTAGAATAAAGGAAGCAACATAATAAATGGATAGAAACGCTTTATGAAGTAAAAAGCATTGTAACCAATAAATATGCCGCCGATTTTATAATATTCATTGGAATCACATCCTTTCAATATTAGTAAAGCTAACAATTTAACTGCCTTCACTTAATAAACGTTTGAAAGAATATTTTCCCTACAACAAATTCTAAATTTGTTTAATTTTCCGATGTATTTTCTGCTACTTTCTTTAATTCATCCATTGGTACTCTCCCCCACAGATTAAAAGTATGACCTTCCATATTCCACACAATACCATTATCAAACCCATCATCTATAGCACTTATTGAGAATGCCTCATTATTCATTATTACACAGCTATTTATTTCATGATTTTCATTATCAACAGATATATTTGTTATACTCTCTACAGGACCATAAGAAAATCTAATTTTATCACCTTGATTATTTGTAAACTCCATATTTGTGGCACGCCCCAGAGCTTCATAACTTTCTTGTACATATCCTTCAGGCAAATATCCCAAAGTCCACTCCTTTTTCTCACCAATTATTTCATCATCTCTAAAAGTAAATGAAGTAAATTTTTCATACCATTCAACAAGGACATTTCCAACCGCGGCACGGACTTCAATATTAAAAAGCAATGTTCCAAATAGCAAACCTAATACAATAATAAAAATTGATGCTATCCTTCTACTATAAAGAATGACCATCTTGGTAAGGCTTTTTCTACGATCCTTTGTAAAAATTTTTTTATGCGCATTTCAAATTTTGAAGAAAATGAATATATCCTGGCGAGTTGTTCATTTGTTGGAATAGAGTCCATTTCTTCATTAAAATCATCAATGATTGCCTGTCGAAATAGTGCTTAAAAAACTGTATCACTTACTTGATTTTTATTCATTATACCTCACATCCTTCTCCATAAGCTTACGGACTTTGTCCTTGGCTCTCATAATTCGCGTGTCTACATGTTTTGAAGTCATGCCAAGTTCTTCTCCGATTTCTTTGTATGACATATCTAGGATATACTTCATAATCAGCACTTGCTTGCTTATTTCATCAATTGAATTTAGATACTTTCTAATAAGTTCATATTCAGACTCAAAAACAACCTGCTCGTCAACAGGTTCCTCGCCTGACTCAAGAAATATTTCTAATTCCTCTATTGATTTATTGACAAAAGGTTTTTGCTTTCTTAATATATCAATGCATTTGTTTCTCACTATAATAACGGCTGAGCGACGGAAATCCATACAGTCCAAATTTAAATATTTTTCTGTTTTCTGTATGATAGATATAAAAGCATTATGTACTGCCTCCTCAGCCATATCCTGATTTTTCATATTCTTTTATAGCATAATGAATCAGGGCATATTTATAATCCATGTATGTCTGTCGTTTTTTAATCCCTACTTTATTTCAAGCATGGATAAATAAATAGTCCCTAATTTTCTCCCCCCTTCGCCTGAGGAAATTTGTTTTAGTAAATTTTATAGTTATCTATATTATAATATACTATATACGGTTAGACTAATATTTCCGAGATAGCTATTACAATCATTTTTATACTTAAAAAAAAGACATCAAGATTCTCATCTTAATGTCCTAGATCCTTATATCAATTTACATTTTAGGGTGTCATCACTTAAATTACCCTATGTCATCTATAAATCACCCCAAAAATAGGGGTCAAAAAACGGTGTTTTTTTGCTCATTTTTCGCTCCAAAATCGTCCTCAAACCACTACATGTTGTGGTTAACCTCTTTTTTTTGCCCCTCGAACCACAATACGTCATCAGAATTATACTCTCAACGGTTATACAGTTTGAAAACATATCCACACCCAATAAGAATCATCAAAATTTATTCTTATTATTTTGTATAATTAAAATTTCATTATAGTACTTTCACACAAATTTATTTCTTTAAAAACTGTACATCCACCTACACAATGTGCTGCAAATGAACAAATATCATGACATTGATTATTACGTATAGACTCTCGCAAAGCAACAAATTCTTCTGATTTTAACCAACTATCACAAATGCTATTATCCTTCAAGTTTATTCCATTTAATTTTGATTCCATAAAAGAACATGGATACAAGATCAAATTTTCAGATATAAATGCAGAAAATCTTCCCGCCTCACAACTCTCTATAAATAAAGGATTATATTGTAGATACTTTACGATACCAGATATGCTACAACTATCAAATCCTATTTTAAATTTTCTCAAATCATGATTATTTATTTGGATGAAAAATTCTTCAACTCGACTGCTATGCTTCAGAAGAAGACTTTCATCAGATTTTTTCCCCACGGGCTTGTAATTTAAAAATATCATCGCATTAATATCTTCTAAGTATTTTGGTGGACTTTCTATCAATTTAATTGCATTACCTATGCTTTTAGAAGTTAATAAATAATGAATATTCGTCTTAATCCCCATATCCTTAATTTTAATTAATGCTTCAATGAATTCCTCAACGGGCTCATAATAACTGACTGCAACCGCACCACAATATAATTTACTTGCAGCTATAATTTCTTCTGTTAACCCCATTCCATTAGTTGTATAAGATGGCACGATGCCATAATCTTCTCTTGTCATCCTTAAAATCTCAATAAAATCAGGATGTTGATTTGGATTTCCTCCCCCTAATGCAATTTGATATGTGTGGGAACTCTTAAGCTGAGATAGTATACTCTCATACTCTTCCAGACTCATATGTCGCCCATTAATGGATGAATTCCTGTAACAAAAACTACAATTCTTTTCACAGTAATTAGTTATTGAAATATCTAATAACTCTGGTCCTTCTTTAGCCCAAAAAGGTTCCTCATATCCTGGATATTCAGCTCTTATACACAATCCATTTAATTTATTGAAGTAATAATAATGATTGCTTTTTTTCTTATTAACTAAAATAACTTCCCTCATAATTACCACCCATTAGATAAAGCATTGAAATATACGGTATCTTCATCAATGATAAATGAATCCAAACAAAAAAAGGTTTGAATATCATTTTCATCACTTCTTAATCTCCCTACACGAACCTTTTTCCCTTCTTTAATTGCTCTATCAACCCTATCCTTTTCTTTCTCTAAATAATACATTGATAAATACTCTTCTAAAGATTCTCCATTTAAATCATCTTCAATCAATTGTGTATCATATTTTATTGCATTAAATAACTCATCAAAAATATAGGTAAAATCAGAATCTGGACTTATACCAAACCATTCATAAAACAATTCAATATCTAAGTCATTATCTGATATAAGGACAAATGATGTCGAAGAACTATTTGTTACGAAGTCTGCCTTTATTTTCATTCAATCTCCTCCAGTATCATATTTATTTTGGCTAAAAAATTTACTTCTTCATATCTAAACAAGTTTTCATCATTGTCTGTGACAGCATGTTGTAAGTCTACAAAGTATAGTTTTTCATCCACTTTCTTTTTTGATATCAAAAATTCAATTTCATTCTTATCAAGAAGAAGATTCTTAAATAAATATTCTTCAAATGTATCATATTCCTTAAAATAATACCTTTCATATATATTTTGTAAATCCTCACATTCATTGAAGAAATTTAGAAGGATATTAGATAACAATTTGCCTGCGTATTTTTGTTGACTGACTTTAGCTTTTTCTAGAAATAATTCAATAATAGAATCTACTGATAAGTCTATTTTCTTTAGCACTATATACTTTCTGCTAAACTCAAATAAATCAATTGGATAAATCAACATCACTCTTCCTCCTCTTTAAATTTCATCCCTATCTTTCTGAGGATTTCCCCTAATTCCAAGTCGAAATATTCACTTGAATTTATATTAATCTTTTGATCCCCTTTACATTCCTCTTTTATCTTTTCCCATCTTTCACTTATTTTTCTACTAAAATCAAAATCATAGTAACTTAGATTTCTGACAATATCTTTAAGTACTTTAACCTCCAAGTCGCTATCTGATCTAATTAAACCCTCAAATATAGCAATTGTTTCCTCCGGATATTCTCCAATACACCAGTCAAAGAAATCGTGAATATATAGGTCTCTATAACTCAAATATCCCAGAAAGAACAAGACATTTTTATTAAATGATTTAATATAATAATCTTTGAATTTTTCAATTAACTTATCTATATAAATACTTTCTCTACTATCATAATAATATCTTTCTTCATAGCTCGATTTAAAAATATCAAAAATATAATTTCTAAAATCACTATCACAAATTCCCTCAAGGATTGTCACTAGAAGCCGAATATTCAATTTCGTGTATATTGATGTATTATATCGTTTTATAAGGCTGGAGTACGTCCTTAATACCCAATAATGATATTTTTTATAACTTTCGATATTAGTCAGAAATCTTACAATAACTTCAACATCTTTCTCTTGTATATGCTCCTCACTAACCGAAAAGATATTATCAAGAAATATGCTGGGAAACCATTCTTGTTCTTCTATCAATTGTGTAAATATTTCATTTTGAAACTTCTTACTTGCAAAAAATAAGTATTTTTGGATTCCTTCAGACGCTTCTAAATTTGGAGAAGTTAACTCAGTTATTAATGTCTTATAATCATCTAAATTGTCTTCATTGAAACTTTCCATAATTTTTTTTGCAATACAAAAATCCCTAAACTCATCAAAAGTGAAGTTTATTACTTCAAGATTGGATTCTACTAATCCTTTCTTTTTTATAATATCTTCCCTAAAAATTATATCTTCATCAATCAATTTCACAAGTAAATCATTCTGAATTTCACCTACTATAACAGAACGTTCAATGTTACTAAACTGCATATACTTTATCATATAGTTTGTTACTGTATCTACGAGATTGTCATATGTTGACTCTGAATCAAGTACCCCTTGCAAGCAATCCCATTCTTTAAGATTTTCTTTTTTATAATTATAATATCTCTCAAAAATTTCATACCTAAATAAATGCAATAAAGATGGAATAATTGTTTTTACTTCTTTTGTTCCCTGATATGCCTCTGAAAACATTCTCAATAAAAGAAAATCTGTAGACAACTGTTCATATATAGAATCTTCAATATCATCAATTTTAATATTGAAATGCTCCATATAGCCATCAAATACACGTACATTGAGTTTCCGATGTTGTGATTTCCAATTGTAGGAATTAAATATCTTTAGTTGTGGACAATTTTCCAGTATATCACCAAATTTTTCCTCAAAATATTCGGTTCTTGATGTCATTAAAACCCTAATATGCTTATATACTTTAACTTTATTTAAAAAGTCATATAAAACAACCTTGCTATTAATTACATCTTTTTGTTCATTTATACCATCTAGAACAATTACAAACGGTAATTGTCTTCTTTCTGAAATATAACTAATTACTTCAAATAAATCATCAATCGAAAAGTTATATGAAAAATATCCTAACATAGTAGCATTAATATTGTTATTTATTAGACTTCTAGCAGAAATAAATAGGCATGGAACATTTTTTCTAAGTAATACATTTTCGGTAAAATCACATAACAAATTTGTCTTTCCTTGTCCTGCTTTTTCTGTTAATAAAACTTGTGAGTTTCTAAGTGATTCAAATAACATTATTCTATCTTTTACTTCCCGCGATAGACTAGATAGTCTATGTGCATAATAAGATATATCAAATAAATCCAGGTGTTTCTCTGGCACACTTTTACGAATTTCAGATGAATCCCGAAGTTTGGTTACATAGTCTAATATGTCATTTAATTGATTTATTATATTATCAGCAATTCTATCAACATTATTTAAATTTACCTCTGATTCACACTTAATATTTCCAATTCTCTGGATCCCATAACCATCTAATAATTGATTATATTGTTCAAAGTTATGTCTTTTAACATAATCTAAATGTTTTTCAAAAAATAATACTGGGTCACTAAAGCCTCTTAGATACTCCTTCATATCCCCAAGTTCAACGAATATTTCAGGGATATATTTCCCATTTTTTTGTTTTGATTAATTTCATTCTCTGACTTATCTCTAAATACTTCTAAAATCTCAGAAATAAAGCTGTCTGTATCTAGCAAATCTTTAGAAAGTTTCTTAGCGAATGTGTTAACATTTAATACTTTAATACTTTGAGCAGCATTCAATCCTACTGATTGCTCTATTGCTATTCCTATTAATTGTCCGTTACAGACAACTGGAGACCCAGAATATCCACGATAATCTTGCAATTTACCTTCCCCTAATGATACATCAATGAAATACTGATCACACAAGCCAATTTTCTCATCCAAAATAATTCCACTCTGATAGTGGCCTTCTGGTTTAGTGTTTGGGAATCCATAAGCAGAATATAAGAATCCTCGTTTTCTAAAAGAATTTGGTACCATTTTCACAAATTCAACATCATCACATAATATTTCCTCATCAATTTTAAGAATATTAAAGTCACATTTTGGATTGCGATGTAAAGCTTGTGCATTTAATGATATAATTTGCCCAGATTGGTTGTATAATACTTTCACTGAGCATTCTGGTTCAAATGCATCAGATACTACATGATTTGCAGTGATGATATGCTCCGTGTCTAAGAAAAAACCTGTCCCATATTTAAATACTTCTCCACGTTCATCAATCATACACACTCGTACAACTAATTTCTTCAATTTATCAATAGCTTGACTATTATTTTTATAACTCAATTTCTATCCCCCAATCTCTATTAGGTCTCATTATCGAATAGTTATATTTTTTCTTCAACTTATCATCATTAATTTTGCTTATAATTTCCAAGTCGTTATTAAAGCATAGAATTTTCTTATCTAGAGGACTACTTAGTATAATGTTAATTATGGCTTCTATATCTGGGTGATTATGCTTACTGGCATCTGTAGATATTAAATAGTATTTGGAACGTACTAATTGTAACCACTTATAATTATTCTTCTTTGACCCATGATGCGATAGTTTTACTAGGTCAAAATCTGTATTTAATCCATTTTGTTTTTGTTCCGTAAGAACTTCAACCAAATCACAATCATGAGCATCACCTGTCAATAATATCCTACAATTCTTACTTTCAATAATAGTAACAATTGATGAAGCATTACTAACACTAGTATCGTTTTGACTTTCTACCATATGTCCTTTATCAAGCAATGCATTAAATCTATCTCTAATATCTACTGATATAGGAGTGCTGCCATCTACTTCTGTTTCATTTAGTAAATAGAACTCAAAGGCATCGTCAAAAATTTCATTTTCTGCAAACTCAAAATTATATTTTAGCTTACGTAGCTCGCTTCTCCAATAACGTTTAAGTTTGTTCAATATGTATTCACTCGGTGATAAAGCCTTTATAATTACGTCACCTATAACCGCTTCAGCTCCTTCGATAATTGGACTATATGAAAAGTTTTTATTCCATTCAACGCCAGATTTTAATATTAAACCCGCTAGTGTAGAACCTTGCAATGCACTTATTTCTGCTCCAGTAATCAAGGAGTTATGTTTTGATAATCGACTTAAAAATGTATTTATTATATTATAGTCCTCATCGCTAGCTTTAGCTCTGGTGGACATAGAAAGATGTCTATATGAATTATGCCATATTTGTTTTAAAGTACTCTTTCTATATCTTCCATTATGAATATCTTTGAGAAAAGTTATAGCACCGGAAATATGATCATGGTCAATATGTGTGATTACCAATAGATCTAAATTCTCACCTGCCTTTTCAATTTCTATAATTTTATTTGAAATATATTCCTTATATGTATCAGAATATCCCATATCCACAATAATATTTGTACCACCATTACTTCTTATATATGTAGAATCACCATTCTTGGCATTAAAACCCATTATTTTCATATACACCTCACATTATAATAAATTCACATATTTAACATACATCATTTTCATAAAATGTTTATATAAAATAAAAAATATAGTTCTCTACCTAATATTATTAAGAAAATTAGCTAATATCATAAGTCATAATCTATGGAATAATCAAAGTCAAACTTTATAATTTTAGTGTCTATATCACAAAACGAAGTTTTAATCCAAAGAAGCATTTTTATGTTAGTACCAATTTAGCTCCTAACCTGGAAAGGCAACCCTTTCGTATAAGCGCACACTGTTATAGTAAAATATAATCAACAGGTGGTTGCACTTAACAATATTATGATATAATTGTTTATTTAGGAAATATTCAACAATTTATATTTAGTCACAACACTTTTTAAAATTGTTTAATCTTTGTCTTTAATTACCCCACTTATATTTACTTTTGTCTTCTGAAGCTTCTCTTGATAATTCTAACAATGATTTCTTTGTAGTTTTTTCAATGTATTCAATTACTTCTGCATCAGTTAAACCTTGCTCTGTAAGAAATTTTATATTGTCATCTTCTAGTCCTAGGTTTTTAAATACATCATAATGGGCATTTAGAATATCTTCTTCTGTAAAGCTATTGAAATTCAGATTTTTTAAATATAAAGGTTTATCTTCTTGCTCTTCCCCTTTTTCTATATCAATACATCCTGTAACTTCGGCATAGATTTTAGGAATTTTAAATCTTTTAGCAATACACACCCTATGCTTACCTTCAACAGGAAAATAATATCCTTTATATTCTGTTAGCTCAATATTATCATGCATTCCTTCCGAAGTACTATAGGTGCCATTACGAAACTTTTCAAGTATATAACTACAAGTATCATAATTAGAACATAATTCTAAAATTTCTTCATTATAACTAGAAGCCTCTAACATAGTATTAACATCAAAAGCCTTATAATCTTCTTTAAATGTATTCATTAGGTTTAATGTCTGGAATATATTCCAGACTATACATCGATTAGCTCCTCCCCCCATAGCTGGAGGATAAAATATTTTTTCTGTATCAACATACATACCTAATGGTTCTGATACATTATAATTACTTTCACTTCTATCTTTATTTGTTTTTTCATATAAACTATCATCTTTATTCTTGTATATTAAATTAGTATCATTAAATATCCCTTCTGATACTTCTATATTATCTCTTTTGTTTTTTATTTCTAAAATTATTTCTATATCTTGATTATTATACCTATAATTATTAATTAACATCGTTAATAGAAAGGGGAACTTCTTAACAAAATTACTTGAATTCATATATTTATTATAATATCTTTCTTGAAGATCATCATCCCATCTTTTTTTAATAGTGCAATATATTGATGGTAATAATTCAAAAGGCTCATTTAATTCATTTTTATCTCCTTGCAATCCCCTTGTACTAACATAGGTAAAATCTGAATTATTAAATTTAATTGTAAATACTGGCTGTTCTTTTTGTGTACCTTTAAATGTAATTATATTTCCTTTTATTGAATTTTCACTCATTCAATCATCCCCCTAGTATAAAAGTTTTCACCTATAGTAGTTCCTTGATTTTCTTGAAGATTATAACTAAATAATCATATCCTTGAATAATTCCAATTATTGAACTAATAAATCCAATCAAAGTTATTAGCATTGTAATTATTTTTACTAACAAATTATTAGTTATTTTATTATAGGTCTTATAATTTATTAATCCTGACCAATGAAGGAAAGATATAGGTAGTAAAACTATAAACCTCATTCCTTCTCTAAACCATACTAACGGATTTTTCATTTCGGAAATCAAATCTTGTTCCAGGTCTTCCAATGCTCCAATGTATAGTATTATACAATCATCTATCATCCTAACCATTTCTTCTAAGTTTCTATATGTCAAACTACTGCCAAACTCATCTAGCATTGAATATTCTTTTCTTATCTCTGATAAACCATTAACTATAATTTGATGATTTTTATAAATGACATTAGAAAATGGTGGCTGATATATACTTGCAATTCCATAAGAACCCATTATAGTTTGCATTCTAGAACATTTTAGTCTAAGCCATTGGTATAACTCCTCATTCAGATTTCTTTGAAATAATCCAGTCCCAAATTCTCTATACTTATTAATAAATTCAATAGAAAAATTTTTCTTAACCATTAAATTTTTATAACTAAATACTATCTCTCCAAAACCAATAATTGAAATTCCTAAAACAATTAACACAATAGTCCATCTTTCCATTTTCTCACCCTAATTTTGTCTTTCCGAAATTTAACTCTTCTCTCAACTTTTTTATATTTAATTCCTTTATATAATACAATTGTATTTATTATATCATCATCTGAAATTTCTCATCAGGTAATTTAATACATAAATCATTTTCTGCTTTAATGAAACAATAAAGATATTTTTGTATCCTAATATTTTTTAACTTTCATGCTATTTAAATTTAACATCAAACAGATTATTTTCTTATACACTCAGCCTAATTATACATCTTTTATCAAGATATTTCCATAATCATCTAAGATGGAACTGGATTTTGGATATCTACACTGACACCTTCAGTTCATCACTTCAAACTTTTTCAGGTTTAACAAAGGAATATATATTTTCCCATTTCTATTCTGAACATGAAATAGGATGTCCACTTCTGAACATCCTATAATCCACAATCTATATTTGAACTTTTAAGGCATTCTTATATTCTTCATAGTGTTCTCCTGTAACATACTCAATTACATATTCTTTGGGTATCATATAAGTATCTCTTATATAAAAGTGCTTAACTCTCCCTGCTCTCATAAGCTTCCTTGCGGTACCATCTCCAATACCACCTAGCATTTCTCTAAATTGTTCAAGAGTTACGACATCAGGATACTCTTTAAACCTTTCACGATAATATTGTTTATCTCTCATTTTAAGTCAGCTCCTTATAATCATATTGTCAGTGATAGATGCTGACTGCGTAATCTAAAATTTACTATGCCTCAATTTGCAATAGATAATGACAATCCCTCCATATCCCTCCTAATACCCCTCCAATGAGATTTTTCCTTGCCAAATCATATATTCTTCTATGTCTTGTAATTATAATAAAATATCCTTATCACGCTTAAACTTGCTTGATTTCATGCGGGTTTTACGAGTTCTAAGTTCCAATCCATTCCACTAGATTCCAAATACTTCGGAATGAACTGTAAAACTCAAAATCCATCTGTGGTAACACCGTGCCGGTTCGAACCCGATCATCGACACCACTTATAGGAACTCTTTAGTTCATACTATAGGGTTTCTATTTTTTATTGCATGTATTATCTTGTGCTTTGAAATTAAGGCAAGTGTTACCATAAGTATGCCCTCCTTCACAGCATTAAAAAGAGTTTTTATATGGCAATAATTTTTGCATTCAAATTTCTTCCTCCTTTCAATTTTGGGTACAGAAAAACCACTTACTTTATTTTCCAATAAAGAAAACGGCCTTTTCTATTTATATTTAATTTAATTTTACTTAGCATTACATGGTATAAATATTGCTGAATATCTTGATTTAATCATGTATCAACATATCTACACACTCCATATCTAAAACTACTGATACTTCAATTTTATTTTTCAATTCCTTATTTCTAAAATCATCACCATCTTTAGTAAAAGTAACATAGTTCGTAAAGTGTTGGAAATTAAGGATTTCTACGTATCTATCCTTTGCATTCCTATTACGCATTCCACGTGCCTTGAGTGGTCAATAATGATGTCGCAGGAAGCCGGTATCCCCTTGGTGGTAAATTTTCATCTATGTTTTATTTCTTATAATTCTAGTTTTCGGATCACTTATCTTTCTCTATTTATAAGGTTATAATGAATATGGAAAAAACCTACACTTAAGACTATAGGGTATAAAGTTTAATAGTCTGGCTATATTAAATTTTCATATTTTCTTTTTCCATAAATTATAGCAGATATAATAACTATCTTATATTCATCATTCACTTTATAAAACACAAGATATCTATCTAAAATTAATACTCTATACCCTTGCTTTTTTAAAATAGCTTATCTTGACACTCTTCTTGAATTAAGAAAATCCTGTAAACAATTTATAACTTCTTCCATCTTATGCAAATATCTAAGATCAATATCAATGCTTCCTAATTCATCTGCAATATAATATATCTCTTAGCTATGCTTATAAACATAGGAGATAATAACACTGTTACACATCCACTAGAAATATATAAAATACCAGTAATGGTATAACTATAAACATTTAGTCTAATTTATCTAGCTCTTCCAACCATTTATCCATTTTCTGTGAACAAATCTCTAATATTTTTTCTTTGTTCTTCTCATCACTTCCATCAAAACAATTTGACCATTTTGCTGTTAAGCTGTCGTATTTATTAACTTCTTCTTTAATTTCATATATTTTTGTAATTCCTTCTTCAGCAATAAACATTTTGAATTCATTCATCCTATTAGGCTTATGGGAGTGCAATCCAATATATCCGACATAAGGAAAAAGTACAATTTCTTCAAAATCATTTCCTGTAACAATTATCCCATTTTGTAATGGTTTTTCATAGGATTTTGCATTTGTCTTATCATTATATGGATAAAACAAAATAATTCCTATTACATTTTCACGTTTAACAACTCTCTTTGCATCATCAATGCCATAGCTTGGATTATAAAGTTCTTTTCTGGCATATCTCCATTCTTTTCTACCTATATACTTCTCTGAACTTGATTTATAGATTTGAAGAAGCGATTTAACAAAGTCTTCATCAGACAATTTGTTTTCTTCAAGAAGTTTAGTAAATTCATTTTTTAAATAATTGTTATTAATATGAGTCTTTTCCCCATCCACAAATTTATAATTTTGAATATCTAAAAAGTATTTCTCATTGCTACTTGAATAAAAGTTCATCTTCGAAGCAAAATCAGTTAAAAAGTCATGAATTTTATTCTGGTACTTTAAATGAAAACTAATGTCACATTCGTAATCAGAAAAATCTAAGAATCTATAACAAATCTCTAAATTCTGTTCTTCAAACAATTCTTTTAGTCTATTAAAATTAAATATGATTTGTAGAGATTTAATCTTGTTTCTATTTAAAAAGTAATTTACAAATTCATCATATTCATCAATACTTATTTTCTCTACATGGTCTAAGAGCTCAATTAGTTCCCAATAAAAGTTTAGAAAAATTTCTTTATGATCACTTTTTAAATTTTTATAAAAATTTGAATTCATGAAAGAGTAAAAAACAAAGCCTTTCGGAAAACTATGTGAGTCGCTTGTTTGTTTGTTAATAATAAGTCCTCTATTATTCATTTTAATACTATAATATAAATCTAAAATCTCAAAAAAGTTATTACCAAAATGTATTTCCTTACTTCTACTTCTTGCAATAAAATCAATAATATTTAGACTTCTTACAAGAATCATTTGATCTTTATGAATATAATCAGAATTATCTTCAATAAAAATTCCTGAGTAAATATCTGTAATTAATAGTGTTGTAATATTACAATCTAAAAACAAACGTTTATTTTGATTTATAAGTTCAATTACTTCATTCATAGGATACTTATCTAATTCATCTATAATAATAGAAATATTAAAGGTATCTGACATGCTTTTTAACAATCTCATTAGCTGTTTTTCTTTTATTTCCTCTGTAACTATTCCTTTTACTTCCTCGGATGTTGAAAACTTATCATTTAAACTATCCGATGATTCTAATCCAATTTTAGCAGTTAAAAAATGTAATTTTGCCTCCAAATCTATAGAACTATCTGCAGAAATACTTGATGTGGTTTCATTAATGTAACGAGTAATATTAGTTATTTCTAAATCAAACTGTTTCAATTGTTCCATGGTAAGCTTGAAAAACTTATTTAATTCTAACATGTTTTCATTTAAGACATCTAGTTTATTTACCTTTTTTTCTATATTTAATATCTGCTTTTCTAGTTCTTTTAATTCCAAACATTTTTTAGGTTTTATTCCGATTTTATTTATAATTCTTTCTTTTATTGTTTCTTGCTTACAGTGATAATTTTTATAATCTTTAATATGATTTTCAAGTTTATAAATTTCATTAAGTAAATGATTGAATATATTATTTTCAAAACTAATATGTTGTGGCAAGTCTCTTAGGGACTCTTTTATTCTTATACATAGCTTTTTTATATTGGATATCTTTGAACTCATAAATCTATAATTCTGTAAATAATTATTCTGAGATTCTTCTACCTGCATTTCCTCATCTTGGTTAAAAACATCTAAAGGAAATAATTGTGATTTTGGTAAAATAATATTTTCTATATCCTTTTTTATTCGATCTATCTCCGTCTGTATTCCTATAGGCAATTGAATTAAGATTTCTCTCAGTAAATCTTTATTACTATTATAAAAAGGTATGTTTATAATTACACATGGTTTTTTGGTCCTAATATTTTCAATAGCATAATTTTTTAAACTTGATTTTCCAACCCCGTGGTTTCCATAGAGGACAAATATTCCTTTTTCTCGGCTAAATATATTCTCTAGCCTGGAGATAACTTTACGCTCAAAAGGTAATATTGTGAAATAATCCCTATGATTCTTATTATAGGGAGCTACATATTTTTTTATCATTCAAAGGCACCTCTTTCTTTATAAAATATATATTGAATATATTGAATTTTCAAACGTTGTATTTGTCAATTGAAATTTAGGCCATATTATAATCGAAAACCAGGCCACTAATTATAAAAAATTAATTAGTTTCTTCTAACCATTCTTTAGTTTCTTTTATTCTGTAAGAGTCTCCATTCATGTTTATTACATAAGATTTATGAGTTAATCTGTCTATTAATGCAGCTGTTAAAACTTCATCATTAAATACCTCGTTCCATCTATCAAATGATAAATTTGTAGTGATTATTGTCGATTTCCTCTCTGCCCGAAGGGAGAGAAATGTAAATAGTAGTTCACTCCCTTCTTTATCAAAAGAAATATATCCTAGTTCATCTGCTATGATTAAGTCATATTTCTCAAACCTTTTTTCAAATGTATATAATTTCTTCTCGCTCCTAGATTCTTTTAATTCATTTATTAAGGATGGTACTGTTGCAAAGTATACTTTATATCCTTTATTACAAGCTTCTATTCCAAGTCCTATTGATAGATGGGTCTTACCTGTTCCAAGATTACCTGCTAGTATTATATTTCTACCTTCATCAATAAAACTAAGGGTTTTAAGCTCTTTAAACCTTCTTTTACAATCTTGTGGAAGGTAATCCACTCTTAGTTCATCTATATACTTTTTATATGGGAACTTAGCATTTCTAATCCTATTTTTCCTACCATTTTCTTTCCTAACATCATAAGCTTCTATTAAAATATCTCTTAAGAATTCTTCATATGGTTTATCAAATTTGTATGCTTCTTCAATATGCATTTTCAAACCTTGACTTATACCTGGTATCTTTAACTCTGATACATATTTTTTTATTTCTGATATTATTTCACTCAATTTTTATACCTCCCCGCTGGATTTAAATTAAACATCTCATTTAATATTGCAATCTGCTTTATAGATGCCTTTTGTATTGATAAATCTTTAGTTTTTGAAGTTGTGTTATCCATTGGGAGTTTGAAAATTATATTTTTAATATTATCTGTTGTAACCAATTCTTTCTTAATTTTTTTCAATTCAGCTATAGCTTCTACCACGCTTTTTAAATTCTTTTCTTTAATTAGTTCTAAAAGCTCTATAAAATCTCGTGGATTATTGATATAATATTCTTGATATATTTCTTGAAGCTCTGGGCTAAGCTGGTGTCTGCCGACACTAGAATGTAATGCTCCAGGCTTCTTTTTTAATGTATGAATAAAATGATTTATATCAACAGTCCAGTAATGCGATTGATACGACCTTTTATGTTCGGCTACTTTATTATCCTTGTAATATATTTCTATTGTGTCTGGATATACTTTAACGTTTACAAATTTGCCTACTAGATAATCTGGTACTGAATATTTATTTTGATCAATATTTACTACACTATATTTATTTACTCTTGCTTCAACTCTCCTTGAGGCATCACAGGATGATTTTAAAGGTATGAGATAGGGCATTTCCTGCTTCAGTATATCAATAATGGGGCTTTGATTTTGGAGCCAATTTCTTTTCTTTGAATTAAGCTCTAACAATTTTTCCTTTAGATAAGTATTTGCTTCTTTAACTGTGTCAAAGTCAGTTCTACTAGAAAATGCCTTCCTTCTAACAAATTCAATACCTTTTTCTACATGTCCTTTCTCATTTCCTCTAGCTACATTGCAAAACCTATATTTAAACCCATAGTAGAGCGATATTTTTATTAAGTCTTCTGTTGCTTCCTTTTCATTTCTTCCAACAAATTTTCTTACAGCTTGCTTCAGATTATCATAAACTAGTTCTCTGTGAACTCCACCTATGTTATTAAAAGCCCTTACATGAACATCTAAAAAGTTTTCCATTTTTTGATTCTGATAAAGTCTTGCATAATGATATGAGCTTTTAGCTGTAGTTAGTAAACCCATTTGCAATGTAGTAGGTTTTCCTGCTATTGTAAGTTTTACTTCACCCCAATCAAACTCTAATGTTTCTCCTAAATTATATTCCTGCCTGATGAAGGCCTCTTTCCTCTCATGATTTTCTCTGATGTAGTTACAAACTGTAGGATAACTAATATCAAATCCCATTTCGACTAGCTTTTCATGTATGTCAATCTTTTTCATTAACTGCTTGGTTCTACCAAGGAGCCCATTTTTCTCATTTTGTTCTAATAATTCATTTATTTTATCTATTATCTCATCTGTTAACTTAGTCCTAGTTCTACTACTTGTATCATACTTAGGTTTAGAAGTCATTTCTTCAATTAGAAGTAGTATTTTACTTCTATCTTTTTCTTCATCTTTATCCAAATCCTCTAAAAGTTCAAGTTTAGATTTAAATTCATTGATATATTTTGCTACTGTAGATCTTGACATTTTAAGGTCTCTACTAATTGCTCTTTGTGATTTATTTTCCCTAAAATACTGCATTAGTATTTCGGCCTTCTTATCCAAACCTATCACCCTCCATCTCCCCCTTAAAAAGATATGCTTAAGGGGAATTATATTTTAAGGTGGCTTGGTTTTCAATTATTATGGTGGCCTACTTTTAAAGTATCATAAACAAACGTCATTTGTTCTTTACTATTAAATTTAGATTTAAAAATATTCCCGTTTATTTCTATCATTTTATAATACTCTCGACTATTATGATTTTTATTATAATAAAACATAATACCTCTCAAAATAAATAGTTTGGCTTGCTTAATCTTCTTTCAGATTTACATCATCAAGATCTGTCTAATGCCTTATATTAACAATTATCATATCATAAACTATTTAGCAATAGAATATCTAATTAGCATACCATGCACAATCATTTGATATACTCCAAATACCTCCATTTTTCTTATAAAGCAAAATACAGTTATTCCGAGATAGAAATTTTTCTTTATATTTTTTCCTATTATTCATATTTCCAAAAACAAGAAAGGCATTGAATGTTATCTGTCCATTCAATGCCTTAAACCCTTGCTATTACCTTATTCTATAGTCTTTCTATCTTCACGATTGCCTCAACGTGCCTTGAGGTGACAATAAAGATGTCATAGGTTTATATTAATCCCTTGGTGGAATTTTAGACTTCAATATATTTTCATAATCAAACAATTTATTTTCACATGTTTTTCTCTACTAACATTTTACTAATATCATAAAGTAATGAATATTTTGTATTATTACATATATTTATAAATATTATAAACACCTTTAAAAATATATTTTTTACTAAAAAGTAAATATTATATCCCTTTTTCTTTAGCTGATGAAATCAAATGTCCAAATGGAACTAATATATTATTAGCAAAATTATAAATTTCTTCAACATTTAGAATTGGTACTGGATTATGTGTAACATAATTAAATGTATTTGAAGTTGATTTAGCATTATCTTTCCAATGATTCAATAAATTTTTCAAGGCATCCCTTCCTCTAAATTCTTTATGTAGTTCTTCAATATCTGTTTTTTTAGGGTCATTCCTTCTAATTTCAATTCTATCTATAAAGCTATCCATTACATTCTCAAAATTTTCGGCTAAATTACCTGTCAACATTAATCCAGTATATCTACACTCTTTTTTTACTAAATCTTCCAGTACTACTCTCAATGATATTGCTGATAATAATGGATAACATTTATAGTCAATATTTGCTACTTCCATTGCAATACTATGTAATTCATCCAAATAAAGATCACCTACTACAACATCCGTGTCATTAAATATTTCCCCTTTTTTCTTATGAACTTTTTTTCTTTTCGCAACTATAATACTCAACTCTTCTTTTCGTGAACGTTCTAAAGCTCTGAAATAAGAAATAACAAATTTACCAGGTTCATCTGCCTCAAAAATATGATTATTTATGTTGCAAGCCTTACTAACTGTATACAAAGTATTTTTAGGGGTAACACCATCATGAACTACTTTAGAGTCATAGATATTCCATGTTTGTCCATATTTTAGAGTTTTTTGTTTTTGTTTTAAAATTTTTTCTTCTGAGTTTTCCCCTTGGTCACCTAATATACCTTCTTCTGTGCCTTCCTCCGATCCGCCTGATGTACCTTCTTCTGAACCTTCCTCCGATCCGCCTGATGTACCTTCTTCTGAACCTTCCTCCGATCCGCCTGATATACCTTCTTCTGAACCTTCCTCTGATCCACCTGATGTACCTTCTTTTGAACCTTCCTCTGGTCCACCTGATGCAACTTCTTCTGAACCTTCCTCTGGTCCACCTGATGTATTCTCTTGCTCAGTAAAATTACTTGAGCGCATAACAACATTAATATTAATTGCTAAGTAAGTAATAAAATTTCTAATTCCAAGCATTATATTCTCAAGTGCTGTTGATTCTAAAAAGCCACCACGTTCATCAGATATCTCTATTTCTTCTGTATTTTCATCAAAGTCTACAAAATTAACATAACCTAAAACGTTTCTTAACTTAAAAGCACTTGAAACATAATTATCACTTATATTACTTAACCCTAACCAATCGAATTCTGAGTTTAAATAGTCGTACAACGCATATTTATTCACGTATAGCTTAACACCAAACCCGAATTCCTTTACTTTATCAGCCTTAGGTCCTTCTTCTATCCAGTATTCACCTTCAAAAGAAGGCCATGAATCAATAATTTGATTAATCTCTTCATCTATCTGATAATTTAATTTTTTTGCCCCTCTATTAGAATAATCAAATCTATAATGTTCTTGAATACAATCGTAAATAGTTTCATTTGATTTTGTAAGATCTAATATTAAATTTTCTCCATTAATCTTTTTTCTTTTTTTTTCTCTTTCGGGATCGACTTCTTCTTTAAATGCAACATATTGAAAATTTAATTTTCGAGTCGTCTTATCATAACTAAAATTCACTTTAATTTTATGATTAACTACATTCTTAATTTCACTAAGATTTTCGACTTCTTGTCCATCTATTAATAATTTAATTTCAGGTAAATTTGATTTGGAGTTATATAGTCCTAAAGAAACAAATTGGAATTTTTTCATCTCTTTTTCCTTTAATAAGTGATTCAATCTCTTTTTATTTAGTTTATGAATAGTTATTTTCGTCCCTGTTTCTCCAGTTGTAGATATCTCTTCAATTATAGGAATTGCATCTCTAAACCACTTTACGGAATAACTAAAATTTGAGTTCTCAGTAATTATCTCAATTTCGTCTCCTAAAAAGAATGCTGAAAACAATCCCAATCCCTTGCTTCCCGCAAAAAACTCATTGTGATCATTAGTTAAATTTCCATTCCTTTTTTTATTTGAGTAGTAAATCCTGTGTAAGTATTGAATATCATTATCGCTAAATCCTTTGCCATTATCCTTAACACTTATTTTCATTTGTTCTTTGCTTATATCTACTATTACTTCTTTAGCTCCTGCATCGGCTCCATTTTTAACTAATTCTGCTATTGAAACTAAAGGACTTTTTACACTTGCCGCCAACTTAATAATATCTTCTACTGCCGCGAATTCAGAATTTACATTTACCATACTATTGCTCCTTTCTAAAAACTAAAATTGTCTCTTGAGACATAGACTTTACAGATCCTCGTCCCTTTAAATTAGACACTCTCGAAGGCATACGCTTATTATGAATATTTCGTTTCACATCTGTTATTAAAGCAAAGCCATACTTTTCCAAGAACTCCTGAGTAATTTTATCTAATGAAATTATTTCACCATCAACTGTTCGATTTCCTAAGGTCAACATTAAAATTCCTTTCTTTTTTAATGTACCAATAATTGCAATAAGAGCTTCGAAATAATCTTGAAAAAAAGATTTAATTTTATTTTGTTTACTCTCAGAGACACAATTTAAAACCTGATTTAATGATAAAATATCCCATTCTAATATAGTGTTACTTTTTCCACCTAGACTCAAATAATCAATTTTAGAAAATGTCGTTAATATATCTGGATGTGGAATATCTAAATCCTTTTTATCTATCCACAACAAAGATAATATTGAAAACTGTCCATATGTAACGGTAGTAGCATTATCACCGTAAGGTGGAGATGTACAAATTAAATCTATACTTTCCTTTTTTATTTCAGAGCAAGCCTCTCTCACATCTTTTGTGATTAATCTATGACTAACATTATAATTATAGTTCGGAAGATCCTTAAATCTTTCATTGATTTCTAAGATGAAGTCTTCAATTACATTGTTAATAATCAATTTTATATCTTCTTCTTTTTTCACATGTAGCTTAAAAGTTGATTTTCGTGAGTTTTTATATTTATAGATAATATTAGAAAAACAAAGCCAATAATATCTTCTTGTTATATAGTCTTCTTCTTTAGATATAGCAGTTTTTATTTTACTTAGGTCTTCAATTATATCTCCTCTAAACCACTTTTTTATGTTCCTGAAATCATGTAACATATAATTTTCATTTAAACGTTGCTCTAGAATAGAGTTTTTGGTTTTAATAACTGAACGGTCTATGCCAGTAAGCTTCACATCAGTAAGTAGATTAGCTAATGGATTTATATCAATTCCTATTGTTTCTAACAACAACTTTTTACCCACGACTAAAGTTGTTCCAGAACCATGAAAAGGATCCAATATATTCTCTATTGATTTTTCTACTTTTAAAATATCGTTTAATACTTTCTCTTGCATGGGTGCAACCATCATAGCTGGATATTTAGCAACGCCGTGAATCCCATTTTGTTTAAATTCTTTGAAATCCAAACTACCTTCTCTGTAATTTAATTGTTGTTGTAATAATTCCATTTCAAACCCCCGATTTAAATTATTCCTATAATAATATCTTTTCATTTGTATATTATAATATTAACTAACAACCTTTATTTTTGCAGGTTGTATTATTTTTGTAATTGTTAATTGAAAATTAGGACACATTCTAATCGAAAACTAGACCACTAAGAATAAAAAACTAATAAGTTGTATATATCATTATTTATTTTCTTTTATCCTATAAGAACCTCCATCATATTTATTACAAAGGGTAAATTCGTAGTAATTATTGTTGATTTCCTCTCTTCCTAAAAAGAAATAAATGTAAATAATAATTCCCTCTCTTCTTTATCAAAAGAAATATATCCTAATTCATCTGCTATGATTAAACCATATTTCCTAAACCTCTTTTCATATGAAATCCTGCTTGCATAATCCAATAAATCCACTTTACATCTTCTATGCGTTTCTATTACCCAATCTGAAATTACATTATCAAGTTCTTTCATGTCGGACATAATGAGTTCCTCTGTTTGGGTTTATCCATATTCCTTTGATATTATTATTACTTAATAATTCTTCAGTTACAGCAACTACTAATTTCTTTTTGTGGACATACTCCACAACCTTTAAGTCATCCTATTATAAATAAAATAATTCTATATCTTCAATTTCTTCATATGCCTTGGACATTAAATTATATATACGTTTTTTGTTTGACCAATAATAAGAAACTATAAATTCATAAGTTGTTGGAAAATTTTCAATTATCTTTTCTTTAAAATTATCAATTATTTACTGTGGTTTAATCTGCTTATAGCTATAATCTTCCAAGTTTAAGTCCTCATTAAAACACTCCTTAACATGTTGAAAAACCTCTTCCATATTTCTCGAATGTTTCTGAAAATCAAATTTATCCGGTTTATCTTTTTTCTTTCTTTAAACAATATAATCTTCAATTGTTAATATGATAATAGATCCCTAATATTTACCTTATACAATCTAAATTAATACTCTATTCAATGATTCAAATATATCTTCTAACAACTCTAACAAGTTGATTAGATTTTCAAGCTAAAATTTTCCAGTATCTTTTTACCACTATCTCATGATGTTATTATAATTTTATAGTATATTCCATCTTTTCTCAACCTATAATTCCATTATTCATCAAATATAAAGGTTATATTTACTACTGATTTATATTAAATACCCAACGCCAAAACAATTATCTCCATCTGAGGACTCTAGCATTAATATATTCTTATTGATATCATAGCGGTAACCCACCTTATTTCCTAGTTACTACCCCTATCCCCTTAATTATAATAATCCTCCATCTGTTCCATCACCCTCCCTAATTCAAACTGCATTTATAGTCTTTCTCCTTTGTTTACCCTAATAGTTTTAATCAATCTTCTTACTAAATCTTTATCAAATTCTCTTACTTGTGGTTATACAGCCCTTAAAGTTTTATCCATTTCTATTAGTTTTCCTTCGTATCTATTAGCTTACTTTTTCTTTTGTACGAGCCTTAATTTTGCCTTTTAAAGCTGATTTATCTTTTCTGATATACTCTTTTAATCCTTTGTCCCTTACTTCAGTTAGACTCACCAGTCATCACCATTAATTTATAAATCCAGTAGATATGTTCCCACAAATAAAAAAACATTGAATGTAATCTACACATCCAATGGCTTAAACTATTGCTATTACTATATTTTATTGTCTTTCAAGCTTAACTACACACTCCACACGCCTTTAGAGTACAATAATGATGTCATGTGAATCCATCTGGACCTTGTCGGATGTTTCAAACACTATAGTATTAAAAGTTAAACGGGCTTATTATCTCGTCATTAAATGCCATTAACTTACTTCGACTTAAAAGGAAAAACTTAATTATTATCTTTAGAAAAAGTTCATTTAAAAACTGCTTATCGCAAAAAGTACCTTTAGCTTTATTAAATACTTTTGTTATTCTCTGTTATTTTGGATAACTCAAGTTCTATCATATCTTCAATAATAGCTGTATGGGTTGCTAATCGTAATATAGGTATACTATATTTTTTAAATATGCCGTCCTTCTTTTTATCTCTTTCTAGCTGTTCTGGATTATTTAAATGAAATTCAGTACCATCTACTTCAATAGCAAGAACAGGGTTAGCATTAAATTTGTTAAATATAATAAAGTCCACACTGCTTCTTGATTGTTTTATGAATTTCTTTTCGACTTCTGTACATATATCCTGATTTAAAAAGATATCTGAAAGCTTAACCTCATAAGCAAATGAGTAACAATTAAAAATTTCTTTCCTAAGTAATTCTGATATAACTGAATATATAATCTTCTCACTATCAAATCTTATATTCTTTTTAACATTGTTCATTGCCTCCTTTCTTGCCAATAACCTTTCAGAATAATCCCTATATAGTAAATCAAATACAGAAATTACTCGTCCCTCTTCAATATTCTTCTCATCATGATATTCTATGTACTTTATTAAATCACCAATGTCATTTCCATTTTTATAAAATGCATCCGTATTAGTAATTAAAATCAACTGATTTTCTGCACGTGATACAGCTACATTAACCATTTGTGGATTATTTACAAATGGCATCTTCCTTTTTGATTTTGCTGATTGATCAAGTACTGTCGAAAAAACTATGACCGACTTTTCCCTACCTTGATACTTGTGAATTGTATCCTTCTCAATTTCTTCCGAATTTATCTCTTTTGAATATTCTATTTGTAATCTATAAGGCGAAAGTAATCCAATATCATTTAGATTCTTTGAGTAGAGTTCAATTCTGTACTCACTTTCATTTTTAATTAAATAACTTAACTCTTCTAATTCTCTCTGGTTAAAGACTCCTTTCCTTCCTCTAGTGAGTTCACGCATATGGTTTCCAGCAGCAGTTTTTATAACACTTATTGCATTGTTATTCGAGCAATTGCTGTAGACGATTAAATTTCCGTCATAATATTTCATATTACAAAATCTAATTATATCAGGATGACATCTATAGTGTTCTTGAAGTAAAGTTCTTTCTATAGTATCACCGTATAAGCAATCAAGAGAATCCATTATATTTTTGGTTCTATAATCATAGGCCTCATTTTCAAAGCTCATTTCAATTTTTTCCGGTATATGTGGTAATTGTTTTTGATCTCCTACAATAACAATTTTTTTAGCACAGGATAATGGTAGCACTGCTTTAACAAGATCTAATGTGGAAGCTTCATCAATGATAACATAATCAAACATAAAGCCCTTTGATACCGAGTATGTCACTGAATATGCAGTGCTTAGAATCACTGGATAATCTTTGATAAAAGAATCAAAGTCCTTTTTATACGAATCTATCGTATGTTTTTCCTTTTTCTTGAACCTTTGACTTAAATAATGATTAAGTATTTCTTGTGATACTTGATAATGCTTATCAGCTAGTTTATCAAATCTTTGAGTCTGCAGTGTTTTTTGACATTCAGCCAACTTGTCTTCCAGCTCTTTAATCTTTAGATCATAATAAATCTGTTGGAAACGTGTAATAACCTCATAATCCTTTTCTTGAAGATACTTAAACCTATATATACCATACTTTACTAAAAGCTTAAACTTATTTTTAAGGGTCAACTTCTCACTTTCTGTTATCATGATTTGATGATCGACCAAAAAATTAATTACCTTTTCATAACCCAAAGTAATAAAACTAATATGTCTGTTATCCAAATCTTTTATATCGTGTGCATTATTATAATACTTTTTCTCTAACCTTAATGCGTTCAATTGCTCAGTAATTATTCTCTTTTGCCTATCTTTTTCCATTAATTGCTCTAATTGATTGCTAGACTTTATTAACTCACTTTTAAGTTTTTCAAGATTTTCTTCGTCAAGTTCTTTGTCATGAAAATCTGATGATTCTCGAACTTGATTTTTAAAAAAATCCTCTTGATTCTTTTTACTGCCTAATAAAGCAAAAACAAAATCATAGCCATCTTTTATAAGTTTATCTTTTATATTATCTACTGCTGCATTATTATTAGATACAATCGCAACATTCTCACCTCTAACCAGAATATTGGCAATAATATTTAGTATGGTTTGTGTTTTACCTGTTCCAGGAGGGCCTTGAATAATACTTAATTCATTTTTGAAAACTTTTCTTGTTGCATTCAGTTGGCTCTTATTAAATCTAAATGGAAAAACTAAAGGATTTTCATCAATAAACGTTTCAAAGGGAGTACCATTTAAGTACTTATGTAATAGTGAATTCTCCTCTATAGTAACATTCTCATAGTATTTACTAAGTGCTGAAAAATCATCGACAACCTTAATACTATCGGCAATTTTAGCAAATTCCATAAAAGGTCCAATAGATTTCTTTTTAATAACAACTCTATTTTTTTCTTTACTAAATGGATAGATGGTATCACTGCCTTTATACCTTATTAAATATTCATCCTCTCTAACTTCATAATCTGCTATTTCTTTTGTCTTATTAATTCCATCAATAAAAATTTCTTCTATAACCATATTAAATCTCTCTCATTTCTACTATTTATATCTTCACCACAATAAATACTTATCTCTATCATATTTCTCTTAAAAAGGATCGTTATTTAGATAATAATCTAAAATGAATTATCCTTAAGATTTAGCTAACACTTTTAGAATCAATCTTTCGATATTATAAATCTTATTATTCATAACTGTTTCTTTTTATTGTTTTATCTACAAAATAGCACGCAACATTCCACATGCTTTAAGGTGACAAAAAAGATGCCCTGGGAAGCTAATATCTCCTTGATAACAGGGCGAATCTCATAATTTATTACCTTAATCAAGTTAGAGTTTGTTTGTGCTTTACAATCAAGTAAATTGTGAACAATAAAATTTTCAAAGACGTGCAAATCCCTGAAGGCTTTATTTGTTGCAATTTTATTATACATTTTTATAAATGCTGTTGGTACAATCATGAATCATCAATGTTCTTTTAGAGCAATTGTCAATTACAAGAACGGAGTATGATGGCCAACAATTAGCTACATCCATTATTCTTATCAAGAATACTTTTTCCTTATATACCTTGCAATACTATCATAATCACCATATATGAATTTTTCATTAATACCCATAAAATCTAACTCTTGTAATACCTTTTCCTTATTCTCAATAACGATTACAACATCAGGCCACACCCTCTGTTGGGAAAGGATATGCGTATTATATGTTCTTTCATCAAAAGAAAGATATGCCTGATAGACAAATAAACCTTGCTGATTTCGTCCTCTTTCAAAGGACAATATTGGCGTATATAGAAAATTGGGAATACAGTTAAGCCACCAAACTGTTGCTTCAAAATTCAGGGTTTGTTTTAAAAATGACTGCAGTTTTAATGTGTATTCTAGTACAACCAATTCTATGGAATCATATCGATGCTTTATTTCAGTAATCAATTCTCTACTGTCTTTTACATATTCATAGTGTAACTTATTTTTATATTTTCCATTGTCATATAAGGGAAAATCAGATTCTTTAAAGGTATACGGCTGCATATCAACAAAGTAATACTGCCAATCATCAGCTAACTGCTTGAAATAATAGTAGAATTTTTCAGGATGTTGTTTGTAAAAATCATCAAATCCCTTATATAAATCCAAAATAATATCATTTTCATTTCGTATAAAAAGATCAAGGAAATTCTTGTCCTCATTGCGTGAAAGCAAGTCTGTAATGTCAATCAATTCATCTTTCAGAAGATATACAAATCCTCTTTCTTGTCCAGAACATTCATCTGAACTACGAGATGGTTGACACGCAAAAAATAATGCAACTAAAGGTGACCTTGTAAAATCAATAAGGTTCGTTGGTATTCCGTGATGTTGAGCAAAAGCCAAAAAATTATTGCGTTCATCAGGCGTAAGCCTATGGAAGATCTCTCTTCTTAACTCATTCTTCATTTTAATAAAGGGATACTCCCTATTTCTAAGTGCAGACGAAATTGTATCATTGTAATTCGCTGGTTCTCCACGAAATATGTAACTTTCAAATTCATTATTTGAAAACAAGTTTATATACTCTGCTAAATTCCTAACGACTATCTCTTTTGGAATTGGCAGACCTTTCAACTCTTTTTTTGAGAATCTCATTTCATATCCCCCATATCTTCAGCAAAAGGTTCTAACTTGAAGAGACTTTGATTTACTGCATCCATCCAATGTTCTTTATCCCTTACTTGTCCTGTTGCAGCAAGCACATAGGATACAAGTTCAGCAAGCACATTCCTCTTATAGGGCTCTATATCCAGAGTTCTTTGCATAAAATCTAAGCGGTTTATAAAAGACTCAGCTGATTTTTTATTGTTGGCACTTACAGCTTTATCAGCTAACATTTTGATTTCTTCAAATTCTTTACCTGTAAGGTGTCCTATATTTTTCATGGTTTCCTCCTTGAATTTGTAATCTTAGTTCTTCGGAACTGGAAAATTGTATAATTTATTTTCAAAATTCACAATCATCTTATAAATACTTACTCAACTCTTGCTTTCATCTATTATTGCGTAATGTTTTGCTTTTACAAACAAGGTTCCTAAGTTTAGCGGTAGTTTTTCTAAAATAGTGAACAAGGTAATTTGACCTAAAGTTTTAGAACCCATTCTATTACTAAATTGTTCTATAGTTGAATTCCGTGCAAAATATCTAAATAGTTTTTCAAAAAAGCTGTTAACAGAAGATATTGTTTTATCCTGTAACATCGCATCCAAATGAAATACAAGTATTTTAGAATAGTCAAGCCTCTTGTTGTGATAATCCAATAGTATAAGCTCACTCTCACCTGAATACTTCCACTTGAACTCCTTCTCTAAATCCTCAATAAACTTGACATACATTGAATGGCTAAATGACCACATGGTACCCTCAATAGTTACAATATGTTTTTCATCAGGATATGCATTATGCCAGTAAGCTCCATATCCAGGCAAATAGAAATTGATATTTTTACCAGAGCGGTGATGATAATATGGAAGGCTGTCAATAATGCTTCTACCAGCATCAGACTTAGGTCGTGCTAATAAAATACCTATAGTATCATTCAATATATCACTTTTTTCGATATCAGCTAAAATATCTTTATATTTAAGTGCTTGTAACATAATATCACTCCTACCGATTTGAATTTTGTATCTATTGCCAATCTAACCAACAAACTGTCTCCACATATGTTGGGACAAAAGTCTGATATTAATATGCAAAAATATAGGGTTTTTAATAAAGGCAGATCCCCTTTACACCCCTATTAAGGTGATTAATTAAAATATTTCATGCAAAATAATAAAATAAATTATCAAATATTAAAATAACCTTTAAGGAATTAACTTCCGTTCCATATTCTGTATCTGCCCCATGTAGTATCGCATGCCTACCTATAGGTGATTGCATGCTTTTACCATGCTCAAAACTACAATATAATCTTTCATTAAAGAAGTTCTTGTATGCATATCCGAAACTGTATGTTTCAGTCTCAGTAACTCTCTTTTCTAAATATCCTCTTATTTTGGTCCCCCCCATATGCCCAATATGATTTTCTGAATCTGCTATGACTCCTTCTAGTTGAGAGATGAAAATGCAAGTTGATAGAAAATAATCTCCTCTTTTATGTGCATTAATTGCTTGTTTTAATATTGGGATTCGTTTTTTAAGAGTCTTGCTTTTTTCCCAATTATTTAAGAAATAATCTATCGCTTCTATATTATGCTTTTTTGTATAGTAATCATTAATCATTACTTCTAATTCATCTTCTCCAGAAGTAGCAGATACTTCTACAATCTTTCTCGCTTCTTCAACATTCATTTCAAGATGAGGTGACCATCCCAAATTGTACATTAAGTTATAGAATCTTTCCATACGCTCAAGTAATTGTTTTTTAAGTTCATTATTACTTTCTTCAGCTTCTTTCCTAAATCTATCTAGTGTTTCATTTCTATGTCTTTCTGATTGCTCTTTGATTCTAGCAAAATATTCTTTTTTCTGTTTTTTTATAGCCCTCGTTTGAAGTTCTCTCCACTCCTCTTCGATTAATCTGTTATCATTATTTCCCTTCTCTATAAGCTTAATTAAATATTCACAATTTTGTTTTAATATGCTATCATTATAATCTATCATATAAGTAACAAAACCTCCTCAGCAAAAATTAAGTCTTTAATTTATCCCAAAGTAATACTAATATTTAAGATAATTATACCACATATCCTATATTTTCCACTTTTAAAACAATAAAAAAGCCAGTTAGGATTACAACTGTCTCTAACCTTAGTGCTATTGTTATTCAATTATGCACTTAACATCCGTTCAATCTAGAAAACTTACAACTATCCTCTCATTTCCAAACACCGTCATCTTCTTAATACATTTAAAGACAAACACATCAAATTCTTTTATCGTTACTATATATTTAATAACCTAAATAAACTCCCTAGCTTTATACCTCCTTAACTCATCCTCATCTGTATTCTTCCACTTTTTTATAAAACTGCTCTCATTTTTACCAAATCATTAAAGCTACTTGCAAATGAACTGCTTACTCAGATATTCCTATTACTCACTAGTCTAACACACAGGGGGATTGAGATGGAATCACTAGTCAAATTAGTATTTAAACTATCTATTCAATGTTGCTTCATCTGTAAAATGAGCCTTTGTAATTTTATTTCTTATGCAGTAGTAGCTAAATCATACAACGCTAAATTCCATATAAAAGATTCCAAGGATATTCTGCACCATAAGTTTTATCATCTTTACCTAAAACAAAATTCTGTAAATGGAATCCTGACTTTATCCTTATTTTTACTGCATATCTCTAAGTACTCATTAAAAATCAAAATCTTTTCACCCCTATTCCTAACTATTTCTTCATCATAACTCCCATTCCCACAAACAGTATCTCCTAAAATTTCCTTTACCCACTCTTCATTCAATGTAGGAGAATCAGCACACCTTTCTTTCCCCTTTTCAATCCTTGTCGCACATCTCCAAACTACCTTATCCCTTTCAGTTCTTCTTCTATAAGAAGCCCCACAATACCCACATATTAATAAGTTACCAAGAAGATATTTACCATTATACTTTCTAATACTGGACTCCACCGTACCATCTTCTTTATAGACTAATCTTGCTCGTCTATTCATTTCTTCCTGAACTCTATCATATACTTCATCAGAAATAATGGCTGGATGACTATCCGTTACATAGTAGCGATTCTTTTGCCCATCGTTCTTGCTTTTTCTTCCCGTCATAAAATCTTCTGTATAAGTCTTTTGCAACATGGTATCACCTTTATACTTTTCATTTTTGAGTATCTTTTGAATAACTGCTGTAGCCCATATTTCTTTTCCCGTAGCTGTTTTAATCTGTTTTTGTTCCAAATACTCTTTAATTTGCTGCAAGGTACTTCCTTCCAAATATAATTGATAGATTTTCCTTATGATATCAGATTCCTCTGGTACTATTATCAATTTATCATTTTTACATCTGTATCCCATAGGACTTTTACCAGCAAAGTTATCTCCTCTTTCAAATTTACGTTGATATCCCCACCGAATGTTTTCACTCAAATTCCGACTTTCTTCCTGAGCTAAAGCTCCATTAAATGCAATATCAATTTCTTTTTCCTCTTCAAGAGAATTTAAGTCTTCCTTTTCAAAATAGATATTGATACCTCTCGCTTTTAATCCTCGTATAATTGTTAATATGTCTAATACATTTCGAGATAATCTACTGATGGACTTAGTAATAATATAATCAATTTCCCCTTTATACGCTTTCTTCAACATTGCATCTAAACCATTACGTTCATCTTTTCTAAGCCCACTTTCATAGTCATAAAACACACCAGCAAAATCCCATTCTGGATTATTTTGAATTAACTTTGTATACTGTCTAATTTGAAGGTCGATACTGCCTTGCTGGCTTTCACGCTCTGTACTCACTCTACAATATGCCGCTACATTTAATTTACCCTTACTCTCCAAAGAATTTTTCGCAGGAATAATCATAATCTTTTTCATAAATAAATCCTCCTTATTCTAATCCTTAAATTAATCAACAAAAAAGACGTAAAAGCTCAATAGCTCTTACGCCCCTAAAATTTTACTCTTTACTCATTTTCAATTATTGATAGTTCTATATAACTATCTTCTTTTACTAACCGACGTAAATATTCTTTGCCTCCATCTAAACTACATCTGCCACAAAAACACGTTACAAAATCGTGTACAATTTTAGATTCAATAATATCACCACAGTATTTACATTGGATACTATTTTTCAATATCTTTCCCCATTTTATCTCCTTAGAATTGCTCATATTTATCTCCTTATCGATGCAACAGGACTACAACTTCTGTATGCCTTGAGGTGACAATAAAGATGTCGTAAGCACCTAGTATCCCCTTGGCGGAAGAATATATTTCTAAAGTTCTAGCAATTCTACCACATTTTTTTGATTTTTAAATTTCTCCCACAACATTACTTGCTACATTTAGACAAAGTTTATCTTGATAATTTGATACTTACTTTTTACCAATATATTAAATACTTTTCATATCAAAATTGTAAGCAACAAAACCCTCAAATGCTTATTTATTTAAAGACTTTGTTTTTTACAATTTAAAGTATTATCTTATCGAGTGATATGTACTGTCATTGCATGATCTCTTATAGGGTAGAGTATGCCATTACTACATATTTTATAAATTGAGATCATGCTATAAATATAATGGAAAGTTACAGACCATCATTTGAAGTGGTGATCTGTAACCCAATCCTACTCAAATAATTGTATAATATCACTCCATTCATGATTGTTATTACTTGGATTGATATTATGAACATGCACAATAGGCAAATTAATTTTACCTTTTCCGCTCAATATTAGTTTATGAACCTCAATGTTTGAGATAAGTAACGCTTCTATTTTAAATAGCTCGTTTCTGTTTAAATATAAATAAAAGTGTTGTATTATATCGTATGAAATATGTGCCCATTGTGAATTCATACTTTCCACTTTTTGTGAATTAATAACATCATTTAAAAATTCAAACATGTCATCGTCACATAAAAATTCATACAATCGTGAAAAAACATAATCATAACCACTATTTCTTAATGTATAACCAAATTTTTGTTCAGAAATAAGTTTGCAAAATTGTTTGAGATAATTGTTAAATTTAATGGGTCTTTCAGATTCAATTCTATCTAAAAACTCAAGACAATCACTATCTCGTAGTATTCTTTTACTCGAATTAATTTCAAGTTTAGTTAGTAACTCATCAAATGTACAAGACGTAATATTTTTTATGCTACCACTTAATCCACTTGTAGGGTAATAATACTTTTCATTTATCTCTTCAATTTTATATAACTTTTGTATGTCATAATTATTCTCGGTGCAATACGATTTAATAGCTTGCTTAGTTTCCGCCAACCACTTCATGTTATAAGCACTATATTCTTGTGTTATATTGAAGTATTTATAAAAAAATACCCATGTCTCCAAGACATCTTTTAATTTAATTGTGTTTGCGTATAGCAAATCATTAAAAACACGGCGAACAATATGAATTTTATCATCATTATTGCCTTTTACTGCTTTTATCAACTGATATAGCATATCAACTGATTCATTATAGGCACAAAGTGCAAATATTTCATAAAATCTTAATAGATAATTACTGTCTGAAACAGGTTCTGTCAATAGATTAATATGGATTACATCATCTAAATATTTTTTCCATAAGTCGGGTTTAATATTTATAATAGCTTCAAGGCATATTATCAAATCATATAGAACATCTTCTTTATGCTCAGTATAACCATTTGCAAAGCATCTTTTATAGTCATCCAATTGTATCATAAATTCATTAGGCATCTTTATCTGTTCTGCACAACTCTTAATAGCTTGAAATTCAGAAGTCCTATCAGTTAAAGACCATTTCCAAATCACTCCTTCTTTACCTGCAATTTTATACATATAATTGGTTGTTTGTATATTTTCACCGAGAGTATATAAAAAAGGTAAAATGATTGGAGAAGCAAAACAATTCCATTTTGATTCACTTTCTAGTAGTGACAATGTGCTTTTGAACTTAGTAATTAAATATTTTCTAAATTCAATTATTTCAAAGCTTAGTTTTATTAACTTGTTAAAAATATCGGATACATATTCATAAAAATATAAGTGTGATGAATAGTTGATAATAGATTGCTTCAAATGCGTTTCAACAATTATTTTGCAATCTTCAAAATCTAATGGGTTAGCAAATATATTTCCGACTAGATGATTTGCACATAGCATTAATTCAAACCTTTCTCGTTCACTATTATCTATGAAATTATAATAATCATCTGCAATATATTTAAAATCTTCTTTTATGCCAATATACCCTAAGCAAAATGCTAAATTCATAAATGATAGCATTTTATATTCGCTGGTTTCGAATTTACTAAATTTAAAATCATCTAGAAATTTCGTTCCTAGATTACGAATATCATCAAGTATGACATTAAAATTTTCTTTAATATTTCTATTTTGAATTTGCCAAGAGACCAGTTGTAAAACAACAGGCTTCGACGGTTTTAAAGAGCATATTAGGTCAATATTTTCCATAATGCTGTCCCATTTATCATCATTATAGGTATTTTCTAAAAATGTAAACAATTCTCTTCCTGTTGCAAAGAAAGGTAATAGTGAAAATGTTTTAGTGAAATTCTTATAATTATTTTTTTGGGTTGCATCAAACCAACCATTGAAAAAATTGCTCATAAATATCTGTACAACACTTGGTTTTATTGTGTTAATACAGTTGATATTATGTGAAAATATGTTCTTTTCACAAATTCTGCATACTTTACCTAAACTTTTTATTAGCTCTTGATAATAAGGGTATATTTCAATTTTAC
Source organism: Tissierella praeacuta DSM 18095 (assembly GCF_900128955.1). GTDB lineage: Bacteria > Bacillota > Clostridia > Tissierellales > Tissierellaceae > Tissierella > Tissierella praeacuta. Next base: position 44,060 of record NZ_FQTY01000010.1, read on the forward strand.
CATTTATTTCTTTGCTGAATATTTTTACGATTTCACAAATATCTCGGTTAGAGAAATGTTTCTCAAGAATAGAAATGCTTCTTTCATTTTTTCCATTTTCACTAAGCAACAAGGCATCATTTATTATATTTTCCATTTCTTTAAAAGTATAATTTTTCTGTTTTGGTACAGCTTCGCCTGGCAAAAAGTAAAAATCATTAATAACTTCATCGTAAACGTACCCAGCATATTCTGTAGACTTATTAAATTGTTCAAAAATTTTCAAGGAAGAAGCAATGTTTACCAATAAGTCATCTCTTTTATAAGCTATTGCTATTGATAACGCAAACTGTATTTCTTCTCTGATACAATCAATTTTCTGTCCTATTGTAAATCCTTCAGCAACATATTCCGCATTTAATTTTTCTGCAAATAAAATCTGCTGAGAGCTTTCTTTTAGCAAATCATAATTCAAATTGTGACGTTCATATACACACTCATCATTGTCATAAAAGTATTTAGCTATCTTTATTTTTATTTCATCCAATTTTTCATCTGAATAAATAGTGTGTGTATAGCCTTTAAAAAACACCCTAACATCGCTTATTTCACATGAAATCTTTTCATTTTCTACGTTAACTAACGGTTGTAATTTTTTAAAAATATCTATCCATGCGTGATATGGTAATTTTAAATTTTTGTTAATTTCAAAAAACAAATCAGCACTTAATGGTCTCTCTATGATTGAAAGGATTGTTGCTATTGACAATTCAATTTCGGAAATATGTTCTTTAGTTGTTATATATGAAGTAATTTCAGTTTTACAGTACTCCCATATCGCCTCATAATACTTATCAACGCCAAATTTCAATTTTCTGCTCTCAATTATTGCGCTAAACGTTTCAATATCTTGACACTTCTCAGCTTCCTTAGCGGCAAATATGGCACTTAAAGCATTTCCTTTGCTTACTTCAAATATTATGTCTTTAACAATATTAATATCAAGTACAGCAGGTAATGAAGCCAATAACAATGCTACATCATCTTTTTCAAGAGCTGGCATATCACAAGTTTTAACATATTTATCATCAACTATCCATGATGGATATTTATGTTTATATGCTTCATATGGTTGTCCTACAATTAGTAGACATACATTATCAGGTATATTATCAGGGTAACAAAATCTATTTAAAAATGTTTCTTCTTCACCACTTCTTGCTGCATGATCTATACCATCAATAGCAACAATAATTTTCCTATTCAGCTTTTTACCCAACTCCCCCAATATTCTCAATGTTTCGGACTGTAAATCAGCGTCATCTATCCAATCGATAAAAGGGGTTATTGGAATGTTGTAAAGGTCAATATCATTTTTATAAATATATTCAACAATTTGTATATATAAGTCACCCCACAACCCCCTGTAAGAAGAAATACCTTTGTCACTACCCATATTGGAGCCATCAGCCATTATTGGTTTAAAAGCATGAAATCTAAAATCAATTGCTTTTTCAATAGAATATAAATAACTTACCAATGTTGTCTTACCACTTTGTGGACTTCCTGATAAAAAGACAATTTTTTTGTCAGTTTCATATAAAACATCTTTTAATTTTGAAGCGAATAATTTTCTACTCTCAAAACCATTTGCAATTACAGGCAAATTATGTTTACCTACGCAACGATTTGGTAAGGTTTCAAACATAGCTTGTATAACCATATCATTAGTAACTTCTTGTGATTTTCTTTTTAGTTTTCCTTCTTTAGTTACCCAATCAGATAATTTTGACTTCAACTTATCCAAAATGTCATTAGCTCTTCTTCTATCAACAGAATACATCTTCTCTATTTTATCAATAATAATTTCATTATTATCAAATAAATCTGGCTGTGCTAATTGTATATCAAAATTTTCAAGGAATTTTAATCGTAAATCTTCCTTGGTTGTATTGAGGTGTTCTATTTTTTCTAAAAACTTACCCCATACAGTATCCCATTCAGGTTCCTTCATGACAATTTCATCTATTGATTTTGCATCTTTGATTGTAGATTTTATGTAATCCCAAAATGTACTTAACTTTGGACGCAAATATATACCCTTATCTTTATTGCCATTATAATCACCAGAGCTTTTGCGATTAGTATATAAAATGAATTGCAAGTCGTTTGAGTCATTATAAAGGTTATGCCATTCTAATGAAAAATCCTCTAAGTATTTGTTAATTAATGTTTCTAATCCAAGACTGGAATTATCAGTAGTATGCTTTACTTGAAACCTTTTCTCTGTTTTATTTTTGTATCGTATAACTACATCATCTAATTTTTGTGAATCATCTGCTTGAAAAATAACAGCTCTCACAATAGAATTGGGATCAATTAAGTCTACAAGGAAATCAATTCCTATATACCATTCGTACCATGTACTTGTTTGATCACCTGCAGTGGGGTTTGTCATTTCTTTTTTCATAAATAAGCCTCCAAAATCCGCTTTTAGATATTTCTATATCATAATCGTTCTTTTTTAACATTATTTTCTCACTAGAATAATGTTTATACCAGGCCCTCAGCCTTATAGACACGAACTTTCCATTATTGTTAATACCTGCAATACAAGTTCCTATTTATCTGATTGTCTATAAATAATTCATATGCCACATAATTTTACTACTATACATCATCTTCTGAAGTTCATGCCATTCACCTACTACTTGAATATAGCTGATAGAAGGTAGCATCAAATCTAGTATAATTGTATATCCTTAAAGGAACTTTTACAAGACAATATTAGTCAATATCATATTCTGTTGCTACAGCTCTCACATCTTTAATATATATCTGAGTGATAATCTGCCAACACTAAAACCCTCAGTCTATCTGAGGATTTTAGTCTTAATATATTCTCATTGCTTTAAGAGCAGTAACTTGCTTTCTATCCTTGTTACTGCTCCCGCTATTCTTATTCATAATAATCTGCCGTCTGCTCCATGACTATGCCTGATTCAAACTGTATCTCTAGCCTTTCTCCTTTTTTAACTTTAATGGTCTTGATTAATCTTCTGACTAACTCCTCATCAAACTCTCTTACTTGTGGTCTTACAGTCTTTAAAGTGCTGTCCATTTCAGCTAGTCGCTGTTCATAGCTCTCTGTCTTTTTCTTCTCCTGTACAATCCTTATTTTCGCCTTTTTTAGCTCATTTATCTGCTGCGATATCCTTTTGTATTCATCGTCAAAATCTTCTGCTACAGCTCCTTGTTTTGCGTTCTCTTCGATTAAACTTAACATCTCTTTTTGTTGTTGTTCTATTTTCTCATCATATTCTGTAGGGATATTCCTTGTAGAGTATCCACCGATGACTCTGATTACATTCTCCCTGAATGCCCCTATAAACTCTCCATTGTTTTCTACTACACTGTTTATGGCTGTCATTATGGCATTATGCAATGGCTCTTCCTTAAGTGTCGGTGAGTGCTTGCAATTTGCTTTTGTTCCATTCTTTAACCTATTTTCACATCTCCATACTGTAGTCTTTTGCCCATACTTCGACCAGACTTGTCTTCTATAGGGATGTCCACACTCGGCACATACTAGGATTTCTGTCAGTGCATATTTGGAGCTGAATTTACTTTTTTCCTTCTTTGCCTTATTGGCTTTTCTTGTAACTGCTGATTTATTAAGGCTGGCTCTTCTTGCCTTTTCTTCCTGTACTTTATAGAATAATTCCTTTGGTATAATTGCCTCATGATTATCTTCAATATAGTATTGGGGTACGATTCCGTTATTTTTTACTCGCTTCTTAGTTAAAAAATCTACTGTATAGGTTTTTTGCAGCAGGGCATCTCCCATATATTTTTCATTGACTAGCATTTTTTCTATTACTCCAGGATGCCATGTGTCTTTCCCTGTGGCAGTTTTAATTTCATCTGCCTCTAGGGCTCTAGTAATCTCTAGTATACTGCTACCTTCTAAGTACATTCTATAAATTCGTTTTACTATCTCTGCTTCTTCAGGTACTATGGCCAGTTCTCCATCTTCATCTTTTGTATATCCCATGAATTTTTTATGATTGATTGAAATAATTCCATTTTCAAATCTTCTTGTTATTCCCCATTTTGTATTTTCACTTAAGTTTCTACTTTCCTCTTGTGCTTGACTGCTTAGGATTGTAATTAATAATTCCCCTGTACCATCTAAGGTATTGATATTTTCCTTCTCAAAATATACGGCTATATTTTTTTCTTTAAGCTTTCTTATGGTTTGAAGTGAATCTACAGTATTTCTTGCGAATCTGCTGACGGATTTTGTTATGACCATATCTATTTTTCCTGCCATACAATCTTCTATCATGGCATTAAAATCATCTCTCTTTTTTGTATTGGTTGCTGATTTACCGTCATCTGCATAAATCCCTGCATTTTTCCAGTTTGGATTGTTTTTTATCTTCTCTGTATAGTAAGTTACCTGGGCCTCATAACTTCCTTCCTGCTGTTCTAAGGTAGTACTAACTCTACAATAAGCTGCTACTCTTAGAACTTTTAACTCTGCCCTTATGTTTCTATCATAAATAGGTTGTGCTGGTATAAAAGATACTTTCTTTTTTGGCATTACCATTTTTATTCATCCTTTCTTATGTCCTCATAATCTTCCTCCACCATCATTCCATTTATATATTTCACTTGGATTTTTCCATCTTTATAAATAGTTATCTCTTTTACTACATTTTGAAATAGTTCTTCATCAAATTCTGTAAGTGGTTTTCTATCAAGGAATTCTTCTTTTATTTTCTTAGTATTGTGATCATAATCATCTATTTTAGATATATGGTAGTAGGCTTTTGCCCTTTTAAATATTAGCTCCGCTAGTTCCCTTGATGAAAATTGTTTTTCATCCTCTAGCTCTTTGATTCGTTCTTCTAAATTTCTAATTTCCATAGTCATCTTCGGTGGTTCTTTTTTCTTTTCTTTATCTAACATCCACATTCTTGATAGGATTTTATTTGTTGCTGATATAAAAATATTTTCTATATCTTTCTCAGTTAAAAATAAGTTTCTGCAATGGACCCTGTTTTGGTAGATGTATCTTTTACATTTCCAGTTGCTCTTTTCTGATGGTCTTCCTGCATGCTCAATATATTTACGGTAGATTGCACCACATTCTCCACATTTTAATTTGCTAGTAAATATGCTTTGATTTTTCCTAGTATTAATTTGAGGTGTTCTGCCTAATTTTTTATTTTTTGATTTTCTCTGTTGCTGTACTAATTTGAAGGTTTTATTATCTATAATTTGAGGATACATGGTATCTCCTAAGTACTTTGTGTTTTCTAGTATCTTTCCTACAGAGCCATGATTCCAATTAGGCTTGTTATTTGCATTAAGAAATCCTGCAGCTGTCAGTTCTTTTGCTATGGCAATCATAGATGTCCCGTTTAAATAATCCTTGAATATTTTTTGTACAACTGCTACTTTTTCAGCATTAAATACTACTTTTCCATCTACTAGTTTATAGCCTATTGGCATATGTCTTTGCATTATCCACTCACCTGCTTTCTTATGTATTCCGTAAGTTCTAACTCATTAATAAGTCTGAAAGTGATCTCATAATCTTTTCCTATAATGATTTTTTCTACTGTATTAATAAATAGGTTTTCATCGTACTCTTCCATAATTTCTGGATTATATTTCATAAAGTCTAGTAATCTTAAAGTTCCTTCTATCTCCTTTTCAAATCCATTGCTATCTAGTAGTTGGTTTCTCCTTTTCTTTGTAGCTTCAATTTCTACTGTGAGAGCATTTTGTCTTTCTATAAAAATAGCAGAGTCAATATACCCTTTCGATACTACTCTACTTAGGATATGGCTCTGCTCTGTTAATTCCATTATTTTATTGTTTAAATCTTTTATTTCTTCTTCCTGCTCTTCATTGATCCTTAAACTTTTTAAGGATTCAAGAAGGGGTATTAAAATATTTTTGTAGTTACTTACTAGTTTGTTCCACATGGTAAGGAAGGCTTCTTTTATAATATCTTCCCTTACAGCTTTCATACTGCATTTATTAATATCCCTTATATGCTGAATGCAGCACCACTGGATTTTCTCATATGGCTTTCCTATATAAATCTTTTGTCTACGGAAGGTACTTCCACATTCACCACAGATAATTATACTACTGAATTCATATCTATTCTGGTATTTCCCACTATCATCGATGCCCATTTGCTTTCTCCGGTATTCATAAATTTCTCGAACCATCTGTCCTTCTTCCCTTGTAATAATAGGTTCATGATTGTTTTCAATAAAATACTGAGGCATTTCCCCTTTATTAACTTTTCTTTCAAATGGAAGTACCTCAGTTGTATATGTCTTTTGTAATAATAAATCTCCTTCATATATGGGATTTTGTAAGATTACTTTTACTACACTTTCTTGCCATTCTTCGGCTGTTCTTTTAGTTGGTATGTTATCTTCATTTAGTCCTCTGGCTATTACATAAGAACCTTTACCATTCAGATACTCAGTAAAAATTCTTCGGACAATCTTAGCTTCTTCTTTATTGACGATTAATTCTCCATTTTCATCCTTATTATATCCATAGGCTGGGATACTTAATTTAAATGTTCCATCTTCAAATTTTTTTCTGATTCCCCATTTATTATTGGTAGATATGGTTTCTGATTCTCCTTGTGCTAGGGAACTTAATATGGTTAGTAAAATCTCACTTTTTTCTGATAAGGTGTTGATATTTTCTTTCTCAAAATATACGCCTATTCCAAGTGCTTTTAATTTTCTTATGGCCTTGATGCTGTCTACAGTATTTCTAGCAAATCTTGTGACTGATTTAGTAATGATCATATCAATCTTTCCATTCACGCAGTCTTTTATCATTTGTGAAAACTCATCTCTTTTTTTAATCTGAGTACCACTTCTGGCTTCATCTGCATAAATTCCTGCATATTCCCAGTCATCTCTTTTTCCTATATAGTTCTTATAATACTCTACTTGATAGTAAAAGGATTCTTTTTGTTCTATTGAATCTGTACTGACTCTTGCATAGGCACAAACCCTTTTTTTAGGCTGTAATTCTAGTATTACTTTTTGGTGTATAGGCTCTATTTTCCTTATCTTCTTCACTTTATTTATCATGGTTCTCCCTCCCTTCTTTAAATATTTACTTCCTGTTAGCAACATACACTACCACAAGGTTTCTTCAATAGCTAGTGTTATTACACATATACTTCAGAGAGTTCTGGAGAAAAGGTCTGACGGTTCAATTCATCTATTTTCTCAAATTCTTCATCTGTAATCATTCCCCTATTTAGTAATATATTTAATAATTTTAATGCCATTTTATATTCTACTTCCTTAGATAATTGTTCCTTTGTCATTATTCTTCCTCCATTCTATATATCTTTTTATGTAATTTCTTTTGTATGTTTCTATCTTTACTATCATAAATATCTTTTTTCTCATCTTCTTAATATCACAAAAATAGGGACCGCCTTATTTGGTAAAAACATATATAATATCTTGCCTTAAATAGGCGATCCCCATTGCTTCTAATATTAAAATCATAAAATACTTAAAAGTATGTGTTGTACTTAGACACTACTATCCCCAACACATAAAGCCTTATAAAAGTAAAAGGCTTATAGGGCGATTTCATAAACTGAAGCTGGTTTCACTTTATCATAGGAATTTCACCTCCACCGGGATCTCCGCTGGCTGCCCCCATTGCGATGTCTGTGGCTGGGCAGAAGTATCATTATAGGCTGATAAGGTTGTGGCGAACAATCTACCATAGATCGTTTTTAGGAACAGATGGGTACCGCTCTTTACCTTAGAAGGCCGACTTTTATATAAAAATAAATCTTTTTATACAGGTAGTCATGGCGCATCTTCCTTTGTCGCTTTTCCATCTCTGGCTTATCAGCTAATGTATTTATAAAATCGGATATTTAATTTTCAAAGTACAACCTGTAAAATAAAAAACAGGGAAGAGAAAAATATCCCTTCACCTGTTTCCACATTTGAAGCCTGTTTTTGAAGTCTAAATTTAAAACTTTTTTATTTTTTCTTCTAATTTCTTTTTTGCAATGTCTATACTATACTTAATTGCACGAATAGAGCAGTTTTCCATTTTTGCAATTTCTTTTAATGTAAGGCCGCAGTCATAATATAAAAGTAATCTTTTCCTTTGAACACCAGATAATTCTCCAATAGCTTTCCAGAATAACTTTTTCATTTCTTTTTCTAATATAATTTCTTCTATACATTTTGGTTTTTCAAAGGCTCTTCTAATTAGTGTTTCATCTGTAAGCTCTGAATGTTCTATATTCCTTTCATCTGATCGTGTAAGATTTCTATCTCTTTTATTTAATTCAAATAAAGCAAAATATATATCTTCATTAATTTCTAATCTTTGAAACTCTCCATATCCATCTGTAAATGAAACAAAGTATCTGTCCTTATTTTTTCCTCTAATTATTTCTAAACTATAATCATTCATAAAATTTGCCATTTTCCATTCCTCCAATTTTTCTTTTTCTGTTTTTTTAGAAAAATCAGAGTCATGGATATTTGGCTATATAAGTTTCCCAGCGTTTCATACTGCCCTCCTAATTTTAGGCAATAAAAAAGCCGAGAATAACAAAATGTTATTCTCGGCTCTTTATCTGCCGTATTATTTAGAAGAGGGCATAAATATAGCCCTGGCACTTTTTCAAATGCCAAGGCTTATTATTTTTCTTTATTTAATCTATGCCATACTCCTCCATAATACATAGTATAGAACACTGCTTGTCCAATGTCAGTACGCAATGAGTGTGTATTTAGTATGCAATTAGTCTGCTAGTAAAAATATGAATTTGAAGGTACTGTATATTCGTTATTTTCTATTAATAATTCCTGATATCTTGGAAGAGCATATCCCCATAATGCTATTCCAAAGAGTTTTATTGCTTCTTTTTTCTTTATATAAAAGTTTGATCTCTCCATGCAAAGCGCTTCTAACATTTCCCCCTCTGTCATTGTATATGCTGTAATATAGCATTTTGATAGTATTTCATGATATAACTTCCCATTATGGTGATAATCATAAATCTTTATCATGGCTGTATCTATTAAATCTATCATCCATTTCGTTTCAAAGATACCAGATACTTTCTCCATAAAATCTTCTTTTCTTTCTGTAGGTGCAAAATCATTTAAATAAGTAAGTGCAAGAGATAAATCATTGCTATAATAAGCAGTACATACTTCCTTTACATAATTTACTTCTTTAATTGATGTCCATACTACATCTCGGTAAATTACAAGTAATAATTTTGCCTTTCTAAAAACCTGTTCTTCGTCAAGCTGCATCCCCTGATACATTCTTGAAATACTTTTCATCATCTTAGTTTTTCTCATAATTCTCTATCCCCCTTATTCTATCATTACAACTTTTATATTATGGTAATATTTACGTTGACATTATGTGCAATTTAAAGTATTATATATGCAAGTAAATTGCATTGTTTAAATTATATGCAATTACGTTGCTTTTGTCAATATATTAAATCACTTTTAATGCAATTATGTTGCACACAATAAACTCTTTAAGGAGGATGACAATGAAATTCGGTGAAAAACTCCGTGACCTTCGCAAACAAAATGGATTAACCCAAGCTGAATTAGCTGAAAAAGCAGGGATTTCTTTACGAACGGTCAATTATTATGAAAGCGGTACGACCTATCCTAAAAATAGAGAAATCTATACAACCCTCGCTAATATATTGGATGTAGATGTACATTATCTACGAAATGAAGGCGATGAATTTATTACAAGGGCAAGTGAAAAATATGGTTATCGTGGTGCAAAGCAAGCAGAAGAACTTGTGGCAGAAATAGGCGGCTTGTTTGCAGGAGGTGAATTATCTGAATCTGATAAAGATGCAGTTATGCAAGCTTTACAACAGGCCTATTGGGATGCAAAGAAAGAAAATAAAAAGTACACTCCTAATAAATATAGAAAAGACAGCGATTAATATTAATTTTTGGGTAATCATTTAGTAGAACAAATAAGGAGTAAGCTTCTTTTTGGGAGGTGCTATTTTGGTTGACTCTTATGAAATATTTAATAAAGCAAATAGTATAGTTAAAAAATTAGGAACTAGGGATCCTTTTGTTATTGCAGATGAACTTGGCATTAAAGTTTATTTCTGTGAATTCCAGGACTTATTAGGTATGTACAGAATTGTTTTAAGACAAAGATCTGTTTTCTTAAATAGTAATCTTGACTACCACTGGCGCCAAATGGTTTTGGCCCATGAAATTGGTCATGATATATATCATAGGCATTTGGGGGAAAGCGGTCTTAAGGAATTTACTCTTTTTAAATCTATAAATAACACCGAATATACTGCAAACACCTTCGCTGCACATCTTCTCTTGGATAATGATTCAGTACTTGAATATGCAAAGGAAGGCTTTGATCCATCTCAAATTGCCAGTATATTAAATACGGAAACAAACCTTGTGCTTATTAAAATTTGTGAAATGAATAGAATGGGATATAATTTTAAGATTCCATTTCAACCTGAAAAGAATTTTTTGAAGAAAATAAAAATATAAATAGTTTATTTTAATTTGATATCAAAATTAACTATATAATATAGATAATTCACCATCTATATTAATTCATAATAGAATTGAAAGGATTATTTAATTGCTATTTTAATGATGTTTAAACATCTATTTATTCAATTAATTACAGATATAAGTTTCCTACTCATAATGGTATATATATGTTATTATACTAAAGTGACACTATGTCCATAAGTAATTTACTATATAGATTATAAAAATAGTTTAGTATGTAAAATAAAATATTAGGTTGTTAAAAAGAAATGGAGTGAATAAGAATCATGTATAGAACAGTTGATTTATTTGCAGGTATTGGAGGTATTAGAAGAGGTTTTGAAATGACTGGTTTTTTTAAAAATGTTCTTTCAGCAGAAAATGATAAATTTGCTTGTGAAACATATAAGCATATATTTGGTGAGAATCCCCAAAACGATGTTACAACTGAGGAATTTAAAACTTTAATTCAAAAAACTGAATATGAAACATTATTGGCGGGTTTCCCTTGCCAATCCTTTAGTAGAGCTGGAAAACAGGAAGGATTTAAGGATAGTACAAGAGGAACTTTATTTTTTCATATTGCTGATATAATAGAAAAGACTAGGCCAAGAACATTTCTATTGGAGAATGTTGATAATCTCTTAAGTCATGATAAAGGTAATACTTTTAAAGTAATTATAGAAACATTAGTAAATGAATTAGGCTATAAAATAATAGGTGTTGAAAAAAATTTAATTGGCGAGTTAATATTCGACAATAAAAGTTTTATCAGAAATTCTCGTAACTTTGGAATACCCCAAAACAGACCTCGGGTTTACATCATGGGGTTCGATGAAAGATATTATGGTGATGCTGTACATAAGCTTCCTATAGAACAACTTCCCTTGGAAAGAAAAAGAGGTCCCATCTATGAAAATTTAAATTCTTTACTAGAATTTAATGCTCCAGCGGAATATTATGTAGCCCAAGGTTATCTTGATACCTTAAAGAAACATCGACAAAGACACGAAGGTAAAGGTAACGGCTTTGGCTATATGGTTGTTAATGAACCTCATATTGAAAATCCATATTCTAATGCAATATTAGCTACTGGTGGTTCTGGAAAGGAAAGAAACTTGGTATTTGACCCACAAGATGGTATAGCTGGGACAATTATAAAAAATAAACAAACACCTTTAAATAATGAAGGAATAAGACATATGACTCCAAGAGAATGGGCCAAACTTCAAGGATTTATAGGGTATGCATTTGTTGATGAGGAAGGTATAGACAAATTTACAATGCCACCCAATATAAGTAATACTCAATTATATAAACAATTTGGAAATTCAGTTACAATACCTGTCATAGAAGAGATGGCATTGTATATGAGTGAATGTATTCAATTTTTAGAAAATCAGTTAAAAGAAAGCAAGAAATATGAACAAGCAATTTAAATTTATAGATTTATTTTCTGGAATAGGGGGATTCCATTATGGACTAGCTCAATGTGGTGGCCAATGTGTTTTAGCATCCGATATTGATTCTTCTGCTCGTAAAACATATGAGATTAATTTTGGCATCCAACCTGCAGGTGATATTTGCGAATTAAAATCAAATGAAATACCTGAGTTTGATCTTTTATGTGCTGGATTCCCCTGCCAATCATTTAGTAATATAGGCACCAAACGTGGATTAAAGGATCCACGTGGGGCACTAATATATGAAGTAATAAGAATACTGAATGATTGTAGCCCTAAAGCTTTTATACTCGAAAATGTCAAGGGGCTATTGACTCATGATAAAGGAAATACATTTCGTATTATCAAATCGTTACTCGAGAACTGTGAATATAATGTTTTTTATAATATTCTTGAAGCTAAGGATTATGGGGTACCTCAGATTAGAAAAAGGTTATTTATAGTGGGCATAAAAAAAGAATATGATATAAAATTCAACTACCCTAAACCCACTGGTTGTATCAAAAAATTATCTGATATATTGGGCGGAGATACTGAAAGAGAGTATTCATTTACTATAAGAATTGGTGGTAGACGCTCTGGAATTGATAATAGATTTAATTGGGACTGTTATAATGTTAATGGTCAACCACATTATTTACAAGTAGAAGAATGTTTGGAACTACAAGGGTTTCCAAGAGATTTTCACCTTTTTGGAAATCAAAGTGAAAAATTCAAACAAGTTGGAAATGCAGTTCCAACAGTAATAGTTCGAGCATTAGGTGAGGAACTTATTAAAACTAAAATCTTTTCGTTATAAATAAAAGCAAGGTTTATCGAATTCAATAAATCTTGCTTTTATTATTTTACCAAATTTTTTCAAAATCTATAAAACCATTTTCATTTCTAAAGTATTTAACTAAAACTATTTTATCTTTAAAATTGGATGCAATTGTTAAATCAGCTTCCTTATCTATTCCAATAATATTAGCATAGACCTTTCTCTTTGGAAAGATTGTAGCTAATAAATCTAAATATTTAATAGTTTGTATTATTGCATCTTTATTTATTATTCCATTCTTTATTTCTAACAACAGCATTCTCGAATCATCTTCATCCATTAAAACAATATCTAGTTCATCCTGTAAATGGGGAGAAATTATTGTTTCTAACATTGCATTTGATGAAATCTTAGTAAATGGAATGTCTATTATAGTAGAATTAATTTCCTCAAAATCTTGTATTAATCTATTTGAAATTTCTGAAGTTGGACACTTTAATCCCCTTAAAATATATGAATATAAAAATGCTTCATCATTGGTAGTAGAATTAAGAAGAAAACTATCATCCAACCTAAAGCTAGTATCACTATTTAATGAATTAAAATGGTGTCTATGTTTATTTAAAGGTATATCATTGTCAACATCAAATCTATGCACTCCAAAGGATTCTAATAACTCTATTAATAGTAATGTTTGTTTGTTAGTAAAAGATGTAACCGACTTCTTTCTAGCTGCACCAATATTCATAACAGCTGGATGCCTATAACCCCAAATTTCTTTAGACTCAAATTTCTTTATTAGCTCATAGTTATCTGATATTGAATTACATTCACCTGTAATAGCATTAAATAAAAACCTGACTTTACAATCTGTTGTATTGTTAATTTTCATTGGATAAAAAGAAGAATTTAATTCATAAAAGATTGCTGGAAATCCATCGATTATATCTATTTTAAAAGGTCCGTGTATTTCTTTACAACCAGCAGCATCACCATTGGTTCTATAGATAAATATTAAATCATGAGGACCTATATTATACATTGATGCAATTGCTCTCCAAAAAGACTTAGTCCTAGATATACCTTGATGTGGAAATCCATAAATTCCATTATTTATACTATCGCTAAAAAGATTAGTATTGCAGATACATAAATGTGATTGAGATTTATAATTTCTAGCATATTCTTTTATCTCATTAAGCGAGTTAAGCACCATACCTTCCCCCTTATCTATGTGCCCTTATGTGAAGAGCCCCCCTAAAGTTTCCACTATCATATCTAACCCATTTTGCAATACTAGATGCATTTTTACCTGCATAAGTATCAATATTATAATTTTTCGGCATTCCTTTATTGGCTCTAACGCTAAAAATCAATTTTTCCCAGAGTTGATCTACTGCCATACTTGGATCTAATATATTCCAAGTATGTTGGCTACATGGATTTGAATATTCTAATACAAACTCTGCGGGGTGCTTAGATTTTCTACTGCCTGATCCAACAAATAAAAAATACTCCAAAATAGGTTTTAAGATGTTCTTTGAATGTCTAAATGGGGATCTAGGATCTGAGTTTTTTATATCTTCTCCTATTTCTCCCCTTAGTCTTAAATCCCAATATTTATCAATTAGAGCATCCAAATCTAATATATTAACTCCTACTTGATTACACACATTTTCAAATCCTGGTCTAGCTGTATGATTAACAATAGCTGGTGGTGCCGCAGAATGAGATTTTAAAGAAAATCCTATTCCATTGATATATACATCACTTTTATCATAGGTTCCTCCTTTAATAACACCCATACTATCAGCAAGTTGTATTAAATAATCATCACTTAATTGTGGTAAGTTATTATGAACATTTCGTGGAAGTATCCCATATTCACATCCACCAAAACCCACACTTTCAATCTGTATACCATTAATACTTTCTCCCAAGTCTCTCAACTTTACCAAATATAGTTTAATTAATATTTCATCTCTTTCTCCTGAATTCATGATAAAACCCCCTTATTTCTTATAATAATATTGTAATCTAGTTGTAACTTAATTACAACAAATAAGCATTTATCATTAATGTCCCTAACTAAAATATTCCCTATAATGTTATATAAAGTTAAGTTAATAGTTAAAATATAAAGATATTGTTCTTTTTCTGCCTATAAATATATTTTTAGAGTGAGTCCTTCTTGTTGGTTCAGGTTGAACTCCACCTCAGTCCAGTGAAAAGACAAACTCCCCCCTTGGTGGATAGTTTATCTTTTTTACTGGAGACTTTATCTTTTTATAAAATATCTATTAGATGAATTACTCCCATTCTCTCTGTAACGTGGCTCCTTAGTTAACAAACCACACCTTATGAGATCAGCTATTCCTCGTTTTACTGTACTCCTTGACATAGAAGTTTCTCTTGCAATAGTATTTATAGCTGGCCAGCATTCTCCTTTTGCATCACTTCTATCCTTTAGATACATATATACAATTTTAGCTCGAGATAGTAACTCATCTGATGAATAGGAATAAATCTTTCCAAAATAACTCAATCTCTTCCCCTCCTATGTTCTTAATGTCGGCCTTCGTTTTCTACTTGTTGTTTCCGTTTCATGTGATGGACTATGAACTAAGCCACCACTTTTACTTTTACTGTTTATGGATTCTATCACTTCTGTATCTCCATCATCTTCTTTTAATATATTTTCCTCTAATTTTTCCTTATTAGCATATGAAACTTTACGATGAGACTTTTCCTCTACTGTATATGGTTCTCCAAAACTAATACCCCAATCTAAGAATAATCGAAGTACAGTTTTCATTGGATGTGTTCCTGTTTTCATAATTACAAAATTTCCTTTTGGCAATGATTTCAATTCATCAGCTGTCATAAGTGGGCGCTCCATCATTTGTAAGCTTTGAGAGGGATCATTCTTTCCTCTGCTCACACTACCACTCATAACAGTTCTACTACCCAATGCTTTAGATAATACCTGAGCTGTTTCTGAATTAGGAGCAAATCCACCAAATATTGTATCTTGACAGTTATCTACAATTATTTCAGAACCTTCTTTGCCATAGTTTTTTTGAAGTTGCGCAAAACTTTGAATGATTGGTATCATGCTTAATCTACGAGATCTACTGGCAGAGAATATAAGCTCCAGTGATTCAATAGGTGGTAGTGTCCCAAGTTCATCTAGATAAAAAACGACCCTGTTTTTTAGTTTACCACCTTGCTCATCTGCTACAGATAAGATCTCACGATACAGCTGTTGAATCATAAGAGATACCATAAAATATTTAGTTAAGTCTTCTTCAGGTAATACAATAAATAAAGCTGACTTTTCATTACAGAACTTCTCTGCATCTATTGTAGTCTCAAAACATAAAATTTGCTCCATCTCACTATCTAGAAAAGCATTAAGTCTTGATAGAACTGTAGATAGTACTGATGCCATGGCTTGCCCTGCAGAGTTTAAGGCTGCACCTGCAAACCATCTTGCCTTATGTTCCTCTGGTAATTTATCCATTAGTATTTGAAATTGACTCTTACCCTTTATTTTACTTGGTGCAAGTAGATCCTGAACCATTTTAAATACACTTATAATATGGCGACAATCAACATTCTTTCCATCCTCTCCACTAGGTGGGAGGAATTCTGCTATTAATAATATTACTGCTGTCAGGAGTCCTTCTGCTGCATCATAGAAAAAGGCATTTTGTCCATAATTAGAACTATCCCCTGATGAATTAATAATTGTTTTTGATATAATCTTTGCATATTTCTCAGCCTTTGCCTTTGCAGATAATTTATTCTTATCTTTTAAATACTCATCCATATATTTATTAACTAGATGAAGCATATTGTTTCCATCACTTCTCGTTGGATTTCTTAAATCAATTACTCCTACATTGTAACCATAATAATCTTTAGAAATTTTCCCATAGTTTCTAAATAAATCTCCTTTGGTATCTGTAGTTAAAAAACTCATACCACTAGCACAAGCATATTCAAGATTTGGATATAAGAAAAAGGCAGTTTTTCCAACTCCTGATGCTCCAATCATGAGGCAGTGAATATCATCTATATCTACTAAGGCTGTGACCCTATTCTTTCCTCCCTTACTTCCTAAAATTATCCCCTGCTCTGCTGGAAGATTCTTCCCTTGTCTCCAATCAGAAACATTGAAGGGAATATGCTTATATGTTTTTATAATCTCTTTCCTAGTTGCAAATCTAGCGGTACCATGCTGACCATCTCCAACAGTTCTCGATTTTATCCCATTTAAGGTATAATAATGTGCTAGTAGAGACAGTCCTCCTATCACTATAAACATTGAAGCCGCCATACCAATAAGCAAATATACTTGTGTTTCCATGATTATCCCTCCCTGCCATTAGAATTTATATTTACTTATTTTATTGCATCATCATTTCCTTTACTTGATTTTGGGATTTCTTAAGTTCAGCCTGTCTAATTAAAACAACTGCTTTTATTGTATTTTCCAGTATTGACTCATATTGTTTTGCAATCCTCATTTTCTCTTCCCTAGAAATTATTCCAGTATATTTTTCTATTTCAGCTATACTTTTTCCAATGGCATCTAATCTGTTTTTTAAACCACCGCGATTCTCATATGCCTTATATTCATTAGATACTCTGTTTATAACAATCTCAATATCCTGACTATGTCCTAGTTGCTTGTATTCTTGTTCTACTAGAATTAAAGAAAGAGCAGATAGTTCTTTTAATTTTTCAACTATCTGCCCTGTATTATTATCCCTGCATTTTATATATACTTTATTTAATTCTTCTATTGTTATCTTTTTCCCCTTAGATTCTAAGGCTATCTCATAAATCTCTGAACAAGTATCATTTAGTAATAAATATTGAGGATGTTCCTCTGATGATTTTGCTGGTAGATTTAGATTAGCCTTTATATCCTCATTCCAATCCTTGTATTTAGGAGATAATATTTTGCAATCAACTCCCTTCTTTAGTAATATATCTTCAAATTTTTCACTGGATTCTATACCAGCAATATCATTGTCTAAACACAATATTACCTGATTAATATATGGATATACTTCTATCATCTTTAGCATTGCTTGTTCAGACAAGCCACATAGGGATAAATAATTATCTTCCTTCCAGTTATCTTGATTCAGACTGATAAAAGATAACATATCAATTGGTGCTTCAAATACATAAAGTTTGTTACTTCCTCCCATATAATTAAAGCTATAGCAGGGGTTGCTGCTATCTACATTCCCTTTGAAGGGCTTACCTCTGGTATAGAGTCCCTGCTTGTGGCCATGTCTTGGAACCTTGTTTTCATCTAAACCTACAAAGACTGCATTATGGTATTCTTTTCTTTTATCCTTTGATATTTCACAACTCTCATATAATAACTTCTCTTTTGCAAAGAAACTAACTACATCCCTATCAATATACCTTGCCTTTATTAGGTAGGCAAAGACCCTTCGCATATTAGAGTTTTTATTTGGTAATATAAAAGGTTTACTTTCTTCCCTTTCATTATCCCTTGCCCTTTTGTATACTTCACCCTGGTTATTTCCTAATAAAAATGTAACTGCATATGGAAAACTCATTCCATAAAAATATTGAACAAAGTCAATTGCTAGACCTCCTTCTCCACTTCCATGGTCATACCATCTATTTCCTCTAATTGTGATGCTGCGATCACTGTCTAGTCTTTTCTCCCTTCCTGATCTAAGTAGTTTCTCTCCCTGCATTTCAAGAAAATGCACCAGATCAATTTCATTTGCTCTTTGTTTTTCTTCTTCTGTAAAATGAATATAAACACTCATAGATTTCCTCCTTATCCTTAAGCATTAATTTCTGAACTTCTTTAATAGTTTTGGACATAAAAAAACAGTCTCCTCTACAGAAGACTGTGATTTTGCATACTAATGCTCATTTTTTTTATAAATTACGAATCCATAATTAATCGTTTCTCATCTTCTTTTTAATTGCAATTTTTAAGAAAATAGCAATAGCTATAATTATAAAAATAACAAAACCCTGTATTTGAATACTTGTATACCAGGGTGCAGATTTCACCTCATACAAGTCAGGATGATTTATATAATCAAAATATTTATATATGGAATATCCTATAGATACGCCAATAAGTGATCCTATTATATAATTTAGAATAGTGTCCAACCTTTTAACCATAGCAACTACCTCTCTTTATAAAAGTCATAAGAATAATTAATTATGACAATAAGTATAGTAGGTATTACTTATATGATATTTTATCTCATTATTTTTGTTCTTAATTCCATTGCCCGTTCTATTCTTGTATCCCAACTGCTATATATGTTTTCTAATCCTACAGTATAATCTTTGCTTCTTTCCTTACCCTCAATTAAAATGGCTATTTCATCATCATAGCATTTAAGCTTCCTAAAAAGCATTGCATAGGAGTTATATAGTGCTGGTGCATTGTAACCTACAGCTCTTGCTTTATCGAATAGTTCAAGAGCCTCTATTAAATTCCCATCTTTTCTTAGTCTATCTGCCTTTTCATAGATATTAAATCCTTCTTCAAAACCTTTATCCCAATCATCTTTATTCTTTATTTTGTTTAAGCTAATTCTAGTATAAATAGGATTTAGTTCGGCATCTTTTGGTTTAGGGATTTCAACATCTCCATACAATTCTTTTAAAAACTTCCAAACTTCTATAAGATGATAGCATGGTATGTTTCGACCTATTCTCTCCATTGCCTTTTCTTGATCCATACTATAGTTAGTTACATAGTCATCAGTTGAATATATCCAACAAGTCACACTCTTAGCAAACTTTGACCTCAATATTTTGGAATTCATAATATCTAGCCATGCTTTTACTTCTTGTAAGTACTTATTATAATTTTCGCCATATACAATGCTTAATTCTTCTCCCCAGAGGGATTTATCAATAAAATGTGGATTAGATAAAAATTCTACTTCTATACTGTCAAACTCTCTAAACTTAACTTTGAAATAATGCTCTTCAATTTCGCTAGCATAAAATACCGATGCCTTTTCAAATTTATATTTAGGTGTAGAAGGACCTTTGCTATAGCCATTATCCCTATCTGCTGTAAAAGGTATAATCCTATTGGTCAGTCGATGAGTAGTTTCATTTAGTATTCTAAGCATCTCATCGCTCTCTAATTGCAATGCTTCTTCTTCAGAAATCTTATCCTTAACAATTGAAACTTCTGTTTCATATTTTTCTTTTATTTTTTCTGCCTCATAGGCATTTTCATGTTTTTCATATGCACGATTCCCTCTACCCTTACCTATATAGAATATTTCTCCCGTATCTTTAATTCTCCACTGATAAACATAATAATCATTACGAACATCATCTCCAGTAGAAGTACCTATATAAGATGTACCAATATTTATCATACCTTTTACTAGTTTTGAAATATCACTTTCTAACTCTTCCTCACATCTCTTACAAATACCATCTTTGTTGGTTCTCAAGAATAATCCATACTTATTACACCGTTTGCATTTAGCCACCTACTCACCTTCCTTGTTCATAATTTCTACAAATTTTATAGTATAAATCAACCTTTCATATTAAACCATACAAATACAAAATTTCCACCAAAAACAAATCAACTAATACGGTACTTTATATAAATTATACAATATGAAATGAATAAAGTGTTCTTGCTTTGTTTTCTCATCTTTGCAAATTATATCTCTAAAGAGTAATTATAAATCTCATTTATAGAGTCGCAGCCGCTCATCTAGAATTATATTCATTTTTTGCAACATTTCAATAATTTCATTCTTATCTTCCAACCATTTTCTTTCATTTGGCCTCATATTTGTAATTAGTGGCTTTACGGTTTCTTTTGAATATATGCCATTAAAGAAAAACATTTCAAGCCTTTCTCTTTCAATCCAGTCATTAAGAGCTATCTCTTTACCAAAATAACTAGAATAATCTCCATTTGGAAAACAATTATATAGAGTTGGTGGCATTTGATCGTAATAATCATATCGTTTATTATTTATGCCCTGAGATGGCCATTTCATAGCATTCGCTCTTGTCTCAGCAAGTTTAACAAAATAGTATAGTTCTTCTACTACTTTTTCACTTTTAGGTAAATAAGTATCGATATTATGTTTGATTTTCTTTAAGTATTTATGGGGGTCTGGACCAAATTTATTTTTCTTATAGAATTTTTCATTTGGATTTAAGCAATCTAATACAAATTTTAATGGCGTCCAAACTGAGAAAATAGTATCTGCACGTAAATCCCCATTAAAATATAAACAATCTAAGTCATTTTCTTCTCTTGGTTCGTTTGGGGCCATCCAATAATTTAAAAAATTAATTATGTGGTTATCTGTGTATTTATCCCCTAAATAACTTTTCATCTTATTTTTAATCATAAAGAAAGCCCCCTTTATACCTTATATAATAAAATTTCTACTCTGTTTTATTTGCATTCATATTTAGCATCCATCTTTTATTAATTCTACTCCATATTCAATTACTAATATACATTATTTCCTATACAGTATCCCCTTTACCTAAATTACATATCGAACATAAGGTTTGAAGATTTTCCCTGGTAGTTTCCCCACCCTTGGACCAAGGAATTATATGGTCAATATGTAATTCTACTGCTGGATCCTTCGCAGGTGAAGACCCACAGGCACAACATTTAAAATTATCTCTTTTTAATCTTTCAAAACGAAGTTTCATACTTGGATCTCGGCTTGTCCTATGTTTGTATTTTGATTTATTAATATTTGTTTCATCTATATTTATTTCATCATCTTGATTTTTAAAATCATCATCTGATGCTATTATTCTTTCTCCATTCACACATTTACCTACTATAAATTCTCCCTGACCTTTCGGCTTATGATATATGGGCCCATTATATGGGTAGTTTAAACCTAAGCATCTATACTTCCCTCTTCCTAGAAATTCAAATACTGCAGGTTTGTTTAATGTAATTCCATTATTGACACGATTGTAGCAGTAATCAGATGGAATTACTGAACCTTCTTTTCTTCCAAATCTTTTAAAAAACATTTCATAGAGTTCTCTTGTTGTAATAACATAATCCGTACCAAAGTTTTTAGAAAGTTCATTTACTATTTCTACCATTTGCTCATCTATGGTCATTAGACACCTCCCCTATTCTAATTAAGCCTTCTACTTTCTCTTTAAATAAACACTTTAAAATTTCATTTATTAATGCTTAATTATAAGTATAGCAGATAAAATTGAACATTAAAATAATTTAAACATGACATATGTGCTCCATTATTCTTATAGCTCAGCTCTTTCTTGCTCATAGTCATTCTTATGTCCTTGTGCCATTTTCTTCTCTCTTAATTTCCTTAATAATTTACTATCTATCTTTTTCCCTATCTTTGATGTCTGCAAAGGTATATTATCTTCAAATATTTTACTCATATGATGAAACATTCTTGATACTATTTGGGAAACTGATTGGTTATAAATTCTATCAATATTGTATAGAAAAACCTTAGCATATTCATTGCCCTGTTCTGCTGATAGACCCAGCCATTTTTTTGCCTCTTCTTTATTTCTTATTACCCCTTCTCCAGTTAAATAAAATTTTCCCAATGAAAATTGTGCATATTGGTTTCCATTAGTGGCCTCTTCTACTAGATCATCAATATCAGTATTCATTAATTCATCAGTAATCACAACATCTTCACTGTTTATTTCCTCAAAGGCAAAGATCCCCTTATTATAATTATCTGCCTCTTTAATAATCATATTTTTTATTGATTTAAATTCTTTCTGTTTTGATAATGGTATAGGCTCTGGCAGATTATCCATATAGCTATTAAGTACTTCATTACGCATTTCATACCATAAGTCATATGCTTTACTTATTCTTTCATCCTTAGATAGTTCATCTACAATTTCATCTACCATTACTTT
Source organism: Tissierella praeacuta DSM 18095 (assembly GCF_900128955.1). Lineage (GTDB taxonomy): Bacteria > Bacillota > Clostridia > Tissierellales > Tissierellaceae > Tissierella > Tissierella praeacuta. The sequence goes on from NZ_FQTY01000010.1 coordinate 66,838, forward strand.
GAGATTTGGTTGTAAATATCCATACAATTTCTTTCCTTTACTGGATTTCAATCTTTTGGCAAACTCTATAAATAATTCTTCTACTTTATCATTTTGAAATCTATTATTTTTCATTTCAGATATTAGTTGTAATAGTACTTCTCTTGATTCTTCTTTTAATTGATCTCTTCTTTTACTTTGTTCTATATATATTTCCTTTAATTCTTGACCAAAGATATTTTTTACAAAACCTGATTTCATTTTCTCTATGCCTTTTTTAGTTAGATATCCTTCCCTTGGATCTGTTGAGTAGCAAACCATATGAACATGGGGATGATGTCCTTCATTGTGGAAGGCTGCATACCACTGAAAATTCTCAGCCTTTATCTTTAGGGCTTCAGCAATATCTATGGCATAATAAGAAAGCAAATTATGCCAGCTTTCAGCATTATCAAAACCAAGTCTTATAGCATCTTCTCTCCTTAGAGAAATAATTGGAGTCCAAACATTTCCTTCATGATTTGCTACTTCATCTGCAATCCTGCTAAGAACTAGGCTATCTTCCCCACCAGTAAAGAGCCCATGCTTTACTATTCTTTCTACCCCTGGTCTATTTGAAATATAATCTACATAATTTTTCCGTTTGCCTATCTTGTCAAAGTTTTCTTCTACTGCTATGGAAATCAATTCAGATGCATTTTCTATTGTTGGATTCTTAATATAATCTTCATATTCAAATAAGTTTTTAGTATTTGGAAACTCTTTAATTATTTGATTTATTAACTGATCTTGTTTTTCTGAAGATAGAGTATTTTTATCTTTAACTAATATTTTTTCTACTCCATCACGAGTTGCAATATAATTTACTAAATTTCCAAGATGGGCTGATGCTCTTCTACTTCCACCTTTAAAATAAGGGCATTTTAAAATAAGTCTTGCCATAAATTATCACTCTCCAATTCCTTGCTGGAACTTTACCGCCTCCTCCATAGATATTTTGCCTCTTGTCTTTCTTACTTGCTGAACACATCTTCCCCTGAGACTACGAAGTTCTTCTTCGCTAATTTCTAAACCTGCTGCAAGTATATTCATTATCATACTCATTTCAACTGATAGACGAAATAAGTTATTAGCATTCCTATTTTCTGCTTCTTTAAGTATTCCTTGTATTGCTGAGATCAGTATTTTAGATAAATATCCTGTGGTGTCTTCACTAACTAAATATCCCATATAAAAGTCTAAAGCCTTATCTATAAATTCACTCCTACTTTTACAATTATCTCTTTCTAATAAACTATCCATTTCTTCCATTGTTTCAGGATACAACCATACTGCAGTCCTTTTCTTTACTGAATTCCTTTTCTCTGCCATTTTATCACACCTTAAATACCTATTATTTTCCCCTGACCACCTATAGGGTACACCTATGAAGTCCTTGTTTTGTGGGTTTCTCTTCCAAAGTGACCACCTATAACAGCACAAACCCCGTTTCCCGACCACCTCTTTTAAATCCTTCAACCCACGGCACTGCCAGGGGATGTGACTGGAAGGTGGAGTCTTTTGACCACCTTCCTTTATCCTGCACTAAAATCAATTGGGGAGTTCACCTCTATTATTCTGATAGTAATCATCTAAAATCCAGTATTTAAGCCATTTTAATAACCCCTATAATTATTCCGCACATTTGCGCCAAATTTCGATTTACTCTAGATTAGGTAGAAATATACCACCCCCTTCTTTTAAAGAGCACACAAGGGCAAGTACACCCTCAATAATTGTCTTATTCTTGTATTATGGATTGGTTATTAACTTCTGCCTTAGTCTTGACTGATTTTTTAAGTTTTTTAGCCTTAATCTCTTCCTCTTGCCTTTCATCGATATATTCTTTTACATTAACTGGAACATATTTCTCATATAGTTTTTGAAGTTGATCCATCAACTCATCTTCCAAGTCTAATTCTTTTTTCTCCATATATATGTTTATAGCTCTTAATTTTTCAGCATTAAAACTTACCTTAATAATATCTTTTTTCATCTGTATTTCCCTCCTTCTCTTCTTCTAGATTTATTTGAAACTCACTACATACTCATTGTCATTCCTTGATTCTGCTCCTCAGTTTGCTCTGATGTTTCTTCAATCTCTCCCGTATTTACTGTTTCAGCAGTTGATTGTCCCTCAGCACTTTGACTTCTCCCAGTCCTTCTTCTTCCTTGAGCTGTTGTATTTCTAGGAGTAGTTTCTGGTTCATTTTCATTAGTAACTACTTCTATTTCTTCTCTATTATCATTTCTGTCTAAATACCTTCTGGTGGCAGATGGGACATATTTGTCATAGGTATTTTTAATATGTTTTTGTAATTCTTCCTCAACAGTCAGTTGTTTTTCATTCATATAAAACCTTAAGGCCTCCAATTTTTCTTTTGGAAAAGTTACTTGCAGTGTTACTTTTTCTGTTGATGTACTCATCTATTTCCCTCCTTAAAAATCAAATCCTATAAACTCCATCCTTGGTTGAACTTCAGGTTCTTCACCTGTGAATTCTTGAATTTTACCAAATTCATTTATATATTTTTCTATTTGCTCATCAGTTAAGGATACAAATTCTCCGTCTTGACTATCTCCTACAATAAAAAAAGGACCGGCAATTATATCATTACCGACCCTTCGATTAAGTTCCATTCCATTTAATTTTCCTTCGTCATTACACACTAAAATACAATTATTATCTAAATAAAGGCAATCAAATAATCCTTCAACTTCTCCCTGTATTCCTTCTAAGTCATTACTTATTTCCTTTTCAAAAGGTAACTTTTGTGGCTCAATTTTTAAAATACGAATTGCTTTTTCTATATTGTCCATATACAAATCCTCCTACATTTTCATATTTTGACTTTGTTTTATTTCTTCATCTAAGCTGATGCAGTAATCAAGGTATAATGTCATATCAAAGCACTCATCTTCAATTTCAATCTCTGAAATTTCTTCTCTCCTATGCAATGCATCTAATAGCATCGTACCAATGCCATTGTTTTCTTTTACTGCTAACCCATAGTATTCTTCTATCTCATCAAAGTAGATAGCCCAGCTTCCATTGGAAGAATTCTCTGCAGCTTCCTTTATTATTTGTTCTGCAACCATTGAAATTTGCTGTTCAATATAAGGTTTAATATTTGGCATAAATGCTGCATATCTCGGATAATCATATCCATGACTGTCAATTAAAATCCCATCGCCACCATCCATATCAAGTGCCAATAGCACATGAATTTGTCCTATAGAGTCCTTATACATTACTTCTTTTTTATCTGCAATAAAATCTCTGTCCTCTAATAAATTATTACTGAATTCTTCAAACTCATCCTCATTCATTAATTCAATTCCTTCAATTACACAGTTCTGTATATCAAAATCAGATAATTTTCTTTCAAATATTGCCTTTGTGATTAACATAAAGTCCTCCTTTTACTTTAAAATATGCGGCCTCCCATACAGTACCTGTTTGTTTGAATCAAATAAATTTCTATATACTACCTCACCCTTTGAATAAGAAGCATCAATAACCTTACCATCTCCTGCATAGACTCCTACATGGGTAATATTCATAAACCTGACATTAGGTTTATAACTCCAGAATACTAAATCACCAGGAACTAAATCCTTTTTGGAAACAGTAAGATTCTTGTTTACACAAAATCTTGCCTGCTCTGCTGCAGTTCCTGGTATGCTAATCCCTATCTGACGATAACTCCACATAGTTAAATAGCTGCAGTCAGTGTATCTGCCTTGTCCTCTTTTTTCTTGTGAATAGGGATCTCCAAGTCTCGACATAGCAAGTTTTACAATTTTAGATCCTTTCTCTCCTTCTGGTAAATCATGATATAAATCCTCTAGTTCTTCTGGTGTAAGACCCTGTATCCAATCCTCCCACTCTGTAAAACTGTCACCTTCAATAGGGGCAGGAGTTCCATATTTTATCCTATAATATATTTCATTAGCATTTGCCATATATTCATAAGTCACTGAGTTTTCCATTGTGGTTTCTATATTTTTATAAACCTCTGACAGATTAGTTATAGGTACTGGAACTATATAAGTCTCTTCATATTCATTACCGTCTTCATCAGTTACAGTTCTTTTAAGCTCTTCGTATCTGATAAAGCAACCTACAAATTTTGCTTTATCTATATTTGACGGTTGATTTTTGCCGAAATACAGAGAATAAAAAATAGCCTTAACTCTAATTGAGTCTAGACTATTTCCATCCTCTATTTGCTTATTTATGTCCTCTATCTTTCCATCAAGCATTGTAAAACTCCTATGCATCTCCTCTATATGTCCTCTATATTCTTCTGGAATATTAGCTGATATACTGCCTTCGTTAAAAGATAGATATAAAGCATTATTATTATGATTTGTTGTTCCTGAAAGAAGGCTTAATATAATAACAATGATTAATATAAAGGGGGATAGGATTGCTGCAATAGTCCACCCTATTCCTTTTCTGAGCCTTCCATCTGATAAAGCAGATAAAGCTGTTTTTACAATGATCCCTAATGATCCAGGGTCTGCCATTTATATCACCACCATTTCATTCCAAATATATCTCCCTGTTCAGGTTCATGCTTCTCCACTTCTTCAAAATTCTCCATTTGACTAAGGGTTTTCTTCACTGCATTATATAAAATATCTAAATCAAATCCTGCATCAATATAGCCCTCTTCTATGGTTTTTAGATAGCTATCGGATGGATTTCCAAGTTTATAGCCTTCTGTCATTATATAAACCATTGCTGTAGCTTTATAATTGCCTACAGTAATATCCACTCCAGATTTTCCATAAAAACTTGGATAACCTTCATATCTATCAAGAGCTTTCTCATCATCAGGTTTGATACTCCATAGTAAAACTGGTACCGCACTTCCTTCACATGGTTCGATAGTTGCCACTGCACCATATCTTGATCCACGAAATACAAGTTCATAATCCTTCAGTTCTGATGTACTGATAACTCTTGCCGTAGGGCATCGATACTTCATCTGATTTAAATTTAGGTTACTCCCATAGGCAATATATAACTTATCTTTCTCCATCTTGACCTCCTTACTGGTTCATAGACATAGAAAAAGCAGGAGATTCTTCCTCCTGCTCATCTATTCCCATATCATTATTTTCTAATTCTTCTCTTCTTTCTTGCTGTAAAAATTCTAATTCTCGCTTTTGTCTAAGTCTTTCTTTCTGTGCCTCAGCTTGCTCTGGTGACTTCCACGCAATATTTCCTTCTAGATTATCTAGGAGATGTTTTCTTGCTGTTTTAAATTCATCTCCAATTAAGTTGAGTCTTAAAAGCCATACTCTAAATGTATATTTCTCATTTTCTGATACGGTTTTTATTGGACTTGCAGACTTTTGATTATAGGCTTGTGCTGTAATTGCCATACAGAGTTGTAGATAAGCCTTAAGTTTTCCTGCATGGAGTGATCCATTAAAGGCACGAAATTCTATTGTTCCTTTTTGAAAAACAGAGTGTAGATTTAAACATCGATATCTACTGTCATGGTAATGTTGATGGCTTCCATCCCTCCCTTTATACCAGAGACTTTGAATCCCACTTATTGTTTTGGGCTTCTTTTTGTTTAGTTCTTCTAAAAAGTCCTTATCTATCTTTTTGCAATATCGTCTTTCTCTTTCTGAGTCTACCTTCAAGGCTTTATATATCATATCTTCTTTTGCAGCTATGATATTTACAAGATTTCTAAGTTGATATGCCTTAAATGGGGCTGCATTGATATGAATATGAATACCACAGGATTTATTACAAAATGCCCCTGCCTCTCTTAACTTCCTTATCATCTCTTGGATATCTTCTATATCCTCATATCTGCAAATTGGACTAACTAATTCAACACTATATTCTCTATCTGCTATTTGCTTTCTATTCCCTACTTTCTTTTGACAGGTAATACTAGCATCTCTTACAAGTTTCCATTTCCTATTTTGATTATCTGTTACAGTATAAGTGCCATATCCACCTCCCTCAAAATCTACTGTACCATTTAAATATTCACCAATAACCTGCGCTGCTCTCTTTCTTGTGATACCAGTCATTTCTACCTCTACTCCAAACTTTTGCTCCCTAAGATCCATATCTTCACCACCTTACCATAGCTTTTTTTCATTTATAATATCTATGGCATTTTCATATTCCGCATATTTAGCTGAAGTTACTATAAATTCTATAAGCCTTTTATTTCTCCAAAAGTCTATTAATTCTCCATAGCATTTATCATGAAGTTCATTGATTTTAAAAATAGTATCTGCAATAACATTTTCTATTTCTTTATCTAAATCATTAGATGCTTTTCTAGAATTCTTTAGTTTATCAATAAATTCATCTAGGACATTATCCAGTTCTTTAATGTCCTTCTCATCATAATAATTGTAAGCTAGGAACGGATTTTCATATTCTTCTCCATTAATACAATGTTTTATCTCTTCTAGTAATCTTGGTCGATTCTTTGGATCTGCCTTTAAATACTGTTCCATAAAACAAAGAAGATCATTATCTCTGTTTGGAGTATAACTAATGCACACCCTCAAATCATCTATAATGCCTTGCTTTTGATTTCTAAAAGATTCAATTTTATCAAATATCACTATCTGCCACCTGCCTTTCCAAATAACTTTTCTTTATATGCTGGGGCATGGACAGCCAAGTTATATCTTTCATTGCCACATTTATATAAGCAAACACCTCTTTGTGGAAATTTAATTAAATTATATTCTGATTCCTCTAGCTGCAATGTATCCATATAAAACTGCTTATCAATGTTCCCTGCATTAAATAAAAAAGCGTGTGCCGGAATAGAAAACAGTGGCTTAGTCAGCTCCCTAATTCCTTCAATATTGAAGTCCTCAAGGTTTTGACTGCTAAGTATGACTGCTGATTCTTTCTTTCGCACTCGCTTCATAAAATTACGAATATATTCAATTGCTGTAAGATTTGTTAGGAATAAATAAAGCTCATCGATTCCTGCTGCAGTATTTCCTTCTGTCAGTAGCTTATCTGACATAAAGGATAGTACATTAAATAGTAATGCATTTTTAACATTTTTACTGGCTTGAAGTAAACCCTTAACTCCAAACACTATAAATCGATTGGATGTTATATTGGTATGTCCATTAAAGAATTTACTCTCTGCCCCTTGGCACATGGAATGGAGCCCAAGTAATATTTCCTGTAGTAACTCCTTTGTATAAAGTTGATATTTTTCATTATCATAGCCTTTATACTCTTCCTCTATTAGTAAATAAAAGTCTGATAAGATAGGATAGTCAATGGATTCTAATCTGCTAAAGTCCGCACTATCGCTAATATTATATTTGGTATAAAGTTTTCCAAGCATAATTTCAGTTACATCAATATGTTTATCATCAAAATCTTTATAAGAACGAAAGAAGTCCTTTAAAAAGCTAATATGTTGACTTAATTTAGTTGATTGCCTAAATGCAAGGGGAGCATCATTATCATGTGGACTTCCTTCTTCATCCCAAGTTTTAGGTTCTAGTGGGTTAATCATATATTCTCCACTCATTAAATCTACAAAGCATCCACCTATATTTTCTGCTAATTCTACATATTGTATGGATAGGTAAGTCTTTGATATTATCTCCAACTTTTCCCCCCATTCACACCGTGCATAATGCTTTCACATTACACGGCGTTCCATCAATATTTACTTATTTACACTAATTTCATTATTTCCAACTAAAATTCTTAGCTTATTAAGACGCTGAAAATCAATAATGGTTTTAAGATTAGCCTTTAATAATTTAGTTATGGTACTACTATCCGTTGCATGAACAAGTCTATGCATATCCATTGTCAGGAAAACAAGATTTGAATATTCATCTGTACCACCTAAATATTTAGGTCTTTTATGATGCGTATGCATTAATCCTATTTCAAGACGGCTACCACTAATATAGCATTTACCTCGTTGTGCAATATATAAGGATATTCTATTATCGTTATATTCTATTGTTTCCCCCTTAACTGGGTTCAGCATAAGATATTCCAAAACACGATGGTCTATTGTTTGTAGTCTTTTATGAATTTTCTCTCGTCCCTCCTTAGTGTAATTACAAATATCTTGTGAAAAACACATAGGTGGTTTTGTTTTGACTGCTACAATAGGATACAGAGCTATCCCTCGGATATAGGTAATTTTACCTTTATAGTCACCATAAAATTTAATAAAAGCTTTGCTTTTTACACCATTTGTTTTCTTTCTGTCTTTAGTTCTGCATTCAAGGCTCTTTTTGACATCAAAAGTTATTCTGTGGAAGTTAATGTTCACATTGGTTGCAACATTGTAGTAATTATGCAATCCTAATACAGTAGCATTATAGGCTTGTACATTTTCAATACTTGCTAGTTTACCAATGTCTTTTATTCTTCCCCTTAATTTATCTTTACATTTTTTAATGGACTTATCATTCAAATAAGATTTAATAACGTATTTCTGACCCTTTTTCCAAAGTTTCATTTTTATCCCTAAAAACTCCGAATAGTTCTTCTTTAGATTAACTATTTTAGATTTTTCAGGGCTTATTTCCAATCCTAAGCGTTCTTTTAACCAATTTTGGGTAGCAATAAAAATATTTTCAGCATCTGCCCTGCTGTTACAAAATAATTTAAAATCATCTGCATAACGAGCTATATATATTTTCTTTAGTGTACCTTTGCTACCTTTGATTTGATTGGTTCTATATCTTTTCCTAACGGGATTTGTCTCCCACTGGGAAGATATCCACCAGTCCAACTCATTTAGAACAATATTAGATAGTAATGGACTTAATATTCCCCCTTGCGGGACACCTTTATCAGGTATTCCTATTCCTTTTATTTCAGCCCTAAGCATTTTTGATATTATACAAAGTAATCGCTTATCTCGAATACCCAATGACCACATCTGCTTTAAAAGCTTTCCGTGATTTACATTATCGAAAAACCCTTTAATATCAATATCTACTACATATTGATGATTTTTAAGGTTTGTTAAAAACAATGCTCTTGCGATAGCATGGTGTGTGCCCCTATTAGGTCTAAATCCATAACTGTGGTTATGAAATTTTGCTTCGCAAATTGGTTCTAAGACCTGCTTTATACATTGTTGTATTAACCTATCTTCGATAGTAGGAATACCAAGAGGTCTCTTTTTCCCATTTTCTTTTTCTATTTCTACCCTTCTCACGGAATGAGGAATAAAATTTCCCATTCTTTGGCGAACATAATTTACAAGCTTTTCTGGCTCATTATCTCTTATATCAATAATTGAGTTTTTATTTGTACCACTTGTTTTACTGCCTTTATTTTTCTTGATATTACGATAGGCTAGTAAAATATTTTCTTCACTTGTAATAATGTCATATAATTTATAAAAGTTTTGGTTATTAATTGCTTTGGAATAAAGGTCATCAAAAACAGTTTGAGTATTGTAATATTCATTGTTTCTGATTTTCTGTTTCTTTTTAAGCCTTTGAGTTTTTGTTGTCATAAGTCGGTTTCACTTCCTTTATTGAAAGTAATAACCTCTATTAGTCATACTCGAACCTTATGCATATTTTATTATGAAATTGTGTTTTACTGTAAATATTGACTTGTGGCTATCCCTCCACCATTTATTATCATGGTTTCATTGGTACTGTGCCACTGCCTTCTCTGAAACAAAAGCAAGTTATATATATTAGTTTTCCTTGCTACCACTTCATTGAGATTAAGCTCTCCATGTTTTCAGCTTACCACGTTCCGATAATCTTATCTGTACATATACCCTTAGGTGCTTTCTATAAGCCTGGCTGCTTGATACTGCCTGTAACAGTATAAGGATTTTCATAAACACGAGTTTTACTCATCCTCACAGACCTTGCGTTTAGCAATTATAGTCTTTCAACTAATTCCCCGTTTAGACCCGTACATTCAAAAGTTCGTCATTTAACCGTTTTTGCAGTTAAACATCCTCACCATAGGTATTTTATAGAACTCCAGCCTATCATACACTCGACCACCTCTGGTTCGCAGTTCTTCGCCTTTATGCGTTAGGGTGTACTCTCAGCTGACTTCACCGAGCTTATGACACTTCATTACCTAATTAATAAAATGCCATTCGGAGTATTAAGCAGGCGTTTTGGGGCGTTACTCCCTCATTCCACCTATCAAATTATCAGTTCTCCAAGAATTATTTTAAATTTAAACATCTCTTGTGCATAACCTTTTCAGTTACGAACGTGTCGCACCATGCTCAGGATCTAGACATATTACATTCTTTCCTGATTCTAAAATATTACATAATATCAGCTTTAATAAATAGCTTTTCCCTTGTCCAGAATTTCCTAAAATCAGAATACAAGGATTGGTTTTGTCATCATCTCGTTTATCAAAATCTACAATAATATTTGAACCAAATTTATCTCTGCCTAGATAAAATCCATTACTATCAGTTTTACCTGAGTAGTTAAAAGGATAAAGATTTGCTACAGAAGATGCAGGAAGTACTCTTTCATATTGAGTGTCAAATACATTTCTTCCTGTTGGCCCAACACATAAAAATCCTTGCTGCTGGCGAAGCATAAGCCTATCTACATTTAACTTACTTCGTACAAGTTCCGTTAATACATCTGTCTGTAATAATTTTAAACCCTCATAATCACTTGCAATAAGCTCTATATATACTGCACAGTGAAACAATGGCTCCCTATTTCTATGCATAGTGGATACTAATGTTACCACATCTTGAAGGTTGCTTTCTGCTGTTACTGTCTGTTGTAAATCATTTGTATTTGAAGTATTCATCCTATTTTTATTAGCTGCATTATGGATAATTTTCTTTTCTTCATTTGGAGTTACCTGCCTGGTGTATATTCTAAGAGTAACACCATCCTTTTCTCCAAGGTGACGAAGAATTGCTTGTTCACTGGTACTTGTAGGATATTCCCTTAGTGCCCATACGCATCTATAAGTGTTGCCACAGATGAAATGATCAGTGTTAAATTTTATAATTGATGGTGCAATCATATTGATAAAGGTTTTTATTTTTTCATCTTCTATGATTGGTGATTTCTTTTTTGCCATTGTATTTCTTTACCTCTCTTTCTTTTTTGACAATCGGGTAGGAGGTAAATAATTAATTTATTTACCGACCTCCCTCACCACCGTACGTACCGTTCGGTATACGGCGGTTTCATAGTTTACACTTTAACTTCAAGGTAATATTTAAGAAAACTTAAATAACCTTGTTTTTCAAACCTAGCATTGGTTAGGGTTGTTGCAAGAATCCAGCTATTGGCCGTATGCCAGTAGCCTTTTCTTGTATTTGCCCATTCCCATGCCTTTTCTCTTGCTACTCCCAGTTTCTTAAGGTTAACAAATTTCGTCTTGACCTTCTTCCAACTT
>NZ_FQTY01000003.1 GCF_900128955.1 Tissierella praeacuta DSM 18095
CCATCTTTAATAGAACTAGAGTAGAATGTAAATAAATATACATTTTGGTAAGGTTGTTTTAACACTAATCCCTTTAATAGAACTATAGTGGATTGGCAACCCCTTTTTGGACAAAATCCTACTTAACATAGATTTTATTAAATACCTATGATGCCTTTCCTAATGTCATAATACTTAGTTCCCTATATTCAATTGGCGTCTTATACCCTAAAGATCCATGAATCCTTAGGTTGTTATACCAATAGATATACTCCGCTAGCTCTAATTGTAGTTGTTCTAAGGTCTCGAATTTTCTTTGATATATGAATTCTGTATTTAATATTTTATTGGTAGCTTCACTAACTGCATTATTATAGGGGGTTCCCTTATTACTTAAAGATCTTTCTATATTAAAAGTACTTAAAATGTTATCTATTAGTGCATTATCATATTCATTACCACGATCTGAATGGAAAATCTTGATATCTTTTAGGGAGTATTTACATCTTAAAAGAGCTGTCTCTATAAGTTTGGCGTCTTTCTTAGCCCCAGCCGCATAACCAATAATCTCCCTATTATATAAATCTATTAAAGTACATACATAGTTCCATTTATCAGATACTTTGACATAAGTTAAATCGCTTACTGCTACCTCTAATTTCTTTCTATTATCAAAATTTCTATCTACTATGTTTGGAATAGGAGATTCATTGCAATTAGCAGCACGAACCTTATATTGAGCCACTGTATAGTTAGATACTAGGCTATTCTCTTTCATAATTCTAGATATCCTTCTTCTTGAAACATTATGGCCTAATTTTTCTAGTTCTACTTTAATTTTTCTTGTTCCATAATTATTTTTACTACGCATAAAGATATCTTTAATGTGTTTTGTAATTATGGATTCTTTATTGCAAGGAGTAGAAGGCTCTTTATTTAAATGGTAATATACTAAACTTCTTTGGACCTTTAAAAGTTCACACATTGCACTAATACTGTATTTCTTTCTATTAGAAATGATAAGTCTACTTTTTGCCTAGTAGTAGTGCTGCCTGCTTTAAAATATCATTTTCCATTTCAAGTTGCTTTACTTTCTTCCTAAGTTCAATTAATTCTTTTTCCTCTTCAGTTCTATTATCTTCCACATCAAAGGAATTAGAATTATTATATCTTAGTACCCAGGCTCTAATAGTAGGGGCGGCTACACCATATTCATAACCTAGACTTCTGTAACTGTGATTTCCTTGGTTATAGATCTTTACTAACTGTTTTTTGAAATCTTCATCATAACGTTTTCTGGTCATTAAAATCTCCTCCTGATTTTATTGTACCATGTTAAGTAAAGATCTGTCCTATTAAGTGTAACCTATCCAATAGTAGAATGTAAATAGTAGCATTTTTAATGTTAATCTCTACTGGATTAACCTTTAATAGAACTAGAGTAGAATATAAATTTTCATTCATTGATGGAAATACCGATATTAATTAAATGAAATATTAAAAAGTTCAAAGGGATAAAAATTTTATAAAGGGTATAAAATTAATAAAATATAAACTGGAGGAATAATATGTCAAAAAATTCAATACTCAAAATTGAAAAATTAGATTTTATGTGGCAAACTGAAGATCCCTTTCTATTTTGTGCTCATCATAAAGATAATTATCCTAAAGGCAATGATAAATTGGAACCATCATCATCAGAATTATCAGGGAGGAACATAGGAAATGATTTTATTCTAAGGAATGGTTGGAGAATGTATCATGGTAAAACCATACCAGGATTTCCAGTTCATCCACATAGAGGATTTGAAACTGTAACCATTGTATTGGAAGGTTTTGTGGATCATTCTGATTCTCATGGAGCAGCTGGAAGATATGGAAGTGGAGATGTACAGTGGATGACTGCTGGAGCAGGAATACAGCATGCAGAAATGTTTCCATTAATAAATAAAGACAAAGATAATCCACTTCATTTATTTCAGGTGTGGTTAAACTTACCTAAAAAGGATAAATTTTCTGATCCTCATTATAAGATGCTTTGGGCAGAGGACATCCCCGTAATAGAAGAGATAGATGAAAATGAAAAAAAGACTATCATAAAGCTCATTTCAGGTAAATATAATGGAACACAGGCATTAGAACCAACACCAGCATCATGGGCAAAAGACGAGAAAAACAATGTAAATATATGGATAATAAAAATGGAACCAAAAGCAAAATTTGAACTTCCAGCATCATCTAGCACCATAACTAGAAATCTATATTATTATGATGGTGAGAGCATAAGTATAGATATATCGACAATTAATTTATCTAATAGAATTAAGTTATCAGGAGAGAATGCAATTTTAATAACAAATGGTAATAAAGAAAGCAACTTACTTTTACTTGAAGGAGAACCTATTAATGAGCCAGTTGTAGCTTATGGACCATTTGTTATGAATACCATGGAAGAAATTCACCAAGCATCTAGGGATTATAAGGAAACTGGTTTTGGTGGATGGCCTTGGAACCGTGAAGATCCAGTACATTTCTATGAAACAGATAGATTTGCAAAATATTCTGATGGAACAATTGAAAAAAGATTATAAAAACAATGCTCTTTTCTAGATTTTTAGAAAAGAGCATTGTTTTTGACAAAATCAATAATCAGTAGTAAAATGATAAACATAAGTTCTAATATTAATCTGATATAGATAGGTGATGACATGGGTAAGCAAACAGATATGTTTAGTATAATAAATACAAATAATAAAACTCCAGATACAAAAATTCCAGATGGAGTAAAGTTAAAGCCAAGAGAACTTTGGTGTCCTTATTGTTCCAAACCCGTTATATTTATAAGAGATAAGGAGTTAGGAGTTAGAAGATGTCCTTATTGTAAAATGAGTGATAGGGATTATACTGTAAAACAAGTAAATAAGAAATGGCTATAAATATATACCTTCATTTATATAAAGATGAAGGTTTTTTTATTTCAAAACAAATGTAAAAATATGGTGATTTTTGTCGAAGTGTGTTAAAATTAACTGTAATTATGTATTGGAAGTGATATATATAATATCTTGGGGATTGTTTACAATAAATTAATAGTTTCTATTAAATATCTGTTAAAATAAAGGAGAAGAAAAATGAAATCTATAAAAATCAAAATGTTAATAAGTATTTTATCAGTTGTATTAATAATATTTGCATCAGTTGTTGGAATTATTACAATTAATTCTTATGATATGCAGAAAAAGGATTCAATAAATTATGTAACAGCAAAAACAGAGAAATATGTAGAATTAGCACAGGCAGAAATGAACAATGCATTAATAGTAACTACAGCATTGTCTAGGACATTTGAAGGCATGAAACAAAGTGGAAATATAGATAGAGGTACAATAAATCAAGTTATAAAAAACACAATAGAGAAAAATCCCAATTTAATAGGAGTATGGACAGTTTGGGAACCCAATGCTTTAGATGGAAATGATAGTGAATATGCAGATACAGATGGAAATGATAAAACAGGTCGTTTTGTTCCATATTGGAATCGAGGAAATGGAACTGTTGATATTCAAACTTGTGACGATACATATGACAATTTAGATGAAAGTGGATTATGGTATCAGACTTCTAAGAATTCTAAAAAGCCAGCAGTATTAGAACCACAAACATATAACCTATATGGAAAAGATGTCATATTAGTTTCTGTCACAGCACCTATTATTTATAATGATAAAGTCATAGGTGTTGCAGGAGTTGATATTTCATTAGATAGACTACAGGAAGTTATATCTAATATAATTCTATATGATAGTGGATATGTTCAATTTATTACAGGAAAAGGACTAATTTTAGGACACAAGGATAGTGAAATGCTTGGAAAAAATATATTTGAACTCTTTCCTGATGAGGAAATACAAGAAATTGTGGAAAATGGGAGACAAGCTAATTTAGAGAGAATATCCTCAACAAATGGGCAAAAAGAATATTTTACTATAATACCTTTAAGTATAAGTGGAACCAGTACAAAATGGTCTTTTATATCCATTATACCACGTAATGAAATATTTGAAAAAACAAGAGAATCTATAACGAGGACTATCGTTACGGGTGTTATAGGAATAATGATTTTAATAGTATTTACTTTAGTAATTACTAATACCATAACAAAACCAATTGTAAATCTATCTCAAGTTGTTGAAAGGTTATCAAATTTTGACTTAACATTTGATGAAAATAGTAGTGCGATAAAATACTTAAAAAGGGAAGATGAAATAGGACTTATTGCTAAATCCTTGGCAACTATGCATAAAAATTTTATAGGTTTGATTAAAAAGGTTTCTGATATTTCTAATCAAGTAGCAGCTTCTTCCGAGGAACTAATGGCTACTACTCAGCAGTCAGCTTCAGCATCAGAAGAAATAGCAAGAGCAATTGATGAAATAGCAAGAGCTGCTAGTGAGCAGGCAAGGGACACAGAAAGAGGAGCAATTGAAATAGATGAATTGGGAAAAGAAATAGAAAAAAATCAAGAAGATGCTATTAATCTAAATAATGCTGCTAATGAAGTCAGTAAGTTAAAGGATGAGGGTATCGTAATCATAGAAGAACTTGTTGAGAAAAATAATATTACCAATAAATCCATTGCAGAAATATATGAAATTATTGAAAACACAAATGAAGGTGCAGAGAAAATAAAAAATGCTAGTAAGATGATTGGAAATATAGCAGACCAGACTAATTTATTAGCTCTTAATGCAGCTATAGAAGCAGCGAGGGCAGGAGAAGCAGGCAAGGGATTTGCAGTTGTTGCAGAAGAAATAAGAAAATTAGCAGAGGAATCTAATTCTTTCACAGAAGATATAACAGTGATAATAGAAAGCTTAGCAGGTAAAACAGAATATGCAGTTAATACAATGGAAAAGGTTAGAAGAACTTTAGAGTCTCAAAATGAAAGTGTAAAGTTAACTAATGATAAGTTCCATGGAATTGCTTATACAATTGAAGATGTACAAAAGGCAATAGAATCTATTGCTAAGTCAGGAATAGAGATGGAGAAGAAAAAAGAAGAGATTATAAAAATAATACAAAGCTTGTCTGCTATATCACAAGAAAATGCAGCTGGAACAGAAGAATCGTCAGCATCTGTAGAAGAACAAACTGCCTCCATAGAAGAAATTTCAGGTGCAAGTGAAGCATTATCAAAATTAGCAGAAGAAATGCAAGAAAATGTTTCCAAATTTAAGTACTAAATAATATGATTAGACCTAAAAATAGATATCTAAGATTTAGATATCTATTTTTGTAAAATTCATATAAAAAGAAGGAATTTAAAAACTTTTGTAGAATATAAGATATATAATAGTAATTTATATTTTTAACTCTAGTAGGGGGGAAACGATGTTTAATTTTATTAAAAAAAATCAAAAACAAGAGATGGTTGTATTTGAGGATAAAGAGGACTTAGTACAAATAAAAGAATTATCAAGTGATATAGGTATTTTAAAGAAAAATCAAAAACATATAGTAGAAAGACTTACTATGAAAATTGATGAAACAGCCTTTGCAACAGATAATTTAATACAAATTACATATGATTTAGCAGATCACGTTGAAGTTCAGATGGATTCAATTCATAATGTAATAGATGAAATTGGCAGTTATTCAGCACTAGCAGAGGAGGTTTATGCAAGTACAGAAAACTCTAGGCAGATTGCAGCAGATACATTAGATATTGCACACACTGGTAATGATGCTGTAAATAACTCTATTAATGCAATGAAAGAAATAGAGAAATCAGTAATTTATGCTAAAAATGTGGTGAATGATTTAAATAAAAAATCAGAGCGTATTAATGAAATGTTAAAGGTTATAAATAATATTTCCTATAATACAAATTTACTTGCATTAAATGCGTCCATAGAGGCAGCAAGAGCTGGAGAAGCTGGGCGTGGGTTTGCTGTTGTAGCTAATGAAGTAAAGAAGCTTGCAGAGAATAGTGCTAATTCAACAAGCCAAATATCTCAGGTTATTAAAGAGATTAATGACGAGGTATCTAATACCATTAATGCAATGAATAATAGTATGGGCAAGATACAAGAGGGAGTGGAAATTGCTAATAATACTATGGTAGTTTTCAATGAAATAATCAATGCAATTAATAATACATCAAAGGTTACGGAAGAAATAAATAATGCTATAGCTAGGCAAACTCAGAGTTTAGAAAGTGTAATTAGCCTAACTTCTGATATGACTAATAATTCAAATAAGGTAACATCTCTTGTAGACATTGCTTCTTTAAATACAAAATATGCTAAAACATCCTTAGACATGTTAGCAGGAGTATCTAAGGATTTAAAGATTATATCGGATAAATTACTAGAAAATATTCAAACAGAAAGAGCAGAGGAAACAATTTTAAATATATCTTTAAATTCTAAACCCTTAGAATTTAATCCTCAATTAGCAAAAGATCAGGATAGTGCTCAAGTTTTATTTAATGTTCATGGAGCTCTTCTTTATATTGGAGCAACTGGAGAAATCTCTCCTGGAATAGCAAAAAGTTGGTATGTAGAGGATGATGGAGTTACTTGGGTGTTTAACATAAGGCGAGGGGCAAAGTTTCATAATGGCAGAGAAATAACTGCAAATGATATTAAGTATTCTTATGAAATGATGATGTCTCCAAGGCTTGGATCTCCAAATACTTGGTTTTTAAATCATATAGAAGGAGCAGAAGATTATGCAAATGGTAAAGCAAAAGAAATAACAGGTGTTAGAGTGCTTGATAAATATAGACTTTCCATTAAGTTGATTAGTCCCTATAGTGGATTTTTATTAAATCTAGGTCAATTCAGTACAAGTATTTTAGCAAGGGAGGACTTTGAAAAGGGAAAAATAACAGGTTGTGGTCCCTATGTTTTAGAGGAAACAACTGATGAATATTGTGTTCTTAAAGCTTTTGAAGAGTATTATGGTGGTGCTCCTTATCAGGATAAAATAATTGTTAACTATAAAAATGAAGATATGGCACAGAGTTTCATCGAAGGTAAGTATGATTTTGCTACATTTAATAATAAAGAAGACCTTGAAAGAATAAAAAGATTACCTAATGTAAATATAAGCTTAAACGATGTAATGGGAACATATTACCTAGGATTTAATTTGGAAGGGGACTCTATATTTGCAAAGAGTAGAGAAGCAAGGCGAGCATTAAATATGGGAATTAATAAAAAGAAAATAATAAATGATATTTTGGGGGATTTAGGAGAAGAAGCAAAGGGACCTATTCCACCTAAGATTGTTGATAATGATTATTTACAAGGTATTTCATATAATCCTTCTATTGCCAAGGATATTCTAAATAAGGAAGGATTATATAAATCAGGGAATCCTATAAAGGTAATTATAAGAGATGAGCCAGAAACAGCTTTATTCTATAGAGTAAGCCAATATATAATTAAAGATTTAGAAGCATTAGGAATTAAGGTTGAGGTTAGTAAAATTCCTAATAAAGATTATTTAAATGCAGATATCATTGCAAAATGTCATATATTTATAGGGAGATGGATAGCGGATACAGGAGATCCTGATAATTATTTACAGCCTTTATTTAATTATAATAATCAAACAAATATTACAAGATATAATAATCCTAAAGTTGTAGAATTTATGAATAGGGCAAAAGAAATAATTAATCCTAATAAGAAAATGGAAATATATAAAGATATACAAAATATTATAATAGATGATTATCCATGGGTACCTATTTATCATCCTAGGACAGCATTAGCTTCAAAGGAAAATATAGTTGGTGCAAGAATGAGTCCTTTAGGCATAATAAATTATGAAAATGTTTTAATACAAGAAAATAAATAATATGAAAGACACTCCTTTGTGGAGTGTCTTTTGATATAATAAACATTATAATAATTTTAAATAATAAAAAAGGAAGATAATATGAGTAATATAATTAAAGTATCCGTTAGAAATTTAGTTGAGTTTGTTCTTCGTTCGGGAGATATAGACAATAGCTTTATTTCCATGTCAAGGGCATTGGAAGGCACTAAGGCTCATCAGAAGGTGCAAAAATCCTATGGTATTGAGTATAAGCCAGAGGTAACATTAAAACATAATGTATATTATGATAATTTCATCATAGAATTACAGGGGCGTGCCGATGGCATATTTACATTTTCTGATGAGATAATTATAGATGAAATAAAAAGTACTACTAAGGATTTAGAAGATATTGATGAGAATTATAATGAATTACATTGGGCTCAGGCTAAATGTTACGGATATATTTATTGTATTCAAAATGATTTAAATTATATATATATTCAACTTACATATTTTCATATAGAATCAGAAGAAAAGAAGATATTTAAAAGAAGATATACTTGTGATGAATTGAAGGAGTTTTTCTTATCCTTAACAGACAAATATATTGAATGGGCTAGTATTACTTTTTATTGGGCAGAAACTAGGGATAAAACTATCAAACAATTATCTTTCCCATTTGGTAGCTATAGAAAAGGACAAAGGGAACTTGCTGTTGCTACATATAAGACTATAGAGGAAGGAAAGAGTTTATTTGCTCAAGCACCTACAGGAATTGGCAAGACTATGTCTACATTATTTCCATCTGTTAAATCTATTGGGGAAGAAATTACTTCGAAAATTTTCTATCTTACTGCTAAGACCATAACTAGGGAAGTTCCCATAGCATCTATGGAGATGATGACAGAAAAAGGATTAAGGATTAAAACCATTGTAATTACAGCAAAGGATAAGATTTGTTTAAATGATGAAGTTAAATGTAATCCTAGAGATTGTCCTTTTGCAAAGGGACATTATAATAGAGTTAATGCAGCTATAATGGATATTTTTGAAAATGAAGATTTGATTACTAGAGATGTGGCTATTTCTTATGGGAGAAAGCACAATGTTTGTCCATTTGAATTTGTCTTGGATATTAGCCTTTGGTCAGATGTAGTTATATGTGATTATAACTATGTTTTTGATCCTCAAGTATATTTAAAAAGATTCTTTGAAAATCCATTTGAAAACTATGTGTTTTTAATAGATGAGGCTCATAATTTAGTAGATAGATCTAGGGAAATGTTTTCAGCTGAAATAAAGAAAAATAATTTTTTGGAATTAAAAGATATTTTTAAAGAAACATATCCTCCTATTTATAAGAGTCTAAATAAAATAAATAGTATATTAAATAAGTTAAAAAGAGAGCTGGAAATAGAAGGAGAATATTATCAAAAAGAGGAAATAACTGATTTATACTATCCCATTAAAAGGCTTGTAACAGTCTTAGAACCTTGGCTTATAGAGGAAAAAAGTCATGAAGAATATGATAAGGTCTTAGAACTTTATTTTAATTTAATAACTTTTAATAGGATTTCTGAGTTTTATGACAATCATTATGTCACATATATTAAGGAGGAATCTAAAGATTTAATATTGAAATTATATTGTGTAGATTCATCATATTTATTAAGGGAGGCTTTAGAAAGAGGGAGAGCTGCTATATTTTTTTCTGCTACTCTAACTCCTTTAGATTATCATATGGATTTACTTGGGGGAAAGAGAGGAGACTATAATATAAAACTTAGCTCACCTTTTCCGAGGGAGAATTTATGTCTTATGGTTGGTAATAATGTTTCTACAAGATATAGAGATAGGGAACGGACTTATATAGATATTGTCAGATATATAGAAGCTTTTATTTCTGCTAAAGAAGGAAACTACTTTGTATTCTTTCCTTCTTATGCCTATATGACCACAGTATATAATTTGCTTATTAATAGAAATCAAGATTTGAATATAATTATACAAAATGGTAATATGTCTGAAATTGAGAGGGAAGAGTTTTTGTTAAATTTTAAAGAGGGAAATAATCTTATTGCTTTTGCAGTGATGGGTGGAATTTTTTCAGAAGGTATAGATTTAACTGGTGAACAACTTATTGGAGCTATAGTAGTAGGAGTGGGTTTGCCACAGCTTTGTTTTGAGAAAAATATAATCAAAGATTATTTTACACATAATTTAGGTGAAGGATATGAATATGCTTATGTATATCCTGGCATGAATAAGGTATTACAAGCAGCAGGAAGAGTAATCAGATCTCCACAGGATAAGGGAGCTATTCTGCTTATAGATGATAGATATGGAACAAGTAAATATAAGTCCTTATTTCCTAATGAATGGTTAGGATTTAAAAATGTAAGGAATGATATGACTATAAAGAAGGTTTTAGAGAAATTCTGGTAATTAGTAGTTTTCTTACCTTGGCTTTATACTTGTAAACATTATAGGTTTTTTGTATAATTATTTCATTAATAAGAAATAAGATAGATTATTGTATTAGGCGGGGGGACTTTTCATTTGTCTTCCTGTCACATTTTTTGGAGGTGTAATATGGTAAAGAAAAATGATTTAATTGAATTTGAAATAAAGGAAGTATGATTTCCAAATAAAGGTAAGGGTATATATGAAGAACATAATATTAAGTTTAAAGGTGGAATAAAGGGACAGAAAGTGCAAGCAAGAGTTAGTAGAAAAAGAAAAGGCTATATTGAAGCAAAGCTCGTAAGTATACTTGAGAAATCCCCCATTGAAACTGACTCATCTTGTCCTCATTTTGGATTTTGTGGTGGATGCACTTATCAGTCCTTATCCTATGAAAATGAATTAAAATTAAAGGAAAATCAAGTAAGAGAATTGTTTGAACAAGAGGATCTAGATTTTAATTTTTTAGGTATAGAGAAAAGTCCTGTAGTAAATGGATATAGAAACAAAATGGAGTATACCTTTGGAGATGAAAAAAAAGATGGACCATTAGCATTAGGACTTCATCGTAAAGGTAGATTTTATGAAGTAGTTAATGTAGGAAATTGTAATATAGTAGACAGTGATTTTACTAAAATACTTGCCGATGTTTTGAATTACTTTCAAGAATTAAATACTACTTATTATAATAAAAGGTCACATACAGGATTTTTAAGACATCTAGTAGTTAGAAAAGCATTATCTACAGGAGAAATACTTGTAAATTTAGTGACTTCTAGTCAAGGAGAGTTGGATAAAGAAGGATTTCTTCATAGATTAAATAGTCTCAGGGTTATGGGAAAAATAACAGGAATACTTCATACTACTAATGATAGTTTGTCTGATGTAGTAAAGGCAGATAAACTTGAGCTATTATATGGTAAGGATTATATTGTTGAAGAAATGCTAGGATTAAGATTTAAAATATCACCCTTCTCTTTCTTTCAAACTAATACATTTGGTGCTGAAAAATTATATACAATGGTAAGAGAGTTTGCAGGAGATATAAATGATAAGGTGGTATTTGACTTATATTCAGGTACTGGTACAATTGCTCAAATAATGGCACCTGTAGCTAAAAAGGTAATAGGTATTGAAATAGTAGAAGAAGCAGTTGAGAAGGCTCGTGAAAATGCAAAGTTAAATAATCTAAATAATGTAGAATTTATAGCTGGAGATGTGCTAAAGGCTGTAGATGATTTAAAAGAGAAACCAGATTTAATAGTTATAGATCCACCAAGAGATGGAATTCATTCAAAGGCTATAAATAAGATTATAGACTTTAATCCAAAGGTATTTGTATATGTATCTTGTAATCCTATTACTTTAGTAAGGGACTTGAAAGTATTCATTGAAAGAGGATATAAAATAGAGAAGGTAAAATGTATGGATCAGTTTCCTAGGACTCCTCACGTTGAGAGTATAATTCTGATGACGTATTGTGGTTCAGAGGAGAAATAATAAGACTTGAGCACAACATATAGTGGTTGTAGGCTGAAAAAAGGGTCAAAAATCGGCTAAAATATAGATGACATTGGATAATTAGAGTTATGATAGATGGTAATTGGGAAAATTA
The DNA here is from genome assembly GCF_900128955.1 of Tissierella praeacuta DSM 18095. GTDB lineage: Bacteria > Bacillota > Clostridia > Tissierellales > Tissierellaceae > Tissierella > Tissierella praeacuta. The sequence goes on from NZ_FQTY01000003.1 coordinate 11,891, forward strand.
GGTTGATAAATGGATGGATGACTTATATACTATAGATGAACGTAAGTAAATTATTGTCTATAAGGAGATTTTAAAATGGAGTTATTTGCTAAACTTGGGGTAGCTGGAATAATAGAGAAAAATGTTGATGGAATAGATTACATATTAACTCAAGATAGGTGCAAGGATGAAGCTATATTGGAGTATGGACTATTACAAATTCCTGCTGGAAAAATAAGAGAATTTGAGAATGTTTTCGATTGTTTGAGAAGAGAGATTTGGGAAGAAACTGGATTAAAGGTTACAAATATTAAAGGTGAGAATGAAGTAATAGTTTTTGAATCTAATGGATATAAAGTGCTAAACTATACTCCGTTTTCTTGTAGCCAAAATATTCAAGGAAAATATCCAATAATGGTGCAAACATTTATATGTAGGGCTGATGGAGAATTATTAAACAAGAGTAATGAAACGAAAAATATTAGATGGATATCATTAATAGAACTAAAGGAATTATTAGAAGGTGATAAGAGTTTATTTTATCCAATGCACGTTTCTACTTTAGAAAAATATTTAAAAATGAAATTAAAATATTAATAGTTCACGTAATTTATATATTGCGATCTAAGTATTATTTATAATCAAATATATAAATAGGAAGTTGTAGGGAAGATTATTTATATAACCTCTATTATAGCTGTCTGCATTTGTGGACAGCTATTTTCAAAAGCCAAATAAAAATATTTGAAAAGTTTTGTAAGATTTCTATATATGCGAAGTCTTATAAGTGAAAGGAGGTGGTAGAGTAATGGAGTTTGAACAGATATACAATACTTACTTTAACCATGTATACTTATATATCAGAAAGTTATCAGGTAATGAACATATCGCCGAGGAGATAACAAGCGAAACATTCTTTAAAGCAATGCAATCCATTGATAGCTTTAGAGGAGATTGCGATTTACGTGTGTGGTTGTGCCAAATAGCAAAAAATTGTTATTATTCCCATCTAAAAAAGCAAAAAAATATTAGCAAAATTGAAGGAGTGGAAGTAGAAGATTTAGTAGACCTCAATTCATTGATTGATGAAAAAATCATTACCCACGAACAAACAGTACAAATTCAAAAGGTATTGCATACTATCCCAGAACCTTATAAAGAAGTATTTATGTGGAGAGTTTTTGCAGACTTGAGTTTCAAGCAAATTGGTCAAATATTCAATAAGACCGATAATTGGGCTTGCGTTACCTACCACAGAGCTAAAAATCAAATATTAAAACGAATGGAGGAACAAAACAATGAAAAATCGTGAGTGTAGTATTGTTCGTGATATATTACCTTTGTATGTTGAAAATGTTATCAGTGACGATACAAAACAATTTGTAGATGAGCATTTAAGTCATTGTGCTGAGTGCAAAAATGAATTGGAACTATCACAAACAGATATACCTGTTAAAAAAATTTGTTCGGAAAAGGATAGCGGTGTTGAAGTGATAAAAAAAATAGGATTTGATATAAAGAAAAAACGAGTATTTACAGGTATTCTTTCAGCAGTTATTTCAGCCATCGTTGTAATATTATCATTTGCATATTTAACAGCACCTGAATATCTACCTTATGATGAATCATTTGATATTATTTCTGTAAAGGATAATAATGGCTGTGTAACGCTTTCTTTTACAGGTGAATATGAGATTTATCAAAGTGAGCAAGGTGTATATGATATTAGTATCTATAATACAATCTGGAACAAACTCTTTAATATCGAGAAAAAGCAAGATATAACGGTAAATCCAAACGGAGAAACAGTTAATACTATTTATTATGTGTCTAATGGTGGGCAAGAAAATAAAGTAATCTATGGAAGAAATCCAATTAATAATGGAGGAGTTATGACCTTACCTCGATTGTTTTTGAATTATTATTTTGTCACTGCCATTTTGTTTGCACTTGTTTTGGCAATACTTGTTGTAATATTCAGAAAGAAAGAAAAAGTTAAAGCCATAATAGTAAAAATACTATTTATTCCCATTTCTTATATTGTAAGTCATATTATGATTAAAGGATGGAATGCCACTTCATATTCAGCAACTCGTGATTTTTATTTGATTTTGCTTTTAGTAATACCTATTTATTCTCTATTTTATATTTTGTATAAAAAGAAACATTCGAAATTTAGGCACTAACTATTATGAGCATAACACGTATTTCACAAATTCTAATTTGTAGCCGCAAATAATTACTTAAAAAATGTAACTATAAATGCACTAAGATGTAAAAATCTGGTGCTTTTATTTTATATAATCCAAAACTAAATAAAGAAACCCAAAGAGGCGAAGTCTTCGGTCAACTTATAATCGATAGTCTTCGCCTCTTTTTTATTTAAAAAACTAATAGGAAGAAAGGAATGAGATCAATGTCAAAATTATTTATGTATGGAACAGGCTTAGAAGGAATAGAGCAATTAATGGTCATGGTTCCAAATTTCCAGCTAAGAAGAAGTGGGACAGTCATCAATAATTATTTTAATTGCCAAGGAGGCGATGTAAGCTAAGTATGATTAATGTTGATAATAGTTGTAGGAACTGTGGATATAATGATTGGAATTTCAAAGTCAATGCAGATAAGAAAAGATACAAGGATTTAGTAATGGATTGCTCTGGTAGAATAAATAACAATTTTTTAAGAGATAGATTAAAGGAACTTAGTAAAAGTTTTAAAGGAGAAGTATTTTTAAATTACCAGCACAAGGAAAGGTTCTATAATTTCCTCCAAGAGGAAGGCTGTGGGATAGATGATACATCATCAAGATTTCTTGCTATTCTTTTTCTTTTATCTGCTGATAAAAACCTATGGAGAAACTCAGAAGAAATACTAAAGAATAATAAAGTTGATTTTAGAAGTATTTGTCTTAAAGATATAGATACAAATTCCTATGCCCTATACCAAACTGCAAGGACTCTATCAACTGGCAAGGAGTGCATAAAAACAAATGAACTTGCAGACAAGGATTTAATTGAAGATATAAGTTTTAAAGCAATTATTAACTCTGCCTTAATTAATAGATATGGTGCAGAGTTATTTTTAATTACTAAATAGGAATGGAATATAGAATAGATTGGAGGAAGAAGAACTAGGAAAAGTATGTGAGGAGTTAGGAATAGAAATGACAATAGATTCAAACTGCCATATAGAAGATGCTAGGGATGAAAGGTTTTTAAATATTATAGCTGATGAAGATGTAAATATAGATGATTTAAATTATTTAATGAAAAGGTTTGATGGTTTTAGTCCAAGAGAAATAGAAAAGTTTTATGCAGTGGCCTTTTGATAAGCTAGGCAAGGATCTATATCTAACTGAAAAAATGGCAATAGCAACTAGGGAATTAGATGACTAGATGGGCAATACTATGCACTGGATGTAATTAGAAACAATAAAATTGCTAGGGTAACTCCCCATGGTGTCTTATATAAAAATTCAAATGATCCAATACAAGTTTATAATGGAAAACAATTCCCACCATATGGCTGGAAAGAATCTATTGTTATTATTTGAATTAATAGTAAAGGGTTTTTAAAAGGATAGAATTTCTGAGATAGTTATATTATTATAGAATATAGCAGTACTAGTGAAAAGGGAATATATTTTAGTATAGAGGAGCTGAGATAATGTGGAAACATTTATTTCAAGATCACATATTAGGAAGAGGGTTAGATTATTTTATTTGTAATCTTGTTACAAATGTATATGTTAAAGACAATATAATAGAAGCTACTGTATATGGAACTGAAGAATATAAAGTTGAGATTGTGAAAAAGAATGATGAAATAATAGAATTAAGTTGCAACTGTCCATATGCAGATGGTGGAAATAATTGCAAGCATATGGCTGCAGTATTATTTTATTTAGAGGATAAAGAGAGAGTCTTAAAAATAGAAGATATAGAAACAAGCATCACTAAATTAGTAAAAGAAGCTGACTCTGTTCTAGTTGAAGATTTTTTGATCGATATTCTGAAAAATGATGAAAAATTATTAAATAGGTTTAAAAGTAGATTGCAATGTGATATTTCACCCGCAGATATGAAGCGTTATAAAAATCAAGTAAATAGTATTTTTAAGAGATATGCAGGACATCATGATTTTGTTGATTATAAAAATGCCTGGGGCTTCATATCAGAACTTGAAGAGATTCTAGATAATGATATACAAGCAATGGTAGATAATAATCAACTGGAAGAGGCCTTTGAACTTACTAATTATATATTTATTAAAGTAGGAAATCAAGATATGGATGATTCCGATGGAGGAACCGGCCTGGTGGCCAATAGTTGCTTAGAGATATGGCAAGAAATATTAGATAAGAGTAGTATTGAGCTTAAAAGAAAGATATACAATTGGTTCACTGGGCATTTGAATGGTTCAGTTATAGATTACATGGAGGATTATATAGAAGAAATTATATTTGATGACTTTAAAGAAGATGAATTTATGGAAGAGAAAATTATTTTTCTGGACAATAAGATAAGAGAATATAAAAAACAGGAAAATTCATGGTTTAATAGTTATGGACTTGGTGAAATGATCCTACGACGTATAAATATTATGGAGGAAATGGAGGTAAGCCAAAATATAATTGAAGATTACTGGAAGGAAAATTTGGAAATTAATGAAGTGAGAAAACATTATATTGATATTTACATAAATAGAAAAGACTATGATATGGCAATTAAATTACTTAGGGAAGGTAAAGACAAGGAAAAAGATTGGCCAGGAATTGTAACCAATTATAGCTTGAAGCTAAAGGACTTATATAAACAAATTGGAGAACAGAAACTTTATGAAGAAGAACTATGGTCATTAGTATTAAACTATAAAGCAGGAGATATGGAATTATATAAAGAATTAAAATCATTTTATACAGATAAAGAATGGATGGAAAAGAGGGAAATAGTTTTTAGTAAATTATCCCCTTATAGAGGAATTGATAAACTATATGAACTTGAGGAATTATATGATAGATTAATTAATATAATTATAAATTCTAATGGATTGTATATGCTAATAGAGTATGAAAAAATTTTAAAAGATATTTATCCAAAAGAACTTCTTGATAAATATGAAAATACAGTAAAAACTATGGCAAGGAATACTTCTGGCAGGGCACACTATAGAGAGATAGTATCTATTTTAAGACGAATGAAGAAATATCCAGAAGGTAAAGAAAAGGTATCTGAAATTGTAAGTGATTGGAGATTAAGATATAGGAACAGACCTGCAATGATGGATGAACTAAGTAAATTATAGTATACCAAGATTCTTTTATTCTGGATAGGCTATACTAAATAGGACAGATTTTCTCTGAATATGATATAATAAGTATAAGAGGCATATAGGTGGGGGAATATAGATGAAAATATATTTTGATATGAACATATACAATAGGGTGTTTGATGATCAAACACAGATGAGAATAAGATTTGAGTCTATTGCAATAGATATTTTATTTGAACTAATCGAAAAGAAAAAATATGAATTAGTATGGTCCTTTGTTTTGGAATATGAAAATAGTAGAAATCCTTTTATAGAGAGGGAACTTAATATCATATCTATTTCTACCTTGTGTAATGAGGTAATACAGCCTAATGATAATATTAAATTGATAGCCAAAGATATAGTTATGAAATCAAATACAAAAGATAAAGATGCATTACATCTTGCCTCAGCTGTATATGGAGGTTGTAAATATTTTATAACCTGTGATGATAAATTTATAAAGACAGTAGAAAAAAATAGAAATCATTTGAAAGAAACAATCAAAAATATTAAACTATATAATCCTATAGATTTTCTTAGAAAGGAGATGGATATTGATGTTATTGAATGAAAAAAGCAAATTCACAGATAAAGAAATAATAGAAAAAGGTTCTAGGGCATTAATAAAGGAACTGGGCTACTCTGGATTCTTACGGTTTATACGCCACTCCGAGGGTATAAGCAAAGAAGATTATTTGAAACTAGAAGATGAAATATTTGATGGTATGTCTTTAGATGAAATGTTTGATAATGCAAAGAAACACTGGGAGAATAGATAATAATTAATACGAAAATATTTTGCCGCCTTTGAAAATTAAAAGAAAATATGAAGAATAAATAATTTAAATTGCAAAAAACAAAGCTCTCAAATATTTATTAATTTGAGAGCTTTGTTTCTTACAATATTGATGAAAAAATTTTAAAAACTAATGATAAATATGTACAAATTAGGAAATACGCCTTTACACCAAGGGGATACTATCTTTTCACGACATCTTTATTATCCTCTCAAGGCACGTTGAAGTCGTAACACTGCTTACAAGGAATGAAGTGAATTGTAAGTAGATGTACGCCTCATGCCAGGAATGTCTAAGAAGACGAGCGATAGCGAAGGCTGATTGGTACATTCTACGGCTGAAGTATCAATTCTGATGACGTATTGTGGTTCTGATAAGAAATAATAAGCTTCCACCATAACATGTAGTGGTTTGGGGACGGAATTTGGGTCAAAAATCGGCTAAAAAACACCGATTTTTGACCCTTTTAAATAGGGCGTTTGACAGATGACATTCGATAATTAGAGATATTTAAAGGGTAAATGATTAAATTCGTTGTTAGAATGGTGGGTAAATCATATACTATATATAAGTCTATTTGGAAAAAGAAGTTATCAAGCATTATCATTAAGAATGCCATCTTCATTTTATTGTTTATTATTATCTTTATAAAATGGGAAAGCTATTTTTGATATGTTGCTAAGTTCAACACAAAAGTAGTTATATAAAGGATATCCCTAATAAATAAATGCATATGGTATATTTCTTAAGACATAATATATATGTGGAGGGAGACAATGTTAAAACACCTATCTTTAAAAAAATAGGAGAATTTTGGTTGCTTGTGGACTGTACTATTAGGTTCACTGCTACATTTTACTTTTGAATTATCTGGAGAGTCTAAATTGGTGGCTTTATTTAGTGCGGCAAATGAGAGCATATGGGAACATTTGAAATTAGGATACTTTTCATTATTATTTTTTATGAAATTAGAGTATTTTTTCATAGGAAACAATATAAAAAATTTCTTTACGGGGAAGTTTGTGGGAATAACATCCATGTCTATATTCATTATAATTATATTTTACAGCTATGAGGCTATAACTGGAAGTCATAATCTAATAGTAGATATTGGATCTTTTGTAATAGGTGCATTAATTTGCCAAGTAATAAGTTATAATATTACGAAAATAAGTATAAGTTTACCTGATAGTCTTGGATTAATGATGCTTATACTTCTAGGCTTAGGCTTTATGATTTTTACATTTTATCCATTACATATACCATTATTTATGGATTCAAAAGGATTTTATGGTATAAAATGATAATTTTTCTAGAATTAAGTTGTGTTAGGTAACTATAATATACAAATGAATTGTAACGATTAAAATATGTATAAAGAATATATTAAAAAGCTTGAATATATAGATGAATACTATTGTTCAAGCTTTCAATAATTTATTTTAGTAATAATGTAAGGTAGTAGAGATTTTATTTCTATTCTTTTATTACTGGTTTATCCCTATCTCTTTCCATTAAAAATTTTATACAATATATTCCTGCTAATCCTACTAGGCCATATATAATTCTACTTAGAAATGCATCCTGTCCTCCAAATATTGTGGCTACTAAATCAAATTTAAATAATGCAATTAATCCCCAATTTAATGCTCCTATTATTACTAAAATCAAGCTCAATGTATCCATCAAATTTCTCCTTTCAATTTTATAATTTGTAAATATTTATTTAGTCTTAGTATTTCTCATTTTTATTAAAATAAACTTATAACTTACAAAATTGTAACATAAGTGATTTTGCGAACAGTTTATTAAATAGAAAAAACTGATGAATTTAAAATTTATCAGGCTAAAGCATTTAAAAAGCCATATATTTATTATTCTGTTAATATATCAAGGCATCCTAAGACAATATGTGCTAATCCATAACCAATTATCCCAGTTGTTATCATAGCTTTTCTATTTTTAGAGTTCATCATTTTTCTTGTAATATCAGTTTGAGTCATTGCAATAGCTCCACCTGTAACAGCTATTCCAAGTAATGCTGGTAAGATTCCTTTTTTCACATTAAATCTCTCCTCTTTTAATAATAGATTATTATTTATTATCTCTATAACAAATTTATTTATTCAAATTATTATACTGAAAGACCTGCTTGCTATACCTGACCAAATAAGGATTACTAATATATCATCTATAATTTGTTGCTCTTAAAAATTCTTAAACAAAATTGAATTAAATTTATAATAAAAAGTTTATTTTAAAACATACTAATAAAGCAGGTGTTTAATATGGATAAAAATGTTGAATTTTTAAATTATATTTATCAAAATGCAGAAATGGGGAAAAATACACTTTCTCAATTAATTGACATCACTGAGGATGATAATTATAAGGAATTGATTAAATCACACTTGATAACATATATAACAATTTATGATAATACAGAAAAAGAATTGCAAGAAATAAATAAAAAGGCAAAAGGGATTAATATTTTTTCAAAATCGTCAACTTCTACCATGATAAATCTAAAAACCATGTTAAATAAGTCTACCTCATATATTTCGGAGATGTTAATTCAGGGTAGTACTATGGGTATTATTGATATGACAAAAAAATTGAAAGAATATAATAATGTAAAAGGGTATGTACTTTCTATTGCTAATGAGTTACTTACATTTGAGAGAAATAGTATAGAAGAATATAAAAAATATCTTCAATAGATTATTTAATAGCAACATCTATTTATTTAATATATTAAAGGAGTTAATAAATTATTAAGTAATGATTTATTGTGAAAAAATATGTTTATACCTAGTAGAATTATATTTGAAAAAGGTTCAATAAATTATAATATAGGAAGAAATATATATGATAATTTTAGTTCAAAAGATAATATTGAAATAATAAATTTAAACTCTAATAAATACAAAGAGTATATTCCAGGGGATAATTTATATTCTCAATACAGAGAAGGCAAGAAAACTTTGATAGTTGGGGTTAAAAGGGGCATCAAGTTTCAGTCATGCAAACCATCCGCCCATTTTCAACTTCCCCTAGTATCTGGATGTATGGGACAATGTGAATATTGTTATTTAAACACCAGATTAGGGGATAAGCCCTTTGTTAGAGTATATGTAAACATAGAAGAGATTCTAGATACTGCTACAAAGTATATAAATGAAAGGCTACCAGAAATAACAATATTTGAAGGAGCTGCTACCTCTGATCCAGTACCGGTAGAACCATATACAGGTTCCCTTAGACAGTCTATAGAATTTTTTGGCAAATTAGATAATGCCAGATTTCGATTTGTAACGAAATATAATGATGTAGATACACTTCTAGATATAGAACATAATGGTCATACGGAAGTGAGATTTAGTATAAATACATCATTTATTATAGATAAATATGAACATTTTACTACTTCTCGGAATAAAAGGATAGAGGCAAGTATTAAGGTTGCAAAAGCAGCGTACCCCATAGGGTTTTTAATAGCACCAGTATTTATTTATCCTGGTTGGAAAGAAGATTATAGTGATTTGCTAATGGAATTAGCGGAGAAACTCCCAAACAATTTAAAGTTCCCAATAACATTTGAAATCATATCACATAGATATACAATAACAGCAAAGAATAGGATCCTCCAAGTATTCCCAGAAAGTGAACTTCCAATGAAAGATGAAGAACGGAAGTTCAAATATGGACAATTTGGATATGGGAAATATGTATATGATGCAGAAGTTGTTAATGAAATAAAGGAGTTTTTTACAGAGAATATTGGTAGGTTGTTTGAATATAAGAAACTTTTATACATTATATAAGACTGTTATATAAAATCAATAAAGATCCAAAATCATTATAATATGATAATATGGTTTAGCTGATAGTAAATACACTTATATAAGTGGTGGTTTTTTGTCAGGAATTGTTCCTGAATACAATCCTTACACCTTTAAGTCCACCTGTATTTCAGGGTTATAGGTAATTATATTATATATAATTAATATGATTACTATCAAGAGATTTGTGATTCGTTGCCCTAGAATTGGAACAAAAAATGAAAAACTATATAATAAAATAGAAATACCAAGGTTTGGGAAAATTAAAGGCTAAGGAGACTTGGCCTTTTTTTATGCCCAAAAACAGAAAAGAAAGGACTGAGAAAAATGTCAAAATTATTTATGTATGGTACATCCTTGGAAGGAATAGAGCAACAGCCGTAGAATGTTTCCAATCATTTCTCTCTAGGGTCGAGTTCTTGGACATTATTGGCATGAGACCTACCACTATTTATTTCATAAATAGGGTTAGGGCTTCAATGCTTATGGTTCCTAATTTTCAACCAAGGAAAAGTGGCATAGTCATTAATAATTATTTTAACTGCCAAGGAGGTGTAAAAGGTTGCAACTGCAATGTTATTAATGTTAACAAAAGATGGGATAAATGTGGATACATTGCTTCAGATTTTAAAATTAAATTCTTTAAGGGACTTTTTCTGTATCTAGATTGAATAAAAATATTCAGACTTACATGATAGGCAAATTATGATATAATATACATATATCAATAAGGTGGAAAGAGGTGCTAAAATGGAATTAAATATTAGACCATCAGCAGATTTAAGAAATAAATATAATGAAATATCTAAACAGTGCAGGGAAACTAGAGAAGCTGTGATTATTACTGTAAATGGTCGTGGCGATACAGCTATTCTTGGATTACAGGATTACAAGCAAATGAAAGCGGAATTAGAATTGCTTCGAACTCTTGCAGAAGCGGAAGATGATGTCAAAAATGGAAGAGTGGATTCCATGCAAGAATCTTTAGATAGACTTCGTGAATCTTTGGTAAATAGGAAGAATGAAAATGTATAAGATTATGAGAACAGACAAAGCAGAAGATCAACTGAGAGATATAATATATTATATTGCAGATGATTCAGGTAGTGTTGATACTGCTCTCAAATATTTGGATAAAATAGAAGAATCCATTAATCGTTTAAAAGAGTTTCCTAACTCAGGAAGCATACCTAGATATTCGATTTTGAAAAAACAAGGGTATAGAGTAGTCATTGTAGAGAAACACCTTATATTTTACAAAGTAAATGAAGAAAAGAAAACAGTTATTATATATGCTATAGTTGATGGAAGAAGAGAATATCAAAATTTAATATAGTTAGATCACAATAATCCTAAGCCATATAGCAGCTAACTTTAGGGCTTTTTCTATATCCATTATAATTTAATTTTTAAGGGAGATGAATTTTTTGATGATTGGACTTTCAAAAAAGAAAGTATAATAAATAAGAAATATACCTACCACCAAGGGAGCAATGTCATATTACGACATCATTATTATCCTCTCAAGGCACGTTGAGGCAGCAATTCTGATGACGTATTGTGGTTGGGACAAGGAATAATAGACTTTGACCACAACATATAGTGGTTTTGGGACAAAAATTGGTGAAAAAATACCCTTTTTTGACCCTTAAAAATAGGGTGTTTGACAGATGACATTGGATAATTAGGGATATTTGAAGAGTAAATGGTTAAATTTAGTTGATATTATGGTAGGTGAATTATATACTGTAGATGAATAAAAGTATAAAAGTACGACGTTCCTTATTAGGAAAACAATTAGTCTTGTACCACTTTAAAGAAACCAAAGAATCCAAATAGCCCTAATAAATTTGTGTTATCTGTAAATATTCCCAGTAAACCGAATAATCCTAATAAGCCTAAATATCCAAATTTATTAATTCCATTAAGTTTTTTATTCATAAGCAATTCCCCTTTCATTCAGATATATATATTATATTAATAAAGTTATAGTTATATGAGGGAGGTTGGTTAAAAAATGAAATTATTCAATGAAATAAGTGAGCATTTATCTGGTATGGATGTAGAGTGGTATCTATGTGGCGGGTTTGCTATCGATGCTTATTTAGGAAACATAACAAGAAAGCACAAAGATATAGATATAACGGTTAGTTTTAATGATATGAAAGAATGTATTCAATACCTTAAATCAAAGGGGTGGGAAATAGATGCACCTGTTGGTAATCAAAGGTTAGTACCAGTGGAATTTGCTCTTCAACATTCAGAATTAAATTTTGATAATATATGGTGCTATAAGAAAGGGGCAGATTTTATAATAACTGAAAAAGTTGATGGACCATTTAAGTATATGAAATTTATTGATAGAGAGCAAACAAAACTTGACTTTATAGAAGTAATATTTAATAAAATAGAGAATAGTATTTTTTATTATCAAAAGAATCATAATATTACACTTGATATAGATAGTGCATTTATAAAAAGGGGAGAAGTTAGTATTCTTGCTCCTGAAATTGTATTACTCTATAAATCTCGAAACTATGAAAATCGTGATTATCAACATGACTTTGATATGGTAATAAATAAACTCGATAAAGAAAGATATGACTGGTTCATAAATGCTATGAATACAGCATATCCTCAAGGGCATATATGGATTAAGTAAGAATACAAATGAATAAATTAATGTCGAATTATTTATAAAGTGTTCAGGAGGTCTAAAAATGAGTAACCCACGCGGTATAATCATATTTGGGGCAAACGGAAGCGGCAAGACTACGCTTGGACGTGAGTTGGCTAACATGTTGAATTTTAAACATATGGACATAGAGGATTATCACTTTGAAAAATCAGAAATTCCATACACGGTAGAACGATCGTATGAAGACTGCTTGAACTCAATACTCTCTGACATAAAGAAACATCATTCTTTTGTCATCTCTGCAGTCACTGGAGACTTTGGTGACATAATTCCAAAATTGTACGAACTCGCTGTATTTATCTCGGCACCGATAGAACTGCGTATTAAACGCATAGAACAACGAGAGTACGATAAACACAGAGAACGCATCCGCAAAGGGGGCGATATGTATGAACAACACATAAAATTTGTTGATTTCGTAGCCTCACGTTCTATATCAAGGATTGAACAATGGACGACAGAGTTATCTTGCCCAGTTTTGCGAGTGGACGGAACTAAAGACATTTCCCAAAATGCAAAATTGATTGTGAAGAAGTATTTGGAAATTCAGAAAAATAAATAGTATAAACATAATCTACAGTGAATCGCAAAGGAGTGATTTAATTGAAAAGGGCAGTAATTTTATTTCCAAAGTTTAATAACATTGATACTATTAACAATATAAGGGGTAAATATGACCCACTTGCTAATTACATTGCACCTCATATTACAATTGTCTTTCCATTTGAATCTGATTTGACAACGCATGAATTAAAAGAGCATTTCAATAAGTCATTGAAAGGCATAAAAAAGTTTAACATCATGCTTAATAATATTACAGGTGATTATAGAGATGGATATCTATTTCTTAATGTAAAGAAGGGGAATGATAATATTATTGAATTACATGATAAGTTATATAGTGGATTATTAGAAAAGTTTATATTTAGAAAGGTAACATATTTTCCTCATTTAACCGTTGGCAAGATATTTGAACAGAAGCAATTTGATGATGCAGTTGATGAATTAAATTGCTATAATGAAATTTATGAAACATTAATTGATAAAGTATTTGTAGAAAATATTGATTTGGATGAAAAGTCAATAATTGAGTTTTCATTTGATTTAGAATAAATTGTATAATGTTTATAAATTCGAAAAATATAGAATTTACTATAAGGATTTGGCGAATGGTGAACAATGTTGATAAGCTGCGAACCTAAACACTATTAGTGACTAACACATAGGGTAGGGGCTAATTTTAACGTTTCTGAATTTGCCATAATAAGAATTGAGTAAAACCTAAATATAGAAAATATTTTCATATAAAGATATAATAAATAAATTTATGAATATTAATATTTCATATTTGAATTTAAATTATTTATTATTGGGGAGGTTGGTTGAAATTAATATTGAAACTGAAAGACTTATTTTAAGAGAATTTGTTAAAGGGGACTTTTTATCAATTCATAATTATGCTTCAGACCCAGAAGTTGTAAAATATCAACCCTAGGGTCCTAATAGCGAAAAAGATACTCAATTATTTTTAGACCAAAATATTAAGTATCAATTTGATAACCCAAGATATGATTATGAGGTTGCAGTAGTTAAAAAAGATGACAATAAATTAATTGGGGCTTGTGGAATACATTTATCGAATCTCAATAATAGAGAAGGATGGATTGGGTATTGCTATAATCAACAATATTGGGGAAATGGTTATGCTACAGAAGCAGCTAAAGCAATTATCAAGTTTGGATTTAGACATTTGAATCTGCGTAGAATTTTTGCAACTTGTGATCCAGATAACTTTGGTTCAGCAAAGGTCTTACAAAAAATAGGAATGATTAAAGAAGGATGTTTAAGGGAAAATAAATTACAAAAAGGGCAATGGATAGATTCATTGTTATATTCTATTCTCGAACAAGAGTATAGGGACTGAACAAATTATGATATAAGTCAGTAGAAAAGAATTTATATTATGTGTGATAAACGTATTAGATTTAATTTGTCCTAATAGTAGATATGACAGATTAAAAGAAATTTACTAAACAATTGATATTACTGGGGTAGGTTATGTTTAAGTACTCTGCCTTCTTATTTTATAAATTTGGATTTGTCATAGTGCGTAACATGGTGTAGTTATATGAACCTGAAATTTAATAAAAAAATGGCGAAGTTTAGGTCAAGAAGACCAAATAAACTTCGTCATTTTTTTATGCCTAAAAACAGAAAAGAAAGGAATGAGAATAATGTCAAAATTATTTATGTATGGTAAATCATTGGAGTGAATAGAACAGCTAATAGTTATGGGTACTAATTTTTCTGAGTAGCAATGATATAGTTTATTATTTTACAAGAATTAAAAAACTTTACTTTAGATTAAGCCTTGTGTTATAATTGCACTAAACAACCCACACCCTAATTAGAGATGTGGGTATGGAGGTGCGAAATGGATAAAAAATATCTTTATAAAGCTTTCAAAAATAATGGTGGAATACTAAGAACTTATCAACTTAATGAACTCGGATTTTATAGTAGACAAATAAATAAATTAATAGAAAATGGTGACATTGTAAAGATAAAAAGAGGATTTTATGAACTTACAGGTAATATATACCCAGAAGAAGTTGTAATAGCAAGATTATTTCCTAATGCAGTAATTTTTCTTGAATCCGCTTTGATGGTATATGAATATACAGATAGGATACCTTCATCCTGGCAAATAGCTGTAGATAGGAACAGTGAAAAAAATCAATATAAAATAGATTATCCATTAATAGATGTATTTTATATGGAATCAAAACTTTTAGATGTGGGAGTGGATATAAATCAAATAGAGGGTGTAGATGTAAAAATATTTAATAGAGATCGAACAATATGTGATGTTTTACGACATGAAAGTAAAATAGAAAGGGAAGTATTTAGCAATGCTATTCAAAGATATGTAAAAGACCCAAAAAAGGATATAAAAAAGCTCCTAGAATATTCTAAGGTATTAAATCTAAAGAATAAAGTCCAAACATATATTGGAGTGTGGTTATAATGAAAAATAAATTAGAGTCAATATTAGCAAGACTTAAAAATGAATCAAAGAAAAAGGGTATTTCATTACAATAATTACTAAATTTATTTTGCCAAGAAGAATTTATTAGAAGACTTGCTATGTCAAATTACAAAACCAACTTAATTCTTAAAAGTGGCTATTTTTTATATTCAATTAGTGAATTCACCTCCAGACCAACAATTGATGCAGATTATTTGCTGAGAAATTATTCTAATGATATAAATACCATAGAAAAGCTTATTAACGAAGTTCTCCTTGTAAAAACTAAGAATGATTTTATTGAGCTTCAGATTAGAAACTTAGAAGTCATTAGTGAGTTTAAGGAATACAGTGGTGTTAGAGTTAACCTTATTGGAATTATTGGAAGAACCAGAACTCCTTTTAGCATAGATTTTGGTGTTGGGGATATTATAGTTCATTCACCAGTTGAAAGGACTTTGCCAGTTTTACTTCCAGATTTTGAACAGCCTAAGATTTTTACTTATTCCTTAGAATCAACAATAGCAGAAAAAATTGATGCAATTATTTCACTTATGGAAATGACAGGTAGGATGAAGGATTTTTATGACATATTCTATATAGCAACAACATTCGACTTTGAGGGAAGAAAATTGCAAGAAGCACTGTATGAAACCTTATCAAATAGGGGAAGAGCATATGAGAAGGACTCGATTACTGATATCCTTAGACTAACGGAAGATACAGAAGTTCAAAAAAGATGGGATAATTTCTGCAATAAGATATTAAATTATAAATTAGATTTTATAGATGTTGTTAATATAATTATTGACTTTATATCACCACCTTATGAGTCAATTCTTAAGGAAGATGAATTCTTTGAAAAATGGGATTCAAAAAAAAGAAAGTATGATAAATGAGAGATATGAATTTTACCACCAAGGGGGTACTAGATACTTACGACATCTTTATTGACCTCTCAAGGAACGTTGAAGTAATTGTGAAACTAGAAAGATAATAAAATATAGTGATAGCAAGAGTTTGAGCCATTGAATGTGTGGATGACATTTGATGGTTTTTGTATGTGGAAACATATCCACTTGATTTTTTAATCAGTGGTGATGAACTGTACTTCAAAGACTGGAAGACCACAAGTAAGGGAATTTGACAAATTTAGTAAGAAGATTAATCAAAATAATCAGGTAAACAAAGAAGAAAGACTAGAAATACAGTTTGAATTAGGAATAGTGATGGAACAGATGGTGGATTATTATGATTAAATAAATAGGAGCAGTAACATAGATTGAGGAAAAGTTACTGATCTGATGTTAATATAAATATTCTAAGATTAAAGTCTTCGGACAGAGCTAAGGGTTTTAATGTTGGAGTATTTTGTAGAAATGAATAGGTAAAATAATCTTTATATTTCGTAAATGATGGAATCATAGGTTAAGAAAACATGGAGTATACTATAAAATTAAAGTATGTTATCTCTTAAATTGTTACGGTGTATTTATGTATGTAATAAATAATAATAGATTTTTTGAAAATCTAAGATAAATATTCTATAAATTTATTCTAAAAAAATTTTTTAGAGACTGACATAAGGAATATAAATGAGGAGAAGTCCATAGAAAGGATGCATTTAATGCTGCTTAAGATGATATTGCTAATAATTATTTAATCAAAGATTGTTATCACGTTCTACTTGACAAAATAATTATTAGCAATTTAAGAAAACTATAAAATTAATCAGATAAAATTATTCAGAGGTCTATGTCACGTATGTTTGACTACCTAAAATTAGACATTTTAAATATTTTGACTCCATTTTACTGATAATAGTTTATAGGATTGAATAACTATTTAAAAGTGTTAAAGTATAAGATAGATTTGTTAGAGTATGGTTTTATTATTGTACGTTACGCAAATTAACCATTATGAAAAAACACGTTTCTTGCAGGATACCCCCCAACACCCTCTACTGAAACTACTTGGCAATTTAAATTTTGTATGGAGGGATATTCTATGACATTTGGAAAGAAAATAAGAGAAGCAAGAAAACAGAACGGATTGTCTCGAGAGGAATTGGCAAAAAGATTATTCGTATCAAGAACTGCGATAATAAAATGGGAACCCTATAAGGGAATGCCGGATATTGAAAATTTAAAAATGATTTCCAGACTTTAACAATCTATAAATTTTTGTATTTGTAGTACCAGCTTTAACTATTTTCTCAATTGAAGACAATGGTTTATTATTTATTTCTTTTTCCATCTTTTTACTTCAGCTTTTATTTCTACATTTGCTTTTAAATGATTCATTAAAAACTTCTTGCAGTAATCCGTAAGATTCTTTAATAAATGAAATCTATCACTGACTTGAATTGCTCCTGGATGAGAATTTTAAATGGAATTAGAATATGTAATAGAGCCATTTCGTGAAACTACCTTAAGATTTGGAAATGTCTTCCAGGTAACTATATCATTATATTCCCTAGAGTTAAGCATATCAACAACTCTATGAGTATCTATATCAATCATAACTGTTCCATAGGTTTCACGCTTTTTTATTGCAAAATAATCAATATACCTTTTTTATATTATTCTTATTAATACTTATCATTGTTTTTTAAGAAATTGCAAATAGTACTTTTTCCTATGCTCGAAATTCTAGTATTTATCATCTTCACATCTGATATAGAGCTAACGTTTTGAGATATATTAATTGCTTCATTTTGTAAACGGCTAGTCTTTTTATATTTAAACTCAATAAAATCAAAAGTTTAGGTAAATGTTGTATGCTTACAATCCTTGTTTACACAGAACATCTTTCTATTGCTTACTGTATAGTCAGATCTTGAAAGTTCCTTTTATAATGTGAATGTACTTTAGTAGAATGAGTATTGCAATATGGACATATAGCATATTCACGTACTGACCTTACATTTATATAAATATTATCATTTAAGATAGAATAATCAACATATTCTAGATTTTCATCTAATAGTTTAATAAGTTCTTTCATATAAAAATCTTGTGAAGAGTATAATAAATCAGAGGTTTTAAATATAGTAGATAGAAAGTTTAATGATAAAAAAACTAGAAATAGCAGTAAGTGATCTGACCTATGTTAGGGTAAAAAATAAATGGAATTATATATGTACTCTAATAGACCTTCATAATAGAGAGAGAATCTATTATTCATTTGGAAGAAATAAAGGTGTTAGTTTAATGGAGAGAGTTCTTTTGAGCTATAGATATTCTTTAAGAGATATAAAAGCATTTCATTCAGATGGTGTTAGAAAATATGATAATAAAAAAAGAAGATGTACTACAAAACTTTAAAAATTGAAGACTAAGTAGAAAAGGAAATCCTTATAACAATGCTGTAAGTGAAGCCATAAATAAAATATTAAAACAAAATTGATATATTAGAACTCACGGAGTTTTAGATCATATAACTTTCCTGGAATATAGAAAAACAATCAGCTAGAATAAATAATAATATGATATTAAGAATAATTTTGTATAAAAAAGTTATCATTCTACAGGAAAATTTTAATTTTGCTAAAATATTTAATAACTTAAGTAAAAAAATGTCGCAACATGTTGAAAATTCAGGTAAATATCTTGTTGATATAAATGACAGTATAATACATAATTAATATAAAGATATTATTACTAATTTTATAAAAATCAGTTGCTTAAATTGTAAAAGACAAATAAGAGAAATATTGGATTGACATAATACATTAAAGATAAGATGAGATTTTAATGACTAGAAAGTGTTACTGTGAAGATTCAAATGAAGCAAATATTCTGTTGACGATGTTAATTAACTTATCTACAAGGCTATATAATTAGGCATAAATTTTTAGAAGAAATTTTAATAGGCAAGATGTTTTTAAATGATTGAAGCACAGAATAATAAGGGAAAAGGTCCAAAATTAGATAAATTAATGTTATTAAAAGTTAGTTGACGTTCATACAAGGGCTTTCGGATCCTTAACATAATATTAGGTCGTACTTATATTATTCAACATAGAGAGGCGAAAACCCTTTTTGAAAATAGAGATATTTTAGAGTTATAAGAAAAAGTCACTGTTTATATTATAGTGATTCCAAGTGTTAGGAGTTATGATTAACGCTATTATCATGTTAAAGGAGGTGAACAAAATGAGTAAAAAAGAAAAAAAACCTTCAATAGTAAAAGTGAAAGTTTCAGAAGGTCCTTCTGGAGCTTCTGGTACATGCCATTGTAGTAACTAATCTGAAGAGGGCAATATTATATTGCTCTCTTCTTTATAAGATGAGTATAGGTAATAACTTTATACACAAAATTTAAAGGAGATCAATAGGATGATATTTCCGGTGTACTCTGGGGGTATTGATATAAAAGTTAGCGGTGAGGCTTTATAGCATGCCCTTAAAACAAAGCAAAGTGACACTCTAGGACTTTTGAGAGTGTACTAATATAAATAGGGGGGAATTTATGTTAGGATTTTCAAATAAGATAATAATTCTCAAAGATAAAATTAAAATTAAAAATAGTTGTGATTTTTATGATATTAATGATGAGATGTATGATTACTTGAAAAGATTATATGAAAGTGGTTTTAAAGAATTTAATTGTGAAAAAGATGTAGATCAATTTTTGATTGATGAAAATATTGTTATAACGGTAAATTCAAACAATAAATATAATCCGTTTGTAAAAAAGCAAAAACATATTCAAACAGAATTAAATAGAGTATTTATTCAAGTTACTGAGCAATGTAATTTAAGATGCAAACACTGTTATGTTGAATCGTGTCCGAGCAAAACAACGAAATTAACGAAAAAAGATATAATTCAATTCGTAGAAAAAGCTATTGAGGTTGGTATAACCCAAGTTGATTTTACTGGCGGGGAAATTTTTATGGAAGATTATATTTTTGAATTATTGGAATATTTATCTCAGAAGCCAGTAACAGTAACTTTATTCTCAAATCTAACAATTTTAAATGAAAAACAAATTTTAAAATTGAAGAAGTATAGTTGCTTAAGAGATATAATCACAAGTATCGACTATAATACACCTGAAAAGCACAATGCTTTTAGAGGTGGGAAAAATGCATACCAAAAAACACAAAATAACATTAAGTTGTTATTAGATTCTGGAATAAAAGTAAAAGTTAATACCATGGTTATGGATGACAATCACCAAGATGTAGTTGAAATATTTAAAGGTTTTACGGCTAAAGGTATTATATGTAATTTAGATAACATAATTCCTGAAGGAAGAATGAGAACTAAAAAAGAAATAAATGAGAATGTTAAAAAGAATGCGTTGGTTATTTCAACAATAATGAACTGTTTCCAAGAGAAAAAAGAAATATGTATAAAAAATATAGAGACATTTAACAAGGAAATATCAGGAGAGTTTTGTGGTGTAGGAAAATCTATGATTTATATTACGGCATCTGGTGACGTAACATTATGTCCAAGCCTTACTGAAGGCTTCAAATTAGGAACTATATATGATAAGGATCTATCAAACATTGTAGATAACTTGAAGAAATTTAATAAACTTAGTTGTGAAAAAAGTGATTGCGAATTTATTGAAAGATGTACTGGTGGATGCAGAGCAAGAGCAATGAGATATTTAGGAGGAATAACGAACCCTGATCCTGTAGCTTGTATTAAGTTTGGAGTTGATAAGTATGAAAATTAAGAGAAATTTTTTATATAAAATAATAGGAGATGAAATGTTAATTATAAATATGTCTACTGGAGAAATATTTGAATTGAGTAAAGAGTATATTGATGTAATTGAAAAAATATATAGTGGGATAAATATTGATAATGAATGTGAGAGTAATTTGGTTAAGGAGCTTGAGATGGAAGGGGTAATTAATCTTGAATATTGTTGATAAGCTAAAAAAAATAAACGAATATTCTTTTTTCGCAGATTATCATCCTAGTAATTTTATTAGAAGAATAGCATACAAAGCGTTTACTAAAAATGTAAGACCAACTGAACCAAGTTTTGTATCTTGGAACTTAGTGAATGAATGTAATTTAAACTGCTTTTTCTGTAGTGCTGATGCGAATAAAAAGAAATCCAAAGAACTTGATTATGAAAGTTGTATGAAAATAGTTGACTATTTAATCCAAAATAAAGTCTCATATATACAGCTCTTAGGTGGAGAACCTACCCTTCATTCTAGATATCTAGATATTATTGAAAAATTAATTTATTCCAATATATTCGTCGAATTAGTAACAAACGGGAGCGGAATTGACTCTGATGCAGCTGAACGACTTTCGAAAATGCCTAAGGAATTTTTAAGAATAAAGGTGAGTTTGGATTCATCAGATAAAATTATTAATGACAAACAGAGAGGAAAAAATAGCTTTCAATATGCTACCAATGCTATAAGTCTCTTATCAGATCGAGGCATTATCAATTTGAGAGTTCAAATGGTGGTGACAAATTTTAACAAGGATAATATTTTTGAAATGTATAAATATCTACATAAATATAATCTAAATTCATTTGGAATAACTATGCTACTCCCAACGGGAAGAGGTAAGGAATTTGAACCTCCTGAAATAGATCACAATATACTTGATCAAATTTTAGCGATGATTGATTATTATGATGATAAAAAGAAAATTAAGCTGGAGAAATTTCATTTTGGTTATATCCAAAACATTATGAAGGAAGAGAGTATTTGCTATGGGGAAATAGATGAAAAAACCTCAAATTTAATATTTAAGATTAAATGTAGCACTGGAATAGTTAAAATGAACATTGACTCTAATGGAGATGTATATCCTTGTGATTATCTTAGATTTCCTGAATTTAAAATGGGCAATATATTAACAGACACTCATGATGAGATATGGAATAATAAAAAATTCTTAGAATTGGTAAATCTTAACAGAAATGATAAGAAAGAATGTAGCTCTTGTAAGCATAAAAAGTGTTGTACAGGTTGTACAGGGCTTGCTTATGAAAAATATAGAGACATTAGGAGAAAAGACCCAAACTGTAAGATTGTAAATTAGAAGGAAAAGAGGTATACGGAATGTTATACAATAATTTTGAAGAAGCAACTGTAGAGATTGAAAGCAGTATAATCGAGAAAATTGATTTTGAAAAATTAATAAATGACTGCATTAAAATGGGATTTAATAAGTGTATTATTCATATTGAAGAGGAGAAAAAAATGAAACAAATAAATAAATATCTTCTCAAATATAACAGTGAAATTGAGTTTTATGTTTATCAGGATAGGCTGTTAAATAAGCAAGAAAATCAAGAAGTATTCTATATGAGTGAGCAATTAAAGGAGGATCCAAATATAAATGAGATATTTATCTATAACTTAGATTTCAATAAAGATAACTCCATAGAAGGTATGCTGGATTTTTTCAAGGAAAAAGAAGAAATCTTAGAAAGATATGAATACATTATTATTAAAATTTTTTTTGTTAAGAAGATATTAATTAATATGAAACAGTTTAATGATGCATTACAGAAAATTCCGAGAAGTGTAAAAATATATTATGAATCAAGTTTTATCCCAACACAAACTTGTATTGAACATCCGTGTAATATATATTTATGCTCTGGGGCAAATTGCCATACAGTAAAAAGTAAGTTTCCAAGAGAACTTTATATTGATGAAAGTGGAAGTATTATTCCGTATGGAATTAAAAATAAGGAATTAACAGTTGGGAATATTTTAAAAGAATCATTAGCATTAAATCTCGAAAAATATAATAAATCTCCTGCTCATAATAAATTCATTGAAAATTGTAGATATATCAGAGCTGAATATCTTACAATTTGGCCATTTTCTTTTTTCCCATTTGGAGGTATTGTAAATGTCATATCAGAAAAATCTTAACATTTATGTAAGTAATATTTGCAATTTAAATTGTAAATATTGTTATAGAGAAAAGAGCAAGCATAATATTAAAAAAACTCATTCAGAACAAATATTAGAAAAACTTAATGAATTTAAAGAAAAAGGTATAGAATCCATTCATTTTACTGGAGGAGAACCTTTATTGTGGCCAGAGCTTTTAGAAACATTAAGAGGTGTAAAAAAATTTGGATTTATGACTAACATTACAACTAATTGTACAATTGAAATACCTGAAGAACTTATTAAATTAGTTGATAAATTTATTCTAAGTATAGATGGACTGCAAAATACAATGAGAGTTCATAGAGGAATTCAGGATTTTCATATCATTGAAAAAAATTTAAATAAACTTATGAAGAATAACAGCTGTATAGACTTAAATGTAGTTGTAAGTAAGCATAATTTGGATGTATTTCATTCAGAAATATTCAAAATTATAGAGAAATATATGCTTAAAGACAATATAGGAAAGGTTACAATATTATGCGTATATAGTAAAGATTTAAAATTTAAGCTAGAAAATGGTGATATCCTAACATTTAACAAGAATGTGCAAAAACTTATACAATTATTAGGGTATAAAATTAATATTCAAAATAATATTTTCTCTAAAAATAAATTTTTAGAATTATTAGACATAGGTGCATTTAAATTTCCTATTTGGTTCGATATAACAGAAAAGGTGTTTTACACTAGCATAAAGAATAAATATAATACCTTAGATGATTTATTTGATAATTACAATGATGATAGTCAGAAATTAATTGAAAATCTTTTAAGCCATAATAATGAATATCTAGATCCAATTGGAGGAGCTATAGAATGAATATTGTTCAGATAAAGAATTGTAGTAAAAAATATAATAAAAATGAATTTTTTAGTATAGAAAATATTGATTTAAAAATCGGGAAAGGTGAGATAGTTGGACTTATCGGACCTAATGGAGCCGGTAAGACAACACTTATAAAAACTTTAAGCGGACTTTTAAAACCAACAGAATATGAAGAATTTAAAATCTTAGGAGATGATATCTATAAAGGAAAAATGAAAGTCCCTAAGGTTGGCTTGGTTTTGAATTCAAACCAGATGTATGATGGCTTAACTGTTATGGAAAATATTCAATTTTTCTTGAAAATGCACAAAATAAAGAAAAACAAAGAGGAAATTATGAGCCTGCTAAAAAGGTTTAATCTGCAAGGTCGAGAAAGTTCCCTAGTTAATAGTTTATCCACTGGAATGAAGCAGAAGCTTAACATAATAAGAATTGTTCTATTAGAGGTTCAATTTTTAATACTGGACGAACCTACAAGTGGGTTGGATCCTGTATCTAAATCAGATGTTCACAATCTGTTATATACACTTTCTAAAGAAATGAATATAACTATTTTAATAAGTTCGCATATTATGAATGAGGTTCAAAGACTTTGCACCAGAGTTGTGTTCCTTAATAAGGGGCAGATCATAAAAGATAACAATATGGACGATATTTTTAAGGAATTCCATAAGGATGTTATAGAGCTTAGGATATCTAAAGATGAGACCAAAGAAATGGATAAGAGGCTTAGAGATTACGGCATAAAGAAATACATTATTTGGAGTCAGAATGATAACAGCACTGC
Source organism: Tissierella praeacuta DSM 18095 (assembly GCF_900128955.1). Lineage (GTDB taxonomy): Bacteria > Bacillota > Clostridia > Tissierellales > Tissierellaceae > Tissierella > Tissierella praeacuta. The sequence continues at coordinate 37,070 of NZ_FQTY01000003.1, forward strand.
CTTAATAATGGAGAAGATAGCACGTAAGGAGACTTTTATTTCAAAGCTTCAAATAAGTTCGTTCAATGAAAGACCTGTACAATTAGAAGATGTATTTTTCTATGAATTGTATAAGGATAGATTGGAGGGAAACTAAATGCTTATATACCTTATGTTAAAAAGTCTTCTTCGAAATAAGTGGAACATGGTTAAATTATTTTTAATCTCCCCTGTAAATGCTGTTCTTCCAGTAATCTTATTAAGTGGTGTAATAGGCACAAATATAGATAAAACCATAATTCTAAAGATTTGCTTGTGGTCATGTTTTTATTTTACTATATTCGAGATAATCTCAAGGAGGATGGAATTTTTTGGGAGTGAGAAAATTCAGGATGTGTTACTTTCGAGAATTAGCTTACATAAATATAATTTCTATCAGACAGTTGCGGTAAATATTTTATATATTCCATCGCTTCTTATAACACTGTATCTTTATAATTTTATATTCCATTTGAATATTGATTTTATATTTGCAATTATTTGTGCTTTCTTTGTTTTTATCAACAATGTAATTGTGAGCAACATCATGCTTGCCGTTCACTTAAAAACCCAAAACTATTTCAATAGGTTCAACTTTGGAATGGATATTATCTATATAATAAGTGGTGTATTATACCCTATAAGTATACTTCCAAGATTTCTAAGAGGAGTTTCACAGCTTATACCAATAACCCATGTTATTAGTTTCTCTGAAGGAAATGTTTCTCATATAGAAATAGCAATTTTGGTTTTTTTAATTATGATGGCGTTTGCATTATGGAACACAGAAAAAAGCATAAAGAAGTACATTTTATCAGGAGGATTCTATGGGTAGCATTATATTGAAGAATGTATTTTTTTATAAAAGAAACTGGAAAGAATTGTTGTTAAATACATTAAGAATCTATCTAAGTGTGATTCCTTTCTATTACTTCGCTCTATCACAATCAAGGGGAGCAGAAAGCATAAGGTTTACTTTATTAACTTTAATTATTGCAGGAATAATAAGCAATACGGTTATTGCAGCAAATTACGAACTTTACCAAGAGATTATTAGCGAAAAAATGATAAATTTTAGGATTGCTAATATTAAAATAACGGAGTATATTTTTGCTCAAACGATTTTTTATTTTTTCATTTATCTAAGCCAATATATTCTGGTTTTAATTGTGATGAATATCTATGGAATTATTGATGTGAAAGTTTCAATATATACCATAATAAATACAGTACTATTTATGGGAATAATAGTTGTTATATCAGCGATTATAAGCGGCATTCTAGCAGCATTTACTCTTAAAACAAAGAGGTTTGCCTACAGCTCCATAATGATGAGTGTTATATTGATATTCTCTGCATGTTATATGCCTTACAGATTGATGAACTCTGGTTTTAAAGGAGTAGCTCTTTTATCACCATTCACATATATAATAAATATTTTTAGAAGTGCATTTGATGTTGAAAGTTTGATTTTTCCAATTGGAATAATATATCTGATACTGATTATTCAAATTTTAGTTTTGGGATTTATATTGGTGAGAATATTATGTAGATATTTTAATGAATTGATAAACAACACCATATAACTTCGAAGAGAGAGTAGGATTATATTAACAACCAAATAATACTAACACTCTTATAATGGGTACAGCCCACATATATGTAAAAATTGGCCATGTGATGGGGTGATTCTCCAAAAGCATTCATTATTTAAATTTCAAAACTAGATTTAAAAAAATTTGTTATTTAATAAATGTTATGCAAAGTGCCTATAAAATATGGTAGTCACCTTGCATGTTTTACCCAGGATAAATTAATAAATTAACACTTTTAGGTAATAATTGTTTTAATGCAAAAAACATGTACCCTAAAATTAGGAAGGTGAATTTTGTAGCACGAAAAGCGAAAAAATTAGAAGAGCTTTAAAAAATTTGATGAGAGTGAAATAGATTTTTATTACTAGAAAGTGATATAATAACTAATGAATTAATAAAAAAGGGCAAGTCTTTGTTAACGAAAAAAGTAATGAAATCTCAGCAGTGAAGGATTTACTGAAGATAAAAGATACAGTAGTAACATGTATACATTAAACACTCAGAAACCTACAGTAGAAGAAGTAATAATGAAGCATCAATTAACAATTCACTCTGACCAAGGCTTCCATTATCAGCATGTTCAATGGGTGAAAAGGTTAAAAAATAGAAATATTGAACCAAGTATGTCTAGAAGAGGAAATTGTATAGATAACTTTCCAATGGAAGACTTCTTCGGGTTATTGAAACAAAAAATGTACTATGGAGAAAAATTCACATCAATTAATCAGTTGAAGAAAAACATTATAGGATATATTAACTGGTATAATAACAAAAGAATAAAAGAAAAATTAAACGGCCTGTCACCTATTGAGTATAGGCAACAAGCCGAATAATTAATATTATCCGAAAGTCCGGATTAAAGGGTTCACATCATAACATCTATGATTTTAAATCATTTATAGTTTTACTATATTTTCAGCTTGATTACCACGAGTGCCTTTTTCAACATTAAAACTTACACGATCACCTTCGGCTAAAGTTTTAAATCCATCAGATTGAATTTGTGAAAAATGAGCAAAAACATCCTCACTATTTTCTGTTGTAATAAATCCGTATCCTTTATCTGCGTTAAACCATTTTACTGTACCTGTCATATTATGGTACCTCCATTATTTTTTATTTCTGTAATTTATGGAAATAAAAAATTCACATAAAATTACAGATTATACTTAGTTCCAATTTATAATCTCTAATTTTATGTGAATCAAAATTCTAAACATATTAAACTTGAAAATTAAATATAAAACTAATATAAATTTAATTATACACTATAAAGGATTTTTATGCAACCCTAAATATTTAATAATTTGATTCTAAGTGAAAGAACATTAAAATCTTATCACTAAAGGTGTTGCTATTCCATGTTATTAGAGGGGAAATAGATTTAATTATTGAGCTTTGTGATAAAAATAAAAAGATGTTTAAATCACAGGAGACAATACATTTGTAACAAGAAAAAATAAAAAAGGAAATACCTCTGAAATAGAAGGAATCTTTCCTTATGAAAACAATTATAACAGAAGAGATGAGATTTTGTTAAAGGGTAGCTGAATATGCAATTAAACATGTGAAGCAATAATTTTAATTGTCTATTGTGGTTCTAGGGAAGAATATTAGGATTTAACCACAACATAATAGTGATTTCAGGATGAAATGGTTAAATTTGATTGCTATATTGATAGGCGAATTATATAATATAGATGAGCATATTAGTAGATTTATGTGCAGTAATATTAAAAACAAATCTAATAGATAAAGAACTTATAGAAGACTTTTTAAATATTATTAGGAGATGGTTATATGGCAAAGATAAGACACATTATTGTAGGTATAGTTTCAGTTATGTATTTAATACTTTTCTTTATGAAGAGTGATGTCCTTACAAAAGTTCTTACCCCTGTACTCTTTATAATACTTGCAAATCAAGCAATAGATGAATGGATTAACTACAAGGGAACAAAAAGAAAGATACACTTATTAATTCCAATTAGTTCATTATTACTTGCTATTTATGCAGTTTCAAATTTAATTTATGTAGCTTTAAGTTAATGATTGTTGCACATAATTTATATTATGCATTGTATCGGTAGTATTAAATGGGGCAAAAAATACAATTTAAAACGACGTTTAGTTTATTTATGGATAGAGATGTAAAAAAACTTTTCCAATAGAGAGGCAAAGCAAATTGACGATATTAGTGAAGGGTAAGGTACAAAAGTTGATGGAGAGGGAGATATAAACAAACTGATAGGAAATATGAATTAAATACATATGACTGAGGTAGACACTGCTATTATGCAGTGTTTTTCTTTGTAGAAAGGAGAATCAGATAAATCTCCAACTAATGTTCGCCTTAACTTTGGTAAGGTTTCTAAAATAAGCTATAAAGAAGTATTTTTGTTCTGAATATACAGTGGAACTGCTAAATCAATTATAAATATTAAGATTGTAGATTTAGATAAAAATCCTTCGACGAATCCAGTAACTGATGACAGAAATGATACCTTCTCTTATGTACCTATTCCAAGAAGAGAAGAAAAGACAAATGTATATGGCGTCCTTGGTGGCAGGAATATTGGGTATGGTATAGTACTGGAGAAGACTCAGGATATTAAAAGACTCCTTGGAGCTTACTATGAACAAAATGTAACTACAGAAAAATATGAAGATTATGATAGGGAAAGATGGATTGTATTTGGTGATGAGTAAAATAAGGAAATATAGGTTTATTTGATAAAATCTATATGATAAAATAGACACAACTATGAATTAATAATTATATTTAAATACAAGAATATGAAGACAGGGATTTAATAATAGTAAAGTTTGCAGCAATTCTTTATAAGTTAGGGGAATATAATATGGACAAAATAAACATTGATGACTTTATAAAAATATTAGATGAAGATGTCGTAAAAAACAATTCATGTATAGAAATGAATTTCTATGTAGAAGGTGATAAAGATTATACGGATTGTTGGTTAGGTAAAATGTTTAATAAATCTAGCTTAATATGAAATATTTGAAAAAATACACTGGAATTTATTAGAGGGAAATTCTCGAAAATATACTTAAACAATATAAAGCTGAAGATACAATTTTATTTAGATTAAGAAATAAATATATGCTTCACATAGACTTAAGTGAGGAATATCCATATCTAGAAGATGAGTCTGATAGAAATGGATATATAGAATTCTGGAATGAGTGTAATAGGAGGACAGGCTATGAGAAGGGAATTTGAGATTAATGGATGTATAGAGGTGCCAATGGAATTATCTGAAGATGAGTTTTGGGATAAATTTATTGATTTTGTTGAATCAAATAATTGGTATTTTGGAGGGGGAATAAGGGAAATTATTGATGGATTCTATATTAATGATGATGGTACAAAGGGTGAAAATTGCTTAGATGAAGATTTTAGAATACTTATTTTGAAAAATCAAAGAGATAAAGCTTTAGAATTATATATGGGTATAATAAATAATGATTTAAATGAGGCTGAAATATATATTGAAAATCTAAGCAAAAGTATGTAGATTTTACTTATCATTAACATATATTATAATTTTACCTTGCTTGTATGTTCTTTTTATTTATGTTTTTATTAGAATATGGGAAATATTCACTATATGAATTATATGGAAGAAGAAATTGGATAAGTATTGTTTTGTCACTATATAGTTACAGTATAGTAGATTTATGTTCAACTAATTCATAATTAAAGGGAGGTTTATTTCATGAAGAAGAAAAACAAGAATATATGGACTGTGATTATAACTATAAGCATTATGATATTATTTTCATTAAGCTATCTTAAAAAAGATATTTGGGATGTAAATGCTGAACAATTGAGACATTCATTTGATATTATAAGTGGCACTGCTGTCATTGATGACTTATACAAATGGACACCTTTTGATTGGGATGTGATGTATAGTTTTAGACCATATGTATCAAAAGAGAGAGTGTATGAGGTTGTTGGATATAAATGGGACAATATAAGTGAAACTGTAAATGAGAATATGAATCAAATAGTATTTCTTAAAGATAATGAGGTTGTATGTTATTTATACGGATACCCTAATAATACTGGATTAGAATTTGACTTTGGTGAATATGAAGGTGATTATATAAAATTTAATTCAAATGATTTGATACCTTTTAATAGTACATTTGATGATGAAAATCAGATTAGATATTTTAATTATATTGAAAAGTAATCACTTCGTATTCTTTATATACTATACATTAGCCATAGCCTTACACAGAGCGTGTATGGCTTTTTAATTTTAAAAAAATAGTTTTTAATGTGTAAAAAGGCAATCATATGGAAAAGTTGTGTTTAAGGATTAAGTAGGATGAACCTTAAAAGATAAATATAATAAAAATCAAAGGAAATCCATAAGAATGAAAATTCATATTACTAAACTCGTGTAATCTTTGTGCAATTACATATCCTATAGAGTTGATGTAACGCTTATAGATACTGTATTAGAATTAGTCAAAAAACTATACTAAAGGTATTAGAGTAACTCTATTAGGAAGGTGAAAAAATGGATTTATCAAATATAGGAAAAAGAATTCAAAATCGTAGAGAAGAATTAGGGATGAAACAAGAAGAGTTAGCAGAGCGTGTGAGCTTAAGTCCTAATTATATGAGTGCTATTGAGAGGGGGGTTAAGATCCCTAGATTAGAAACATTTATACGGATTGCCAATGCTTTGGAAGTATCTACTGATATACTACTTGAGGATGTTTTAGTTAAGGGTAATGAAATAAAAGCCTCTAATCTTTGGGAGGAAATAAATCACTTGCCAAGTAAAGAACAAGAAAGGATCCTACGTGTGATAGAAGTAATGGTTGAGATGGAAACAAATGACTAAAATAAAATTTTCGACAAATTATATCATTTTACAATAAATATTAACTCTAGTAGTGTTATTGTAACTCTATATGTGTTATAATAATATCGTTCTAGAGAAGTTAGACATATATGCTGCGGCTCTTCAGGGAAGCTTCTCTGAATAATTTTGTAGTTTTCTTATTCTTAAATGAATAAAAGTGCATACTTATTACTATTTTCTACAATATTTTTTATATTTTAAATTATAATCTATAGAAATTTAAAATAAATTTAAAAATACTTAAGAGATAGTAGAAGTATGTATTTTATAAATTATAGATAACAAAATACAAAATGAAAGGGTGGAAAACTTGGAGAGCAAAGGTTTAAGAAAAAATTTAACAAAAATTTCAAGGGAAAATACAAAAAAAGGTTCAATTAAGAAGAAGTTAATTTTAATGCCATTATTAATTGTGCTTATAGCCATAGTAGGAGTGACGATTACTTCTTCTTATATGATGAGGGAAGGCTTACAGGAAGAAATTAAGCACAATATAGAATTTATATCTGAAACTGTTATAGGAAGGCTTATACAAAATTCAAAATTATTAGAAACTCTAAATTCAATGCTAGAAGTTAGAATCAGTGATGTGGGAAAAGCTGTTATTAAGAATGAAGATAATATAAATAATGATTTATTACGAAAAATATCTAATGAATTAGGGGTTAATGAAATATCTTGGTACGATAAAGAAGGTAGAATTATTTATTCTACCATAGCTGACAATATAGGATGGGTAGCAACAGAAGGGCATCCTATATATGATTTCATCAAGAATAATGAAAAGGAAACATTTGAAGAGGTTAGAAAAGATGTGTTTTCAGATAATTTTGAAAAAAATGGCTACATGAAGGGATCAAATGGAAATTTTATTCAGATAGGGATAATCGTTAATGAAATTAAAAACATTGAGGATGAATTAGGTTATCAAGGTGTAATAGAAGATATAATGTCTCATGAAGAAATAATTGATGTAATGCTGCTTAATAGGAGCATGGAGATAGTTGCTAGTAGTGATAAAACCCTTGTAGGAGAAGTATTACAGGATGAAGGAAGTAGGATAGCTGCAGAGGAAGGTACTATACATTTTAGTGAATATTTTCATCCTGAGAAGAAAGAAAAAGTTTATGCAATAAGCATTCCTTTAATCATTGAGGGGAATCATATGGGAGCATTACATCTAGATTATTCCGTGGGAGATATGCAGTCAATTATCTATAAAAATGTTATTACACTTAGTATTTTAGGTATAATAATCTTTATTTTCTTAGGAATTGTTTTATACAGGATGTCAAATTCTGTAGTAAAAACTATAGATAAATTGAAAGAAAAATTAGGATTTATAGCATCAAGAGATTTATCTAATCCTATACCAAAAGATTTAATGGATCAGAATAATGAGCTGGGTGAAATATCTGAAGCTATAAATAAGACGCAAAATGCTATGAAAAATGTTATACAAAATATATTAAATATGTCAGGGCAAGTGGCAGCTGCTTCCCAACAACTCACTGCAACAAGTGAAGAAACAGCTGCCGCTGCCAATGAAGTAGCAGTAGTCATTGAGGATATTGCTAATGGTGCAAGTGAACAAGCAAAAGATATAGAACAAGGGAACTTTTCTATTTTAGAACTTGGAAACTTAATAAGGGATAATAGAAATATGATGAAAGAGTTAAATACCTCTGTGGAAAAAGTAAATAGTTTAAAGGATGAAGGACTGGAAATCTTAAAAGATCTCGTAGAAAAGATGGATGTTAGCAGCAATTTAGCTGGTCAAACTCAAGAGGCCATTCAAAACACTTATGAAAGTACAGAAAAAATTGCTAATTATAGTGAGATGATTGAGAGTATATCTGAACAAATAAATTTATTATCTTTAAATGCAGCTATAGAAGCAGCAAGGGCTGGGGAATTAGGGAGAGGTTTTGCTGTAGTCGCAGAGGAAATAAGAAAACTTGCAGAAGAATCCAATAAGTTTACAGGGGAAATTATAAATCTTATAAATGAGCTAACAGTTCAAACAAGGAATTCAGTTAATATTATGAAAGAATCAAGACAAATTGTTTTTTCTCAAGCAGAAAGTGTGAATACAACGGACGATAAATTCAGGGGAATAGCAGAAGCAATAGAGATAATGAGGGATATAACTCATAAGGTTAGTAATTCTAGTGATGAAATGGAACAGAAAAAAGAAAGCATTATATCTATAATAGAAAATTTATCAGCAATCTCTGAAGAAAATGCGGCAGAAACTCAGGAAGCATCAGCCTCTGTAGAAGAACAAACTGCTTCTATGGAGGAAATAGCTAATTCAAGTGAAGAGCTTGCAAAAATAGCAGAAGATTTAGATGCACAATTAAGAGTATTTAAGCTATAATAAGATGCTGGGATTTTTAAAACTACATTAAACATAGCCTTACACATTGTGTAGGGCTTTTTTGGTACTATAAAAGTGTAAAGGTAAAAAATAAAATAGAAAAAGGTATTCCATGGCTAAAATTAATTAGTTATAAAACACCTTTTTTATTTTAAATTATTTCTCTTTTATAGTTATTATACATTTTTGATATAGATACATATATTAGGGCAACATATCCAAGTATAAATATATAGTTGATATTTGTTAATATATCTATAGCAGTAAAGACTTTTGAAGACTTAGATACTATAATAGCTAATATAATTAATAGAATAGGCATTGAAGATATAAAACTAAATAGTATCTTATTTTTTTCGCGTCTTAATATATTCCTCAGTAGTGTCTCATCCATTCCTATAGATTTATATAATATTAATTCATTCTTTTTTTCTAAGAATAAATTATAAAAGGCAAAATAGCAATTAGAGAATCCTACTACAATAAAGAATACACTAAAGAATATAGCTAGTATATTTCCTATTATAGTTCTTTTTTGGATTAAATTATTTTCATCAACTTCTGATACCAAACTAAAATCTCTATCTTTAAAATAATCAAGAGACATACCCTTTATCACAGTCTGGTCTTTTTCAATATTAGAAGATTTAATAGCAATATATTCAAATTGATCTAAATCAGCAATTCTTTCAAAGTTGCTAAATAGTTTTATATACTCAGATTTAGGCATATAACAATTTAATCTATTTTTATATATAGGATAGTCAAAAAGTGGTGTATAGATTTTATCTTCTACATTTAAAATAAACTCATATCCCCTAGTATCTAGAATATTTCCATACTCTGAAAGGGAAAAAGTTTTTATATCTTCTTTGAGGAATTGTTTATCTGTAATCCTTGATGCTGGAATATTAAAATTATCTCCAACAGTATTTAATAATAGGACTCTATTACTTTTATATTTACTTGGATCTAATCCTCTTTTAGCTACTAATTCATTGAATTTATTATCTTCCAATCCAATTATATTAAGCCGTGTATTTTCTAAAGATATAATATTTTCTTCTAGATTATTTAAACTGCCAGAGTTTTTAAAATCATTATCAATTAAATTTTCATTATAATCAATATATACTGATTGACTTCTAAAGTTTACAAAATCATCTATATTAAGTGATTTTATGTTACTAATTAAATCTTCATTTAAAGGATTTATAGTAGCGTATTCTCCTTGGATACCATAAGTTGTATATCTATCAACATTATTATATTTTTCCTCTAAAGAATAGTATGTTATTATTGTCATAATAAAAGCCATTAAAATAAATCCTAATTTTAAAGTTATTCCTGTAAATTTAAAGCTTTTCTTACTATTTTTATAAAATTGTTTAGATAAATTTTTTTCTATATTGCCATTATATTTAAGATCATGTTTTTTATAAGATCTAGAGTCTATTTCTCCTTTTAACCCATTTAAAATAGAATTTTTCTTAAGTTTCTTTATAGGTTTCTTTGTACTTAGATAGATTATTGCTGAGCTTAAAATATAAATAAGTATTGCAAATTTAAAGTTTAAACTTAGATTTAAATTCATAGTACTTTCAAGAATTTCTTTAGATTTAGAAAAGTAAATTTCAACCTTATTTATAGCAAAAAATAGTAGTTTCACTATTCCAACAGATGAAAACATACCTAAAAGTATTGGTATTTGAGAGATATATAATGCTTTTAGTTTTATTATTTTATTAATATCTCCATTAGTTGCACCTATAGCTTTTAATTTGGAATATTCTTGTATAGATTTTGCTTCTTGTACTAAAAATAAGTTTGTAATAATAGAGTGAAAAAGTATTATTAATATGAAGAATAAAATCAATACAATTACTTGGAAAGTATGATCTTTTAATAAATTATCTTCTGGATCAAAAACAAAGGATCGATCTAAATACATTAAATTGTAGTTATACGTAATATACTCTGTTTCTAGATTGTTTATTATTTCTTTACTTAAGCTATAAGTTTTGAATATATTTTTATACCATATAAATGGAGAAAGTTCTTCTCCACTTTCTAAAAGTTTATCTTGTTCTACATTTAAAAATATATTATAGAAATTTTGATATTCATAAGTTGTATCGTAATAAATACCTGAAATTACATAATTATTACCATTTACTTCAAGAGTATCACTAACATTTTTATTAATCTCTTTTGCCATATCATTACTTATCATAATTTCATTAGGTTTAGGAAGACTGCCTTCTTTCAACCAAGATTCAATAGTAGAAAGAGCATTATTATCCATTTGGCATAATTTGGTTTTTCCTTTGGATCCAAAACCTTCGTCTATAACTTTATTATTAAATAATCCTAGTTTCTTTATATATCTGTTTTCTTGTAAATTTTTTGCATCATTACTAGAAATACTATTTACAATTCTGAAGTGATAGCCTCCTGTGCTTTTACCTATTATATCTCTATAACATTTGTAGTATGATGAAACACCAAAAACAAAAGTAGAAAGAATAACTACAGCTAGAAATATAGTAATAATTGTTGAAGTATAAGATTTTTTATTTAAGCTTATATCTCCTTTTACATATTCATGTAAAATCATCTTATCACCTCGTTACTAATGATTAGACCATCTTCCATATGGACTATTTTATCAGCAGATAGAGCAACTTCTTCATCATGAGTAACTATTATTATAGTTTGATTGTATTTTAAGTTTGAAAGTCTAAAAATTTCTATTATATCCCTAGCATTTTGTTTATCTAAATTACCAGTTGGTTCATCTGCTAATATTATACTAGGTTTATAAATTAAACTTCTAGCAATTGCTACCCTTTGTTGTTGTCCGCCAGAAAGCTTATCAGGAAATACTTTTAATTTAGATTGAATACCTAAGCTTTTTATTAGATCATTAAAATATTCCTGATCTACTTTTTTATTATCCATTAAGACAGGTAATTTTATGTTGTTTTCTACAGAAAGATTAGGAATTAGATTGAAAAACTGATAAACAATTCCCAGCTGTCTTCTTCTATAAAGAGCAAGACTATTTTCATCTAAAATTGAGATATTTGTATTTTCAATTTTAATTTCTCCAGATGTAATGGTGTCTATGCCTGATAATAAATTTAAAAGGGTGGATTTGCCACAGCCGCTAGGACCCATTATTGCAACCATTTGACCTCTTTCAATAGAAAGATCTATTCCTTTTAATGCTTCAACCTTAATTTGCCCCTCTCCATACATTTTTTTTAAATTCTTAATTTTTAATATTTCCATATATCTTACCTCCTAGAAAGATCATACAATATGAAAATGACTTTTACGTGACAATTAAATAATTTAATCTAATACTTACCTTGTTAGAAAAGCTTAAAAACTTTACAGAGGTACTTCTAAAGCTTTCGAAAATAAACTCTAATGCTATAGAGTATAAATTTAAAGAGCTATCTATGCTAGAGATAATAGAAGATATATTGAATAGTTTAAATAGAGATGGAAAGATAAATATAGAATATCATGGAGAAGATTTTTATGTATTAGGAGATGAAATATGGCTTTATGAAGCCTTTTTAAATATAATAAAAAACTCTTTAGAACATACACGAAATACTGTAAGTATAGAATTGACTTCTAATCCTATTTATAAGGTTATAAAGATATCTGATAATGGTAGTGGAGTACAAGAAGAAATATTGAAGAGAATTTTTGATAGGTTTTATAGAGGTGATACATCCTTACCGGGATATGGAATAGGATTAAATCTATCAAAATCAATTATAGAAGAACATAATGGAGATATAATTGCTTTTAATGATAATGGATTAACTTTCGAAGTAAAATTCTATAATGTCACGTAAAAGTCACTTTCATATAGTAATCTCTTATTAGAGGTGATTTAAATGAAGAAAAAAAGGTGTTTAAAAAAATTGGTAATGGGAATTTTAACTATAGTTGTATTATTTAAATTAACTACATTTTTAGATTTAAGTAATCTTATAGGAAGTGAGACAGAAAAAATCTCTATTGAGGCAAGTAGTGAATATATTAGTATAGAAGATATTGTGTCTGAAAATGCTGTAGTAATAGAGAAAGATATAGGAAAAATAGTTATGGGAAAAAACTATAATGAAAGAATACATCCCGCATCAATGACTAAAGTGATGACAGCCGTGGTAGGTATTGAAAATATTAGGAATTTAAATGAAAGAACAAATATTACACAAGATATTATAGATTATTGTATTACTAAAGGATTAAGCGTTTCAGGTTTTGAACCAGGGGACAATCCTAAAATAATAGATTTATTGTATGGAATACTTTTAGAGTCAGGAGGAGAGTCTAGTATAGCTTTAGCTAGATATGTTTCTGGTACGGAAGAAAAATTTATTAGTTTAATGAATGAAAAAGCAAACGAATTAGGAATGAAGAATACACATTTTTCCAACTCTACAGGAATAACAGATAGTGAAAATTATAGTACAGCTGAAGATATAGGAATACTTTTTAAATATGCATTAGAAAATAAAAAATTCAAAAAGATAGTTGAATCAAAAGAGTATGAGGCTCGTGGAGTAAAGGGAACTTTTACTAAGCATACTATAAATAACCATCTTTTTTTAAAAAGAAGTGTGTTAGACATAGATAAAAATTATATTAAATGTGGAAAAACAGGATATACGGAAGCAGCAGGATTGTGTTTAGTAAGTTCTGGAGAAGTAAATAATAGAGAATACATAGTAGTTACAGCACATGCAGATGGAAATAGTCAAACTGAACAATACAATTTAACAGATACAGAGAAAATTTACAACAAATTAAAAATATCAGACTAAGAAAAAGATTTATATACACAATAAAAATAATTTAAAGAGTTTGGTGGTATAAGAAATCAAGAATTAGTACTAGCTTCTGATAATGAAATGAGAATAAAAAACAAACGTTTTTAATATCCTATAATTTCATAGTTCAACTTTAAAAAATTTAAGATTGATTTGTAAAATATTTTAAGATCATGAGCTGTATTTACCAGTATTAGTCAGCCTAACTCTGCCAGCCTCCACTTCTGCCTTGGCAGCAGTAGTTAATGAAAGAGTAGTACCTGATGTTGTTACTGAGATAGTAACTTCATTTGGATAACTTGAAGTAAGATTTACTGTATTTGTAGTTGACGACTTCACATGGAGGGAAGATAATTGAAGAATATTAAATCAAAGGGTTATATACTTGTACATGAACATTTATTTAACCTCTATCCATATTCCAAAACAGAAGAGAATACAAAATATGTTTTGAAATTACTAGATAAGGTAGCAAAATATGATATAGACTATATTGTAGACTTAACCCCTTATGCTAATTTGAATAAATACTTAGATATTATTGACAATTCTCCAGTTGAAATTATATGCTGCATAGGATTCTATTGTGGTCGTCAAGTGAAAGAAAGTGATAAAAGAAAAACTGTTGAAGAGCTATATCAAAGCCTAAGAAATAAATATATAAAAGGGATTAGTAGTAGAAAAATTAAACCAGGAATAATAAAGATTGCAACTAACTCAAGAAACCAACTTAAAGATTATGAATGTAGATTTATCAACGCAGCTATTAAATTAAGTAATGAATTTAATCTTCCTATTGCATTTCATTGTCCAAATAATACATATAATCATTTTTGTGAACTTTTAAAAATGGGCGTGAATCCTAGATTACTAATGATATGTCATTATGAAAAACAATATAATAAACTTAGTAGCGAGCAATTTGTTTCAGAAGCGTTAACAATTGCAAATAGTGGAAGCTTTTTACAGATAAATGATTTTGGTACAGCCCCAAAATCAAAGAAAACTAAAGTAATAATGAAATTTGTTGAGTCACTCATTATTGAAGGATACACACAAAATGTATTACTTAGTTCTGACTGTAATTGGAAGTGGAAGAATGGTTCTCCTTGTTTGAATCAGGCTAATTTAAACTTAGGATACAACTATTTGTTTGAATATACAATCCCTTTATTACAATCCATAGGTATATCATCCAGAGATATTACTAATATACTTCAAAATAACCCAAGAAGATTACTAAATATAATAAGCTAGAGGTTGTTTATTTTTTAATTAAATTAATTCACAGTATTATCATATTATCCCCTTGAGCTATGTAAAAATGAAACTCCTAATATGGAAATAGAAATTTGGGAAATGGTTCATAGTAAGAAGAAGTATGTGTTTTCAAAAACCCTAACCAAGATAGATAGTAACGTGATAATAAATGACAATATATTAGTTGACACTAAGTGATTTTCTTCATGTGTTGCAAGAAAGAGTTATGAAAATAGATTACTTAATGGAATTTACTTATAGATATTATTTGTTCGAAGATATTGGTATGGTGACTCTATAAAGAAACTAGCAATAAGAATAGGTACAACTCCAAATAAATTAGCCAGTCATATGTTTCGCCTAAGACTTAATCTTAAAGATGTTCTTTAAAAAGAGGAGGTATTGCTATGAATGAGAAAAAAATATTCAATGCTATTACAGATATTGATGATGAATTAATTGAGGAAGTAAAAGCAAATAAGGGGTTAAGGTTTAAAATGAAAAGAATATTAACTTTAGCTGCTAGTATATTAGTAATAATAAGCATAGGTTTACTAATGAGAGATAGGGTAGGTAATCAATATGTTAAGCCTATTACAGAAGTTATATATCCAAAAGCATATGCATTTGGAGATTATGATAATTGGAGAAAGATAATAGATGAAAACCCGGTGGATGATAATACAATTAGGGTAATAAATGACTTTGCCTATAAAACTAGCTTCTTAATTCTTAAGGAGTCTAAAAAGAATATAAACTATTCACCTCTATCGTTATATTATTCTCTGGCACTTGCAACAATAGGAGCAAAGGCTGAAACTGAAATGGAATTGCTTAATTTATTGGGTATGCCAGTTCTTATAATGTAGATTTTTCTCATAAGGAAACGGGAAGGACTATGAGTAATTGGATAGCCGAAAATACTAATGGAACATTAATACCAGATATAGAAACTAATCCCCAACAAATACTATCTATCATTAATACAGTATATTTTTATGACCAATGGATTAACCGTTTTGATAAAGAAAAGACATTAAAAGATGTATTTTATCTACTAAATGAGGGAGAAGTAAAGGTGGATTTTATGAATCAGACATTTGGTTCTGCTGGATTTTCTAAAGGAACTAATTTTACTAGAGCCGGCTTAGGACTAAAAAATGGTGGACGAATGGTATTTATACTACCAGATGAGGGAGTTTCGACTTATGAACTGTTGTCATCACCAGAACAAATAAAAGAAATTTTTGAAGAAGGAAAGGATTTTCATGGGGAAATAGTATGGAAGATACCAAAGTTTAATTTTGATTCACAACTAAAATTAAAAGATAAACTAGAAGCATTAGATATAAAACTTGCCTTTGCACCGAATGCAGATTTTACTGGTATAACAAACCATATGGCTTATATTAGCCAGATACAGCAACAAACCCGTATTTCAATAGATGAAGAAGGGGTTGAAGCCTCTGCATTTACACAAATTTATTATGCAGGGAGTGCTATGCCAGAAGGGCGTGCAGATATGATTCTTAATCGTCCCTTTATATACGGTATAACTGAATCAAATGGTAGTTTGTTATTTGTAGGAGTATGCATGAATCCGTTGGAGTAAACTTTGTTTTTATGTATAATGAAATTAAATTTTAGAATAAAAACATATGATTCCACTACCAAAGAGGTAATATTAACTTAGAACATCATTATTGACCTATCTCCCAACCCATGTGGAGACCATTATGTTGCTAGTTAAAGAATAGATTGATGCTAAAGTTTTAAAGGATTTTTACTGAATAGTGAAGTTTGATTTATGTTCCCTCAAATTACGGTTTGAGGGAACTTTTAGGTTAGGGGACAAGACTGTTTGACAAAAAGAGAATTTTGCTAAATAGTTTACTAAATTTTATAAATGACTTGAGAGGAAGTATGTGGTAAAATAGGAAAAAGATTAGTGAAAACTGTTATTTCAATAGGAAGGATGGTTTATTTTTTATGAAAGCTATAGAATTGAGTAGTGATAGAATCAATGAATTTAATGATTATTGTAAAAGACATAGGGGTGATGTAGATGATTCCTTTCTATACGATGAAGACTTATCTATGTGTTAATGCTGATAATCAAAAGGCTAAATCCCTATATATTCAGGAAGGATTCAAACAGGTTCAAGCGGTAGTGTGTTATTATTTAGATTGCAACTAATCTGTAATAATAACTTCAGAGCAGAATCTAATGATATTACTGTGTATATTTATTCAAGATGAATGGAGCTAACTATTTTAATAGATTGAAAGATAGTTAATATGTAAGCTTCACAGTTCGGCAAGAAGCTAAGATTTATATTTATTGGGGGTATATGGATGAAATGTAGATATTTTTATTATACTATATGTGATTTTGAAAAAAACGAAGTGTTTTCTTGTGGGGCGACATTTTTAGATTTTATGAAATTCATAAAAGTTAAGCCAAACAACATTCTTCTATTAAAGGCTTCATTTGGAGATGGAAAGTACAATACAAATATTGGATTTGATTATGTAGATTCAGAGAATATGGAAGATTTGATAAATGATGACGTCTATGGTTATGGAGATTTTATTTGGGTGGATTATGATGATATTAATATAATAAATAATATGAGTAGTTTAGAGTTAGCAGAACTTCTATATATTGGACATACCTTTAAGCCATTAAATGAGCCTTTTATGAATTGGCTAAATAATAAATATATATACTTAGCACATGATGATGATTATTGGACTAAAATATATATGGAAAACATCCAAGATTATAAGTCTGTTATGCATGGTAAAATTTTAGATGCACTAAAAGGAAGAAAAAAACATATAGAACCTTTGCCAGATGATATTATTGATTATATCTTTAAACATTCTCAAGATGGAATTTTGTTTGATTTTGAAAACATTACTTTTTATAATGGGAAAACAGGTGTGAAAATAAGTAAACTTGGAAAAAATTATAATTATGACAAAATTTTTGATGTATTTAAAAGAAAAGAATATTTCACTAATATCTCAATATATCTAGAATACAGTAGCCGTAATAAAAAATGGACTTTGTATAGAGAATGGAAATGATATAATTTAAATAAAACCTTTATTTGTTAAAGGGGATATGTGCTTAATTAGTTTTATCTCATTAAGATATTGTAAAAGCACAACAACTAAAAAACATTATATATTTTATATCATAATTAAATTTAAAAACGTCTTCCCATATTAAATAGTATAATATCATCTAATTTAGCTTTAACTTTTGCAAATGTTCTATAAGCTAGAGGTGAATCTTTGCTAGAATTATCACTATAGCCAATTACTTCTCAAACATACATAACTCAATCTTTTATTAACTCTAATGGGAGTAGGTGTTAAGTTATATTCATCCATAATATTACTCTTAGACTACTACCTTTGTATAGCTTCACCAGTTGGTTTTTGAACTAAGGGGATAGATTGTTGTTTACCTTTTTGTCATATAAACAATTTTCTTTTTAATATATTGATATTAGTTTACAGGATATTAACTTAGTTGTTTGGTTTATTGTAATCTATTTATAATTATTAGAAAATGAATTTTGGTGAATTAGGGTCAATACTTTGGATTGAAATAATGGTTGAGCTTATTATGGTTTATATAGAGAGAAATAACATCGAATAAACATATAGGGGTGAAAAATTAGGTTTATGAGAAGTAAAGAAAATTTATGTCTTAGGAGATGAAATAGTGTGAAAAGCTTTAAGAATTCACTTATTATAATTAGTACATTATTAATATTATTAGTTTTATCATCTTGTCAAAATAGTATGATACAAGAGCCAGCTATTAAAATGTTATATGATTCTAAAGAATTAAAGTTAATTTATTATGGAGATAGAAATAATAAAGAGAAAGAAGATATTGAAGAAGGGATAAAAAGTTATATGGTGGGTAAAAAATTTGTTGAGTTGCCAATTGTTGATTTTAGAGAAAAAATTGAAATTGAAGCACTGAATTTTGAAACAACTGAATTTGAAGTTTATGATTATATTGTAGATGACAGAGGTAATATTGTTTCTGATTATGATATAAATCCACTTATATTAAGTTCAATAGAAGACGGAAATACAGAATTTATATTTGAGAAAATTCAAGACTTAGAAAAATATTATGATTATATGGTGGAAGATAAATACATACATTGCTTATTAATTAGAAGTAAGATAAACAAATCTTCTTTTGCATTCGTAACACTTGTATTAAGTCAGAATAAATAATAATTATTTTCAGCTAATTAATTTTATAATAAGGTATATTGAGAAGATAGTAATGATGAAATTCAACCATTAGGAGGTTTTTATGAAAAAGAAATCTATTATTTTACTTTTTGTCATATCCTTATTTTTTGTATGCTTTAATATCGTCAAAGCTTATAAGCAAGAACAGAATATAAAAACTGAATTAAGAAATAAATGGGGTATTGATATAGATAAGGAAGATAAGCTAAAAAAAATGAAAATAAGTAGACCACAATGGCATGGAGAACATAATAAGTTTATTTGGTTTGAAGTAAGTAATTCAGAAAATATATTAAATTATATTGAGGTTAACAATTTATATCTACATAAAATGAGTTCTAATATAAAGAAAAGGATTATTGAGATAGAAGATGATTTGAATATCGAAAAAGAAGATAGAATTGATTTTAATTCGGATTATTATTACACAAAGAAAATAAAACATAATTTTAATCTTTCATCCGAGAAGAAGACAGATATATTATATATCATATTAATAAAAGGAAACAATAATGATAGATATAATACAAATATATTTCTTGTTGAAGATTTAAATGTCTTAGATTTAGACAAATCTTTTTAAAGACAAATACCATAATAATGGTAAATGTTACTTATATTTTATTAAACAAAGGATATGGTGAGAATGCTTTATTTGGTTTTGTTTTTAAATGACTTGTTAAAAACATCTTACGGGAATCCATCAGATTCTTTAATAAATGAAATCTATCATTGAATTAAATTACTTCCAGATGAGAATTTTTGATAGAATATAGAATATGTATTAGAGGCATTTTGTGAAATTAATTTAAGATTTGGAAACTTATTTATCAAAGCAATAATATATTATCATACTCTCTGGAGTTGATTGTATTAGTAAATCTATAAGTATCTATATAATCATAGCAGCAGATAATAATACGACGATAGATAAAGTTGATTATGAAGCCATAACAAAATTTTTACTACTAATGGAAAAACATATTTTAGGTATTAGAAATAGACTATAACTTAATAAATAAATGGTCTATGGATTTTAAGCAAAGGAATTGAATAATTAATAGTTCTAGTTTTTAATTTTCATCCAAGGAGAAATGGTATATCATTAAAGATTATTTTAATTGTAAGGCAGTTGTTAATGACTATAACCTCAATGTGATAATTGTGTATACATTGAAATATGTTCTATTTTTAAGTAAATAGATGATTACTAGAAGGTAATGTTACATGATGAAAAGATTGAATTTTTGCTAAAGCTTTAGTGGTAGAAAGAGAAACAATGAGGTTGACTACTAGGATTATGAGTCTTATACTTATGCTATCAATAATATCTAGCATAGGGATAATTAAAATATCTATTTACATTGAAGCTTCAAAGTGCTATGCATAACAAGCTTACCATAGAGTATACAAGAAAGGTGGAGAACTATTGAATTATTTACTATAAATACTTCAAAACCCTGTATATGAAAGGATTTTAAAAAGAGTTTTTAATTTAACTGTTCTAAAAGAGGGTGATAAATATGAATATAAAAGCTGATTTAAAACAAAATTTTAATGAAATATTAAAACAATATAAAACTAAAGATACAGTCTTATTTCAGTTAAAGTATAAGAATATGCTTCATATAAACTTAAGTGAGAAGTATCCGTATTTAGAAGATAATAGTCTAAATGAAGATTATGTAAAAGAATGTACTGAAAAAGCAATGGAAGTATATAAAATTATGGAATTTAGCAATAATTTACTAATTGTTTATGACGATATATATGGTAATCATGGTTTAAAGGAAAGGGAATTCATTGAAAGTATATTAGAGAATACAACTCAATATGATAATTATAAATTAAAATGGAAATACCCCGATGATGAAGATACCTATATATGTAATAGATATATATATCAAGTAGATGAGATAGATATTAAAAATCTATTTAGAGAAATAGTGTTATCAGATATCGGAGGGAAACTAGATTTGGTTTCATCTATATTTATTATGGATATAGATAATGGATATATTTTTCATTTATATGATGATAGGGGACTTATTTTATATGCTAAAAAAGAGGAAGATTTACTAAGTCTGTGGGAAAAGTTTTATGATGATGTATTTACAGGTTGTGAAAATTTTAAAATAAAGGTAAAAGATTTGTATTGGATAAATAAGTCAAAGGATGATCCCAATGATTTATGTCTACATGGAGACATAGTAGTTATCATAGGAGGAGAAGAACTATCTTATATTGGAGCAACAGTAAGTGCCTCAGCCCTTAGAATGTTAAAAACACTAACAGAAGATCATTTACCAACAGAAGGTGAACAAATGCTACCTTGTTGTGGACATACTATGATAGCCAACAAAACTTTAGATGAGGTAGACATAATTGGATGTAATGATGGCATAGATTGGACTGTTTTACATGATGATGGAATCATTAAATTAATAACTGAAAGTGGAAATACTGCTTTTCTTTATTATCTTCAATATAAAAAGGAAGTTATGAGTTTTGCCAATATAGTAGAAAATTATTATAAGGAATCTACAATTAAAACTATACCAGAAGATGAGTTTGAAAGAAATGGGTATATAGCATTTTGGAATGAGTGGAATAGGAGAATGGGCTATAACAAGATATTTTAGAATGAATGGATTTATAGAGATACCAATTGAATTATCAAAGGTAAAGATTTATTTTTCTTATACTTGTGATACTGATAATGAGAAATTAGGAACTGAGTATAACATTGATGAATTAGTTGCAAATTTATATGGAATTAAGGAGGAATATTATGGAACTAAAGTATGAAGTAACAGAAGAGGATTATATAAAGTTTAATATATATCATGCTAAGAATTCAAAATCTCATAAAAAAACATACAATATGCTTAAATATATAATTCCTATTTTATGTGGAGTAGTCATATTTTTTACAGGACCAAGTTTATACAAACAACCAAAACTTTATTGGGGTATTATTTCTATACTATTTATATTAATATGGATAATAAGATTTCCTAAAACATATGAAAAATTAATAAGAAAATCTGCCAAAGATATGCTGAACGATGGAGATAATTCATTTATGATATGTCATAATACCATGATAATAAAAGGAAATAATATAAAAGTTATTAGTGAACACTCTACTGAAATAACATCAAAAGAAGGTATAAAAGAGATAAAAGTCTATGAGGATATGATACTTATTTATCTAAGTGGATTTACTGCACATATTGTTCCAACAAGATATTTAACTGAAGAAACTAAAGAGGAACTTTTAAAGAAATTAGAATTTGTAAAAGATAATAATAAATAGTATCCAATATATGGAACAACATTTATATATTGTTCATATTACACATTATAAACAAGTTAAATATTATATATTATTATTTATAACTATAAATTATTTATTAGGTTGACTTTATTATATAGAAGGGATTTTTAAAATGAAAAAATTATTAAGGATATATTCGTATTTGATACAGCCAACTATATATAAGATTATATCAAGGGCATTTTTAGGAATTACTTTGTCATTACTGTGGAATTATTTTATAAATGAGGGTGAAACATACATAATGGTTGAAGAGGCCTTCTTTTTTATAGGAGTGGTTCTATTAACTATGGCATGGTTTAACTATCTAAAGTTAGATGGAGTTAGTATTGGTATGGTAAGAAAGAGTCGTCAGGAAAAAGATAAGTCTAGTTATAAACCAAAGAATATAATTGACTTTTTAGAAGGAGAAGTTACAAGTGATGAGCTTGAAGAAAAAGATGAAGTATTATCAGCACTGATAGCTAACATTTTAACAGGAATTTGTTTTTTAATTCCTTCAATAATCATTATGTGTTTATAAACAATAAATATCAGATTTTGAAAGGATTATATAATCTATTAGTTTTTATAGGAATGTTTAGCCATTTCAAATCTGATTGACAATGTAAATTGTTTTTGGTAAAATATTTTTAATAAATATAATTAATGTTCAGAATATTATCAACAAATTAACAAATTATAATTTTGAAATATTAAGCGTTTATATCAAAATTAGGATGAAATGAACAATTATATTTTGTTATTTTTTTATCACAAAAGGGGGAAATATTATGAAAAAGGGAAATTTCAAATTACTATCATTAATTCTAGTATTAGTTTTAGTGGTTAGTGCTTGTAGTGGTAAGGACTCAAAAACTAATGGTAATAACGATGCTGATAATGGTGGAGAGACAAAAACAGCCACAGCTATTAAGGATTTAGTTATATCTAAGGTACAAACTAGAGAACTAGAAACATTCAATATTTTATATAGCCAAAGAGCTGAAGACTCTGAAAACTTAACTAATTTACTTGATCCATTGCTAGAAGTGGATACATATGGTGAATTGGTTCCAGCAATAGCAGAAGAATGGAATACGGAAGATGGCGGATTAACTTGGACGTTTAAAATTCGTGATGGGGTTAAATGGGTTGATATGAATGGTAAAGAAAAGGCAGCTCTTACAGCAGAAGACTTTGCAACAGGACTTGAGTGGATTCTTAATTTCCATAAAAACGATTCATCAAATACATCAATGCCAATTGAAATGATAAAAGGCGCTGAAGAGTATTATGAGTGGACAAAAACTCTTTCGGCAGAAGAAGCAAAAGCTTTAACAGCAGAAGCGGGTTCAAAGTTCCGTGAAATGGTTGGATTGGAAATAGACGGTAACAAATTAGTTTATAAATGTATAACAGAAAAACCATATTTTGATACAGTAGCAACTTATAACTGTTTATATCCATTGTCGCAACAAATGGTTGATGAACTAGGTGGAGCAGACAATGTTAGATCTATGAACAATGAAAATATGTGGTATAGTGGAGCTTATACAATGACCCAATATATCCAAGGTAATGAAAAAGTATTTACTAAAAATCCATTATATTGGGATAAGGAAGCACAGTTATTTGATACAGTAACTATAAAGATGGTAGAATCCTTAGACGTGGCATATCAATTATATCAATCAGGAGAAATTGATTATGTTCAATTAACAGAGAGTCAAGTAAATACAATAAGTAAAGATGAAAATCACCAATTTTATAACTATTTAGTACCAGATGTACTGTCTAAGTACTCATATCAGTTCCATTTTAACTTTAATAAAAATAAAGAAGATGGAACACCTGATACAAATTGGAATACAGCAATTGCAAATAAAGCATTTAGACAAACTTGGTACTATGGATTAAATTTAGAAAATTATTATAAGAGACAAAATGCCTTAGACCCATATATAGGAGAGAATAATTTCTATACTATGAAGGGTTTAGTATATACTTCAGACGGTACAGAATATACAGAATTAGTTAGACAAGAAATGGGCTTACCAGAACTTAATGGAAAGAAAATGGTGAGACTAGATGAGGCAAAAACAGCTGAGTTAAAGAAACAAGCTATGGAAGAATTAACAGCATTAGGTGTTACTTTCCCAGTAGAAATTGATTATTATATCGCAGCAGGTAACCAAACTGTTTTAGATACAGCTAACGTATTAAAACAAATATTCTCAGAGAGTTTGGGAGATGATTTTGTAAAATTTAATATAAAAACTTATGTATCATCAATTAGAAAAGAAGTTGTACAGCCACATCTTCACTCAATAGCAATTAACGGATGGGGTGCAGACTATGGTGATCCACAAAATTATCTAGGACAAGAAACATATGGTAGTGACAATGCTTACTATTCAGCAAACTATTCATATATAAATGAGATAACAAAAGAGACAGAAGCAAACAAAGAATTACTTACAGCTTATAAAGAATTTACTGCATTAGTAGAAGCAGCAGATGCTATAACTACTGACCTAGATGCTCGTTATAAGGCTTATGCAAAAGCAGAAGCTTATATGCTAGACAATGCATTTACTATACCAGCTATGTATCAACAGATGGTTGCATTGGCTAAATACGATAATACTAGTAAAATGAATGCCATGTTTGGTATACAAAATGAAAAATTAAAAAATATAAGAACAAACTCTAATGGATACACTACAGAGGAAGCTGCAGCTCTTCAAGAGGCGCATAATAAAGGGAAGAAATAGGATGGTGACTATATATGATTAAGTATAGTACAAAAAGACTGTTACAATCTATTGTAACAGTCTTACTAATAGCAACAATAGTATTTTTACTTATGAGGATGCTTCCAACGGATTATTATTTTACTGAAGAACAATTGATGAAATTTACAGAAGCACAGAAAAATGAACAATTGTTAGCAGCAGGATTACTAGATCCTATACCAAAACAATTAGTCGATTTTTATGGGAAATTAGCTCGTTTTGATTTTGGGGAATCCCGAAGAATTCAAAATGGTGTACCTGTAGTTAAAATTATATCTACTAGATTTGCCATATCTATGAAGCTAGGAATAACAGCATTAGGTATTTCATTAATTACTGGGGTGACCATGGGTACCATTCAGTCAAGATTTAAGGATAAATTAGGAGATCATATTGGTACAGCTTATACTATTTTTGCTAATGCAGTGCCACCACTGGTATCATATTCACTGGTCTTAATATTGGGGACAAGATTATTAAATTTACCATCCATGTATTCTACAAGAAATCCAGGACCATCAAGTATCTTACCGGTTATATGTTTATGTATAAGCAGTATTGCATGGTGGGCGTTGTGGACTAGAAGGTATATGGTAGATGAAATTAATAAAGATTATATAAAACTAGCACGAATAAAGGGAATGCCTAATAAAAAGATAATGAGAAAACATGTACTGAGGAATGCATTTGTACCGTTAGCTCAGTATTTACCAGCATCATTTCTATCAACTGTAAGTGGTTCAATTCTTGTGGAGCGTTTTTTCTCTATACCAGGAATGGGTCCTTTATTGGTAGATTCAATAAATAGGTATGATTTAAATGTTGTTCAGACAGTAACAATTTTATATGCCACACTAGGTATATTAGGTGTATTTTTTGGAGATATACTTATGATGTTAATTGACCCTAGAATTACACTGACTAGTGAAGGAGGTTCTAGATAATGGCTGTGCATAATAAAACATTAGATGAAAAAATAATAAATGAGGATGAGCTTTTTTACTTTGTAGATTATTCTCCTGAAGCTGCAGAAAAAATTGGATATTCAGATTATTCCTATTGGAAATCGGTATTTCAAAACTTTTTAAAGAAAAAATCAGCAGTAATATTAAGTTTTGTATTCTTGGCATTGGTGATATTTTCTTTTATAGCTTTGAAAATAGGCAAATATGACTATGCATCCTTAGTTCCAGATACTACAAAAGGATTTATTAGCCCAAATTCTGAGTATTGGTTTGGAACAGATAACTTAGGTCGTGACTATTGGTCTCAAGTTTGGTATGCTTCTCAGATATCTATTAAACTAGCTTTAATAGTTGGTTTAGGAGAGTGTATAGTAGGTGTTATTATTGGGTGTTTATGGGGTTATGTTAGAAAACTAGATAGATTTTTTACAGAGTTATATAATTTAATATATAATGTTCCGAGTATAATATATTTAACTTTAATTGCACTTGTAGTAGGACAAAGTTTTTGGATTATGGCAATATCTCTTATTGCATTTGGTTGGTTAGTGATGGCAAGAAATGTAAGAAACTTAGTTATGATTCATAGAGATAGGGAATACAACCTTGCATCTCGATCATTAGGTACGCCTACATGGAGAATTTTACTAAAAAATATTTTGCCACAATTAGTAAGCGTTATTATATTGAGATTGGCATTGTCAATACCAAGTACAATTGCCACAGAATCAATGCTATCATATTTGGGACTCGGTCTTGATATAAATACACCTTCATTAGGTATACTGCTTAGAAATGCCAGAACATTCTTCTTGGACTACCCATATTTATTGATATTCCCTGCAGTTATTGTATCTATTATTTCTATAACATTTTACCTTTTAGGGAATGCGTTTTCTGATGCATCGGATCCAAGAAACCATGTATAAGTTTCAGAACAGGAGGAAGAATTAATGAAAAAGGAACCAATTTTATCCATAAGAGATTTGGAAATTCAATTTAGTCTACGCGGACAAAAATTAAATGCAATCCGTAACTGTTCTCTAGATTTATATGAAGGTGAAACATTAGCAATTGTAGGAGAATCAGGTTCGGGAAAATCAGTATTTACAAAATCCTTTGTAGGTATGTTAGATGCTAATGGTAGTGTCACTAATGGATCTATTATGTATAAAGGAGAAGATATTTCAAAATATAAAACAGAGAAAGAATGGCTTAATATTAGAGGTAAAGAGATAGCTATGGTAATGCAAGATCCTATGACCTCACTTAACCCATTAAAGATTATAGGAAAGCAGATTCAGGAAAGTGTAGAGTTACATCAAGGTTTAAAGGGAGAAGATGCTAAGAAAATTGCCATTAATATGCTAGCCAAAGTAGGAATTGATGATCCAGAACGTCGTTACAATCAGTATCCACATGAATTTTCAGGTGGTATGAGACAGCGTGTAGTTATTGCAATAGCAGTGGCTTGTCTTCCCAAGATATTAATTTGTGATGAGCCAACAACGGCTTTAGATGTTACAATTCAAGCACAGATACTGGATTTAATTCGTAGTTTACAGAGAGAATTGAATATGACAGTTATATATATAACTCATGATTTAGGAGTTGTAGCCAATGTAGCTGAACGTGTAGCAGTTATGTATGCTGGTCAGATAGTAGAATATGGACTTTTAAATGAGATATTTTACAATGCATGGCATCCATATACTTGGGCATTGTTGTCATCACTACCTCAGTTAACTGTAAAAGGTGAAGCATTGCCATCAATAGAGGGAACTCCACCAAATTTATTCCATGAAATAAAAGGTGATGCATTTGCTCCTCGTAATAAAAGAGCATTAGCAATAGATTTTGTAAAGGAACCACCATTTTTTAGTATATCCGAAACTCATAAGGCAAAAACTTGGTATTTAGATCCAAGAGCTCCAAAGATAGAACAGCCAGAGACTATTAAAAGATTGCGTGCTCATAATCATAAGATAGAGAGGAGTTAAGGGGATGGCAGAAAGAGAAAAGTTAGTTGAACTAAAAAATTTACAAATAACGTTTGGAAAAGGTAAAAAAAAATTTGTAGCAGTAGATGATGTTAATTTTCATATTTATAAAGGTGAAACCTTTTCTTTAGTAGGGGAGTCGGGTTCTGGAAAGACTACTATAGGTCGTGCTATATTAAGATTAAACCCAACATCATCAGGTGAGATTTATTTTAAAGGTCGAAGGATAAATGGTAAAATTTCTAAAGAATTAGATGAAGAAGTTATTAGAAAATGTCAGATGATATTTCAAGATCCTATGGCTTCTCTAAATGAAAGAGCAAAAGTTGAATATATAATATCAGAAGGGTTGTTAAATTTCCACCTATATAAAGATGAGAAGGATCGTGGAGAAAAGGTTCGAAATGCCTTACTTGAAGTAGGTCTTTTGCCAGAATTTGCTTCTCGTTTTCCACATGAATTTTCAGGAGGTCAAAGACAACGTATTGGTATAGCAAGAGCCTTAGTTATGGAACCAGAGTTTATAGTAGCAGATGAACCCATATCAGCATTAGATGTTTCTATTCGTGCACAGGTTCTTAATTTACTAAATGAACTTAAAAAGGATAAAGGATTAACTTATTTATTTATTTCTCATGATTTATCTGTAGTACGTTTTATATCTGATAGAATTGCAGTTATAAGTAAAGGAAGAATAGTGGAATTGGCAGAATCTGAAGAATTATTTAGACATCCTTTACATCCATATACAAAAGCCTTACTATCAGCAGTACCACAGCCAGATCCAGAAATAGAAAAGAATAAAAAGCTAATTGTTTATGATCCGTCAGTTCATGATTATTCTGTAGATAAACCAGTTTGGGAAGAAATTATTGAAGGACATTTTATCTATGGAAATCAACGTGAGCTTGAACAATATAGAAAAGAAATTGATGCAATAGATGCAACTAATATAGAATAATATTGATGATTTTAAATACACCTTAGAAAGATGTATATTTCTATTAAGGTGTATTTTTTTATATTCATTAGAAATAAATTCATCTCCAATTAGATTTAAAACTTATTTTATATTGACACTAAAGGCAATAATATAATCAAAGAATTTTCAAATTATGTAATAAACTAGGGTGAACTATATGGAAAACCAATATAAAAACATTATTCATACAATTAGTACAATAATCATATGTGGGTTTTATATATTTTGACTATCTTAAAGATTATTGTTCTATGGTAATCTTCAATATATAGGATAGAAAGACTAGAAGTAAAGACTTTATTAGACTTACATTAACATTTTTTCTTTTTATAATTTAAGGAAATTTAATTCAATATTGCTTTCTAAATGAATATAAATTAAACTAAAGGTATATAGCATAATGGCACTTGATAATCATTTGCCAAATATTGAAAAATATAAAACAAATAAAAGGGAGGAAGTTACCAAGGAATTAGATAATAGAAAAACACTTAAATTATAGAATTTTATAAATCTTTGGTAGCGACAAAATGAATAGAAAGTTATTTAGTAAAAGGAGTAGAAGGCTATTAGGATTAATGGCTTTTATTGCAACTGGAGGGGGATTAATTATTTCAACAGCCGCTAATGAAGAAAATTTTTATAAGACAGAAATTTTAATAATTTTTGGCTGTTTTTTTGCTATAAGTTTAGCAGATCATTTTAAAAAATTAATAGGAAAAGACGATAAAATTAAATTTAATAAGAGAAGTTTATATGTTTTAATATGTTCATTTATAGGGGTTACTTTAACATGGTTTATAAATCATAAGATGGGATATGGAGCAGTTATTGCTAATGGATTAGTAGGTGTAATGGCTGCCATATTTCTTCCAAATGATTTGGCAGGTATAACATATACATCATCCTTTGTTGGAATGAGTTCATTGGCAGTAATACCCTCTATGGCAGCAGCTGCACTAGGAAGTTTAATAGTGGGATTAATTCTTTTAACTACTGTAGAAATTTATGCAGGTATTGGTGGAAAAGGTGGAACTACGGCGGCGTTGTCTACAATAATTGCGAAAACAATAATGAGGATTTTTAGTTAGGAGGTATTTCATGGAAGAAGTAATCATTTTAATAATATCAATAGTTGCAGGTATGGCTACCTATATAGTATCCAATATTTTAAAGAGAGGAGCGGTTATTGCTTCAGCCATCATAACTTTAGTATCTGGGCTTATGCTTCCCTATTTTTTTCCTTTAATGGGGAATGTATTAGCAACAGCTGCAGCTTGTTCTTCTTATGCTGGAATGATTTCTCTTGAGAATGCACTAAATCTTTTAGAAATGGCTGTAATATCTTTAATGACAGGAATACTGTTTATAGCAGCTAGAAGTGCATATATAGGTATTGGCGGAAGGCTGGGAACAATAGCTGCTATATCATGTTTTGCATGGCTAGGTTTTAAGAAAGTGTTTGTAGGATTAGATGAATAGTCTTAGGAATAAATATTTGTTATATAAAGTGGGGAGTGTAAATGGTAAAACGGAGGGAGTAATTTATGAAAATTAATAAAACAAAGTTAATAGCATATTGTGGGATGATAGCTTTATTAGCTAGTATGATTGTAGGTTTATTAGGATTTTCAAACAGTACAAAAAATATAAATGATATTAAGAATCAATTGTTAAAAAAGCATGTTGAAAATAATATAAATTTAACGATGAAATATATCAATAACTCTTATGGGACATTAACTCAAGGAGATGGAACTTTACTTGATAGTGATGGCAATAGTATAGAAGGTAGGTTTGGGGTGGTAGATACTGTATTAGAAGACTTAGGAGATAAGTCTACTATTTTTGTTAAGGTTAAAGATGACTTTAAAAGAATTTCAACAAATATTATGTCTGACGAAAACGAAAGAGCAATAGGTACATTTTTAGGAACTGATCATAATGCATATCAAACAGTAATAAATGGTGAGTTGTATATAGGGGAGGCAGAAATACTAGGTGAAAGTTATTATACTGCATACCAGCCCATAAAGGATAAAAATAATAATGTAATAGGGTTACTATTTGTAGGGATGCCAACAAAAATATTGGATAATATTATAAAATTACATGATGCAAAAATGAGTAAAATCAATATATTAATTATTGTATTAAGAGCTATTTCACTAGGTTCATTAATTGCACTGGTCAGTGCATCAGTGGTGGGTATGAAATTCAATAGTAATAAAACAGACACCTCAAATGAACTTCCTGATATATGTGAATAACTATTTCTAATTTAAGATGATATAGACAAATAAGATTTAGAGAAAATCTACAATAAATTAAAATAATAGTTAGCAAATTTAAAAGATTAGTATAAACTACATCTATTGTTAATAGTTATACTAATCTTTATTATATATCAATAATAGTTGATGAAAATGAATGAAATAGCTAAAAAGATTTTGTCTATTCTTTGACTTATATCTTTCTTGGCAGAATGGTGGTTAGTTATGGCTGAGTTTGTAAAAAGGCTATAAGAAAATAATGGAAATTATAATATGCTATAGATGTGGGCTAAAGTGATGAAATTGGTATAAAAAATATAGGGTGATATATCATGATTTAGATGGAAATTCTAATTTGGAAATATATTCTGCTACTAAGGGAGGACTATATATTTCCGCCACCATTATTATCTTTTCAAGACATGTTGAAGTTGTAGCATGGATTGTGAGGGAATGAAACAATTGAAAAATCTGATTTATGACCTATGCTATGCTTGTCCAATAACACGAGCAGAGTGAGATGTGATTGGCAACAAGTTACAGCAGGGAAGAAATAGAATAATTTTATGATTCCATCAGCATTGTTGCATGATATTGCTAGAGTAGAAGAGAGTAAAGATAAAACAGGAGAACTTGACCATGCTATCTTGGGTAGTGAAATTGCACGTACTTTTATGTTAGCAGGACAGTTTGGACAAAGATTAATAGCAAACGAGCCACTTAATGACTATCTCGAATCTAATACTGTTGAAAAAGGACGGTTAAAAGATATCTCAAAACATACACCTTTCATTGAGTATAAAGTGAAGTTAAAAAAAATTCCCAATAAATTGTATACAAAAAAGGCTAAAGAAATTGGAAAAGAAAGACTTAAATTTATGGAAGATTATTTTAATAGGTTAATGTTAGAGATAGATGGCATTAAGTAAAGTTAAGACATAGTTCTCATATTATGTTAGGTAATTTATATTCTGTATAGAAAGTGAGGTAAATAAAAATAATTCAATCTGTTGTACACGTTGCTTTAGTAGTAAAAGACTATGATAAAGCTATAGAATTTTATACAAAAAACTTCATTTTACACTAATGGAAGATACATACCAACCTGAACAAGATAAATTTATCGGAAATCAGGCGGGAGGACGGGTTTTTTTATTTCTTGGAACAGATAACTCTTGAAGAGATTATAACGAAATGATAGAAAAGAGCATAGAATTTGCTAGAGAGCCAAAAGAACAATTATATTATCTTTAGAATTAAATTCAAAAATATCAATAGCACTGAGATGTAAAAGTCTTAGTGTTTTCCTTTTGCAAAACTAAATACAGAAAATAAAGGAGGATAAGTTTTTAGGTTAGCATATCAGACCAAATAAATTTAGCCCTCTTTTTATAGCTGAAAACATAAAGGAAGGAATTACGGTGAAAAATAAAATTACTACCCTGCGTTTATTTAGTCCACTTCTTCACCGTATCTAAATGGAGCAATAACGAAGACAACGGGCATACGCTCTTAAAGTCCGTCCTGCGTTAGATTAACTAATATTCTGGTCTATTTGATGGTTGCTCTCAAATGATTTAGAATAACCTCCACCTAGGGTTCGATTCCTATACCATTTTACAGTTTGGGTGAAGAAGACGGAAGTTCTGTGCTTTCGGATTTTTTATGAACTAAACTCAAATCAACTTGATAAGAAAATTTTATTGCAGGAAGGTAGAGTTTACAAAAGAGGACACAAAAAGCGAGGAATAAGTTTATTTTACATAATATACTTTGGTTGGTTTCATATAGTGCTGTTGTTGGACAGTCCATGCAGGTTATTGGAAGTGAAAACTATACGGACTTTATTCTTCCAGGACTTGTTGTACCTGTAAGTTTTGGATATTGCAGCAGCAGTGGTATTATGAATTATCTGGTGAAAACCGATGGGAGTTTTTACGGGGTGTTGATAATAGCACTATATTAGAACCATATAATCATAGAAAATCTGAACAATCTGATTTTTTATTTTATCTTTTATACAAGAATAAGACTTATGATAATATAATAAAATGAATAGTTGTGTGAAGGGGGACTTGCCAAAATGCAAGGATCCAAAGCGAAGAGTCTAAAGTGGTAGTGCGTATTATCAATAGAAAAGAAATAGATTTAAATGGCAGAGGTCATATTATTTTACGCTAATATTAAAAAAATAAAATATAGAGAACCATATATGATTGTTATCCATCTAATAAGTGTAATACTTAGCTAAGTAAAAGAGGAATAGGAGGACAAAATGGAACTAATATCATTTTCTAAATATAGAAAAAAGACAAAAGTATATAAAGCGAAGAAAGGAGATAATGAAGCATTTTTAGCACTTATAGATGAAAATAGATTAAACATTTATAGAGTGGCTAGAGGAATTTTGAAAAATGAAGAAGATATAAAAGATGCTATTCAAAATACATTGATTAAAGCATTTCAGAATGTTCGTACCTTGAAAAAAGATGAGTATTTTAAAACTTGGTTGATAAGAATATTAATCAATGAGTGTAATCAAATATTGAGGAAAAACAAAGGAAATATGTTTTTAGATGAAAATGTTGGAGATGTAGGGGAACAATATACCGATGATTATAAAAATATGGATTTAGTTAGAGCAATAAATTTATTAGATGAAGAATTACGGATATTGATTACGTTATTCTATTTTGAAGATATTTCAGTTAAGGATATATCGAAAATTTTAAATATTTCACAAGGGACAGTCAAATCAAGGCTTAGTAGGGCTAGATCAAAGCTAAAAGAAACATTAGGGGAGGATTATTAATTATGGTGAATAATGATAAAATGTTTGATGCTAAGATGAAAGAAAAATTTAAGAAAGAATTGAACAAAATACCAGAAGATATTAACAAAGAATTTGACAATATATTAAGTGTTATCAAAAATAGAGAGGAAGAAAATATGAAAAAGACAACAAATATGAAAAAAGCAGGCATTATAGCTGCATCTGTTTTATGTGCATTGACAATAACCATGCAAACAGCTTTTGCACAAGAGTTGGTAGATAAAATTATTAGATCTCTATCTCTAAACAATATAACAATATTTGAAAGCCAAGATATTAAGTGGAAGGACCAAGAAATACCTGAAGTAGCTAAAGGAAAAATATTTGATAAAGATGGAAATATAATAAAAAAGATTACATTGGATAACAAAGATGAAATGTATAATGGAAATGGAGAAAAGGTTTTTGGAATAGATTCTGATGGAACATTGATAACAGAGGCAGTACAAAAAGAAAATATGGAGAAAAATGCAAAAGAGCATCTAGTTGATGATGTAATAGTTAAAGATCCTAAGAAAATAAATGGATATACTTGTTTTGATATAAAGTTACCAGCTTATTTGCCAGAAAGATTTGAATTTGATTATGTTGAGTTTTATAAAGATGATAATGGAAAGATTTTTGATGGGGGATGTGGCGTATATTATATAAATAACAAAACAGAAGAAATAGTATCCATATTTCAGACCTATATATGTGAAGAATCATCCAGTGAAACATTTTTTAACAATGTTCAAAAAGTAAAAATAAATGGTGAAGAAGCTATTATAGGAGATGAGGGAATTGTTTGGGAAACAAATGGTGTAAGATATTTAATGTACACTAATTTTGGAAGAGACGAAAATGTGAAAATTGCTGAATCAATAAAGTAGTCATGGAAAATCCAGTAGTTATTAATTAAGAAGATTATATATTTTTAAATCATTGAATTAATCAAGTTTTTAAGGAGAAAAATGGATTTCACTTTATAAATGTCAGATGTATTATGTGGGAAATAAAATTATCCGGAAAGAAGGAGTGAAATCCTCTAATACTAGGGCAAAAAGCTTATTTTTATAAGTCGGACTTATAAAAGTAAGCTTATTTTGCTTTTAAACTGAAATTAATAATAGCACCCTTTGGCTTCTTTTGTACTGTTCTCTAAAGTCATATAATAACCCTCCTCATAAATTGCTATATATAGTTTAGCATCTAATTATAAAGAAATTATAAGGTTTATATAAAATGCGAAAAGGTTAATTGAAAAACTAATAAAATACATGATTTAGAGTATCTTGAATTTTCAACTTAGAGTATAACTTTACCAAAAAGTGGAGGTCTCAAGATGAGAAGATAGGTGTGTTATAATAATATATAAACCAAGGGTTTACCATCTTCCTATGACATCATTATTATCTTCTCAAGACATGTCGAAGTCGTAGCATGGATTGTGAGTGAGTGAAACAATTGAAAAATCTAATGTATTACCTATGCCATGCTTGTCCAACAACACGAGCAGAGTTAGATATGATTTGCAGAAAGCTATAATTTCAATGATGTATTGTGGTGAAAAGGCAAAAAGTAGATGGCAGGGCTTATTTCAGTGATGACATAGTGGGAACGAGAAAAACAAGATAGTAAAGAAATTTATATTCAAAAGTCCAATATGAAGAAATTGGAGAAAAGTATGTTGCATTTATGTCCAAGGAATTAATGTCAAAATGGATAAGAAAAATCAATCCTGTTGACTAGGCAATAAGTTTAGAGAGAGCTGTGGTTAATAATCATGGAATGATACCATACACTATTGCACTTTAGGCGTTTGTGATAGTTAGTGTAAGATTTTGCGTGTATTCCTTTAATCTATACAGAGATTCTATATAAAAGTATTTTTAAAATGATTTAACCACAACCTAAGGTAAGGGTTTATACTTAATTATGAGGTGGTGCTAAGTGGTATATACAGTACATGGTGTAGCTAAAGTTTCTGGTGTATCAATTAATACATTGTACCATTATTATAAAATTAGATTATTAATGCCAGAAAGGGTGGCTGAAAATGGCTATGGCTATTATGGAGACATTAATAAACTTTATATATCAGCATTAGATTTTAAATTATTGAATTTATAATTAATTGTTTTTCAAGAAATTATTATGGAAATATTTATACAACAAGGCTGCTAAAGTATATTTTGTTATATTAGGATAAGTAAATGGATCTACTTCTAGAATCTCTATGATCTTATTCTTTCGTTGTGCTATTGTATTTTTATGGATAAATAATTCTTTTGCTGTCATTTTTGTATTGAGATTATTTTCTAGAAGCTTAATTAGTGTATATAAAAGTTCTGAGTCATTTACATTATCATATTCTATAAGCTTGCCAAATAGTTCCTTGATGATTTTATTTACCCAGTTAAAGTCTGCATTTTCAAGGATAGAATGATATATTTCAATTTCATTATAGGAAGTACATTGAGGTACTGAAAATAATTTATTAGAGATTTTTATTGCAGTCTGTGCTTCATTATAACTTTTATAGATATACTTAAATTTTTCATAGTATTTACCTATACCAATAGAAACATCAATCTTATTTGTAGTTTTTATTTTTTCTATAAGATAATTGCTTATTTTAAGGGCTTTTTCCTTTGTGGTTTTCTCATCTATATCCTTATATAATAATAAAATAATCTTATCACTATAGTCTATAATAATGTACTCATTAGATTTCATAGAGATATTATTTTCAACAGTTTGGAAAATATCTTTTTTAAGTTGAATCAAATAGTATTCAGATCTATTTTCTGATAACGAGTTAAAATCATATATATCTATTACAATGGCTAATTTTAATAGGTCAATATTATAGCCTAGTCCTAAGCCTCTTTTTATAGTCATTTCTTCATTAACTGGCTCTTTGCTTATTAAGTCAATAATAAATTCCTTTTTTACGGATATTTTATAATCCCTTCTATTTATATTGTTTAAGGTTACTATTGATATAAAGTTTTTAGTTTGATTAATTGCTATCCAATCTAAATCATTTAATTTTGTAGGAAGGAATATTGCCAATATACCATAATATCTAAAATTACTTATTATAGGTGTTAGCAGCCATTGAATTACGTCATCTTTATAATTGATATATACATCTTTTTTATCTAGAAAAGTATTAAAATTATTATTTATTTGTTCTATAATAAAGGATTTTACTTCTTCTCTTTCTTTATCAATGCTTTTCTGAAAGACACAATCCTGATTGCAATCAAAATAGAGTATAGGTCTATTTATTAGGTCATA
Organism: Tissierella praeacuta DSM 18095; assembly: GCF_900128955.1. Lineage (GTDB taxonomy): Bacteria > Bacillota > Clostridia > Tissierellales > Tissierellaceae > Tissierella > Tissierella praeacuta. The sequence continues at coordinate 74,831 of NZ_FQTY01000003.1, forward strand.
AAGTGTCTCTAAAATATTTGTAGGATCTTGCTTATCTATTATTGTCTCTGACATAATATCATATATTTTCAATGTCTGTTTTAATTCTTTATTATGATTATATAATAGAGTATCCATAATAGGTGAAATAATATCAATATAGGCTAAATCAGCTGGAGCTAAAATAAGAGGAAAATCCAGTTCTTCGCAAATATCTATAAGTTCTTGGGAAACTCTATCTAATATTAATCCTACATGGGATAGAATAAGACCACTTGATCCAACGTTTTTTAACATCTTGATAACTTCTATCTGTTTTTTTATATCTGTACGTATGGAGTAAAAGGCAGATATCAATAATTCAGAATCCTTTATAAATGGTGTTGCTTCGGGAATCTCTAATACACTTACACTTCGTATTTTATTATTTAGATTTTTCTTACCAGATAAAATTTTTGCCCCTTTCATAATATCTAGTTTCATTATTTCATTTAACTCAAGCATAAGATCACTCCTAATGATTTAGATTAGCCCAAGAATTAATCTTTAATATAGTTTATTTGTAAAAGCATATCATTATCATACTACTGTATCTTTTTCAGTACAAATTCCATGGGAAGATTACTTTAGTTAGATAATACACGAATGTATATGTAGCACAGGCAATATCAAAATTTATGTGCACATACACATTTTAAACTATAGTATGATTATATCATAGAAAAATAAGTAAGGTAAATTCATAAGATAAGTGATTAAAAGGAGGCTTAAATAATGGCAACAAAAAGGCTAACAAATAGGGTAGAAGTAGAAGATTTCGTAAGAGGTTGCACATTTTATGGAACTGGAGGTGGAGGATTACCAAGTAATGGAATAGATTCATTGATGTCAGAAATCGAAAAGGGAAATGAAGTTGGATGGATAGATGTAAATGAAATAGATGATGATACTATAACAGTATGTCCATTTTTAATGGGTTCTATTGCTCCTCATACAGATGAAGTAAAGAAGGAAATGGAAAGATTTGGATTAACTGATTCTATTAATAAAGAAAAAGAGAGATTAGGTAAAGCAGTGGCTGAACTTTCAAAGTATACAGGAAAGAAAATAGGAGCTGTGGTGCCTATTGAGTTAGGCGGAGCTAATACGCCAGGGCCTTTGGCTGCAGGGATATTAAACGGAATTCCTTGCGTAGATGGAGATTATACTGGAAGAGCTATACCAGAAATTTTGCAGACAACACCTTATATAAATGGAAAGGTTTTATGGCCAGTAGCATCTGTAGATGAATTTGATAACATTTGTATAATTGATAAAGCTATTAATTATAGAATGGTAGAGAGGATAGGAAAACTAATAGCTTCAGGAGCATATGGATTAGCTGGTCAAGCTGGGTTCCTAATGACTGGTAAAGAGATGAAAGAAACTATCATCCCTGGTACTCTTACTGAATGTTATGAATTAGGAAAAATGATAAGAGAATCCAGAGAAAAGGGATTTAATCCTATTGAAGAAATAATTAAAAAATTAGATGGATACCTATTAGTAAAAGGTACAGTAACTGGAAAGGATACTGAGGATAAACTAGGATATTACTGGGGAACCCATACCATTACTGGTAAAGAAGGATTTAAGGATAATATATATAAAATCTGGTTTAAAAACGAAAATCATATAATGTGGAAAAACGATAAACCTATTATAACAAGTCCCGATATAATTGTTGTAGTAGATGCTAAAACTGGTGAGCCATATGCTAATCCATTATTAAAAGTTGGTGATGAAGTCTGTGTTATTGGTTTAAAAGCAAGAGAAATATTTAAAACAGAAAAGGGAATTGGAGTATTAGGACCAAGATACTTTGGATATGATATAGATTATAAGCCTATAGAAGAACGCCTTTAATTGATAAGGTTATCTTGATGAAATATATTGAGATAACCTATATCAAAATTTAAGTTTACTTATACTGATTTTAAACTTTAAAATGGGAGGGAAACTAAGTGGATGATAAGTTAAAATATAATGAAGAGAAGGAAGACCAATTTTATGATTATCCTGATAGACCAGTACCTATTGATAAAAGACGCTCACAGATAAATATTGCAGTAGTTACTACTGGAATGGCAGTAGCTATGTCTACACTTTATACAGGTGCATCTTTAGCTCAAACATTGTCTTATAGAGATGCTGTCTTATCAATAGTTATAGGCTGTATTATTCTTGGAATTATAGCAGCTTTTACTGGAGGGATTGGTGCCAGCAAAGGTGTGTCTTTCTCAATGTTGGCTAGGAAACCCTTTGGAAGAGAAGGTTCAAAGATTGTAGGCTTAGTATTTGCCATTTCAATGTTGGGTTGGTTTTCTTACCAATGTGGATATTTTGGGGAAACTATTCATCTATTAGTACCTAATGCAAAGTGGGCAGATCCTAAAATAGCTACTTTATGGGGTGGTATACTGATGATGTCCACAGCTATTGTTGGTTTTAAAGGTATGACAGCTTTGAGTATGATTGCATCTCCTTTGCTGTTGGGAATGTGTCTATATTCTGGTATTCATGCCATCAACCAATATGGATATAGTGCTATTGTTCAATCTAGTGTTGATAATCCAGCTTCTTTAGGAATAGGTATAACTATAGTTGTGGGAGGCTGGATTACAGGAGCTATTTTACAGCCAGATATTTCTAGATATGCTAAATCACCAAAGCATAATGGAATTGGTATTGTTATTGCTATGATAATATTTGCAGTTGCTAACTGGGGTGGTTTAGTAATAGCAAAGGCTACTATGGCATCAACTATTATGGACGGCTTAATCATTTTAGGTTTAGGAACCATGGCTTTGATGATAGTAATACTTGGACAATGGACAAGTAACGATAATAACTTATATTCTGCTGCTTTAGGAATTATCAATATAAAGCCTGGAGTTAATAAGCATAAGATTACTGCAGTTTGTGGAATTATTTTTACTTTAATTGCTACAGTGGGGATACAAAATTATTTTATTTATTTCTTAGAATTATTAGGTACATTTTTACCTCCTTTTGGTGGTGTACTAATAGCTGATTACTATATATTAAAGGAGCAAGAAAAATATAAGTTTGATGGAGAACATGAATATGAAAAAATAAAGCCAATTGCTTTCATTTCAGTAATTGTAGGGGGATTATTTTCATATATATTTAAATTCGGTTCTACGGCAATAAATTCAATATTAATATCTATTATTATATATATAATTTTATCGACTATGTTAAAAAAATCTAATACTAATGATTAAATATAATAACTAATACCCTGCAAGAAACTCCTTGCAGGGTATTAGTTACGCATAAAAACTATGTCCACCTATTTTTGTTACATAGGTCTTGTTCTTTACGATCCAAGTTCCAGCTGCTTTGGATGGGTTAAAGAAATATGTTGAATTTCCTACTGGTTTTGCTCCACTTAGAGCATCCTTAGCTGCTTTTATACTATCCTGTGATGGATTATTATATATTGTTCCTTCAGCCACTGGACTAAATTGAGGTATTTTGCCATAATACTCAAAGATTACACCATATATAGTATTAGGAAATTCTTTAGAATTAACTCTATTAAGAATAACGCTTCCAACAGCTACTTTGCCTTTATATGACTCTCCTCCTGCTTCTGCTTCAATTATTCTAGCCAGCCAAAGTATGTCATCATTGCTGTGTGTTCTAGAGGAAGTGGTTCCTCTTGAAACTGTAGTAGATTTACTATATAGAGTTTCTTGGGTTTGTTTTCCTGCAATACCATCAATTACTAATTTATTATCCTTTTGAAAATTAACAACAGCTTTTTCAGTTGATTTACCATAGACACCATCTATGGAAATTCTATAATATCCATGATTTTTTAATGCCTGTTGAAGCTTAGAAACTGCTTTTCCTTTGTTGCCAAATTTTAAAGTTATATAACTTTCCCTTGCAAATACTTTGCTTATTGGTACCAATAACAATGTTAAAACTATCAAGACTGATAATACTTTTTTTCCTTTCATTGGCATACACACTCCTTCCGTAATAATGCTTCCGAAGTTAGCTGACGGGCTTGGGATAGAAGGTTCCCTACCTACTTATAATATTTAGGATTCAGCAGTTATGATTGCATGCAATATGGAATATTATATAAGAGTATCTTTATTATGTAAACCCAAAAAGTTAATATACCAAAAATTGTATATTTGGAAGAAAGTATAACAAATATGGTTATAAGATTAAATATAGAATATAATAGATATATGTTAAAAAAATTGAGATACTTATGTGGTTTAAGGATATGGGTATAAGAAGTTATTTTTGCTTCTAACTATATAAATATAAATTTAATGAGGTGTATATTATGAAAATTGTAGTTTTAGACGGATATACTTTAAATCCAGGAGACTTGAGTTGGGACGAGCTAAATTACAAAAGAAATTTTAGATTCATGCCCTAATATAAAGTTTATTGGTGAACTTGCAACAGGATATAACAATATAGATATAATAGCTGCAAAGAATAAAAATATTCCTGTTTGCAATATTCCAACTTATGGTACTAATGCAGTTGCACAATTTGCAATGGCTCTATTATTGGAACTTTGTCATCATGTGGGTGAACATTCAGATGAGGTAAAGAATGGTGAATGGACAAATAATATGGACTGGTGTTTTTGGAATCACCCAATGGTTGAGCTTGATGGAAAGACTATGGGCATTATAGGATTCGGCAGAATTGGTCAAAGAACTGCTAAAATTGCACAAGCATTAGGGATGAATATTTTGGCATTTAGTAATAATAGAAGATCAGAGCTTGAAACAGAAACTTGTAAATATGCTGATTTAGAGGAACTTTTGGAAAAATCAGATGTCATCTCTTTACATTGTCCGCTTTTTCCAGAAACAAAGGGCATAATTAATAAAGATACAATTAATAAGATGAAGGATGGAGTTATGATAATCAATACTTCTCGTGGTCAATTAATTGTAGAAGAAGATTTAAGAGATGCCTTAAATGCTGGGAAGGTAGCAGGAGCAGCATGTGACGTAGTATCATCAGAACCTATTAAGTTAGATAATCCATTGCTTAGTGCTAAAAATATAATTATTACCCCTCATATTGCATGGGCACCAAAAGAAAGCAGGCAAAGGCTTATGAATATAGCAGTAGATAATTTAAAAGCTTTTATATCAGGTAATCCCATTAATATAGTAAACTAACTATAGTTGAAGTGAAAGATTTATGAATAACATTCGGAGGTTAAATATGAAAAAAGATTTTGTTATTCTATTAGCACCTGATTCATTTAAAGAAAGTATGACAGCTAAAGAGGTCTGCCATGCTATGGAAAGAGGAATTAAAAAGGCAAATAATAGTATTAGTTGTATACATGTTCCAATGGCTGATGGAGGAGAGGGAACAATGCAGTCCTTAGTAGATGCTACAAATGGACAGATATATACTGTAGAAGTAATAGGACCATTAGGAAATGAAGTAGAAGCAAGTTATGGTATTTTAGGAGATGGAGAAACTGGAGTAATAGAAATGGCTAGTGCAAGTGGTATTCATTTGGTACCCTCTGAAAAAAGAAATCCTTTAATAACTACTACTTATGGTACTGGACAACTTATAAAGTCCTGTTTAAATCATGGAGTTAAAAAATTATTAATGGGTATAGGCGGCAGTGCAACTAATGATGGTGGGATAGGAGTTGTACAAGCATTAGGTGGTAAATTTCTGGATAAAGAGGGTAAGGAATTAGGATTTGGAGGAGGAGAATTAGATAAATTAGTTACAATTGATTTATCTAATTTTGATAATCGTTTGAAGGATGTTATTGTAGAAGTTGCTTGTGATGTGAACAATCCTTTATGTGGAAAGCAGGGGGCTTCCTATGTATTTGGATTACAAAAAGGAGCAACCCCTGAAATTATGAAAGTATTAGATAATAATTTGAGACATTATGGTATTTTAATAAAAGAGAAATTAGGTATAGATGTTTTATATGAGTCAGGAGCAGGAGCGGCTGGTGGACTTGGTGCAGGGCTTATGGCATTTTTAAATGGCAGATTAAATAAAGGCATTGATATGGTAATTAAGTATTCAAAGCTTGAAGAGAAATTACCTTATGCAGATATGGTATGGACTGGTGAAGGATCAATTGACTTTCAAACTCAATTTGGAAAAACCCCTATTGGAGTGGCAAGGCTTGCAAAAGAATACAATAAACCAGTGGTAGCCTTAGCAGGTAGAGTAGGAACTAATATAGAAACTTTATATACTATGGGGATTGATTCTATTTTCAGTATAACAAGAGATATAACCACATTGGAAGAAGCATTAGAAAAAGGACAAGAGAATATGGAAAAAACAGCTGAAAACATAATAAGGTTGATGAACTTAAATCAATAGGGTAATTATTTTTGCTTTGTTTTTTTCTTTTGTTCAAAAGAAAACAAATAAAAGTATAGAATATAAAAGAAGTTTCAAAAAATTATTTCAATGTATCTTAAAAAATATGGAATATACAAGATATGATGTTAGTATAATACTGTATACACAAAATTTGAATACTATGTTAACTATTCTTGATGAATTTTACACATTAATATTTAGTTAATCATAAGCTAATTTGAATTTGGTTTTACTATGTATTGATATTAATATCATATTTTGTTTTCCATGGGGGAACTGTAAGTACATTGTTTATATGTGTAAATTTAATAGCTATAAAAATAAAATAATTAAGATCTTAACAAAAATAAAATCATATAAGACAAAATAAAGCATAAGAGGTTAAAAATAATCAAAATAATTGCAATATTCTGAGCTTATACCATAATGATATAAAATAAAATCTTTAAGAGGTGGAAAAATGATTAAATTAAAAGAATCAATTTATAATCATCACTTTAAAGTAGACAATAGGGAATTTGTATTTAATTGTAAAGAAAATGGTTTAATAGAGGTTGATAATTCTAATCTACTAGATATGCCTAAATATTATAATGAATTAATTGAACAGGGATATCTAATAGATAATGAGGTTGATGAATTTAAGGAGTTAATAGAGGAAGTTGGTTATAATGTGAAAAATGATTTTTTTAGCCTAGATATAACGTTATCATTAACTGAGAAATGTAATTTTAATTGTGTTTATTGTTATCAAACTCGAAATCCAGTTGAAATGACAATTAAAGAAGCAAATAAATTATTAGAGAAAGTAAAAACACTACTTGAAATAAATAACTATAAAGAATTGAGAATATCATATTTTGGTGGAGAACCGTTGCTCAATTATAATATCCTGTTACATTTACATAATGAATTCAAGAAGATGTGTGATAAGCTCCATATATTATACTTACCTTATTTAGTAACAAATGGATATTTATTAGATATTGAAAATATTATTCAAATTAATTTTGAAACAATTCAAATTACGATTGAAGGGATGAAAGATACTCATAATCATTTAAGAAAATCTAATTTTAATAGTTTTGATAAAATAATATCTAATATAGATAATATTATAGATAGAATTAACTCTAGAATTATTTTTAGAATTAATTTATGTAAAGAAAATGTTTTGGAAGCTAGTGAATTAATAAAATATCTGACTAAAAGGTATTCAAAATATTTGGAACGTATATCTTTTGTATTTTCACAAATGGAAAAGCATTCTTTAGATGCTGAATTCGAAATGCTTAGTTATGATGAATTTTGCATGGCTTATTTGGAATGTTTTAAGACTCTCCAATTATGTGGTAAAGATATTCTTATTCCAAATAGTTTACCAAATCCATGTCCTTTTGTAACAAAAAATGCATACTACTTATCTCCTAAGCTTGAGCTTCTATCATGTACTGGAAAGGATGATAGTATGGAATATGAATTCACCGTAAGCAATATAATTAATGAAAGAAAAGATTTTCCTTATCCTGAAGAATGTAGTGAATGTAAGGTTCTTCCACTATGTATGGGTGGATGTGAAGTTAAGAGAGAATTAGGATTTTCTGGATGTATACCAGAAAAAGTTGTATTAGATGATCTTCTAACCTTTATTGTTAGAGAGCAATTTTAGCTATTTTAGCTTAAATAATAAATATAAAGGAGGTAATTATAGTATGAAAGTACTTGTAAGGAGTAAAAAAACTTTAAAGAGTAATTTCTACACAGCAGGACATTGTTGTAGTGGCGTAGTAATATGTTAGCTATACAAATCAAGATATAAATCCTCTATTTTAAGAGGATTTATATCTTATATTAAAATAACAGATTATTGTTATATTGTTACTGGAGGAAAAAGTATGTATTTTAAATTTAGGGGTCAAAGAGTATATTTGGATTTAGATAATAAAAGTATGAGAGTTTCGGATAGAATTTATCCTATTAACTTGGAATTGAAGCCAGTTTTGAGAAAACTTTATGTGAAATTTAATTCTAGTTGTAATATAAATTGTGTATATTGTTATCAGAATCATGATTATAGACAGAATCCTATAGATAATTTAGATGATTACTATAAATTTTTAAAAAAGATATTAAACTACTTCGATGAAATCTATTTATTTGGAGGAGAGCCATTATTAGAAGAAAATATTAAAAATGTATTAGAATTTTTAGAGTTTATATATCCCACCACAGTTAATGTATATACTAATGGATATCATACGGACAAGATAAAGAATATTGTACTGGCTAATGAACAATTTAAAAATATCATAATTACTATAGATGGAACTAAGGATTTTCATAATAAAAGACGTATTACTAATAAATATACATATGATTATTTGATTAACGTTGTTGAAATGTATAAATTATCAGATAAAGATGTATCAATACAGATTAATATTGACCAGAATAATAATGGAGATTTAATTAATACACTGGAATATTTTAATAGTAGATTTTCAAACACCCCAAGAATGAATATTATATTAAATAGGGTATTGCATACGAATTATTCATATTCTCAAATAGATTTCATGAATTATATTAATGGTATTGGTAATTTAAATAAATATGAAAATTTAAATATATCTATTAATTCTAATATGCTGAATAAAATAATAGGAATATTAAATGAAGAAGGAGTATCATGTAATAGATGTGAAGCCGGAAATACATGGGTATTGGATTTTAATACTAAAGATATATACACTTGTCCTGAGGATAAAAATTTAATTATAGGTAAGTTTAACGAAACAAACTATTGCCTAAATACTAGAAAGATACAAGCTATACAGGAATATAATAATAAACATAATGACAAATGCAATGAGTGTAAATATAAATATATATGTTCGAGAGGATGTTTTGTGGCAAACGATTTACATGTTTCTAATTGCAAAGAAATGATTTTAGATGAGTTGAGACTGACTTTGAATATGTTAGATAATATAATTTAATTAATGAGGGTGAATTATGAAAAGTTACAAAAGAAAGACTAAACATCTTCTTTTGGCATTAGGATTATTTTTTAATTCTTTTGTAGTTATTTGTTTTTCATATAACATATCTTTCCTAATAGATAAGGTACTAATAGGGAATAAAATATATTTATTTAAATATTGGATAATTGCTGCAGTTTTTATAGCAATGGTTAGTAGTTTCACAACAATACTTTTGGGAAAATACCTACCTATTAGAAATGAATTGATTGCTTCTATTGATATATCTAAAAATGCTTTGATTAACCTTTTAAATTTAAACTATAAAAATTATAGTAAGAAAGATAAAGGGTTCTATTACAATGTAGTTACTAACTCAGCCTTTTCTTACGGGAGTATTGCAATTGAATTATACGTTCGCTGGGTTTCAAATTTAATGATTGTTATATTTGTGATAGGAGTTATATTTTATATTAATAAAGTTATAGGAATTCTTTTTATGCTATATATCCCATTAGCATTATTTGCTTCCTCTAAGCCTAGTGAACTTATTGCAGAGTATCAAGAAAAGGGATTACCTACTCAAGATTTGTTCTTAAATGAAACTAGAAGTATAATTGAATCAAAAAGAGAGATAAATATTTCTAAAACAAAGAAAGTGTTTATAAATAGATTTAATTCATCATCCTATAAGTATTTAGATTTTGTAACAAGATTTAAGCTGTATGAAATATTATCTACCAGTATACCTGAGATTATAACAAAGTTTTATAGTATTTTAATTTTATCAATCTCAGCTTATATGGGTTTTAATTCAAAATTGACAGTTGGACAGGTATTGTTTTTATATCAATTAATTAATTTCATTTCAAGACCTATTTCTGAATTAGTATCAACTATTGTAAGAAAGCAAGCTAATCAAGCCAATATTAATAGAATAGACTTATTAGAGAAAGAGTCGAAAGAATCATCTGGGTTTGAAGATATAAGAACTTCAGATACTCTAATTAGCTCAAATGGTTTTAGTATGTATAAAAACAATGAGAAGACAGATTTATTATTTAGAATGGGAAGTATTGATATACCAGTAAATTCATTTGTAATAATAAAGGGTGAAAATGGCAGTGGTAAATCAATGTTAATAAATTATATAACAGGAAATTTAGCAAAAGAATTTGGTCAGGGAAATCTATCTATATCTAAAGATATAGATAATTATAGTTACTTAACTTATCCTATTCTTATTGTTAATGGAGGTTTTAAAGATAATCTATTGGGTATTGAGCCGGAACCTAAAGTTTATAAAATGTTGAATATAGATTTTGACAGGAAAGAAATAACTAATAATCCTGTGAATTTAAGTTTTGGACAACAACAGAAATTGAATTTATTAAGAGTTTTATCCCAACCAAGTGATTATATGTTTTTAGATGAGCCTATGTTAAATTTGGATAAGATGACTCAGAATAATGTTGTAAAATATTTAGATTCAATAAAAGGAACGAAAACGATAGTGGCAGTAATGCATGATGAAAGTTTAGATTATTTAGCAGATTATATATTGGATATAAGCAAGAAAACAGTAGCTATTAGTGAAAAAACAAAATAAAGATGGTTTAAACCATCTTTATTTTGTTAATAGCCTCCTTCAGTGTATGCCATGATAAAACTGCACATTTTACTCTGGCAGGCATATTAGAAATATTTTGAAGAACCATAGCATCTTCTAATTTTTCTAGTTCATTTTCATCATTGATTTCTTTTTTAATCATTCCTATAAAGAGTTCCACTAAATTTAGTGCTTCTTCTATATTTATGCCCTTTATCAAGTCTATCATCATAGATGTAGATGCTTGAGATATGGCACATCCAGTTCCAGTAAATGAAGCATCCTTTATTATATTTCCATTAAGTTTTAATTGTAAACTAATATCATCACCACAGCTAGGATTATGACCATTTTCAGTAATATCTGGATTTAATAAGGGCTTTTTATTGTGTCCACTTCTATTATGCTCCATAATAAGTTCTGTATATATTGAATTAAGATCCATAGCCTAACCACTTCCTTACATTTTTAATTCCTTCAATAAATTGATCTATATCTTCTTTTGTATTATAGAGATAGAAGCTTATCCTTGAAGTTGCAGGAATATTAATATATCTCATTAAAGGCTGACAGCAATGATGTCCTGCCCCAAGGGCAACACCATAGGAATCCAAAATAGACGCCACATCATGTGGATGTATATCGTCTATGGTGAAGGATATTATTCCACCTCGTTTTTCCAAATCTATAGGTCCTTGTATATTTACATAGGGTATACTTAGCATTTTTTCTAGAGCATATTCTACTAGGATTTTTTCGTGATTATGGATATTATCTAATCCTATTTTTTGTAAATAATCAATGGCTGTTTTAAGTCCTATAACCCCTTCTACATTTTGTGTCCCTGCTTCAAATTTATATGGAAGGGGGGCAAATGTAGCTTCCTGTTCATAAACATATTCTATCATATCGCCTCCCATTAAAAATGGAGGCATATTTTCTAATAAGTTTTTCTTACCATATAATACTCCTATTCCCATAGGACCTAACATTTTATGGGCAGAAAAAACAAAGAAATCTGCATCCAGATCTTGAATATCTACTGGAATATGAGGAGTGCTTTGGGCACCATCTACTATAACTATGGAGCCTATTTTATGAGCATAGTCTATTATTTCGCCTAAAGGATGAATAGTTCCAAGGACATTAGACATCTGTGCAATAGATACAATCTTTGTTTTATTAGTTAATTTTTTCTTTATTTCTTCTGGAGGAATTCTTCCCTCTTCATTTAAATACATATATTTTAAAATTGCTTTTTTCTCTTTTGCTATCCTTTGCCAAGGAAGTATATTGCTATGATGTTCCGAGATTGCTAAGAGTATTTCGTCATTTTCTTTTATAAATTCCATTCCATAGGAATTGGCAATTAGATTAATGGATTCAGTAGTGTTTCTTGTAAAGATAATTTCTTCTATATACTTAGCATTTATAAATTCTCTTACCTTTTCTCTAGCTAAATTATATTCTTCTGTAGCCATTATGCTGAGTTGATGAGCCCCCCTATGAGGGTTGCCATGAGAGGTTTTGTTGTAATCATTTATGGAATTAATAACTTGTATAGGTTTTTGTGTTGTAGCACCATTGTCTAAATATACCAATCTATTACCGTTTATTTTTTGATTAAATATAGGAAAATCTTTTTTTATTTCTTGGGGATTTAGTTTAATCATTTATAAGTCTCCTATCAACTTCATTACTAATTAATTTGCGTAAATTTTCCAAGGGTATTTTATCAATTACTGGTCTAAAGGATGCTTCTATAATTAGCTTTTTCGCTTCTCTTTCATCTAATCCTCTGCTCATAAGATAAAAAAGTCTATTTTCATCAATTTGTCCTGCACTTGCAGCATGTTCTCCCTCTACATCATCTTCATCACATAATAATGCGGGGATAGAGTCAGATTTCACCGTGGGATCAAGCAGTATTACATATTCTTCTTCAGTTCCCTTAGAATGCCTAGCTCCTCTTTTAAAATCAAGATTTCCTCTAAATACTTTTCGAGATTTATCTTTGAGAACTCCTTTAGTTTCAATTGTACTTATACTTCTAGAACCTTGGTGTATCATGGAATAGCCTAAATCCATTTTACGTGTACCATCTCCTAAATATATAGATGAAAGATTGGACTCACTGGCTTCACCTTCTAAAAAGGTGGTATAGTTACAACCACTAATATTACTCCCCAACTCTACTGAGAGCCAATTTACTTTGCCTTGTCCTTCTACAAAAGCAATATTTGAATCAAAATTACATGAAATATCATTCATCCTCTGAATTTTTATTATATTGACTACAGAGTTTTCTTTTGCATATACAACAGTAAGTCCATTGTGAAAGCCTTCTACTTTTTCACTAGAGCTATAGTCAATAACTAAGGTTATCTCACTACCTGATTCAGCTATAATAATATTTTTATCTATAACAATAGGATTTTTATCATCTATATTAAATTCAATTTTTATAGGGGCGATAATTTTGGTGTTTCTAGAAGGGGATAAAGCTATACCACTATTATAAAATTCTTTAGCGAAGGAAATAAATTTATCACCTAACCCTTGAATTCCATCTATATTAAAATAGTCATCTGCATCTTCAGTTATTTTTATTAACTCAACTCCAGGGGGAAGACTATTTTCAAGTTTTATATAATCCTTTTTATAATCTGCAACCTTAGGAAATTCAAAATCTTCTAATCCAATTCTTTTCCAAAGCATTTTATCACTCCTTATCCAATAGTGCCTTCTAGCTCTATGTTAATCAAATTATTTAATTCAACTGCATATTCAAGGGGGAGTTCCTTAGTTATTGGCTCTACAAAGCCCCTAACTATCATGGCTTTAGCTTCTTCTTCACTAATTCCCCTACTCATAAGATAAAAAATAGCTTCATCGCTAATTCTACCTATTTTAGCTTCATGACCTATATCTATATTGTCATTATTCAATTCTATTATTGGCAAAGTATCTGATTTAGACTTATTATCGAGCATCAATGATTCACAAGATACTGATGATTTGCAGCCATATGCATCTTTAGCTACTTTAAGTAGTCCTCTATAAAATGCATAACCTCCATCTTTAGAGATGGATTTAGAATTAACTGTTGATGTTGTGTGTGGAGCTGCATGGACAACCTTGGTACCAGTATCTAAATGCTGCCCTTTTCCTGCAAAGGTAATTCCTGTAAATTCTGATCTTGCACCTTCTCCCCTTAATATACTCATAGGATATAGCATGGAAACCTTGGAACCAAAGGAACCTGAAACCCATTCAATAGTACCATTTTTATCTACTACAGCTCTTTTGGTATTTAGATTATACATATTTCTAGACCAGTTTTCTATGGTACTATATCTCAAACTTGCATTTTCCTTTATAAAAAGTTCTACACAACCAGCATGAAGATTGTTTACCTTATATTTTGGTGCTGAACAGCCTTCAATAAAGTGAAGGTTTGCTCCTTTTTCTACAATTATTAAGGTATGCTCAAATTGTCCAGCTCCTGGTGCATTAAGTCTAAAGTATGATTGCAGTGGAATATCTACTTGGATTCCATTTGGTACATAGACAAAGGAACCTCCTGACCAAACTGCTCCATGTAAAGCCGCAAATTTATGGTCATTAGGGGGAACAAGTTTCATAAAGTATTCTTTAACTATATCTTCATATTCCTTTAACGCTGTTTCCATATCAGTATATATTACTCCTTGGTCTACTAATTCTTGTCTGATATTATGATATACAACTTCCGAATCATACTGTGCTCCCACTCCAGCTAAAGATTCTCTTTCTGCTTGAGGAAGACCTAATAATTCAAAGGTTTTTTTTATATCTTCAGGTACATCATCCCAACTATGTTTCATAGCAGCATCGGGTTTAATATAGGTTATTATATTTTCCATATCCAGTTCTGATAAATCTACTCCCCAAATAGGCATTGGCTTACTATTATATATTTCTAATGATTTCAATCTAAAATTAGTCATCCATTCAGGTTCGTCTTTTTCTCTTGATATTTCCCTTATTATCTTTGGAGTTAATCCCTTATCAGATTTATATTTATAAGAAAAATCATTTTTTATATCATAAATTCTCCTATTAATATCTTTGATAAATGTTTTTTTTCTTTCCATATTTCTCACCTCTATTTAATGGAAAACTCTGATTTAATATTTTCATATCCCATTTCATCAATTTCTTTGGCTAATTCTATTCCACCAGTTTTGACTATTTTTCCATCAAGTAATATATGGATATAATCTGGGTTAAGATAATCTAATAATTTATTATAGTGAGTTATTACCAAAATGGAGTTCTTCTCATCTTTGATTTTTTTTACACCTTCTGCTACTATTCTTATGGCATCTACATCAAGACCAGAGTCTGTTTCATCTAGAATAGCAAGCTTAGGTTCTAAAATAGACATCTGTAGAATTTCGTTTTTCTTTTTCTCGCCTCCTGAGAATCCAAGGTTTAAATATCTAGATGCATATTCTTCTTTCATTTCTAGCTGCTCCATTTTTTCTTTCAATAGCTTTTTAAAGGGGATAAGCTTTTGTATTTCCCCTGAAACTGATGTTTTTGCAGTTCTCAAAAACTCTTCTACAGTAACACCAGGTATTTCTTCTGGATATTGAAAGGATAAAAATATTCCTTTTTTAGCTCTTTTATCAGCCTTTAGATTATTTATTAATTCTCCTTCAAATTCTATTTCTCCACCTGTAATTTCATACTTTGGATGTCCCATTAATGTATATGCTAAAGTAGATTTTCCACCTCCATTAGGTCCCATGATAACATGAGTTTCTCCTTCTCTGACCTGTAAACTAAGTCCTTTTAATATTTCTTTACCTTCTATATTTACCTTCAAGCTATTTATATTTAATAAATTTTTTGCCATAAAAATCTCCTTTACATGAAATAAATTATATAAATGATAATAATTATCATTTATATAATTATACCACTAATTTTTAAAAGTAAACCTACCAATTTACTAGGAATTATTGTAATTTTTAACTCATAAATTTTCCAATATGAAAATACAATTTAAGAGAACTTATATCTGAAAAGGAGAGGATTAAAATGGGCTTAAATAGTTATATATTAATGTTTATGATACTTCCCCCAATTATGTTAGGTGATCCAGTAAATGGAGATATGAATAATGGGGAAATAAATATTATAGAGAGTATAGTGTTTCAAGATGAATCAGAAGAAAAAGCAGATAGTATTCAGGGCTTAATAGAAGGATTAAAGGAAGGTTCTAAGGATGAAGTCATAATAAAAAAACAGGAAGAAGTTGAGGAAGATATTCAAGAAGAAAGGCAAGAAGAAATAGATAAAGAAATTAAGGAAATCCTTCCTGAAGAAGTCCAGGAAGAACAGAAAGCAGAAATTATAAAATTTGATATTAATGGATTAATGCTAAGAGAAGGCATATCTAGTGATGAGGTTTTGAAGCTTAAAAGTTTCTTGAAGAAAAAGGGATATACAGATATAGTAGATGGTTATTATTTTGATAATAAAACAAAAAATATTGTAGCTAGATATCAAAAAGAGAATGGATTGCAATCTGATGGTATAGTTGGGAAAAATACATATCAAAAGATAAATGAAGATATGGAATTAAATAAGATAAGTATTTCAGAAATAGAAGTAGAATTTACTTCAGAAATATCAATAGGAGATTTTATAATAATTAATAAAAGCAGTAATACCTTATACCATATAAGGGAGAAAAAAATAGTAAAGAAATATCCTGTTGCAACAGGGAAGTTGCCAGAATATACTCCAGAAGGGAAATTTACTATAGTAACAAAATATGTAAACCCAGCATGGGGAGGGGCAGGAAAACATAAACCTATAAAGGGAGGAGAGCCAAATAATCCCCTTGGTAAGAGATGGATGGGGTTAAGTATAAGGGGAGGAGGCTCCTATGGCATACATGGAAATTCTAACAAGAATAGTATTGGCAAATACATTTCATTAGGCTGTGTTAGAATGTATAATGAAGATGTAGAAGCCTTGTATAATCTAATTGATAAAGGAACACCTGTATGGATAGGAAATGAAACAAAGCTTAGAGAATATGGTGCTATATTTAAAATTAATTACTAGAAAAGGTAAAAAAGTCACAAATTCCATATAAAAGATGGTTAATTTATAGGAATAAAGAAATAAATTTTATACAAATAGGTGAATTTTCTACTGGCATACATTCTGTTCTTAATATAAGCATGCCTGTTTCAACTATATAATTAGTTTTGGGTTGACTTACACCATTTATAAAAAGAATTAAATAAGAAATCTCTTCGGGGTTAAGAATTCCTCTATTACCATACATAGTCAACTCATCTTTATTGGTATAAATTATTTTTTTACAAGCAAGTGTATTAAATTGATAAGTTTCTGCTTTAAGAATTTGATTGTTTTCATCTTTTATTTTTAGAGACTGTAGGATAATGGGTACACCTTCTTGAGGAATATCTGCTGTCTTTAGTGTTAAAGTACCTGGTTTTACTATATAGTTTGTTTCTGGCTGTAATACTCCATTAATAAAGAGATTAAAATAGGAAACTTGATTTGGGTCAGGAATTCCTTGATTACCGTATGTTTTTATTTCGTCATTGTTGTTAAACTCTTTCTTAATTCCATTTGAAATTGTATTATATTGGTAGTTTTCTGCACTGAGAATTTTATAACTGTTATTATTAAATGAGCCAGTAATTTCTGCCCCTAGTACAACTATACCATTAGAATTTAGGCTTCCTATATGCCAGATTATTTGATTATTTTCCAAGGAGGCAGTACCTTGAGTTAAGCTTATGATGTTAACATTAACTAAATTATCTAAGAATAAGGTATCCGTCATAATCACATTGCTAAGAGGACCGTATCCGTTATTTAATATATGAATTTCTATTTTCCATGTATAAGAGATATTGTTATTAATCTCAATAGGACCTGATACAATATATTTTTTAATGATTAAATTACCGAATATAGAGGGACATCTATTATCTAAATTGGTATTTAATGATTTCTTTCTAATATATAAATTATCTGGAGATGGAAAAAAATTAGGAAAATCTTTAGATTTAAAAAAGCTACAGTTTGAATTCTCAATAAAATCTTGGCAATATGAAGTTTCTGGATAAAATTCAAAACTAGGTATTAATATCTGAACCTTTCCTATTGCCTTAATAATAATAAATATGCCTACTGGAAAGTTTAATTGATTATCTGACTTAATAGGAGTTTTCAAAAGCTTTGAATTAGTCTCTACTACAATATTAAATGAAAGTTCATCTCTTGCTTCTGGTATAAACATAATAATATCCTTAACTATATCAGGAAGATGTCCTTTGATAACAGTATTATCTGTAGTAGTTATTTCAAAGGGTATTCTCAAGACAAATTCAACTCTTTTACAGTTTATTCTATCTTTTATTTTAGTTATTACTAGACTGTTTTTTATAATAAATCCTGATTTGAATTTAATGTTTTTAAAGTTATTATCACCTATATCTATACTTATACATTTAAAGCAATTTTTTTGTTGATATTGAGAATAAACTTTGTTGACAATGATAGAAGTATTCTTGAAGTCATGTAAATAATCTAAGATTTTTATAGATGCCCCAGAAGATATATTTGATAGTATACAAGTATTTGAATTTGGATCTAACCCTAAAGCAATGGTCTTGTTTAGAGAGCGTAGTCCAGTAGCAGTAAAAAGACCTTCTATTTCGAAGATAGCTGTTAAGGTTTTATTTGGAGGAAGTTCTTCAATATTCCAAATAATAGAGTTGTTAAATATGGAAACATGTCCCCATGATACAAATAGAATACTGATATTATGGAGTTCATCAAATAGAGAATAATTTGTAACAATAATATTTTCTAAAATATTATTTGTCAGATTAGTAACTTTTAGAGAAAATCTCCATCTTTTAAATTTATTGGAGAAGGCAGCTAAAGGTTTATTTAATACAGAATTTTCAAGTAGCAATTTTTCTTTTGGTGGGTTGCCAGGTGGAAAGACTATTATTTTAAAATCCTGTGAAGGACCTGCAAGTATTTTACCAGTAGATATATTTCCTACTACTGAAGAAGTACATAAGTTTCTAAAACCATCCATTGAAAATGACCCTGCTATATCTATAACTAGAAGGGAAGTTTCAAGACTTTTTAGTATATCAATTTTCCAAAGGATTTCATTCCCAGATAAGTCAGCAGTTCCTTGAGATAAACTAACAATCTTAATATTATTGATATTTTCAATAAGCAAAGTATTTGTTACAACAATATTTAATATATTATTATCACTAAGATTAGCTATTTTTATTTCTATTCTCCAAGCACCGACTTTTCCAATGTTTATCTCCATTGAACCTGATGTAAGAGTATTGGTAATATCTAATCCTTTGATAACTTCTATTGGAATACTAGAAATAATATCTGTTTTTACATGACCTAGTGAACTATTTCCAGTTGAGAAACTTCTGCTGATAAAACGAATTCCACTACATTTAAAATAACCATTCACTTTAAAACTTGCAGCTGCAGATTCTCCTACATTTAAAACATCTATATTCCAAGTAATCATTTTGTTTTTTATAAGGATATGACCATGAGATGAGGAAAGATTTTGTATGTCTAAAATAGAGTCTATCAGAATATTGTCTGTGACAATAATATTGTTTACTGGTATATTTTCTATATTGCTTATTAATAGTGTGAACTCCCAACTGGATATATGTCCTGTAAAAATACATTGGGGACCTGACATAATAATTTTCTTTAGTTTTAGATAGGACTTTACATTATCTCCAATATTAATATCCATGTCAGTCACAGGTTCAGTTGATATATATCCAGAAGGAATATTGCTATCTACTATGGCAGAATTAAGTTTCTTTGAAATACCCTTCTTAAAGGTAATAAAATTAATGATAATAGTAGTACCTTTTGGGGGGATATCTTCTGTATTTAAGACAAGAAGTCCTTTATGAATCTCATAGTTTACCTTTGGTTGCAATACTCCATTGATAAATAAGTCAAAATAAGATACTTTACTGGGATCAAGAATATCTTTATTACCATATTCTTTTAACTCATCATCATTTGTATAAATTCTTTTTATTCCATCAGACAATGTATTGTATTGATAAACATCTGCACATAATAGTTGTTTTTCAGAATTAAAAGATTTTTTTTTATTTCTTAAACAAGAAATAATTTTAGAAAGTTTATCTTTAAACATAATTATCACTCCAAAAATAAAGATATAAGATATTTTCTTTCATTATCTTATGTATATAATAAAAATGAGTTCTTTAAAACCAAAATAAATAATTGGATAAATCTAAAAGGATGTGCAATTTATAGCACATCCTCAAATATGATAATTAAGTTGTTATTGTAGTTGTAGAATCAGAGGCTGGAGCAAAGTTGTTTACAATTAAGGTAATTGGTGCACCAACGGGAACTGTAGCTGCTTCAGTAATAACAACTTGAGAGCCATCAGCACTAACTGTAAATAGACTAGATTGTTGTAATGTTCCATTGATAAATAACAGATAATATCCATTGTCTGTAGATTTGGTTGTCAGATTTCCTGTTATAGCATTACCAGCGTCATCTATAAACTGATTAGCTGGGATAGTAAGGGTACTACCAGTTCTTTCATCTTCTCTTAATTCATAAAAATATTGTTTGATTTCTGGCTTAAGATCAGTATCAGTTGTTGTAACAGCATCTATTGCAAGTTTGAATAATTTTGTAGCCATGATTTATCCTCCCCTCTATTGAACTTTAAATCTGTCTATATTCTAGTATATTAGACAAGTTATTAATTTGTTACTCATGTCTAAATATATTATTATAGAGTTAGAGGTTAGAAAACCTATAATAAATAGGTGAAAATTTTATATTTTCTAAAACACCCAGTTTCCATTTTCAAACAATTTAACTATATTACCATCTTTTTCATATGCTGTAATATTGAGTTCTGGCCCACCTACCATAAAATCCACATGGATTAAACTAAAGTTAGCACCTTTATCCATTAACTCTTTTTGAGTCATATGTGATCCATCTCTCATGGCATAGGCATAAGCACGACCTAGGGCAAAATGACAGGAGGCATTTTCATCAAATAGGGTTTCATTAAATAGTATACCAGTATTTGATATAGGGGAATCGTCTTGTACTAAGGCAACTTCTCCTAAATATTTAGCACCTTCATCATTTTCCATAAGTTTTTCTAAAACATCATATCCCTTTTCTGCATAGAAATCTACTACTTTACCATCTTTAAAAGTAAAACCAAAATTATCTACAAGTTTTCCATTTAAACTTAGAGGTTTTGTAGCTCTTAGAGTACCATTTACTTTTAAACGGTGTGGAGTAGTAAAGACTTCTTCCGTAGGAATATTGGCTACATAGGAATCTCCAGATTGACTTATTTTTGCCCCGCCCATCCAATAGTGTCCATTGGCTAAGTATACTTCCAAATCAGTTCCAGGCCCTTTAAATACCAACTTTTCAAATTGCTTTTCATTTAAAAAGTTCCTATATTTTTTTAGATTTTTATCATGTGTTTCCCATGCCTTTATTGGATCTTCTTCATCAACTCTAGTTGCAGCAAAAATATTTTTCCAAAGTTTTTCTATGGCATTTTTTTCATCTAAATCAGGAAATACTGACTTTGCCCATGAAGCTGATGGCATAGCTATTATATTCCATTTGGTAAGTCCAGTCATTCTATATTTCATTACAGGTGACATTGCTTGAGATGCTGACTTTTGACTTTTAGCAACTATTTCTCCATCTATATCCTTTAATAATTCAGGGTCAGAAGCAAGAATGAAAATATGATGATAATTGTCCTTGTACATAGCTTCAAGGGAATTTGCTTTCCACTCTGGAAAATTTTCAAATACATAATCTTTTCCATATTTAAATCTTATTAAACTCATTTCATCATCATTTAGTTGAAATTCTACATGCTTTGCTCCTAATTCATATGCCTTTTTCATTATTAATCTTGCAAGGGGTAAGGTATGAGTATTACCTGTTATTATCAGACCTTCCTTTTCTTTTAAATTAACTCCAACTTTTACAGCAAGCTCAGCATACTTTTCAAGATTATATTCAAAATTATTCATAGAAACCTCCTTATATAATTTAGTTTATACCTATTCTTAGCAATTAATCCTTTATTATCATTATAGTCCTTATGCCAAGTATCTTAAAGAATAATTTACAAGAAGAGGAAAATAATACTATATATAGAGAAGTAAAGTGGTAGAGTTATGGATAATTTTAGAATATTAATAAGGAGTGATTAAGTGAAAGATAAAAAAGTATCGGCAGAAGAATTAAAGATTTTAATATCCGAATTTCTCAAGGAGCATAAGAGTGGTTCCCTTGCCACGTGTATGAACAATATACCGAGAAGTAGTCCAGTACAATATGTAGTTTAATTTGTAATATATATGTAACCCATTTTTTACTGTCATAAAATATAATATATGGAGGATAGATATTATATTTTTTAAAGTACATTGGAGGCTATATGATTAAACAAAAACGAAAATCTAAAGTTAGATTAGTTCTGCTCATTATTTTTACTTTATTAGGTTTCTATAATGGGCTTGTTACAAGGAAATATACGGTTAAAACAGATAAACTTTTAGGTAATCAGTCCATAAGAATAGTGCTTATATCTGATTTACATAGTCATATATATGGTAAAAATCAAAGTAAAATTGCAAATAAGATAAAAAAGCAAAATCCAGATATAATTGCTTTAGCTGGTGATATTGCAGATGATATGGTTCCTATAGAAGGTACTGAGCTGTTTTTAAAAGCTATAAAAGATATAGCACCTGTATTTTACGTAACAGGTAATCATGAAATTTGGACAGGGGAAGTAGATAATATTAAAGAAATTTTTAGGTCTTTTAATATCAATGTTTTGGAAAATGATTATAAGGAAGTAAATATAAATGGAATTAAACTAGTTATAGGGGGAGTAGATGACCCATATATAATTAGATATAAGAGACCCAAGTCTGACTGGCATGAAGAAATTTATGAAGCATTTTTAAATATAGATAGTTCGTCAAGTTATAATATATTATTATCTCATAGACCAGAAGAAGTTAATTTATATAATTCTTTATCTTTTGATATGGTACTTTCAGGTCATTCCCATGGTGGGCAGTTACGAATCCCTTTTATATTAAATGGACTTTTTGCTCCAGATCAAGGATTCTTTCCAAAATATGCTGGTGGATTATATGAGCATGAAAATTATACTCATGTTGTAAGTAGAGGGGTGTCCTTCAATCCAAGATTGCCTAGAATATTTAACCCACCAGAAATAGTGGTTATTGATATACAAGGGAAATAGAGTGTTGTTTTATTAAATAAAAAGATGTTGACAATAAGAAATAATTATTATACTATATATGAACGGTGTTCATGAGGTGAAATAAAATATGGATAACTATAATAAAAATTACAAGGATATTATTTTATCGGAAGCTAAAGATATTGCTATGAAACAAGGTATTTCCAATATAAATATTCGTGCCGTTGCTAAGAGCAGTGGTATTGCTGTAGGTACAGTATATAACTATTTTCCTTCAAAAGCAGATTTATTAGTAGCTGTTATTGAAGAATTTTGGGAAGGTGCTTTTGCAAATGTTGATTGGAAAAGTTTTTCTTATAGAAGTTTTTATGATAATTTAAAAGAGATTTATAGTATATTGTATCATTATCTTCATAAATTCAAAGAAAATTGGTTGGAACAGCTTTCATTACTAAAAACCCAAGAAAAGATATTAGGAAAACAAAGGCAAAATAAATATTTTGAAAAAATTTCTTTTAGAATTAAAACATTAATAGATATGGATAATGATTTAAAAGGGTATCCATGGTCTGAAGAATTTTCAAAAGAAAAAATGGCACAGTTTATTTTTGAAAATATGCTTACAATGCTTAGAAAAGAAGAGGAAGATATAAGTTTTTTTATAACAATTTTAAAGAAAATAATGTCAAATTAAGATCATACTAAAGTATGATTTTTAATTTAAACATTGGTGAACAATGTTCATGAATATTATATAAGGAGTGATTATTATGCAGGCAATTATGGAAACATTATTTGACATAGTTTATTTACTAGGGGTTATTACCATAGGTATGGTAATGATATTTAAAAGTAAAGATAACAATGAATTTAAGTTATTTGGTATTATGGCAGTTGTATTAGGAATAGGTGATTCATTTCATTTAATACCTAGATCATATGCTTTGTTTACAACTGGTTTGGAAGATAATGCTAATATACTTGGTATAGGAAAGCTTATAACATCTATTACTATGACTATATTTTATGTGATTTTATACCATATATGGAGACAGCGTTACAAGATTCAAGGACGTAGAGGACTTACATTCTCAATCTATATTTTAAGTATTATAAGAATAGCATTATGTTTTTTTCCTCAAAATGATTGGTTAAATTTTAATGCACCTGTTTTATGGGGAATATATAGAAATATTCCATTTGCCATTATGGGAATCATTATCATATGGATTTTTTATTGTGAAGCTAAAAAGCATGATGATAATAATTTTAAATTTATGTGGTTGGCAATAATATTATCCTTTGGTTTTTATATACCTGTTGTATTATGGGCTAATACAATTCCATTGATTGGAATTTTAATGATACCAAAGACTCTTGCTTATGTTTGGGTAGTGATTATGGGGTATAAAGAGTTTAGATTTAATAAGAAAAATAAGATAATACAGGGTTGATAAAATGCTTCTAGACTATTAATAGTCTAGAAGCATTTTATATTGACATAAAAAGTCAAAGGAGATATACAGGAGAAAAATGGTCTAGACAATCTGAAGAATTACCTATCCATAGAGTTCTTGATTTATCAATTTTAGTTTGTAGAGCATTAGAACATTTTAGGGAAGCATATAGATATGATAAATTATATGATACTGAAAACCCTATAATAGACAGAGTTGGATTACAAGGTGATGCTATGACAGTTTCCATATGTACAGACAATGAAAAGATAGATGAGGATATAAAATTATTTAGTCAGGTTTTAAGTAATGATAGTGAGCTTATTGGTGAGAGACTTAGAACTTTGTCTAGAATATTAAAAGAGATGGGGTATTAGTTGATGGATAGGAAAAAAGAGCTAAAGGAACAGTATTTGTAAACCAAATCAGATATGGGAATATTTATTATTCGTTCTAATTCAAATAATAAGTATTACATTGAAGCTACTCAGGACTTAAAAATCAGAATGAATAGAGAAATATTTCAGTTAAAGTGGGGAAGTCATCCAAATAAGGAATTACAAAAGGATTGGGATGACTTTGGTGAAAGCAATTTATATATTCTAGGGTTAGTTAATTTACAACAGGGTATCATTATATCTATAAGAGAACATTTGAAGGAGAGATATGATGGCTAAATTAAATAATGAAAATGTAGATTGGCAAATAGTAAGATACTCTGAAATAATAGAGCATATTTTGAGAAATTATCATATTAAATTAAAAAAGGAATTGCCAGAAATAGAAAAATTAGTATATACAATATTTAAAGTTCATTTTGAAGATAGTGGAGATATTTTAGAAAAGGTTCATAGATTATTTGGACAATTAAAGACCATATTAGAATCACATATTATAAAGGAAGAAAGGGCATTATTTTATATGATAATGGACTATGAAAAGGAGCCTTCAGAAGAGTTATTGGGAGATATAATGAAAATAGTTGAGAATGTGGAAGGTGATAATAAAGAAATAGTTGAACTAATAGAGGGGATTAACAAGGTTACAAAAAATTATCTAGTTCCATCAACGGGTTGCCCAACCTATGTAAATACCTATAACAAATTAAAAGAAATGGGAGAAGGGTTAATAGAGCATATAGCCATAGAGAGCATTATGTTTAATAGATTAAAAAATAAGTAGCTTAGATGTTGACATGAAAAAATAAATATGATATATAAATATTATTAGCACTCCAATACTTAGAGTGCTAATAATATTTACAATAGTAAAAAGGAAAGGGAAGATATCTATGGAAAAAAAGGAATTTAGGGCAGAGTCCAAGCGTTTGCTTGATTTAATGGTAAATTCAATCTACACACATAAAGAGATATTTTTAAGAGAACTGATTTCCAATTCATCTGATGCCATTGATAAAATTTATTATAAGGCTTTAACTGATGAAAATATTAGTTTCAATAAGGATGATTATTATATCAAAATATTTGCTGATAAAGATAATAGGACACTAACCATATCTGATACAGGAATTGGAATGTCAAAGGAAGATTTGGAACAAAATCTTGGTGTAATTGCAAATAGTGGTTCATTTGCTTTTAAAAATGAAAATGAATTAAAAGATGGATTTGATATAATTGGTCAATTTGGTGTTGGTTTTTACTCTGCATTTATGGTAGCAGACAAAGTAACAGTTATAAGTAGAACCTTTGGCTCTGATGAAGGATATAAATGGGAATCAGAAGGGGCAGAAGGATATACCATAGAGCCTACAGAAAAAGATACTATTGGAACAGATATAATATTAAAAATCAAAGAAAATACAGAAGACGAGAACTATGATGAATTTTTAGAAGAGTATAGATTAAGAGGAATTATAAAAAAATATTCTGATTTTATTAGATATCCTATTAAAATGGATATTACAAAGAGTAAATTAAAAGAAGGTTCAGAAGATGAATACGAAGAGTATCAAGAAGAGCAAGTAATAAATAGTATGGTTCCAATCTGGAGGAAGAATAAAAATGAACTAACAGAAGAAGATTATAAAAATTTCTATGCAGAAAAGCATTTTGGATTCGATGAACCAATAAAATCAATTCATCTATCTGTTGATGGTGTTGTAAGATATAATGCTCTATTATTTATACCAAGTCAAACTCCTTATGATTTTTATACAAAGGAGTATGAAAAAGGACTTGAGCTATATTCCAATGGAGTACTTATTATGAATAAATGTGCTGACTTACTTCCAGATTATTTTAGTTTTGTAAAAGGCATAGTGGATTCAGAGGACTTGTCTTTAAATATATCTAGGGAGATATTACAGCATGACAGACAGTTAAAATTAATTGCCAAGAAAATTGAAGATAAGATTAAAGATGAATTAAGTCTATTATTAAAAAATGAAAGAGAAAAATATGAAGAATTCTTTCAGGGTTTTGGTAAGCAATTGAAATTTGGAATTTATAGTGACTTTGGAATGCACAAGGAAGTATTACAAGATTTGCTTATTTTCTATTCTTCAAAGGAAAAGAAAATGGTTACATTAGATGAGTATGTAAGTAGGATGCCAGAGGAGCAAAAATATATTTACTATGCAGCTGGAGAATCTGTTGAAAGAATTGATAAATTACCACAAACTGAATTAGTAAAAGATAAAGGCTATGAAATCCTATATTTCACCGATGATATAGATGAATTTGCAATTAAGATGCTGATGAAATATAAAGAAAAGGAATTTAAGTCTGTATCATCAGGGGATTTAGGTATAGAATCTGATGAAAATGATCAGGATAATGAAAAGGAAATAGAAGAAAACAAGGATCTATTTTCATTTATGAAAGAAACCTTATCAGAGAAAGTAAAGGATATTAGACCATCTAAGAGACTTAAGAACTATCCTGTTTGTCTATCCAGTGAAGGAGATCTTTCAATAGAAATGGAAAAAATTTTAAGTCAAATGCCAGATAGTAACGGTATAAAAGCAAATAAGATATTAGAGATTAATATAAACCATCATGTATTTGATACATTAAAATCTGCCTATGAAAATGATAAGGATAAACTAAAACTTTATACTAATTTATTATATAATCAGGCTTTATTAATAGAAGGATTACCTATAGAAGACCCTATTGAATTTACAAATAATATATGTGAACTTATGTAATATTAAGGGGCGGTTTTGAGATGGACCGCTCCTGTTGTTTTTGAAAGGAGAAAAGTATGAAGATATTAATACCAATTATTGTTGGCGCTACTATAGGATATTTTACAAATTGGCTTGCCATAAAAATGTTATTTAGACCCCATTATGAAAAGAAAATAATGGGAGTAAAGGTACCATTTACACCAGGGCTTATACCTAAAGAAAGACATAGAATAGCTAAAAGTATAGGGGAAACAGTAGGAGTTTATTTATTATCACCTGAAACCATAGTTGAATCCCTATCTAATGAAAATAAGGATAAAGAAATTAGGCTATGGTTAGAGGACAGGGTAAGTAAATTAAAAAAAAGTAATCACTCAATAAAAGAAATTTTATTTAATTTATTAAATGAAAATTATCATAGCTTTATAGAGAGGATAGAAAATAGTTTTAGGGGTATAATTATTTCTCAGATTAGAGGGAAGCATATTAAATCCACGATATTTAAATTAGTTGAAGATAAAATAAATGATATTAATTCCGAAGAGGTATATAGGGCAGTAGATGAAAGGCTAAAAGAAATATTATTGCAGCTATCTAATTCTCATGAGTTAAAGGATGGATTAGCAAATAAGCTAGAATTAAAGCTAAAGGAATTTACTGAAGATGAGAGAAAGATATGTGAATTAATTCCTAAGGATATATTAATCTCAATAGACAAATATATTGATGAAAATGGGAATCACATAGGAAATAGTATAAAAGATGGATTTAAAGATCCTAATATCCAAATAAAAATTAAGAATTCAATTTCAGATTTAGTTTTTCAAAATGTAAATAAGCTAATAGCAGCCTTTATTAGCCCGGATTTAATTTCTGATAAAGTGTTTAATATGATTGAAAAATATATAGAAAGTGAAGAAGCTAATGATAGTATAATTATGATAGTTAAGTCTTCTATCCATAAGTTATTAGAATCTAAGACTTCGGAAATAGCAAAAAGTCTAACAAACAGTATGGATAATGAAATGCCAATGAAAAGTATAGATGTTTTGCTTAAATATATTTTTAATAAAGAAAATTATAATATCCTGTTAGAAACAATACAGTATAAATTAAAAGATTCAGAGTTAGATACTAAGGAGAAGATTATAAACTATTTAAATAGGAATATAGATACAATATTAAATTCAGATAAACTGGAAGAAAGCATATCTATTTTTACTAAAGATATAATTGAACAATTTTTAAATAAGCCAATGTCTTTTATAGGTGAAAAAATAGATGAAGATACATTTGTGAATGTTTATGATTTTGTTAGAACTATTTTTGATAAATTTGCTATACATGAGCTTCCTCGTATTATTGAAATTTTTCATGTATCAAAGATTGTTGAGGATAAGATTAATAGTTTTGATGTAGATTTTGCAGAAGACCTAATTTTAGAAATAGCTAATAAAGAATTAAAGGCTATTACATGGTTAGGTGCTCTTCTGGGAGGTATATTAGGTCTATTGTCCCCTTTAATTCAAATGTTATATTAAGATAATTTAATTTGATTTTTAATATAATATTTGGTAGATTTAATATATATAGTATGTAAACTTGCATATACATACTATATATAGTTGATATGAAAGAATAGTTAATGATCAAAAATAAATAATCATGAAATAAGTGAATAGTTATTCACTATATTAAGGGGGAACATTATGTTAAATGTAGAAAAGCGAAATGGGAATATAGTTCCATTTGAAGAGGAAAAGATTGTAAATGCTATTAAAAAGGCTATGGCAGAAACGGAATTAGGTGTTGATGAAGGACTAGCTAAAGAAATTGCTAATAAAGCTTTTATAGATTTTAATAAACTAGAGATTGTAAATATAGAAAAAATTCAAGATTTTGTAGAGATAGAGCTTATGAAATCAAGACCAGATGTAGCAAAAGTTTATATTATATACAGAGAAGAAAGAGCTAAGTTAAGAGAACAAGGATGGACAATGTCAGATCTTCAAAGGGATATATATGAAAAGAAATATCGATTTGAAAATGAGTCTTTTGAAGGGTTTATAACTAGAGTCAGTGGCGGTAACAATGCTATTAAAAAGGCTATAAAAGATAAAAAATTTATGCCAGCAGGACGTATTTTAGCTGGTAGAGGGTTAAACAAGTTTGGAAGAAAGATTACTCTATCAAATTGTTATGTAATGCCAAAGGTTGAAGATAATATAGAATCTATATTTGATACTGCAAAATATTTGGCAAGGACTTATTCTTATGGCGGTGGAGTAGGTTTAGCTATTTCAAAGCTAAGACCAAAAGGTTCTAGAGTAAATAATGCAGCAAATACCACAACAGGTGCTGTTTCTTTTATGGATTTATTTTCTATGGTAACAGGACTTATTGGAATGAGAGGCAGACGTGGTGCTTTAATGCTGAATATGGACTGCAATCATCCTGATATAGAGGATTTTATTGATGTGAAGAATGATTTATCTAGAGTTAACTACGCAAATATATCTGTGAATATAGATGATGAGTTTATGAATGCAGTAAAAAATGATGAAGAATACAATCTATACTTTAAAGTTGAAGCAACAGGAGAAGAAATTAGCAAGAAAGTAAATGCTAGAGAGTTATTTAAAAAATTAGCTAAGAATAATTGGAATATGGCTGAACCAGGAATATTATTTACAAATAAAATAAATTCTTGGCATTTAATGAGTGAAGACAAGGATTTTGAATTTGCTGGAGTTAATCCATGTGCAGAAGAAACTCTTCCGGCCTTTGGCAGTTGTAATTTATCCTCTATCAATTTATCAGAATTTGTAAAAAATCCATTTACAAAATATGCATATTTTGAATATGAAAAATTTGGACAAATGGTAAGAGATGGTGTTATTTATTTAAATGAAGTATTAGATGAAAATATGGATTTGCATCCATTAGAAGCACAAAGAGAAATGTCGAGGGAATTAAGACAAATTGGACTTGGAATTATGGGATTAGCAGATATGTTCATTAAACTAGGAATAAAATATGGAAGTCAGGAGTCTATTTCTGTAATTCACAAAATAGGTCATACTATGATTAATGAGGCTTTAAGGCAATCAGCTTTAATGGCTAAGGAACATGGTACATTCCCTAAGTATAAAAAGGAAGCAGTTCTTAATTCACCTTTTCTTTTAGCAAACGCAACTGATGATGTATTGACATTAATTAAAGAATATGGACTTAGAAATAGTCAATTATTAACTATACCACCTACAGGAAGTATTTCAACTTTAATAGGTTGTAGTAATGGTGTTGAACCAATATTCCAAGTATCTTATACTAGAAAATCAGAATCCCTTCATAATACTGACACTTATTATAAGGTATTTACACCTATTGTTAAAGACTATATGGATAGAAACAATATTTCTCGTGAAGAAGATTTGCCAGATTTCTTCATCACAACTTCAAATTTAAATTATAAAGACAGAATTGACGTTCAGGCAGCATGGCAACAATATATTGATGCCAGTATTTCATCAACAGTTAATGTACCTAATGAATTTACAGTTGAAGAAGTTGAAGAACTTTATTTATATGCTTGGGAAAGAGGACTAAAAGGAGTTACTATTTATCGTGATGGTTGTGCAAGATCTGGTATACTTATTACAGATAAGCCAAAGGAAAGTAGATTAGATAGGATAGATGAATTAAAAAATGAGTTAAATAAATTAGCAGCAGAACAAGTAAAGGAAAATCCGGAAATTTGTCCAATTTGTGGGGGAGCTATGATGCATAGTGGTGGATGTTCTGAGTGTCAAGATTGTGGATATAGTCCATGTTCATTTTAATATTGAATTGCGATAGATAAAAGATTTATCTATCGCAATATTTTTTTAGTGAAAACTTTATCATAATAGGATATAATAGAAAAAAAAGAATAGGAAGTGATTTAAGTGCAAGATGAATTAGGAAATCTATTAAAAAAATTAGAAAAGGCAATGAAAAACTTTATTTTATGGATAGAGATTTTATTGGCAGCTTTTATTATTGTTACAGTAATTTTAAGTGGAAAGGATATAATTGTTCTTATTCATAAGGTTTTTATGACGGAAGCTAGTGCGTCCTATGAAATATTACAAGGATTGTTAACTCACATACTATTGCTTGTTGTTGGATTAGAGCTTGCACTTATGCTAATAACTCATTCAGCAGGCAATGTTCTTGAAGTAATATTGTATGCCATTGCAAGAAAAATGTTAATTAGCAGTTCAAATACTATGGATATACTTTTAGGTGTTATATCATTAGCTATTATATTTGCAGTTGATAAGTATTTACACACAAGGGATGTTAAGAGGTTGTTTTAAAGAGTACCAGTTAAAAAAATATCCATCAGATTAACTATTACCCATCTCTTAGAGGTGCTACAATTATGGTTTCTGGTGGGTGGAATTATCTACGGGAAGAGTAATTAAGACGGGAAGATCCCGTCTTAATTACCATTCAATAGAAATCATAGAATTATCTATTGAATTTAAGTTCTTAGCACCAGTTAATATCATTGTTTGAATTAGTTGGTTTTTCATGTTTTCTATTATTAATGAAACCCCTTCTCTATATCCGCCATATGCACCAAAGACTATAGGTCTGCCAATTAAAACAGCGTCTGCTCCTAGGGCAATCATTTTAAAAACATCTATTCCTGAACGGACTCCACCATCAACAAGAATCATTATTTTTCCTTTAACGGCTTCTGCTATTTCAGGTAGTACTTTTGCTGTGGATTGAGTATGGTCTAGTACCCTGCCTCCATGATTTGAAACAACTATAGCCTTAGCTCCAGCTTCTACTGCTAGAATTGCTTCATCTTTTGTCATTATGCCCTTTAAAATAAAAGGAAGGTTAGTAGAATGAATGATTTCCTTTAATTCATCTACAGTTTTAGGACTAACGGGAGCACCTTGTAATGCCATTGTGATTAATCCAGCACCATCAATATCCATTCCTGCAGCAATAGTATTTATATTTTCTGCTTTCTTTATAGATTCTATGACAATACTATTTTCCTTAGGCTTTAATATTCCAACACCTTTACCATTTACTTCTTTAAGAATTTCCAATCCAGTTTCATAAAAAGTAGGATTAGCTGAGTCGCCAATCATGGCAATAGTCCCAGCATCTATACTACCATTTACTACACTAGATATATATTTTTCTTCTGTTAAGGCATTACCCATATTAAAAGATGTACCTGTAATAGGAGCACTAATTATTGGCACTTCCAGTTGTGTATTAAAAAAATTAAACTTTAAATCAGGTTTTTTTGCATCGTGAATAGTTTTTAATTTTATCTTTACTTTACTCAAATCTTCAACATTAGATTTAAAAGAGGAACCTGTTAAATGTCCACCCATACCAGGGACTTCTCCTGCACAAGCTAATCCATTACATATGGGACATACTCTACAATATCCTTTTAGGTTTTCTCTTGCTATATTTCTAATTTCCTTTAAATCCATATATTTCACCTCTATTTACTTTCTTCATATATATTTTGGATTATTGCAACAACTAACTCTGATATTTTAACAATATCATCTATGGCTATATATTCATCTATACTATGGGCACCAAACATACCAATTCCAAGAGTAGCTGCTTTAAGCCCCTTACTATTGAAAATATTCGTATCAGAACCACCGCCAGTAGATTTGGGCATATAAGGAATATTTAATTTTTTCATTGAATTTTCTATTATCTTTAATATATGTGCATTATTGTCTAAATTAAATGTCGGATAGGAATGATTAATTTCTATATCTACTGTGGCATTAAATTCTTTAGCTGCTTCTTCCATAGCATTTACCATATTTTCCACTTGTTTATTTAATTTGTTTTCATTTAAACTACGACATTCAAATTCTACTTCAGTAATTTCTGCTACAATATTTGTTGCAGTTCCACCTTTGATAACACCTACATTTGCTGTAGTTTCTTCATCTATTCTAAGTAAATTCATTTTATCAATTGCTCTTGATGCAATTTGTATAGAATTAATACCTTTTTCTGGGTTTAAACCTGCATGAGCAGCTTTACCATGAAATTTTGCATAAATTTGTGCTTGGGCAGGGCCTTGTATATTAACTCCTCCAATATCTCCACTGGCATCTAAGACAAATGCCATTTTAGATTTTATTCTAGAGTAATCCAAATATTTGGAGCCATATAGACCAACCTCTTCACATATTGTAAACACAACTTCTATATCTCCATGAGGTATATTATTTTCCTTAATATATTTGATACCCTCTAGTATACTAACTATTCCCGCCTTATCATCGGCAGAAAGAATAGTATTTCCTTTAGATTTTATTATTCCATTTTCAATAATAGGTTCAATATTTTCACATGGAGTTACAGTATCCATATGAGCACAAAACATAATAGGTTCTATATCTTTATTTCCATTTAAGTATCCTATTATATTTCCAGTATCAGAATTAGCCTTTGTTCCAGCATCATCAACCATTACCTCGAATCCAATTTTCTCCATATCCTTTTTTAATATTTCAGCAAAATTTCCTTCTCTATGACTAGGGCTTGAGATTCTTATATAATCCAGAAACTTAGTAATAATACCTTCCTTATTCATTAATATGCCTCCTTAAGTAAATTAGATAAATAAATCATACTATAATTAACTATTGATTTCAAATTCAATATAAGGCATAATAGGGTATAGGGGTATGAGGTAAAATGTTTTTTTATAGAAAAATAGGGTAAAAGTATTAAAATAAATTTAATTTAGGGAGGGGAATTATGGGATTAGGAAATGTTTCAATTCCAGCAGCGTTTTTAGCTGGATTTATATCTTTTTTTTCACCATGTATATTTCCATTGATACCAGCTTATATAATGTATATTACTGGTGTTAATATGGAAGATGAACTAGAAGAAAAAAAATTATTTGCTTTATCAAGAACAATAGGATTTGTATTAGGATTTACAATTATATTTATAATAATGGGTACATCTGCCAGTTTCTTGGGAAAGTTGTTTATTAGAAATAAGGATATTTTTTCAAAACTTAGTGGTGGGATTATAATTTTATTTGGTTTAAATATGATGGGTATTCTAAAATTTAAATTCTTAAATTTTGAAAGAAGAACTAAGGCACCTAAAAAGATTACTAACTGGTTTAGCTCAATTTTAATGGGAATGGCATTTGCTGCAGGGTGGACACCTTGCTTTGGTCCTGTATTAGCTTCTATACTTATTTATGCGGGAGGAGTAGGCACTGTTTCAAAAGGAGTTTATTTATTATTGGTATATTCCATAGGTATGGCAATACCATTTATATTAACAGCTTTATTTATAAATATATTTACAAAATTCATGGAAAAGGCAGATAAACTTTTAAAATATATGCCTATGATTAGTGGTTTTATTATGGTAGTTTTTGGATTGCTAGTATTTTTTAATAAAGTAATAAATATAAGTAGATTATTACAATAAGGGAGGTAAATATGAAAAAACTTTTATTAATGATTTTATTGTTAATGGTTGTAGCAACAGGCTGCAATAAACCGATACTAGAGAAGAATAATAAGAAAACAGAGGAAAACATACCAGAAGAAAGTATATCAGAAGAAGTTGATGAAGAAGAATTAGATTTGGATATAGCCATAGGAAAGGAAGCACCAAATTTTACTCTTAAAAACCTAAAGGATGAGGAAGTATCTTTATCAGATTATAGAGGGAAAATAGTCCTAATAAATTTTTGGTCAACGGGGTGCACCTGGTGTCAGAAGGAAATGCCAGACCTTGAAAAACTAGATAAGGAAAATGATGATTTAGTTGTATTAGCTATAGATGTAATGGAAAAAAAGGAAACTGTTGAAAACTATATAGAAAAAGGTAAATATGAGTTTGAAGTACTTTTAGATGAAGATGGAGAAATAGCTATGACATATTTAATAAGTGGTTTTCCTACATCATACTTTGTAGATAAAGAGGGAATTTTATTAGGTGGAGTACCAGGATATATGACTTATGAGCAAATGGAGTCAATATTAAATAATATAAGAGAAGAAGAATAGAAAAAAAAGGGAGATAATCTATATAAGAATAGTTTATCTCCTTTTAAAATATTTTTTAACTGTTAATTATTTTAAATATATGTTCTAACATTTCAATACAATGTTTAATAGTTCTTCCGTCCTCATTATCAATTTTAGGATTTAATTCTACAAAGTCCATAGAAGTAACAAATTTTTCATCTAACAGTGCTGTGAAGACTTCTTTGCATTCATTTATATTAAATCCTTCGGATACTGGAGTTCCAGTACCAGGAACAAGAGATGAATCAAGAACGTCTATATCAAAACTTATATGAACTCCATCTACATTAGAAGTTTTTATTTTATGAATAATTTCTTTTAATATATTATCTAGTCCTTTTTCGCGTACCATATCCATAGTATACATATTGAGATTTAACTCGTCTGCTAAAGCGAATTCGCCAGGATCAATATCTCTGCCACCAAGGATATAAACATTTTCAGGTTTTACTTTAATTCCGTCATAATAAATATTTGTAAGTATATGATGTCCAACATTCATGGAAGCTGCTAGGGGCATTCCATGTATATTCCCAGAAGGTGAAGTTTCAAAGGTGTTTATATCTCCATGGGCATCTATCCATATTACGGCTAAATTATCAAAAAACTTACTAGCACCAGCAATGCTCCCTGCACCTAAAGCATGATCCCCACCTATAACAAATGGAAAGTTTTGCCCCATAAGAGAACAGTACACATTATTTGCTAAATTACAATTGATTTCTGCTATAGTATTTAGATATTTCATTTTTGGGTGATCCTTATATTTATCCTCAGGTAGGACATAAGGAATATATATATCACCCATATCATGAACATTATGTCCATTTTTTTTAATAATATCTATAATTCCCTTTTCCCTAAGTGTAGCAGGTCCTAATTGAGCACCATCTCTATCACAACCATATTTTAATGGTACCCCTATTAAGTTAATATCCATTAGCAAATTCCCTCCTTAGACATATTATCTACTCTATTATATCATTGATTATATTAGTTTGTTAGAATAAAATATTAATTATTCATAATTGAAACAATGATATTATGTTATAATAAGATATTATTCAAAAAGAGGTGAAAAAGTGGCAAAATTCTATTATGCAGTAAGGAAAGGAAAAACTAAAGGTATATATGAAACTTGGGCAAAATGTGAAGAACAAGTAAGAGGATATTCGGGAGCAGAATATAAAAAATTCTCTACATATGAAGAAGCAATGAATTTTATAAATAATGGAAATGAAGAAACTGAACAATTTGACGAAGCTAAACTAAAAGAAAAAGAGGCAATAGCCTATGTAGATGGAAGTTTCCATATAAATAGTTGGTCTTATAGTTATGGAGTTGTATTTATCACACAAGATGGCAAAGAAACCTATAGCGGCAGAGAAGATAATAAAGATTTAGCTGAGATGCGAAATGTATCAGGAGAAATAAAAGGGGCTATGGTAGCTATGGAGTTAGCCATAGAGAAGGGTAAAGATACTTTATATCTTCACTTTGACTATACTGGAATAGAACAATGGGCAAAGGGAAATTGGAAAACCAATAAAAATGGAACTAAGGCTTATAAAGAATTTTATGATTCTATAAAATCTCAATTAAATGTAGTATTTATAAAAGTAAAGGCTCATTCAGGAATAAAATATAATGAAGAAGCAGATAAATTAGCTAAAGAAGCAATGCTTTCATAATAACTGTAGTTTTTGGTGCCAGGCACCAAAAACTACAGTTATTCTATTTTCTCAAATCCAATTCCATTTTTATTAAGTAATTCTACAGCATAATCATCAATTCTATAATCATTTTTATAATAAATATGTTTAATTCCAGCTTGTATTAATGCTTTTGTACAATTGAGACAAGGGAAATGAGTTACATAGGCTGTACAACCCTTTACAGAAATACCTTCCTTAGCACAATATAGTAATGCATTTATTTCAGCATGGATAGTTGCTATACAATGCCCATCTCTCATAGTATGTCCTATATCATCACAATGAGGATTTCCTGAAACAGATCCATTGTACCCACTAGAAACTATTCTATTATCATCATTAACTAAAAGGCAGCCAACAAATGCTCTATCACAGGTAGAACGAGTTGCTACTAACTCAGTAATTTCCATAAAATATTCCTTCCAAGATTTTCTATTTGACATTAAATTTCCTCCTAACGTATATATAATAGATTTTCTAATATAATATTATATCATAATAGTAATTTAATAATAATGAATTCCAATGAAATATATTTCATTGGAATTCATTATTATTATTTATTTGTCGTCTATTTTTACAAAATCACGGGTTTGCAGATACCATCTTAATTGAGCTTTGACTTCTCCAACTTCATCAGGAAATTTAAAGCATGCGGCACTTCCCTTTTTGAAAGGAAGAAATATCCCTGAAAGCTCTTGACTCCATATGGAAAGGAAAGGTTGTTGACCTACTATAATGACAGTAGAACCAGGTTCAGTGTTTTCCATAAGTTCTCGAATTAGGCGGATGTTACCACCTGTTCCTAAAAAATCTAAGAAGATTGGATTTTCAAGAGATAGTTCCTCTGAAAGAATTTCTGCAGTTTGTCTTGCTCTTAATTTTGGACTAGAATAAATTTGTATATTGTTAGAGTTACCTAGCATCGTTTTAAATCCAGAGATGCTTTTCTTTAATAATGTTTTTCCTCTAAGTGAAAGTGACCTTAGATCATCGTTGGTATTTCTAGATTTATCTTCTGCCATTCCATGCCTGTAAAGTATAAGGTATTTAGTCATATATAACTCTCCTTTTTATAAATTAGTTATTTTAAATAATACCCATTTTAATATAATAATACAACTGGTAAATAGAAGTTTTTATAAATCTTACAAGTATTGATTGGTTTTTGAATGTTTGGTAGTATGTAAATAAGTTTATATAAAATAATAAATAAGTATGGATTTTAGAAAAATAGAATATGAAGATATTTATAGAATAATGAGGTGGACAAAATGTGTACAGGTATAAAAATAGATTATAAAGATGGTTGTGTTATGGGAAGAACAATGGACTATGAAATTCCTTTAAATTATAATGTGCTTTATTTACCAAGGAATTATAATTTTTGTAATGATTTAATGGGGAATCCCTTGTATTCAAAATATAAGATATTAGGTATATGTTTTGAGAACAAAGACCCATTGAAAGACGGTGTAAATGAATATGGACTAATGGGAATTACCAATGCTTTTTCAGGATTTAATTTTTATGCTAATGAAGTAAGGGCAGAAAAAGTTAATATATCTAGTTTGCATTATTTTACCTATGCACTTGCAAATTACAAATCCGTAGAGGAATTAATTGAAGATTTACCCAATATTCATATATCTACTAAAAATCACAAGGGAGAAAGTGTAATATCACCAGACTTCCATTTTATGTTTGCCGATTCTACTAAAAGATGTATTATTATTGAGCCTAAAAAAATGAAATTAATATGTTATGAAAATCCATATGATGTAATGACTAATTCCCCAGGATTCGAATCCCATGTTAGAAGACTAAAAAAAGTTTTGGATTTAGATAATCTCAATGATTTTAACTCTTCTAAAGATTTACCAGGAGGATATGATCCTGTTTCTAGATTTATTAAAGCATTTTACTTAACTAAAATGAATGTTAAATCTAAGAGTTATAGGGAAGCACTTTCTAATTCTTATAATATAATGAGTGCAATGACAATGCCCAATGGATTTGTTAGAAATAAAAAGTATAATGAAACTACTTACACTAGATATATTTGTTCCTATGATTCAAAAAATAAATTGTTAACTGTAAAATCTAATACAAATCCTAAGGTTTATCAATTGGGATTTGAAGATATAGAGGATGAAGATAAAAGACAGGCATTTTTCTTAGATTTAGACTTTATAGTGGAGAAGCTAAAATAATCACATGGTGAGAATGTCTGCAATTATAGATAGAAGAATAGAGAAGTGGCAAGGGAAGGATGTGATATTATGATTGTATTGATACTATCAATAGTATTAATTGGATTAGCAGTATTAGAGAGAATTTTATATATGAAAAGGAATGAAAGCTGGAATAAGATTAGGTTATTTATAGGAATATTAATTACTTTTTTATTATTTTCAATATCTTATTTTATAACGGATTCAACCATTGGGCTCCTTTATGTATTTTTATGTAGTAGTACTATTATTTTAATAGGTATAGTTAATTATAGAAGTAATTTAGAATGGTTTAAATATACATCATATATAATAGGGCTACCTATTACAGGATATTTATTAATTAAGACCATTCAAAATATGCTTATTAACCCACAATATCTTTTTCTATTATTATCAGTAATAAATTTAATATTAAGCTATTCATATAAACGAAAAGTAACAACAAAAGAAATCATTTCACTTATTATAGGCTTTGTAATTGTGGCAATATTAATGAATTCTTATTATAAGTTTTTTGACTCTGAAGATAGAATTATGCTTAAGCAAGAAATCGTAGCAAAAACATATCTTGAAGAAGAATTAGAGATAGATGGCTTATATATTTATACTAACAAATCAAGTATGAAATTAAGAGGAGAAGATATAAGGATAGAAGCGTATAATTTATCGGGAACTTCCATAATAATGACATATAAAAATGGTAGGATTATAAACTGTGATATAAAAAATGATTAGTCTTATTTAATCAGAAGAAAAATAGTTAAATTTTACACTAAAAATGGTATGATAGAAGTATCTAAATGAGTTGGACTAGCCTTTGAGAAAGAATAAAGCATCAGTAGGAGTGGTTAAAATGAGTTTGTTTAGGATACAAGATTCTGTTCAAGAAGTAGCAGAAGCAATTGAAGCAGTATTAAATGTAGATGTAACAATAATAGATGAAAATATGTACAGAGTTGCAGCTACTGGACAATATAGGGATTCTATAGGAAGTAGAATTCCAAACAGTTGTTCCTTTGAGGTGGTTGCTGAAACCAAGAAACCTCAAGTAATAAATAAACCAAATATAAGTAAACAATGTTTCAGTTGTAGTTTAAAAGGAAGTTGCTCTGAAATGGCAACTTTAGGATATCCAATATTAAATAATGATAAGTTAGTAGGAGTAATAGGGCTTATAGCCTTTAAAAATGATCAAAAAAAGAAAATTCAAGAACAAAAAGAGGATCTTTTGATTTTTTTAAGTAGATTATCTGATTTAATAGTGGGAAATATCAATTATTATGAAACTATAAACAGTATTACTATCCAACATGAAGAAACTAGAATGATAATAGATAGCTTAGATAAAGGAATTATATGTACTGATGAAAATGGTAATATAAAATTTGTTAATTCTAATATAGAAAATTATCTTGTAAAAGATAAATATAAATTAATAGATACTAATATAGATAAAATATTTCCATATTTAAAGGAAAAGGGAGAAGAAAGTTTTTCTATAGAGAAAAAGATAAAAATAGGTAATAAGAAGAATAGTTTTATTATAAGAAATATTCCAGTTATAGTAGAGGGAAAGACAGTTAGCAACATTTTGGAAATTCAAAGAACCTTCGATATGGTAAGAAACGCTTATAAATTAATGGAAGGGGAAAGAAAGGTAACCTTTAAAGATATATTAGGCAATAGTCCTAAAATGTTAGAAGTTAAATCAATAGCGAAAAATATTGCACCTAGTGAATCCACAGTATTATTAAGGGGAGAAAGTGGTACTGGTAAAGAGCTTTTTGCCAGAGCAATTCATTATGAAAGTGATAGAAATAAAGCTCCCTTTATAGCTATAAACTGTGCATCTATTCCAGATAATCTCTTAGAATCTGAGTTGTTTGGATATGAAGAGGGAGCCTTTACGGGGGCAAAAAAAGAAGGAAAGATGGGGAAATTTGAATTAGCAAATGGTGGTACCTTATTTTTAGATGAAATAGGAGATTTGCCAATTCATCTTCAGCCTAAGCTTCTCAGAGTATTGCAAGAACAATCATTTATGAGAGTTGGAGGTAAGGAATTAATCAATATCAGTTTTAGACTAATAGCTGCTACAAATAGAAATTTAGAAGAAATGGTTTATAATGGAGAATTTAGAGAGGATTTATATTATAGATTAAATGTAATACCTATAATTATTCCCCCCCTAAGAGAAAGACAGGAAGATATAGAGTTATTAAGCGAAAATTTACTCAATAAAAATTGCTTAAAATTAGAAAAAGAAAAAAAGTTCTATTCTAAGGAGATAAAAGAAGCATTCCATAAATATCATTGGCCTGGTAATATTAGAGAGCTAGAAAACACTGTAGAATATCTGGTTAATATGGCTAAGGAAGAAGAAATTTCATATGATGCCTTACCTATGAATGTAAAGGACTATTTATGTAATGAAAAATGTATAGGATGTAGTCATGAAAAGACTTTAAAAGATATGGTTGATAAGTATGAAAAAGATATATTGGAGAGATATCTTAAAGAATATGGTTCTTCTACTAAGGATAAAGAGTTAATAGCTGAAATATTAGATATAAATCTCTCTACCCTATATAGAAAATTAACGAAATATAATTTGCAGTAATGAGAAATTATTTGCATAAATGCAAATAAACCTAAAGTAAGGAATATTTGCTCATGGTAATTTATGTAATTAGATTAATTTGCAAGGATGCAAAAAAATATAAATAGAAAATATAAAAAGAAATCTTGGATTTACTCCTATAGCTACCTATAGGAGTTTTTTCTTTATTAAACAATATTGGCATAGAAATTGCATTATATAGTTTATGACAATTATTATATATATTTTACAAAAGAGGGGTGTAAATTTCATGATAAATGAAGAAAAGAAACAGTATTTATTGAATATAGTGAAGAAGGAGACTGTGCCAGCTATAGGATGTACAGAGCCAGTGGCAGTAGCCTATGCAGCAGCTACTGGTAAGAAGTATATAGATACTAATATAGACAAAATAGCAGTATTAGTAAGTAAGAGTATATTTAAGAATGGTAAATCTGTTATTATACCAAATACAGAAGAATGGGGACTTGATTTAGCGGCAGCATTAGGAATCATTGCAGGAAATCCTGATGATGGACTAATGGTACTTAAGGATGTTAATAAAGAGCATATTAATTTGGCTCATAAATTAATAGAAGAAGGAAAAATTACAGTGGGATATTTAGAAAATAGTCCAGCTGTATATGTGGAAGTTCATTTAACATCTAAGGAACAAAATATAGAAGTCATATTGAAGGATAGCCATAATCATATAGAAATGGTTAAGGTAAATGGAGAAATAGTATATAAAGATGTTCTAGAGAAGGATGAAAATATTTCATTTAATCTTTTAAAAGAGATGACATTTGAAGATATAAGAAAAATTGTAGAGGCTCTTTCTCTAGAAGATATTTCATTTATTAAAGATGGAATAAATATGAATAAAGAAGCTGCATATAAAGGATTAAATTTCAATAAAGGATTAAAGTTAGGATATACCTTGAATAAGTTCCAAGAAGATAATAAACTTCAAACAGATGTATTTACAAAGGCTAGAATTCTTACAGCAGCATCTGCTGATATTAGAATGGGAGGTGGAAACTGCCCAATAATGACAAGTGCAGGAAGTGGTAATCAAGGATTAGGAGTAATATTACCTATAGTTGCAGTAGCAGAAGAAAATAATATTGAAGAAGAAAAATTATTGAGGGCAGTATTTTTTGCCCATGTAGTAAATAAATATATAAAGATTTATACTGGTAAACTATCAGCAATGTGTGGATGTGCAATAGCTGCAGGAGTTGGTGCTGCTGTTGGGATTACTTGGATGATGGGAGGAAATGATGAACAAATTAGTGGAGCTGCAAAAAATATCCTATCTAATTTAACTGGTATGATATGTGATGGAGCTAAGGAAACTTG
This sequence comes from Tissierella praeacuta DSM 18095, assembly GCF_900128955.1. Classification (GTDB taxonomy): domain Bacteria; phylum Bacillota; class Clostridia; order Tissierellales; family Tissierellaceae; genus Tissierella; species Tissierella praeacuta. The sequence goes on from NZ_FQTY01000003.1 coordinate 118,849, forward strand.
TTCTTTTAAATTATCAACCTCAGCTGGAGAAGCAGTATTATCTGCATATTTAGCCTTAGAAAATGTAATAGTAAAACCAGGTATTGGAATTATTGGTAAAGATATTGAAGAAACTATAGAAAAAGTAGGTACCTTATGTACAGAGGGACTTTCCCAAACTGATGGTGTAATAATAAAATTAGTCTAATAATATAGAAACTCCGATTTGCAAAATCGGAGTTTCTATTATAATATTTAGGGTATATTTCAAATAAAATTAAAGGAGGGGAAAATATGTTTAAAGAATTTAAAGAATTTGCAGCAAAGGGAAATGTAATAGATTTAGCAGTAGGTGTAATCATAGGTGGAGCTTTTGGTAAGATAGTTACCTCCTTAGTCAATGATATGATAATGCCAGTAATTGGACTATTAGTAGGAAAGGTAGACTTTACAAATTTATTTATTAGCTTAGATGGTAACCACTATCCATCTTTAGAAGCTGCTCAAAAAGCAACAGTTCCAACAGTAAACTATGGAATATTTATTAATACCATTATAGAGTTTTTAATTATTTCTTTTTCTATATTTATAGTTATTAGACAATTAAATAGATTTAAGAAAAAAGAAGAAAAAGTTGAAGCAGCACCTGCTACAAAGACTTGTCCATACTGCTATACAGAAATTCATTTAGATGCAACAAGATGCCCAAATTGCACTTCATCAATTAATAATTAATAAATGGTAATTGATAATTGACAATGAAAAGAGAAAATTAGATTTTCTCTTATACATATATTTGCTTATTTTGAGTAAAATATTATGGACTTCAGTATTATTTGTTGCTAAAGAGAGGATTTAATTTTAAAGATTTTCAACTGTCAATTATCAATTACCAATTAAATAGACGGAGGGGTTTAATGAAGAAGGGATTATATTTATTTCTTGCATTAACTATTATCGGTAATGTATTTTCTATTAAAACCGAAGAAACACCAAAATCAGAAATGATGTTAATGGAAGAAAATGAAATATTAAATGAGGAAAGAACCACTATATCTTTAGTAGGAGATATAATGATGGATGGTAGTGTAAAAGTACAGATAAATAAAAATGGACTAGAATATCCTTGGGAAATGGTAAAAGATTATTTTCAAAAAGATGATATTACTATAGGAAATCTTGAAACCAGTGTAACTACTAGAAATACAAAATGGGCTGATAAGCAATTTAATTTTAAATCAGATCCAGAAAATTTAAGAGCCATGAAAGAAGCTGGAATAGATATAGTTTCTTTGGCTAATAATCATTCCTTAGACTATGGTCGTGATGGATTTTTAGATACCTTAAATCATTTAGATAAATATGAAATAAAAAGAGTTGGTGGTGGAAAGAATAAAAAGGAAGCAATAGAAGGTATCATAGTTGAAAAGAATGGAATTAAAGTTGGCATATTATCTTTTTCTAGAGTAGTACCAGATGTAAAATGGTATGCCACTGATAAAAGAGCAGGAATTGTAGGTGCTTATGATGTACATATAAAAGAAGTAGTAAATAGAATAGAGGAAATGAAAAAAGAAGCAGATATCTTAGTATTATCCATACATTGGGGAGTGGAACTTAGTACTTCTCCGAGGAAACAAGAAATAGAGTTAGCTAGAAGATTAGTAGATGCAGGAGCAGATATTATAATGGGACATCATCCCCATGTATTACAAGGGATTGAAGTCTACAAAGGGAGACCTATATTTTATAGTTTAGGTAATTTTGTTTTTGGTACCAAAAATGGATTGACTTCCAATACTATAATTGGGCAAGTTCAATTAATAGATAAGGATATAGAAAGTATACAAATAATACCTTGTAAAATAGTAGGTGGCAGACCTATACCTATTGAGGGTAGTGAAGTAAAAGAAAAGATAAAATATATGAATACAATTTCTAAAAATTTTAAAACTAGTATAGAGGATACTGGAATAATAAAAATTAGATAGTATTAAAGAGGTGTGTGTAAATGTATGGACTAGTTTTAGAAGGTGGAGGAGCTAAGGGTTCATATCATGTAGGGGCTTATAAAGCACTAAGGGAATCTGGGGTTGAGATAAAAGGTGTTGTAGGGACATCTATTGGAGCTTTAAATGGAGCAATGATTGTACAAAATGACTATGATAAATGCTATAATTTGTGGAATGAAATCACTTACTCTATGGTTGTTGATGTAGACGATGAAGAGATAGATAAAATTGTGCAATTAAAATTGGCAAAGGAAGACTTATCTTTTTTACGAGATAAAATAAAAAAACTAATAAGCACTAAGGGGTTTGACATAACCCCTTTAAAGAATTTATTAGATGAATATATAGATGAAGAAAAAATTAGGAAGTCTAATATGGATTTTGGAATGGTTGCCATAAACTTAAGTCCTTTTAAGCCGTTATACGTATTTAAAGAGGATATTCCAGGAGGAGAACTGAAAGACTATTTGATGGCATCAGCATATTTGCCAGTTTTTAAAACGGAAAGACTTGGAGGAAAATTATATTTGGATGGTGGATTTTATGATAATCTTCCATTTAAAATGCTTGTAGATAAAGGATATAAGGATTTGATTTTAGTAAGAACTAATGCAATGGGTATTACTAGAAAAATTGATTTAAAAGAAACAAATTCTATTGTAATATCTCCATCAGATGATATAGGGAAATCTTTTGAATATGATTCAGCAAGGGCTAAGTCAAATATTGAGCTTGGATATTATGATGGACTCAAGGCATTGAAAGGGTTGAAAGGAAATAAATATTATTTAATGCCTAAAAATGATGATGATTATTATTTTAATCTTATACTTAATATACCTGAAGAAGATGTAAGAAAAATAGAAGAAATATTAAAACTTCCAGAATGTCCATATAGAAGATCTTTATTAGAGCATATAATACCTAAGATATGTTCTATGATTTCCCTTGATAAGAATTGTAGCTATGGGGAGATAATGATATATTTATTAGAAAAAAAGGCAGAAAATCTTAATATAGAAAGATTTAAAATTTATACATTTGAAGAGCTATTATCTAAAGTAGAAGACAAGAAGGTAATAAAGGAAAAGGAAGAAAATAGTAAATTAGATAAATTAATAGAGAAGGTAGACATATTACCTATTATCAATAAAGATGAAGCATTACTTGATATAGCAGATATAATATTTAGCAGGAGAGAATAAATCTCTCTCCAAATAAAAAAGATATAAGTAATATTTTTCTTAGAAGATAGGAGGTGTTAAATAGGATGAAAAAAAGGTTTATAATTGTGTCATTAATTGTTTTAATATTATTAGGCTTGAAACTAACAAGTCGTTTAAATCTTGAAGACTCCGTTAATTCTTTTGGTAACTCAAAACAACGTGTTACTAAAGATATTGAAAAAAACATAGACTATGAAAAAACAGATAAATTAAAAAGTATCACTTATGCTTTTGATGAATTTGAATTATTTCTAAAACCACAATCGTCCAAATTAGTTGATGATTCTTTTAATCTAAATGAATTAAAACCTGATGTATATGAGTTGTTAGATGATACTTTACTTATATATTGTTTTAAAGATGGAGAAGGTTTAAATAAAGGATTAGAAAAAATTCGAGAAGTGTTTGAGAACGACTATTATAAGTATACAATAAAAGATGATATATTAATTATTTATTATCCTAGTGAATCTTCCTTGGAAAATGCAAATTTAAATACAAAAATAGAAAAAGTTGTTGAATATATTGAAAATAGTAAAAAGAGTTTAAATAACTAATTTTATCTTCTAAATAATACATTGATTAATTTAACAAAGATAGTTACATATATACTCTTATATATTTTTTGTATTAATAATAAGAATATAGATATATAACATATTTAGAATAATTTAAATATCAATGGTTAAAGAATTAAAGTCCTATTGATATTTAGTAGGAGAGAATAAAAAATTAAATGATAATAATTATCAATTTGATGTTTATTTCATATTAATTTGGATATAAATAGAATAGTTGGTTAGTAAATAAATAATAAATTAAAGATAAAAATATGGAGGTAGAAAATGGATAGAATAGTAGGAAAAAAAGCACCGGATTTTAAAATGAAAACTTGTTTAGGAGATGGCTCAGATTTTGGTAGTGTAAGCTTATCAGATTACAAAGGTAAATGGCTTGTTATGTTCTTTTACCCATTAGATTTTACTTTTGTATGCCCAACAGAGATTACAGGATATAGTAAGAGAATCGATGACTTCAAAAAAGAAGGAGCAGAACTATTATCTGTATCAGTAGATAGCGAACATTCACATAAAGCATGGATTAATTCAGACTTAGGAAAAATAAATTTCCCAATGGCTTCTGACATGACAAAGAAAGTGTCAAGTGATTATGGTGTATTATTAGAAGATGAGGGAGTTGCATTAAGAGGACTATTTATTATAGATCCCGAAGGAATAGTTAGATATTCAGTAGTACATGATTTAAACGTAGGAAGATCAGTTGACGAAACACTAAGAGTTCTAAAGGCTTTAAAGACTGGAGGTCTTTGCCCAGTAGGTTGGGAAGAAGGAGAAGAATTACTTTAAATAAAAGGAGTCTGATATGACTCCTTTTTTAAATAAGTTCACTTTTTGGTGCCAGGCACCAAAAAGTGAACTTATTTATTAGCTATGAGAGGTGCTATAAAATGGATATAGAGAAAATAAAAGATATAATTAAAAATAGAGCTCCTAAGCCTATAGATATAAAGAAGAATTACTCTGTACTTATACCAATTATTGAGAATAATAATAGATTGGAAATAATATATGAACTTAGGTCTAAAAATTTAAATAATCAGCCTGGAGAAATATCTTTTCCTGGTGGAGAAGTAGAAGATAATGAGAGTTTTAAGGAGGCAGCCATAAGGGAAACTGCTGAAGAGTTAAATATTAAGGAAGAAAATATAAATATAATTGGAGAACTAGATTATTTAGTTTCTTATGCAAATATTACTATTCATTGCTTCTTAGGCACAATATCTGGACTAAATGTGGATAATATAATCCCTAACCATGATGAAGTAGACCATATATTCACAGTGCCTTTGGATTTTTTTATGGAAAATGAACCTGATATTTATTATTTGGATTTACAGACTGTATTAAATGACGAATTTCCTTATAATTTAATACCTAATGGAAAAAAATATAATTGGAGACGAGGCAAACATTCTGTAATGTTTTATTATTATAAGGATTATATTATTTGGGGATTTACTGCAAGAATGACAAAGAATTTTATTGATATAATTAAAGGACCTAAGATAACTTAGATCCTAATTTTCTTCTATTATATCATCACCAAGATTTTTTACACTATTAATTATAAAATACGCAGTAATTACAGAAGCTATTAAGTCCGAAATAGGTCCTGCTAACCAAACTCCAGTTAATCCAAAAATCTTTGGCAATATTATTAATGCAGGAATAAGAACTAATACTTGTCTTGATAGACTAAGTAACATTGCCTGTTTAGGTTTTCCAGTTGCTTGGAAATAATTTGAGCTTACAACCTGAAATCCTATAATAGGAAACATAGATAAATATATTCTCATACCTGGAACACCAATCCTAGAAATTTCTGCAATTTGTCCACCTTTTGGTATAAATATTTCATATAATTTAACTGGAAATAATTGAGTAAATATAAATCCAAATATGGTTATTGCAGTTGCCCCTATAATGGCATATTTCAAGGTAGTTTTAACTCTACTGTATTTCTTTGCACCATAATTAAATCCAATAATGGGTTGTGCTCCTTGATTGATTCCAAATATAGGCATCATCACCATCATAGCAACACTATTTATAACGGCCATACTTGAATTAGCCAAATCACCGCCATAGGTTTTTAAGCTATTATTTAATAGTACTGTTACAATACTACCAGCCAATTGCATACTAAAAGGTCCTAATCCAATTAAAACTATGTTTTTTATGATATCTGGTTTTAATCTTAAATATTCTTTTTTAACATTCAGCATACTCTTTCCACTAAAGAAATATCTCATAACCCATATAGAAGATAATCCTTGAGAGATAATAGTTGCAAGGGCAGCACCTTCTACTCCCATATCAAATAAAAATATAAATATAGGGTCAAGTATAGTATTTGAAATTGCACCTATTAGCATGGTTTTCATGGCAATAGTTGGATTGCCTTCACCTCGAATAAAATTATTCATACCAAAGCCAATAGCTTGTAAGGGTGCACCGATTAATATTATTTTCATATAATCATAGGCATATCCAAAGTTTGAAGGAGAAGCACCAAAGATATTTAATAAAGGTTTTAAAAACATAAGACCAAATATGGAAATAAATGATGATATTAATATTAGAAGGACAAAGGAATTACCAGCAACTTTTTCAGCTTCTTCCTTACGGTTTTGTCCTAATTTAATAGATACTAATGTATTGCCACCTATACCAATTAACATAGAAAATGCCATAATGATTAAGGAAATTGGTAAACTAATAAATATGCCGCCAATGGCAAGTTCACCTACACCTTTACCTATAAAAATTCTATCTACAACATTGTATAACGCATTTACAATCATTCCAGTGATTGCAGGTATAGAGAATTTAATCAATAGTTTTCCAATAGGTTCTTCTCCCAATAGTTTTTTTCTTTCGTTTTCTTTATCCATTTTCTCACCTACATAAAAAATAATTAGCCTTCTCTTTTGAGAAGGCTAATTATTATTATACCACAAAATATTATATATTAAAATAATATTTTGATTCTCTAACTAATTTGTAAACATTTGAGTCCAATAGTTTGTCCCATTACTTGATTGATAATGACCTACACCTATTTTATTGAAGCTAGGATTCATTATGTTAGCTCTATGCCCAGATGAATTCATCCATCCTCTAACTACAGATTGGGCAGATACCTGTCCTCTTGCAATGTTTTCTCCTGCAGTTCTATAACTGATACCAAAGGATTTCATCATATCAAAAGGTGAACCATAAGTAGGAGAAGTATGACTGAAATAATTATTTTTTGCCATATCCTCAGATTTTTTCCTAGCTACACTTGATAGCTCACTACTAGCTACTAAAGGCTGTAAACCTTCTTTTTGCCTTTCTATATTTACCAATCTAACTACTTCTGCTTCTATTGATGATAGTCCTGATACAGATGGTACTTCAGTTACAGGTGGTGTAGTTGGTTTAGGGTTACTTGGTGTAGTTGGCTCAACTGGTACTGGAGTTGTTGTAGTATCAGGATTATTTGGGTTAGTAATTACAGTACCCGGTCTAGTTGTTGGTTTAGTATTAACTATTGTCCAATTCCATACTGGATATTTATCTGTAGTTGTATTTTTTTCTATATTTGAATTGTTATTATAATTATAATTAGTATTGTAGTCGTAATTAGAGTTAGTATTGTAGTTATAGTTATAGTTTATAGAATAACCTTTATTGTAATTGCTGTATATCCTGTTGTAGTTAAAATTTGTAAAGTTGAAACCTCCAGCATTAGCTACAGATGAGCTAAGCATTGTAGTGGCTATTAATGAGTAGATTATCTTTCTTTTTTTTGTAAACATATATTGTCCTCCTTGAAATTTTAAATAGATTTAACTTATCCTAAATTATCTTATCTCCTCTCATAGATAAACCCTTAAAGGATATCTTTAGTTAATAGGAAGTTTTATAAGATTCCCTAACTTATTAGAAATTATTGTCCAATCAAATTTAGGGCAATTGTTATCTGTTACATTTTGCTGTATATTTAAATTTTTATTACAGTTATAGTTATAATTTGTTGTACATTCTTTGATGTAATTGTTTAATATTGAATTACAATCAAAATTTGTAAGATCGAAACTTGCAGCACTAGCTGCAGATGAACTAAGCATTGTAGCAGCTATTAATGAATAAATTACTTTTCTTTTCTTTGTAAACATAATTTTGTCCTCCTTGAAAATTTGAGTAAATTTAACTTTCTTAACTTGCCTCCTTTCATAAATTGTAATCAATTTGTAATAAATTGAATTTTTTAAAAGTATATCATTAGTTTAAAGAATAAATAAACCCTCAATACATGGTAGGTTTACATAATATTGCCATTTATGGTCAACTATTGAGATAATTAATGGGATAATGATATAATATATTAAATATAAATTTGAATGTATTTAATATTCATTAATAATTTCTATATTTAATATTGAAATTATTAAACTATGATAGCTGTATAAAAGCTTGTCAAAGTTTTGATAATGAAATATGATTAGGGTATATAGAGCAAATGATAAAGAGAGTTTTTATATAGGAGGTAACAGATGGAGGTAGTTGTCGTTGGAATAAATCATAATAACTCACCAATTGAAATACGAGAAAAGTTTTCTTTTTCTGAATCCATGAAGATTGAAGCATCAGATCAAATATTGGATAAGTCTGCAAAAGAAGTAACTATTGTTTCTACTTGCAATAGAAGTGAAATATATATAGCAAGTGATAATATTGATTTATCAATAAAGGAAGTTAAAGAATTCTATAAAGAGTTTTTTAATTTTTATCAAGCTGAGGATTATATCTTTGTTAAGATAGGAAGGGATGCTATAACTCATCTATATATGGTGGCTTCAGGTCTTGATTCAATGGTATTAGGAGAAGATCAAATATTGGGACAGATAAAGGAAGCAATGATGTTCTCAATGGGTTTGGGATTTAGTAAAAAAGTTTTAAATAGATTATTTATGGATGCTATAGCTGAAGGAAAAAAAATAAGGAATAAATTAAAGATATCTGAAATACCACTATCTACCAGCTATATTGGAATAAGTCTTTTAAAAAGAGAAATGGGAAATTTAAAAGGTAAGAGTGCACTAATAATTGGTGCAGGAGAAATTGGTATGTTGGCAATTAAGTATCTTTATGAAGAAGAATTAGATAGAATATATGTAACTAATAGAACATATGAAAAGATTAAAGGCATATGTAAGGATTTTAATAAATTAATTCCAATAGAGTATGAGAATAGATATAGTATATTAGAGAATATTGATATCTTGATTACTGCAACGGCAGCACCTCATACAATTATTACTTATAAAGATATGAAGAAATTATCAGATAAATTATATATATTAGATTTAGCTCTTCCTAGGGATGTGGAAACAAGGGTTGGTGAGGATAAAAATGTAATTTTATATCATAATGATGATTTACAGCGTTTATCACAAGAGAACTTATTGAGAAGGAAAGAGCTTTCCCAGGAAGCTTTAAATATAATAGATGAGGATGTTAATAAATATATTAATTGGATAAGTACTTTAGAGGTTGATCCTGTTATAGAGTCTTTAAATAAAAAATGTGTATCAATAAAAGAAGAAACTATGGAATATATTAACAGAAAGGTAGAATTGGATAAAAGAGAGAAGAAAATAATAGATAAGATGGTAATGTCTGCATTAAAGAAATTTTTAAGAGAACCCATTAAGATTTTAAAAGAAGTCAATGAGGAAAATTCAGAAGAATATATAGAAATAATGAAAAAATTATTTCAAATATAGAGGTGGACTATGTTTTATCCAATAATGATAGATATTAGTAACAAATGTATTGTAATTGTCGGTGGTGGGGAAGTAGCTCATAGAAAAGCAAGAAAGCTTTTGGAATTTGGGGGCAAGGTAATGATTTTAAGTCCTTGTAATATCCCCAAATTTGAGGAATTAAAAGAAAGATATAGAGAAAATTTAGATTTTATATATGATGAATATAATAAAAAATATATTGAAGATGCATTTTTAGTAATAGGAGCAACATCTTCTAAGAAAATAAATAAGCAGATTTCAGAAGATTGTAAGAGTTTGAATATATTGGTAAATATTGTTGATAGTAGAGAGGACTCTGACTTTATAACTCCTTCTATTATAAATAATGATACCTTAACTATTTCCATTTCCACAATGGGAAGCTTTCCATATTTGAGTAAGAAAATAAGAATGGATATGGAAGATAGTTACAAGAAATTCAATAAAGAATATTTAGATATCTTAGAGGAATTAAGACATTTAATTTTACATAATTATAGGGAAGAAAAAAAAGAAATAATGGATCATGCTCTAAATTTAAACATAGATGAGCTAAAAGAACTTTTAATAAAGCTTAGGGATTAGATTACATAAGGAGAATTGATGATATGAAAATAATAGTAGGTACTAGAGGAAGTAAATTAGCCTTAACACAAACAAATATGGTTATAGATAGTATAAAGAGTGCTTATCCAGAAATTGAATGTGAGCTAAAGATAATAAAGACAAAAGGCGATATAGTAAAGGATCTTCCTATTGATAAGATAGGTGGAAAGGAGATATTTACTAAGGAAATAGAAAAAGAATTACTAGATGGGACTATAGATATTGCTGTACATAGTATGAAGGACATGCCAGGGGAACTTCCAGAGGGATTAAAGCTATCCTTTTCACCAGAGAGAGAAGATTATAGGGATGTACTAATTTTAAAGGAAGGGCTAAATAGTATAAAGCATATACCTGTTGGGGGGAAAATAGGGACAGGCAGTAAGAGAAGGAAGTATCAAATACTACAATATAGACCGGATTTGGAAGTAGTGGGAATAAGGGGAAATATAGAAACAAGAATAAGAAAAATAGAAGAAGAAAATTTAGATGGAGTGATATTAGCTGCTGCAGGAATCAATAGACTAGGTTTGGAGTTAGGAGAAAGGGTAGTTTATTTAGATAAAGATATATTATTGCCATCACCTACACAAGGTATATTAGCCATCGAGATTAGGGAAGAAGATAGTAGAATAGATAATATTTTAAAAAGTATATCTCATGGGAAGACAGAGATTCAAAAAATTGTTGAAAGAACATTTTTAAAGGGGGTAGGGGGAAGCTGTCATATACCAGTAGGAGCATACTGTGATGTTATAGGCGATAAAATATACTTAGAAGGACTTTTAGGCACAATAGACGGGAAGATTTTAATAAGAAAGACCATAGAGGGAAATTTAGATTCTTTAGAGGAAATAGGATATAGATTAGCCAAAGATATGGTTAAGGAGATGAGCAGATAATGAAAGGAAAGGTATATTTAATAGGGGCAGGTCCAGGAGATGCAGGTTTGATAACGTTGAAGGGGTCAATGTATTTAAAGGAAGCAGATGTAGTAGTATATGATAGATTAGCTAGTCCTAAATTATTAGAAGAACTTAAAGAAGGATGTAGATTAATTTATGTGGGAAAAGCATCTAGTAATCATACAAAGACTCAGGATGAAATAAATGAAATAATATTACAAGAAGCTAATAAAGGGCATATAGTTGCAAGACTTAAAGGCGGAGATCCCTATGTCTTTGGGCGGGGAGGAGAAGAGGCAGAGTACCTTTATGACAGAGGAATAGATTTTGAGGTAGTGCCAGGTGTAACCTCTGCTATTGCTGGTCTTGCCTATGCAGGAATTCCCATTACTCATAGGGGGATAGCTACATCTTTTCATGTAATTACTGGACATCTAAAGGATGAAAATGATGAATTGGACTGGAGATCTATAGGAGCTTTGAAAGGAACTCTTGTTTTTTTAATGGGAGTTTCAAATTTAAAGGAAATAAGGGACAATCTATTAAAACATGGGAAAGACAAACAAACCCCTGTAGCCATTGTAAATTGGGGAACTACCCCTATGCAGCAGGTAGTAGAAGGCAATCTTTCTAATATATATGAAAAGGCAATTGAAGAAAATATAAAACCTCCAAGTTTAATAGTAATAGGAGATGTGGTAAATTTAAGAAAGAAATTAAATTTCTATGAAAGAAAGCCATTATTAGGAAAAAATATAGTAGTTACTAGGGAAAAGACTCATGCAATAGATACAATAAAAAGAATAGAAGAATTAGGTGGAAATGTTATATCATTCCCTACTATAAAGATAGAAGAAATAAGACCTAATGAAGAATTAAAGGAAGCAATTAAAAATATTAAAAGATATTCATACCTGGTCTTTACCAGTGTTAGAGGAGTTGATATTTTCTTTAAGAGATTTTTTGATATTGGGGAAGATATCAGAAATATGGCTGGAATAAAAATTGGGGCTGTAGGAGATAAAACAGCAAATGCCATTAGAAAATATGGTATAAATGTGGATTTTATTCCAGAGGAATTTGTAGGTGAAAGTTTAGTTGATAAGCTGAAAAAGGTATTGACTAAAGATGATAAGGTGTTGATTACCAGAGCTAAAATTGGCAGAAGGGAATTAGTAGAGGAATTATCTAAAATTTCCTTAGTACATGAGATAAAAATTTATGATACTGTAAAAAGTGAGGAAAGCAAAGAAGAAATAATAAATTCCATAAAGGATTTAGACTCATATTATTTACTATTTACATCTTCATCAACTTTTACGAATTTTATTGAAATACTAGGAGATAATAGGTGGGTTTTAGATAAAGGTCATATAATATCCATAGGACCAATTACTACTAAAACCATAGAAGAAAGAGGATTTACTGTATATAAACAAGCTGAAACCTATACAGTAGATGGAATACTAGAATTACTTATGAAGGAGAAAAGATAAATGAATAGAACTAGAAGATTAAGAAGAAACCCTTTCATTAGAGATATGGTTAGAGAAACTAAGTTATCATTAGATGATTTTATATATCCATTATTTATTGTAGAAGGAGAAGATATAAAAAGAGAAATTTCCTCTATGAGGGGAGTTTATCATTTTTCCATAGATAAGGTTTTAGATGAAATAAAAGAAATCATGGATTTAGGTATAAAATCTATAATATTATTCGGCATCCCGAATGATAAAGATAGTATAGGTTCTGAAGCTTATTCAAGTCAAGGTATTATTCAAAGAGCAATAGGAGAGATTAAAAAGAAATTTCCTGAAATTTATATAGTAACAGATGTATGTATGTGTGAGTATACATCCCATGGACATTGTGGGATTGTATTGGATAATGGAGATGTAGATAATGATAAAACTTTACCATATTTAGGTAAAATTGCCCTTAGCCATGCAGAAGCAGGAGCAGATATGGTAGCACCATCAGATATGATGGATGGGAGAGTAGGATATATAAGAAAAATATTAGATGAAAATGGATTTGAAATGATTCCAATAATGGCATATAGTGCTAAATATGCATCAGCCTTCTATGGCCCTTTTAGAGAAGCGGCAGCTTCTGCACCTCAATGGGGAGATAGGAGGTCTTATCAAATGGATCCTGCTAATTCTAATGAAGCTATAAGAGAGGTAATGTATGATATAGAAGAAGGTGCAGATATTGTAATGGTAAAACCGGCTCTTTCCTATCTTGATATCATAAGAAGAGTTAAAGATAATTTTAGGATGCCAATTGCAGCCTATAATGTAAGTGGAGAATATTCCATGATAAAAAATGCAATAGAAAATGGAATAGTGGGAGAAGAAATAATAATGGAGGTACTAACCTCAATAAAAAGAGCAGGAGCAGATATTATTATTTCATATTTTGCTAAGGATGTGGCAAAATCTTTTAAATAAAAATAAGGGGGTTGAAAAATTGAGTTTTGGAAAATCTAGAAAAATATATGAAGAGGGAATAAAATATATTCCAGGAGGAGTAAATAGTCCTGTTAGAGCTTTTAAATCTGTAAATACAGCACCAGTTTTTATTAAGAAAGGTTATAAAAGTAAAATAGAGGACGAAGATGGAAATACCTATATAGATTATATAGGTTCATGGGGGCCAGCTATTTTAGGTCATTCAAATGAAGAACTTATGGAAGGAATAGAAGATATAATAAAAGATGGATTAAGTTTTGGACTGCCTACAAAGATAGAAGTAGATATGGCAAAGTTAATGGTAGAATCCTATCCAGCTATAGATATGGTAAGGATGGTTAATTCAGGTACTGAGGCTACTATGAGTGCCATAAGAGTTGCTAGAGGATATACTGGTAGAAATAAAATAGTAAAATTTGAAGGATGTTATCATGGACATAGTGATTCACTTCTTGTAAAATCTGGTTCTGGAACCATAACCTATGGAATTCCTACAAGTTTAGGGGTGCCAGAAGAAATTGTGAAAAATACTATAGTATGTAGATATAATGATATAGAGGATTTAGAGCAAACATTTGAGAAGTATGGAAAAGATATTGCAGCTGTAATTGTAGAGCCAGTAGCTGGTAATATGGGTTTAGTTCCAGCTACTCCAGAATTTTTAAAAACATTAAGAGAAATAACAACGAAATATGACTCTGTACTTATATTTGACGAAGTAATTACTGGTTTTAGAATTGCTTATGGTGGAGCTAGTGAAGTATATAAAATAGAGCCAGATATGGCCTGTTTTGGGAAAATCATAGGAGGTGGATTTCCAGTAGGAGCATATGGTGGTAAAAAAGAGATAATGGAAATGGTATCTCCTATTGGTGGAGTATATCAAGCAGGAACTCTTTCAGGTAATCCATTGGCTATGCATATGGGATATAAGAATTTAAAACTATTGCAAAGGGATAAAAACATATATCATAAGATGGAAGAAATGGCTATAAAATTGGAAAAGGGTATTGCTGATAATATTAAAAAAACAGGTGTAAACGCCACTATAGTTAGGTTTAAAAATATGCTTACTTTATTCTTTGGAGAGGGATCATTCAATAATTATGATGATGTACAAAGATGTGATACCAGTCTTTATGCCAAATATTTTAAAGAAATGTTAAATAGAGGAATAATGCTTCCGCCTGCTCAATTTGAATGTATGTTTTTATCTGCTGCACATACAGATGAGGATTTAGAATATACTATAAAGGCGAATTATGATGCTTTAAAAGCAATTAAATAATATTAAAGACCTAGGAGATTGATATTCCTAGGTCTTTAATATTATCCTACATAATTAGAAAAGATTGTAATAAATAATAAGGATGATATAGCAACTGCAGCCCAAGTACATCCACCAAGGATAATAGGCTTTGTTCCTTTTGTGAAAAGGTCTTTGAAATGAATTTTAAATCCAACACCAGCTAAGGCTGTTGTTATTAAGAACTTATAACCTGCTTTAAAGAATTTTGAAGCCCCAGGAATAATACTAAATACTCCTAAAGTATTTAATATAGCCATACCTAGGAAAATAACTATAAACCAAGGAAAAACCTTCATAACAGTTTGCCCTATAGACATTTGCTCTCCACCTTGATTTAGTTTGGATTCGTTTTTTACAGTTACAATTGTAGCTACTATAGAAACGAGAATTAGTAAACTGGTTCTTGCAAGTTTAATAGTAATGGCTAAACTTGAATCTAGATTATTTAAAACATTGTAAGTAGCTTCAGCAGCAGCAACACTTGAAGTATCGTTAATAGCCGCACCTGCTAAGAATCCAAATTGATTAGGAGTCAATCCCATAAATCCAGCTAAATAAGGATAAAGTAAAGCAGCTAAGATATCAAATAAAAATATAGCAGTCATAGCATATGCAATTTCAGTTTCTTTAGCTTTTATAATTGAAGCTAGAGTTGCAATTGCAGTACCACCACAAATGCAACTGCCACCACCAACTAAGGTACATGTATTTGTAGATAATTCTAATTTTTTACCAACAAAATAAGCTACAGTAAATGATAAACAAATATTAAAAAGAAGTAATGGTAATGCCTTAGCACCATAGCCTAAGACTTGTTTAAAATTAAGAGTTGCACCAGCTAATATAATACCCCATTTTAAAAACTTCTTTCCAGCATAAGATGCCCCAGATTTAATTTCTTTATCTATAGAAGGCATAATATTTAGTATAAGCATACCTATGAACAAACCAATCATTGGAGCACCAACTATATTTTGCATTCCACCTATAAAAGTGGCTAAAACAGCAATTCCAATACAAAGAACAATACCAAAGAGTTTTTTACTATTCATATTTCTTCCCCCTTATAAGATAATGAAAAAATAATATCAAACAATGTTAAAAAAAAGACGAAAAAAATTAAAAAATAATTATTATCCAAAGGATAGACATAAAATCTACCCTTTGGATAATTTTGTGATTAATTAGCAAGTAGCTCCACCAACTAAATGAAGATCAGCATTTATTATTTCTTCTTTTCTTTCTAAAAGATCCTTAGATAATAGTTGAGATTCAACATTTTCAAAACCAATTCTTTCTATGGTTTGAGATAAACGTTCTCCAGTTTCACCTTGTTCTCTAAAGAAAAGTATAGTTTTTTCAATTATATCCATAACTTCTTCTTCAGAAGTAAATATTTTATTTAAAGGAATTCCATGGTTAACAAGCTTACCCCATCTGCCCCCTATATATACCTTATATCCTACTTGTCCGTCTGGGATAGCATCAAAATGACAGGCACCAACACAACGTCCGCAGTTATTACATATTTCTTCATCAATTGTTAAGATTCCGTCAGTAACCTTAGCAGCATGAACTGCACAAATATTTTCTACTCCACATACTCTACAACCGTTGCATAATTCACTATCGTAATTAGGTATTTTTTGTCCTACGATTCCTAAATCATTTAGGCTAGGCTTCATACAGTTATTTGGACATCCTCCTACACCGATTTTAAATTTATGTGGTAACTTTACATTAGAATAACCATTGAAGAATTTTTCATGAATTTTTTCAGATAAATCAAAGGTATCAATTAAACCATATTGACAAGTTGTACCTTTACAAGAAACTACTGGACGTACTTTAGAACCAGTACCACCTGTTTGTAGACCTTCTTTTGCAAGATAAGCTCTAAAGTCTTCAATTTTATCATAAGGAATTCCAGGACATTCTACTGTTAATCTTGATGTAAAAGTTACAGTGCCATTTCCAAAAAGTTCTGCAGCTTCTGAAATACACTTATTTTGTGCAGCGGTGATTTTTCCATTTACAGTAATTATTCTACCAGAAAAATTATCTGTGCCTTTATTAGCAAGGAAACCTAATGCTTTTACTTTTTTTTGATTTTCTGGACTAATTGTTAAACTCGCCATATTCATTTACCCCCTAAAATTTATATTATATTTTATTTAATATTGTGCCGCCTTCAAGGACTAAAGTATTAGTGTAGCCAAAATATTTTAAACGATTTTGTAACATATAGGCTCTTTTTCCCTTGGAACAAACTAACAATAATTTTTCGTCTTTTTTATACTCTGGTAATTCTCCTTCTACTTTTGAAAGATCAATATAAGGAATACCCTTTAAGGATGGAACAATAGATGCATCAATTATTTTATATTCTTCTGCCTTACCATTTGCAAATTCATAAGGAGTAATAGTATTAAAATTACCATTTATCTTATTTAATAGGACATTGACAGTATGTGCAAAAGGATGGATTGCAGTTGAAAATGGAGGAGCATATGCTAAATCCATATTTTCAATATCCTCTAAAGTAGCTCCCAAAGTAATTGCAGTTACAGCAATATCTACCATCTTATCTACAGCACCTTTTCCTAAAACCTGTAAACCTAATAGTTTTTTAGTATTTCTATCAGCTAACATTTTAACTATGAAAAATGAAGAATCTGGATAGTAGTGAGCCTTATCATCTACAACAGTTACAACACTAATTACATTATAACCAGCATCTTTAGCAGCATTTTCTGTAAGTCCAGTTCTGCCAATATTAAGATTAGGCAATTTAGCAACTGCTGTTCCAAGAACTCCACCATAATTAAAGGATTCACCATTAATATTTTTAGCTAAAATACGACCAGCAATATTAGCAGTGGAACCCATTGGAGACCAAGCAGGCTCACCAGTTATTTTATTGGTTACAGTAGCACAGTCCCCAACTGCATAAATATTTTCATAATTAGTTTGGAAATTGCTATTTACTTTTATAGTTCTATTTGGCATTAATTCAATATCAGTATCAGCTAAAAATGCTGTATTAGCACGAATACCTATGGAGAGAATAACAGCGTCTGCCTTCATAGTACGTTTATCAGTTTTAATTTTTTCAACCTTATCTTCACCTACAATTGCTTCTAATTTTGTACCAGTGAAGATCATAATCCCATGTTCAGCTAAATGATCTGCAATATACTCGGTAAATTCAGGCTCAAACCCTGGTGGTACCATGTCCGCCATATCTATTACAGTAGAATTAATTCCCTGAAGTGCTAGATTTTCTGCTACTTCAAGTCCTATAAATCCACCTCCGACTACTACAGCACGTTTGATTTTCCCTGATTCAATAGCATTTCTTAATGAAATAGCATCATCTGGAGTTCTCATAAAGAACACACCATCTAAATCTATACCTTCTAGAGGAGGTTTTATTGGTTGAGCACCAGAAGCAATGACTAATTTATCATATTCATATGTATTAGTCCTATTTGTTTTTAAGTCTAAAGCTTCCACTGTATTTTCCTTAGGATTTACTTTGGTTACTTTAGTTTCTGTAAGCACATTTGCTCCTGTCAATGCCATAAAACTTTCTGGAGTATTGACAATTAGTTCATCTCTATCAGGAATTACATTACCTACATAATAAGGCAGTCCACAACCTGCATAAGAGATATCCTTACTTTCAGTTAATATTGTAACCTCTGTGTCCCGATTTTCACGTTTTAATTTTGCAGCTACTTTTGTGCCAGCAGCTACACCACCTATAATAAGGACTTTCATCCCCTCACTCCTTTGTAGTATTTTTAACGATCGTTATAGTATAATAATATCACTTGTTTAACTATTAATAAAGTGATATTATCTAATCATAATCATAGGTAAAACCTATAGATGTTTTAAATTTATAATAAATAAAGGGTGAATGGCTATGACCATAAGACATTTAAGAATATTTATTGAAGTTGCTGATAACGGAAAGATGAGTGTTGCAGCAGAAAAACTTTTTATTTCTCAACCTACTGTAAGCCAGACTATTAGAGAGCTTGAGGAGCATTATGGTGTCCTTCTGTTTGAACGATTATGCAAAAGATTACATATAACTCCAGAAGGAGAAAGATTACTTTCCTATGCCAGAAAAGTAGTAAAACAATATGATGATTTGGAAGAAAAGATGTTTTCCATAAATGGAATTACTAAAATATATATTGGTGCTACTATAACTATAGGAAACTGTCTTCTTTCTGATATAATACTTAGAATTAAGGAAAATAGTCCTAATATTGATCCCTATGCCTATGTAAATAATACAAGTACCATAGAAGAAAGGTTATTAAAATCGGAATTGGACATTGCTTTGGTAGAAGGAAAAATTACTAATCCTAATTTAATTTGTATTCCAGCAGTAGATGATTATTTAGTTCTTGTTTGTAGCAATGAGCATATTTTTTGCAAAAAACAAGAGATTAATCCATGGGATTTACAAGATATGGATTTTGTTATGAGGGAAAGAGGAAGCGGAACAAGGAGATTGTTTGAGGAGTATTTAATGGACAATGGTATTACTATAAAAACTCGTTGGGAAACCAATTGCCCAGGGGCTATGAAAAATGCAATAATGGAACATCAGTGTTTGGGAGTTCTTTCTATTCGCTTAGTAGAAGAGGAAATAAGAAATGGTATGATGCATTTAATTAATAATCCAGAATTTAAATGGGAGAGAAATTTTAGTATTGTATACCATAAGGATAAAATTATAGATAAGGCAATGGAAGAAGTTATGGAAGCAATTTATCAATATAAGGAGATAGCTCTTCTAGAAAAGATATATTAGTATATATTTAATCCTTTTTAGTAAAAATATAAAAGATTTTTATTAAGAAGGATTTTTGATTATGGTTTAAAAATTAATTTGTATAATATATACATAGGATTGTTATGTAGATAATAATATAATAGATATGAAAAATTATGCTGATAAGTATTTAAAGTCATAGTTAATAATATAAGGGGTGATAGATTATGAGAAGAATGGTATTAAAGGGTAATGTGGCTTTTACTCCTACTAAAGAAAAATTTGAAACTCATGAGAACTCATATATAATAGTGGAAAATGGGAAAATAGTAGATATCTGTAAGGACTTAGAGAATTCTTACAAAGACTATCCATTGAAAGATTTTTCTGATAAGATAATAATACCTGGATTTGTTGATTTACATCTTCATGCTCCTCAATATCCTAATAGGGGATTAGGGTTAGATAAGGAACTTATTCCATGGCTTGAAACTTATACATTCCCTGAAGAGGGAAAATATAATGATTTGGATTATTCTAAGAAAATATATTCTAGACTTATAAATGAACTGTGGAGAGTTGGCACCACTAGAGCAGTAGTTTTTTCAAGTATCCACAAGGAAAGTACAAAGCTTTTATTGGATATGTTTATAGAATCTGGACTAGGAGCATATATAGGAAAAGTAAATATGGATAGAAATACTGCAGAATATCTTATGGAGAACACAAGAACCTCAATTGTAGATACAGAAGAGATATTAAAAGAGTATATGAATAAATCATCTTTAGTAAAACCAATTATTACACCTAGATTTGCACCAACCTGCTCCGAAGAATTGTTGGAAAACTTAGGGAATTTAGCAGTAGATTATAAAATTCCTGTTCAATCTCATTTAAGTGAAAATAGATCAGAAGTTACTTGGGTTAAAGAACTTTTCCCAGAATCTAAAAACTATGCTTCAGTTTATAATTATTTTAATTTATTTGGTCAAACCAAGACTATAATGGCTCATTGTATATATAATACGGATGAAGAAATTGAGTTGATGGCTCAAAATGGGGTTTATGCTGCACATTGCCCTTATTCTAATTATAATTTATCAAGCGGGATAATGCCTGTTAGAAAGTTTTTAAATAAAGGAGTATCCGTTGGATTGGCATCTGATATTTCAGGTGGAAATAGTCTAAGGATACCCAATATTATAGCTGGAACTATTCAGGCTTCTAAAATGACTTGGTTAAATACAGGGGAAGAGTTAGCACCTCTTACATTTAGTGAGGGATTTTTCCTTGGAACCAAAGGTGGAGGTAGTTTCTTTGGGAAGGTGGGAAGCTTTGAAAAAGGGTATGATTTTGATGCTCTAATAATAGATGATAGTACTTTATCGGATATTGATGAATTAACAATAGAAGAAAGACTCCAAAGATTTATTTACATAGGTGATGATAGGCATATAATGGAGAGATATGTGCAAGGGGTAAAGATAGAAGAACCTTAAAAGGAGATGTTATCTATGGCTAGGCAAAATGGTATTAGTATAGAAGATATGTTAAAACTTGACGCAATGGCATCTTGCAATTTAATAGCAGGATTTAGAGGTGCCAGAAATACCATATCTAGAATAAATATAATGGCAGATCCTGATATATTGGAGTGGACAACGGAAGGAGAATTTTTGCTAACTACTGCCTATTCATTTAAACAAGATAATATAGATGAGCAGATAGAATTAATAAAAGAATGTGCATCAAAAAAATTAGCTGGCATTGGCATCAAGATATCACCATATCTTGATGCACTTTCTCCAGAAGTTTTAGATTTAGCTAATGATTTAAGTTTCCCCATAATAGATATACATTCCTCTATTCCATTATCTGATATAATGATGTCAGCCTTTAAGGAAATATTTAATAAACAGGCTTCTTTATTGGAAAGAATAGAAAAGGTTCACGAAAGGCTAATGGGAGCAATGCTAGAAGGTGATGGATTAAAAGATTTAACTACTATAGTTCAAGAGAATATTAAAAATCCAGTAATCCTTCATCTTAATTTTTCAAATGAAATTATTGAATGTATTAATGGTATGAATCAATCTTATACTTTTCAATTGATGAAAGAGGTAAAAGAGTTTTATGAGCCAAGTAATACAAAGAATAGATTGAAGAAATTAATCGAGGATAAGGTTCTTATCAATGGAAAATATATTAAAAGAATGATTATGCCCATAGTATTGAGGGATCATGTATATGGACATCTATTTACTTGGAGTACAGATATGCCCTTAGGAGGGTTTGATTTAGCTATAATTGAGTCAGCATCAACTACTATAGCTTTATCAATATTGCAAGAATTATCTATTAAAGAAGTTGAAATTAGATATAGGTCAGAATTCTTTGAAGATTTAATCTCCATAGACTTAAAGAGAAAGAAAAAGGCATTAGATAGGGCAAGGTTTTTTAATTTACATATTGAAAACTATTATGCTATAGAAGTAATGAGTTTAAAACATAAAACTGAATTAAATGAAACAGATACATTAATTGATTACATACAAGACTTTATAAATCCAATTGTTAATATGATAGAGGAATTGATGCAGTATTTAAATTTAAATGGAATAGTATCTACAAAAGGGAATGGAGTCCAAATTTTATTAAGTTTTCAAGAAGAAAAACAGATTTCAGATAGAATTAAAGATTTTAATCAGAAAATTATTAAATGCATATCTACAAAATGTGATGATTTGGATATAAGAATAGGAGTAGGGAGAACTTATAAGGGGTTGGATAATGTAGATAAGAGTTTTCAAGATGCTGTTAGAACTGTTAGAATAGGAAAAGTTATTACAGCTAAAGAGATAGTTACCTTTGAAGAACTTGGTATATTTAAAATTTTATCACAAGATAGCTTAGTAGATGAGTTAGAGGATTTTTATAATTCAACATTAAAGCCTTTAGTTGATTATGATGACAAAAAATCCACAGAGTTAGTTAAAACATTGGATGTATATTTTAAAAATAACGGAAACCTGACTAGAATATCTGAACAATTATTTACTCATTATAATACGATTTTATATAGAATTGGGCGAATTGTTGAAATAACTGGTATGGATTTAGAAGATCCAAACCATAGGTTAAATTTGGAAATAGCTATTAAGATAAAAGAATTATTGGGAAAATAATTATGAAAAAATAATGAATGGGGGACATACCTTGGCAAGAACACCTATTTCGCCAAAGTATGTCCCCAATTTATTAGTGTATCTACTGTACTAATTTATAATTTTAATTATGAAAAATAAATGGTAAGATAGATATTGAATAATTACAAGGAGTGAATAAGATTGGAGATAAAAATAAATGATGCTATACTTCATATACTCGATTCCACTACGGGATTGCCAGTTTATTCTCAGGAAAACTTAGGTTTAGAGGATGAAAAAGTACAGGAATTTATTGGAAAACATATTGAAAGAATATTTAATGATCAAGCTGTTAAGTCTGGAAAATTTGTTGAAGATTCAGCGATTAAAGATTTGATTAGAAATATAAATGAAGATTTTATTGATACCAGTATATCTATTGCAGAGAAATTATATGAACTTATGCTAAGATACCTTGAGATACCTAGTGGTGACTTGTTAATGGCTTCTTTAAATATTGAAACACATAGCTATCTTATTATTATAAAGTTTAATTATAAGGAAGGATATACTCATTATGTAGATTATGGAGATTCTGGCACATCAAATAAAATAGTTGTGAACAAAGTAATGTTTCCATCAGAAACACAGAAAAATATTGAAGCAGCATTAATTAACTTGGAAGATTTGTCCTTAAAGATATTTGAAAGAGAATATGATATTGAGGGAGAAAAGACATTATATTTTTCTAAAATGTTTCTAGGTTGTGATACAGATCTTTCTATTAAAGAAAGTATTAAAGTCATTAGAGAAGTGGCTAAGGATATAACTAAAAGATATTATGATGATGACTTCAATAAGGTATCTGAAATTAAAGAAGCTATTTATGATAATCTTGATAGTGGCAGTATTGAAGTAGAAAATGTTGCAAACGCAATGTTTAGAAATAATCCTAATATAAAAAAAGAATATATGGAAAGAGTTGAAGAGGCAGGAGTCAATAAGGTTGTAGATTTAGAAGGAAAAAAACCAGAAAAGAAATTAACTGTACACAAAATCAAGATGGATAACGGTATCCAACTTGATATACCAGTTGATATTTATAGAGATAGAAATATAATTGAGTTTGTAAATAATCCAGATGGAACCATATCTATAATAATAAAAAATATTAGTAAGATTAAACAGGGGAGTTAAAAAAATTGCCAGATAAACCAAAAGGTTTTCTGGCATGAAATTATTATATACATATTCCCTAAGTAGAAAGAAATATAAGACTGTGATACAATTAATATATTAGGATAATTGGAAAGGGGATAAAAATGAACCTACAAACATTGAAATATTTTGTAAGTTTATCTAGAACTAAAAGTTTTACTAAAGCAGCAGAAGAATGTTTTGTGTCCCAGCCTGCATTAAGTCGTTCTATATCCGAGCTTGAAAACAAGCTGGGATGCAGCTTAGTAATTAGAAATAGTCGATTGGTTGAGTTAACAGAAGAAGGAAAAATCTTTGCCTTAGAAGCAGAAAAGGTTTTAAGACAATATGATATAATGATTGAAAAGGTTACTAATGGAATAGATAAATTTAAAGAACCTGTAAAGGTTGGATATATTATTTATGGTCATATTACAGTGTTTAATAAAAAAATAAGTCAAATACCTAATAGAAAATTAATAGAAATACAGCCTATATATGATACTTTATTTAATGTATGGGAAAATCTGCAATCAGATGAAATAGATATGGCTATAGTACCAGAGGTTTGTATAAATTATAATAATGTTAATTCCTTTAGATTATCCAAAAGTAAACTATATGTAGTTGTACCAAGTAAACATGAATTATTTAACAAAGATTTTATAAAATTTTCACACTTAAAAAATCAAAAATTTATAGGATGGGATTCCGAAGAGGTTCCATTATTAATAGATGCCCATTCTAAGATATGTGAGGAAAATGGGTTTAAACCAAAATTTGTGGCTTACGGTAAAAAAATGGGAGATGTAATGACATTGTCTATTTTACATAATGCATTAGGTTTTGCAGCTTATGACTCAACAATTGTTGATCAAAAAGAATTTAGATTAAAACCTATATTAGATAGTGAAGAAATTTTTGGACTTGCCTGTATATGGAAAAAAACAAATAGAAATCCATCTCTTGAAAGATTAATTACAATGCTTGAAAAATAATTCACCTATAAGATTTAGTTATAGATAGCATAGAACAATGCATTATAAGCATTTTTCTATGCTGTTTTGTTGTGTTAAAATATTAGCAAGATAACAAACTATTATAGGGGGGAATATAAATTGAAGAAGAAAATTTTATGCCTATTATTATCATTGGCAATGATAATAAGTATGGCAGGATGTAGTAAAGGTGCAGAAGCTAAATCTTATACTAAGACTGTAAAAGGTTTTGGAGGAGATGTTACAGTAACTGTTACATTGAAAGATGGAGTAATTACTGATGTAAAAGCAGAAGGACCAAATGAAACAGAAGGAATAGGTAGTAAGGCTATTGAAGAATTACCAGCATTAATTGTAAAAGCAAATTCTGCAGATATAGACGGTATGTCTGGAGCTACAATTACAAGTAATGCAATAAAAACAGCTGTAAAAGCTGCATTAAAAGAGGACAAGGGAGAAACAGATGAAGCTTTGTCATTTAAACCAGGGACTTATACTGGTGAAGCCTATGGAAATACATCTACTATAGTTGTAGATGTTACAGTATCTGATACTGAGATTACTAAAGTTGAAATAGTAGAGCATGGAGAAAGTCCAATTTTATTTGATGCTGCAAGAGATACAGTTATATCAGAAATATTAGATGAACAAACTTTAGCTGTTGATACAGTTTCTGGTGCAACAGTAAGCTCAAAAGCAATTGTGACTGCTGTAGCTAATGCGTTAGAAAAATCAGATGTGGATATGGGACTTTTAAATGTTCCAAAAGAAAAAGAGTCAATAACACCTAAAGAAATAACTAAAACTGCAGATGTAGTTGTAGTAGGAGGTGGAGGAGCTGGTCTTGTAGCAGCAAATGCAGCAGCTGAAGAAGGGGCTACTGTAATTGTTTTAGAAAAGGCACCATTTCTTGGTGGAAATCTAACTGTATTTGGTGGAATTTATAATACACCAGATGAAGAAGCTCAGGCTAAGATGGAAATGAGTGATGGGATAAAAGCATCTATAGAAAAAGAAATTAATACTAAACCTGTTAATGAAGAACATGCAGCAGCTATTGCGGCTGTTAAATCTGATTATGAAAAATGGAAAGCTAATGGCTCAGTAGGATTATTTGACTCTGCAGCATGGTTTTCATTACAAACTTGGAATTCAGGAGATAAAGTTGCAAGGAAGTCTTTAGTTGATATAATGTGTAATAATGCTTATGAAGGGGTAGTATGGTTAAAAAATATAGGAGTTGAATTTAGCGAAAAGATAACTCAAGGAGCAGGTTCATTATACCAAAGAACTCATGGTGCTATTAAACCTAACGGTTCAGGGTTTATAGATGGATATGTTGATGCACTGAAAGAATATGGAGATAAAGTTATTATATTAACTGAAACTCCAGTTGAATCCTTAATTATGGATGGAGATAAAGCTGTTGGAGTTAAAGCAACAGATAAATATGGAAATAATTATACGATAAATGCAAATAATGGTGTTATATTGGCGACAGGTGGATTTGCAGGAAATGTAAAATTACGTCAAGAATACTGTGAAGGGGAAAAATGGAAGGATTTAAGTGAAAAGGTTTTGACTACAAATTTAAAAGCAATTACTGGTGATGGTATTATAATGGCAAGGGACATTGGAGTAAACTTAATAGATATGGATCAAATCCAATTACTGCATTTAGGAAATAGTTTTACAGGTTCAACAAAAGGAGTAATTCCATATAAGGGAAGAAATTCAGACGAAGTAATTTTCGTTAACTCTAATGGTCAAAGATTTGTTGCAGAAGATGGTCGTCGTGATGTAATGTGTAATGCAATTTTACAACAAGACGGGGGATTCTATTGGATGATTCACGATTCGAAAAACATAGAACCATATGGTGATATAGCAGAAAATTATATGAAAGGAAATTACTTATATCGTGCAGAAACTTTAGAAGAATTAGCTGATATGGTTGGAGTGCCTAAAGAAAACTTAGTTGCATCTGTAAACCAATACAATGAGGCAGTTGAGAAGGGAGTAGATGAACTAACAGGTAGAAAACTATTAGTAGCTACAATTAATGAAGGTCCTTACTTTGCTGCAAAACGCGTACCTTCTGCTCACCATACAATGGGTGGAGTTGAAATTGATGGGGATGCCCATGTTTATTATGAAAATGGAAATATTGTAAAAGGCTTATATGCTGCTGGTGAAGTTTGTGGAGGAATTCATGGAGGAAACCGTGTAGGTGGAAATGCTGTAGTTGACACAGTAGTATTTGGACGAATTGCTGGAATTAATGCAGCAAATAAAAAATAGTAAATAAAGATAAAATAAGTTCCCATTCTTATAATAAGAATGGGAACTTATCTTTGTAAACTTTATTCTTCTAATAATGCCACAGCTCTAATAGGTGAGCCACTACCATCCCTAATTTTTAGAGGTAGACCAATATATAAAAATCTTTTATTTACTACTTTGTCTAAATTACACAAATTCTCCGTATTAGTTATATGATATTCTCCACAAACTAGATGACCTGAAAAATCAATATCATCTGGAGTTAAGTCTATTGCAGGAGCATCTACTCCAATATTTACTACTCCTTTTTCCGCTAACCATTTTGCACCTTCATAGCTTAGCCCAGAATAATCAGTTTGAAACATATCAGTGCCAAAGGTTCTGTCATGGTGTCCAGTATATAGTAATACTATATCTCCTTGTCTGATTTCTTGTCCAGAACGGGATAGAGCTTCTTCTAAATCTTTTGGTTCAAAATAACTTGGATATCTTATATGAGATAAATCTAGACAAATAGCTGAACCCCAAAAATATTCCAAAGGCATATTATCTATTGTAGGTCCCTCTGGATTAAACTCCCATACTCCGTCACTATGTGTACCCCCATGCTCACTAATAAGTAAATTTCTCGCAGAAAATCCCAAGGTCTTGCTGCCCGTATTCTCCATATTCTCTTCATGTGACATATTTGTCATTATAAATGTTTTCTGATGCATTGGAAAAACACTCATACCTTGATAAATCTCTTGAGATAAATCAATTAGTTTTAAGGTCATTAAATCCCCTCCCTAATATTATTTAATCCTTATTATAATCATTTACCCTAATGAAGGATATATAAAAGATATACAAAAATATTATTAGAACTATACAAAAGATTTGTTATAATTTTAAATCTTCAAGTATATTTTTATAGTAAACTAACAAGGTATATTTTTTGACAATATGTTATTATTATTACAAAATCAATGAAAAGGGGAGATATGTATGTATGATGTTATTGTAAAGAATGCAAGAATTCCTCAGGGCGATGACACTGCGTTAACAAATATTCTAGTTAAAGATGAGAAAATAGCTGGATTCGTAGATAATATTGAAGGAATAGAAGCAAAGGAAATAATTGATGCGAAGGGACATTTAACATTGCCAGGATGTATAGATTCACATACCCACTTTATGTATCAAGGATTTCCTCATAGGGAAAACTTCCTAACAGGTACGGCTGCGGCTGCTCGTGGTGGGGTGACTACAGTTATTGATATGCCTTGTTGTTCTGTACCATCAGCAAGAAGTAAGGAACAATTAGAACTGAAACTTGATTTAATACAGCCCCAGGCATTAGTAGATTTTGCTCTATGGGGTGGAGTAACAGGTGAGGATGTAAGGGAAGGTTGGCTTGACCATGTACAAGAGCAGGCTGATTGGGGAGTAGTAGCATTTAAAGCATATATGACTCCATCAGTTCCTACATTCCCAAGAGTTACAGATCCAGAAATGTTTGAAGCATTTAAAGCAGTTGCAAAAACAGGACTTCCAGTAGGAATCCATGCTGAAAACTATTCCATGTGTGATTATTATGTAAAAGAGTTCCAAAAACAAGGTAGAATGGACGGACCAGCTTGGGCGGAAGCTAGAATGGAATTAGCAGAAAAAGTTGCTATTGAATTAGGTATTAGCTTTGCCGAAGAAGCAGGTGCTAGACTTCATATAGTTCATATGAGTACGGGAATAGGTGCAAAGTTAGTTGGAGAAGCTAAGAAAAGAGGATTAAATGTAACTTCTGAAACTTGTCCCCATTACTTAACAATAAATGCTCAAGAAGCTATGACAAAATATGGTGCTTGTGCAAAAATAGCTCCACCACTTAGAACCAAAAAGGATAATGAACTATTATGGGAAGGACTAAATAATGGAAGTGTAGACTTTATAGCTACAGACCATGCGCCTTATGAGTTAGAAAGTGAAAAAATAAAAGAAGGAACTAATATATGGACCGCATTCCCAGGAATTCCAGGTGTTGAAACTATGGTACCTGTTTTAGTAAGTGAGGGATATAATAAAGGAAGAATTTCCCTATCCACTTTAGTTGACGTATTAAGTAAAAATGCAGCTGTACACTATGGACTATATCCAAAGAAAGGTGCTATGAATATTGGCTCAGATGCAGACTTTACTATAATTGATTTAGATAAAGAATGGGTTATAGATCCAAAGAATGAAGCTTCAATGTGTGGATATACTCCACTTGAAGGAATTAAATTAAAAGGAAAAGTTGCAAAAACTATAGTACGTGGACATTTAGTATTTGAAGATTTAGATGAAAGTACATTAGCTAAATTAACAGATGAAGAACTAAAGAAAATAGTTCATAATTTCCCAGAAGGAATAGAAGAAAAATATGCAGAACAATTTAAAAAATACCCTCATCTATACAGTGCTGAATATGAAAGAAGTTATAGAATAAATCACCCAGAAGTGATAGATGAACATATAAGGGGAATTAAAGGTATAGTAGCTAAGCCAGGCTTTGGTAAATTTGTTAAGAGACAAAGCATACAGATTTTACCTAGAAAAATAAAATATTAAAATAAAAACAATAAAATTAAGGGGGAATTTTAATAATGTCAAGACATGCAATTTTAGTAATAGATATGTTAAATGATTTTGCCAATCCAGAAGGAGCGTTATTTTGCGAGGGAACAGCTATTATAACTCCAAAACTTCAAGAAATATTCAAATGGGTAAGAGAAAGAAATGCTAAAGGAAATGATGATGTACAATTAGTTCATATTCAAGAAGCCCATAGAAAAAATGATGCGGATTTTAAAGTAAGACCAGTTCATGCAGTAGATGGAACTTGGGGTTCAGATTTTGTTCCAGAGCTAAAACCTGAGGGAGATGAATATATAGTAAAGAAAAGAAGACATAGTGGATTTGCATATACTGATTTAGATCTTTATTTAAGAGAAGAAAATATAGATACTGTAGTAGTTACAGGTACTTGGACCAATGTATGTGTAAGGTCAACTGCTACAGATGCCTTGGCAAGAGCATATAGAGTTATTTCACTTACAGATGCTATTCATGCAAAGAATCAAGAAATGCATGAACAAGGATTAAGGGATTTAAGTATATTTACAAAATTAATGACTTTTGATGAATATAAAGAAGCTTGGGAAAAGGGAATTGACCCATGGGAAGGCGGAGGAGATCCAGAAAATAAAGTAAAATAATGAGATAATGGGACATAGGGAGGGTCAATATCTTAAGGATAAGTGGTTCTCCTGTCCCTCTGTCCCAGTTACATAGAAAGAGAGGAAGTAAGATGAAAATAGTGGTAGGAATATCAGGAGGAAGCGGATCAATATATGCAGTATCCCTCCTAAAAGCATTAAAAGAACTAAACATAGAAACACATCTTGTAGTATCCACTATGGGAGAATATGTAACAGAACATGAATGTGGAATTAGCTTAGAAGAACTAAAATCTCTAGCAACACATTATCATGACAACAAGAACTTTGCAGCCCCAATATCCAGTGGCTCTTTTAAAGTAGACAAGATGATAGTACTACCTTGCTCCATGAAAACACTATCATCTGTTGCCCATGGATTTTCCGATTCCTTGATTTCAAGAGCTTGTGACGTAACCATAAAAGAAGGACGTAAATTAATATTAGTACCTAGAGAAACACCACTAAGTCCAATACATCTAGAAAACATGTTAAAACTAGCTAAAATGAATGTTACAATATTTCCCCTAAGCCCAGGCTTTTACAACCATCCAGAAACCATAGAGGATATAATATTTAACATGACAGGAAGAATACTTGACATGTTAGAAATAGATAATAACTTAGTAAAAAGATGGACTGGTGAGTAGAAAGGGGGTTACTTATGGAAAAGCAAATGCTTAGAGCCGTATTAAAAAGACTAAGAGAAAAGAATTTACTTTTAGAATGTAATAAAGAAGTAGATAAAGAATATGAAATGGGTGCAGTACTTAAACACTTTAACAATAAAAGACCAATTCTATTCAACAAAATAAAAAACAGTCAAATATCATCCATAGGAGGACTTTATGGAGACAGAGAAATAATATATAATCTGCTTAATATAAATCATGAAAACAGAATAGAAAAATTTATGGATGCAATAGTTAACCCAGAACCATATAAAATACTTAACAATGGACCAATAAAAGAAAACATAATAAAAAGAAACATAGATTTACAAAAACTTCTGCCAATAAACAAATTCCAAGAAAAAGACTCATCAAACTTCATAACAGCAGGAGTAATGGTAGTAAAAGACCCAACTACAGGAAAACACTTTACATCCATAAGAAGACTTCAAGTAAATGGAGGAAACAAACTATCAGCATTAATAGCATCACCAAAACTAACAAAAGATTTCCTAAAACTAGAAAAACAAGGAAAACCCTTAGAAGTAGCCATAGTATTTGGATACGATGCAGAATTTCTAATGGCTAGTCAAATAAGCTCTGCAACCTATGGAATAGATAAATATGAAATAGACTCTAGACTAAGAGGAGAACCACTAGAACTAGTAAAATGTGAAACAATAGACCTACTAGTACCAGCCAATGCAGAAATAGTACTAGAAGGAAAAATTATTCCAGGAAAAAGAGAAACAGAAGGACCCTTTGGAGAACTAATGGGATACTATGGACACATAGCACCCCACCCAATAATAGAAATAGATGCAGTAACCCATAGAAATAACCCAATATACCAAACAGCATTTCCATGCAGAGAAGAACATGTATCAAACGGACTAATTAGAGAAATAGAACTATATTACCACCTAAAAAACCAACTAGACATAGTAGACGTATATGTAACAGAAGGCGGAGGATATAGATTTAACGCAATAATATCCATAAAAAAACAAAAAGAAGGAGATGCAAAAACAGCAATACTAGCATCATTAGGACTAAACAAAGACCTAAAACAAGTAGTAATAGTAGACGAAGACGTAGATATATTTGATCCACAAGACATAGAATGGGCAATAACCACAAGAAGCCAAGCATCCCTTGACTATGTAATAGTACAAGGAGCATTAGGATCATCATTAGAACCATCCCATGACCTAAGAGGAATAACAGACAAAGTAGGAATAGACGCAACAAAACCATTAAATGATGAAAAAGAGAAGTTTAGCAGAGCCATAATACCAGGATATGATAAAATAGATATAAGTAAATATTTTCCAAATATTTAAATATATTTGTTACAATTAACAATTAACAACTAACAGAGAACAATTAACAATTAAGGAAGGGACTATAGGTTAAAAAAGACCTAAAAGCTAGACCCTAACAATTGTGAACTGTGAATTGCAACAAGTAAATACTTTCCAAACAAATAGAAAGTTGGTGAGGTAAAGTGAAAGAAGCCATAGGAATGGTAGAAACCAGATCAATGGTTGCAGCCATGGAAGCAGCAGATGCAATGGTAAAAGCAGCAAGCGTAAAAATAGTAGACTTTCAAATAGTAGGATCAGGACTAGTATCAGTAACAGTAACAGGAGACGTAGCAGCAGTAATGGCAGCAGTAGACGCAGGAAAAATAAGAGGGGGAGAAGTAGCAGAAGTAGTATCAGCAAACGTAATCCCAAGACCTCATGATGAAGTAGACAAAATCTTTGACTTTGATGGTGGTGAATAAAAATGGTAAATCCATTAGCAAGAGTAATAATGGAAAAAAATCTAAAAACAGAAAAAGTAATAAGCCCTAGAATAGTAAATCAAAGAGAAACAACAGAAAAAAACAACCTAGATAATAAAGAAATAAAAATAATATCAAGCATAATAAAAGGAGAAAAAGAAGTAATAGAAGGAACAAAGAAAAACACAGCAATAACCCTAGAAGAAGCAGTAAACAAAATAAAAAATAACCGTTAAACAAAGACGGAGGTGTAAAATGAATAAAGCATTAGGACTTATAGAAGCATTAGGACTGACAACAGCAGTAACAGCACTAGACGCAGCCAGCAAAGCTGCAGACATAACCTTAGTAGGAATAGAAAAAATAATAGGAGTAGGAAAAGCAGTAGGAGTAAACATACAAATAGCAGGAGAAGTAGCGGCAGTAAAAGCAGCAGTAGATGCAGGAGTAGAAGCAGGAAACAGAGTAGGGACAGTATTCTCATCCCATGTAATACCAAGACCCCATGATGAAGTAGACGCTTTAATAGCTAAATTTGCTAAAAACTTAAATAAAAAAGAAGAAATAAAAGAAGAAAAGAAAAAAGAAACTAAAAAAGAAGTAAAAGAAATAAAAGAAGAAACAAAGAAATAAAGAAGAAGTAAGATAGAAAAGCAAAGAAAAAATAAATAAAACAAAGAAATCAAAAAAATGAAAAAACCCATAAGGAGGAATAAAAATGAGTCAAGCATTAGGATTAGTAGAAACAAAAGGATTAGTAGGAAGTATAGAAGCAGCAGATGCAATGGTAAAAGCAGCAAACGTAACACTAGTAGGATACGAAAAAATAGGCTTCGGTCTAGTAACAGTAATGGTAAGAGGAGACGTAGGAGCAGTAAAAGCAGCAGTAGACGCAGGAGCAGAAGCAGCAAGAAACGTAGGAGAACTTCACTCAGTACATGTAATCCCAAGACCACACTCAGAAGTAGAAAGAGTTATCCTAAAACAATACGAATAATAAAAATGGAGTGTTTTAGATGAAAACAAAGATAACTTCAAAAGTATTGGAGGATATATCTAAGAGGCTACAGGGGGAAAGCATAATAGAAAAAGAAAATAAAACATTAAAAGCACTAATAGTATTAAACGGATCAAATATAGAGATAAATGAAAAAATAGAAAACATAAAAAAACTAAAAAACAGAGGAATAAACATATCCCTAGCCTTCTCCTTCATGGCAGAAAGGCTATTAGATACACAAAGAATAATAAACACATTACAACCATTACAAATATACAAAGAAGAAGACATAACAAAACTAAAAAATATCTCAAAAGAATACTCAATAATAATAGGACCAAACATAACAACAAACACACTATCAAAAATATCCTTAGGAATGATAGATACATTTATCCCAAACCTAATATGGACATTTCTATACCAAGGTAAAAAAGTATACCTAGACTTCAATCAAGTCAAGAACTACCTAGGAGAAGAAACAAAAAACAAAGAGATATTAAACATAACCAACAAATATATAGACACAATAAAGAAAATGGGAGCAATAGAAATAGACAATAAAAATACCCTAGAAAACATAATCCTAGAGAACATAGTACTAGAAAAAACAATAAATAACCATACAAATAATTATGAAATAAACACAAAAGGATTACAAAACAAACTAAGAGTATCACAAACAAAAGAAGAACCAATACCACAAACAAAAACAGTAATAACAGAAAAAGACATAATAAGTATGTCTTCAAACAATAAGTTAATCCTGCCAAAAGGAACAATAATCACACCACTGGCCAAAGACAAAGCAAGAGAAAAAAATATAAAAATAGAAATAAAATAAAAGGGAGGCTAAAAATGCATATAGGAAGAGTAATAGGAACAGTAGTAGCAACAAGAAAAGACGAAAAACTAATAGGCACAAAACTAATGATAACCCAGCCTCTCGACTTAGACCTTACACCAAAAGGAGAACCAATTATTGCAGTAGACACAGTAGGAGCAGGAATAGGAGAACTAATAATATATACAAAAGGAACAGCCAGCAGAATAGCAGCAAGAAAAATGGACGCACCAATAGATGCTGCAATAGTAGGAATAATAGACGAAATTGATATAAATAAAACTCTATTAAAAAAATAGAGAGGAGGTAATAAAATTGAAAGACACAAAATACTTAAAAATGGCAATGGAATATAGAAATGCAATAGACGCACTAATGGGAAACAAAGAATTTGCAGACACAGTCCTTGTAGGAGGTCAAGTAATAAACGTAATCACAAGAGAAATATACAAAGCAGACATAGCCATAAAACATAAATATATACTCCTAGTAGGAGACTGCAAAGACCTAATAGGACCAGACACCACAGTAATAGACGTAACAGGAAAATACCTGTCCCCAGGATTTATAGACTCACACATGCATTTTGAATCCAGCATGCTAACAATAACAGAATTCTCAAGACTATCCATACCATCAGGAACCACAACCTTAATAGCAGACCCCCATGAAATAGGAAACGCCCTAGGACCAATAGGAATGAAAGCCATGGCAGACGAAATAGACAACATACCATCAAACGTATACCTAGTAGTACCAGCCCTAACACCAGACTGTCCAGACCTAGAAACAGCAGGATACGACACAAACTCAAAAGACATGGAAGACCTACTAAACTACAAAAACATAATAGGAATAGGCGAACTACAAGGATTCAGCAACGCAAAACACGTATACAAAAACACACCAGAAATAATAACAGACCTACTAGCCTCAACAACATACGCAAAATCAAAAAACATGGTAGTAGACGGAAACGCACCAGAACTATTCGGAAAAGAACTAGCAGCCCACATAATAGCAGCAGCAGGAAAATGCTCCTGTCACGAAACCACCACAAAAGAAGAAGCAATAGAAAAACTACGCCAAGGAGTATACCTATTCATGAGAGAAGGCTCCACCCAAAAGAACATGGCAGAATGCATAAAAGCCATAACAGAAGAAAAAATGGACTCAAGAAGATGTATACTGGCAACAGACGACATGGTAGCAGCCGACCTAGAAACACTAGGACACATGAACGAAATAGTAAAAAGAACAATAAAACAAGGAATAAAACCAGAAGAAGCAATCCAAATGGTAACCATAAACCCAGCCACCTACTTTGGACTAGACCATGTAGGAGTACTATCCCCAGGAAAACAAGCAGACATAGCCATAATAGACGACATATACGAAATGACAATAGAGGCAGTATTCCTAAAAGGAAAACTAGTAGCATCACAAAAAGAACTACTAATAGACCTACCAAAATACACATACCCAAAAGAAGTAAAACAATCAGTAAAAATAGAGCCAATCACAGAAAAAGACCTAGAAATACAAGGAGAAGGAACAACAGCCAAAGTAAGATGCATAGAAGTAATACCAGACCAAAACCTAACAGGAAAAACAGAAGAAACATTAAGAGTAAACAGAGGAATAGTAGAAGCAGACCCAACAAAAGACACAATATATATAGCCTGTATAGAAAGATACAACAGAACAGGAAACATAGGAAAAGCCTTCGTAAAAGGCTTTGGACTAAAAGAAGGAGCCTTCGCAGAATCCGTAGCCCATGACACCCACAACATACTAGTCACAGGAACAAACATAAAAGACATGACAATAGCAGTAAACGCAGTCATAGAAATGGGTGGAGGAATAGCAATATCAAACAGAGGAAGAATACTATCAGAAATGAGACTCCCAGTAGGAGGACTTATAACAGACGAACTAGACGGACACCAAGTATCAGAAAAAATAGCAGAACTAGAAAGGATAATAACAAGAGAATTAGGATGCAAAATTCATGCACCACTAATGCATCTATCCTTCTTAGCACTATCCACAAGTCCAGCTTGGAAAATAACAGACAAGGGACTTATTGATGTGAATAATTTCAAAATTCTATCTCCTGTTATTAAATAAGAATTCAGTGTAGTTATCCTTGAAAATTTAGTATAATAACTAAATAGAAGTATTAAAAGAAAGGAGGATAGTGTTTTTAAATAAAATTGATAGGAGGAATATTATGTCTAGTGAAAAAGCTTCAAATGTTGGATTTTTTGAGAGGCGATTTAAGCTAAAGGAACACAAAACAGATGTAAAAACAGAAATAATGGCGGGGATTACTACATTTATGACCATGGCCTATATCTTGGCAGTAAATCCAGGGATACTTTCAGATTCAGGTATGGATTATGGTGGAGTATTTACAGCAACTGCACTTTCCGCATTTATTGCTTGTGTGATGATGGCATTCTTAGCCAATTATCCTTTTGCACTTGCACCAGGTATGGGACTTAATGCATTTTTTACTTATACAGTAGTTTTTGGTATGGGACATTCTTGGCAATTTGCTTTAACAGCAGTATTTCTTGAGGGGATTATATTTATAATATTATCATTTTTCCAGGTAAGAGAGGCAATTTTTAATTCAATCCCTATGAATCTTAAAAAGGCTGTATCTGTAGGTATAGGTCTATTTATAGCATTGATTGGGTTAATAAATGCTGGAATAGTAGATACAGGAAAAATGTTTATGGAAAATGGAGTTAATGTATTAAATGAAGGAGGATTAATAATTACTCTGGGAAATTTAAAATCTCCTTCAGCATTATTAGCATTAATAGGTCTTGTTATAACAGGAATTCTTTTAGCTAAAAACATTAAGGGAGCATTGTTCTTTGGTATAATAATAACCACATTGATTGGAATACCAATGGGAGTAAGTTATATGCCTAATGGAGAATTTCTAGGTATATTTTCTCTACCTCCATCTCTTAAGGATGTAGCATTTCAATTTGAATGGGGAAGAATATTATCATTTGATATGGTTATAGTAGTATTTACATTCTTATTTGTTGACGTATTCGATACTGTAGGTACTTTAATAGGAGTATCATCAAAGGCTGGAATGCTTGATGAAGAAGGGAAACTACCTAGAGTAAGACAAGCCTTATTAGCAGATGCTATAGGAACAACTTTTGGTGCATGTTTAGGTACATCTACAGTAACTACTTTTGTAGAGTCAGCTTCAGGTGTTTCAGATGGTGGTAGAACTGGACTTACTGCTTTATCAACAGGAGTTATGTTTGGATTAGCATTAATATTATCCCCACTATTTGGTATGATACCAGGAGCTGCAACGGCACCAGCATTAATCTTAGTTGGGTTATTCATGATGAGTCCAATTAAGGAAATTGACTTGGATGATTTTACAGAAGCGATACCAGCATTTTTAACAATAGTTATGATGCCTTTCGCCTATAGTATAGCAGAAGGTATTGTATTTGGTATGGTTTCATATGTAGTATTAAAAGTATTAGCAGGAAAGCAAAAAGATGTATCACCAATTATGTACGTATTAGCATTTCTATTTGTATTAAAAACTATATTTATGTAACAACTACTAGCCGCCTTCTCT
This sequence comes from Tissierella praeacuta DSM 18095, assembly GCF_900128955.1. Classification (GTDB taxonomy): domain Bacteria; phylum Bacillota; class Clostridia; order Tissierellales; family Tissierellaceae; genus Tissierella; species Tissierella praeacuta. The sequence goes on from NZ_FQTY01000003.1 coordinate 157,323, forward strand.
ATGGAGGCGGCTTTCTAAAACAAAAAATCCTATGTGAGGTGTAAATATGACCTTAAATCAAGTATATAATGGAAATAATATTGATGAAGTAGTAGAAATTCTTGGCAAATATGGTAGAGATGCAAAAATAATAGCTGGAGGTACTGATATTGTAATTGCCTTGAAAAATGAGAAAATATCACCTAAGGTGTTAATAGATATTACTAAAATTGCAGACTTGAAGGACATAGAGGATGATGGGGAATATATTAAAATAGGTGCAGGTGTAACCTTTACACAAATTATTAGAAATCCTTTATTTCAAGGGAATTTATATGGATTGTATAAGGCGTGTAGAATGGTAGGCTCACCACAAATAAGGAATAAGGGAACCATAGGAGGAAATATTGCAAATGGATCTGCAGCAGCAGATTCAATACCACCACTAATTGCATTAGGAAGTAAGGTTAAACTTTTAAGTATAGATGGAACTAGGGAAATAGCAATAGAAGACTATTACAATGATCCTATAAAAGAAAATGAAATACTTACAACTATTACATTTAAAAAGCCAAAGGAAAATCAAATTCTTACCTTTGCTAAACTTGGACTTAGAAAGGCATTAGCCATATCAAGGCTCACTTCTGCTACTTTTATTGAATTTGATGATGAAGATTTTGTTAAATCCATTAGGGTTGCTAGTGGAGCATTGGGGAAATACCCTATGAGAGAATATGAAGTGGAAAAATATTTAATTGGAAAGAAAATTGAAGCAAAAACCATAGAAGGAGCTATAGGTACAATACAGAGTTCCATGGATGAAAGATTAAAGGGTAGAGCCACTTTACCATATAAAAGAGTTGCCATATCTGGCATATTGAAAGAAGCTATGGAATTAGCAGTAAAAAATAAAGGTGGTGTAAAGGAATGATAGATATTAGTCTAAGGGTAAATGGTGAATATTTTGAAGTTTCTATAGAGGAAAATTTAAGATTAATAGATTTATTGAGAGATGAACTTAAACTTTTAGGTACCAAGGAAGGTTGTGGAGAAGGGGAATGTGGGGCTTGTACTGTTATTATGGATGGGGAGACAGTTAATTCCTGCCTTATAATGGCATTTCAAGCTAATGGAAGTAATATTTTAACCATAGAAGGAATGGAGAAAGATGGCAAGCTTCATCCAATACAACAAGCATATATAGATGCAGGGGCAGTACAATGTGGATTTTGTATTCCAGGAATGGTTTTATCTACTAAGGCATTGTTAGATAAAAATCCTAATCCTACAAGGGCTGAAATTAGAGAAGGTATATCTGGAAATTTATGCAGATGTACAGGATATAATAAAATGCTGGATGCAACTGAAAAGGCTATAAAATATATGGAGGAGGAAAAGTAATGGAGCTGAATGTAATAGGGAAAAATATAATCAGAGTAGATGCATATAGTAAAGTTACAGGTAAAGCAGTTTATCCTCAAGATATATATTTAGATAATATGGCATATGGCAAAACCTTAAGGTCAAAAAAACCTCATGCTAAAATCACAGTAGATATAAGTGAAGCAGAGAAGGTAAATGGAGTATTAAAGGTATTCACATATAAAGATGTTCCAAGGGAAAATAGCCATGGAGTAGTATTTAAAGATCATGAAGTGTTTGCAAGTGAAAAAGTTATCAGAATAGGAGAACCTATAGCATTTATAGTAGGAGAAAATCAAAAAGCTTGTGAAGAGGCATATAAAAAGATCAAGGTAAATTATGAAGAATTACCTGCAGTATTTGACCCAATAGAAGCTATGAAGGAAAATTCACCAAAGGTACATGGGGATTCTAATATTATATTTCATTATAAATTAAGGCATGGAGATATAGAAGAAGGAAAGAAAAAGTGTAAATATATAGTAGAGAATATATATAAATCACCTATGGCAGAACATGCATTTTTACAACCAGAGGCAGGAGTATCGTATATTGAGGAAGATGGTACAGTAGTAGTGGCTGTAGCTACTCAGTATCCACATTATGATAGAGAAGAAGTGGCTATAAATTTAGGTTTGCCAGAAGAAAAGGTTAAGATAATAAATACAGCAGTAGGGGGAGCATTTGGAGCTAGAGAGGATATATCCCCACAAATTCATTTGGCATTAGCAGCTATGGTGTTGAAAAGACCAGTAAAGGTTATATATTCAAGGGAAGAATCGTTTTTGACACATTCAAAACGTCATCCCATGATTATGAAGTATAAAACTGGTGCAGATGAAAATGGAATTCTTCAATATATGGAAGCAGAGATAATAGGTGATTCAGGAGCCCACTGCTCTTGGGCAATAAATGTACTAAGAAAGGCAGGAGTTCATGCTACTGGACCCTATGTCATACCAAATGTAAAGGTAGATACCTATGCAGTATATACCAATAATCCATTTACTGGAGCCATGAGGGGGTTTGGTGCAACTCAGGTACCTATGGCTCATGAGCAACAAATAGATATGCTGGCAGAGAAACTAGGTATGGATCCTGTTGAAATTAGGATGAAAAATATATTTAGGAAAGGTTCCATGACGGCAACAGGTCAGATACTTACAGACAGCGTTCCCTTAGATAAATGTATTGAAATTGTAGAGGAAGATTTTCAGTTTTCAAGAAGATTTGAGGAGGTGCTTGCATGAAAAAAAGAGGTATAGGTATAGGAGTATCTTTTTACGGAACAGGATATGGCAATGGGTTCCCAGATATATCAAGGGCAATTATTAGGCTTCTTCCAGGTGGGAAAATAGGAGTATATTGTGGAGTAACAGAGGTAGGTCAAGGAGCTAAAACAGCTATGAGACAAATAGGTGCTGAGGTACTAGGTCTAAATATAGAAGATATTGAATTAGTTCATGAAAATACATCTTTGATGCCTGATTCTGGAACTGCAGCAGCAACTAGGCAAACATATAATACAGGCAATGCTATAAAAATAGCTTGTGAGAATATGAAGAATGAGTTATTTGACAAAGCTAAAATAGAGCTAAACTTAAACTCCACAGCAGGATTAATATTAAAAGACGGTGAAATAGTGCTAAGCTTTTTTCCCCAAAAGAGAATATCCTATGCTAAATTGGCGGAAATATATAATGGTGATAATACAATAGAAGCTAAGGGAGAATTTACTGCTCAAACTACTGAGATGGACCCAGAGACAGGACAAGGAGCACCTTATTGGCCTTATACATTTAATGCTTGTGCAGTAGAAGTGGAAGTAGATACGGAAACAGGAATAATTAATCTCATAAGATCTACATTTGCACAAGATGCAGGTCGTGCAGTAAACCCAAAGATATTAGAAGGTCAAATGGATGGGGGATTTGCCATGGGTCTTGGATATACATTGCTTGAAGATTTGAATCTTGAAAATGGAATAATGAAGAATAATAAATTTTCAAAGTACCTAATACCAACAGCTATGGATATGATAGATATAAATAATATTATAGTTGAAGATCCAGAAACTACTGCTCCTTACGGAGCAAAGGGGATTGGGGAACCTGTTATGATTCCAATGGCTCCAGCAATACTAAATGCAATATACGATGCTACGGGAGTTAGGATTACAGAAATGCCTGTTACACCAGAAAGATTTATCAGAGCTTTAAAGGAGGCAGAAGATAAAAAATAAGATAAGGATATGGGAGGTAGCATTAGTGAAAAAAGGAATTAGAGATTTTTTAAATATATTCATAATTTCTATTGTATTTATGGGAATGAATTATTTTTCAAATTTATATTTTACAAACCCAATTATACAAATTAGTCTAATTTTTCTATTTTCAACAGGATTATCTCTAGGAGTATTAAAAATCAAAAGCAACAGGGGAGTAGACGAGATAATAAAATGTCTATCTAATATTAATGATTTGGACTTTTCTTTGTCAGAAGATGTGAATATACCTATGGAAGCAAAAGAAAAGATTAATAAAGCTTTTAAAGGAATAAGAGAAAATTTAAAAACTCAAGTAGAAATATCCACTGAAATATTTAATATATGTGAAAGCTTAAGTATATTGGCTACAGAGTCTTTATCTAGCTCAGAATTAATAGCCTCTTCAACAGAGTTAGTAGATGCCAATGCGTTACAGCAAAGTAAAATGCTTAATGAAACTAATAATTTAGCTGAGAAAATTTATCTATCTATGGAAAGAATAGATAAGGATATAATTGATAAAATTCAATTTATATCAAATTCTATTACTTCAGCTCAAAAAGGAATTGAAGAAATAGGGCATATAGAAGATAGAATAATAAATTCGAAAATTATGGTAGATAAAAGTTCTAGAAGAATAATGGAATTGCGAAATTATTCAGATGAAGTAGGAAAGCTTATGGATTTTATAAATTCAATATCTAATCAGACAAAAATGCTTTCATTAAATGCTTCTATAGAAGCAGCTAGAGCTGGAGAGCATGGTAAAGGATTTTCTATAGTTGCTATGGAAGTAGGTAAACTGGCTAATGAAACAGAAATTGTATCTAAAAAAATAGAAGAAGTAATTTATAAATTACAAGATGAAATAGTTTTTATTTCTGAATCCATGGCAGATGAAATGAAATATATGGATGAAAATTGTCAAATTATTGAATCTACAAACAGAGAATTCATATCAATAATAGAGACTTTAAATTTAGGCAAAGAAAGTTTAGAAGGGATAAAAGAAGTCACCAATGAAAACAATTCTATGATAGAAGAAATAACTACAAACATAACCAAAATTGCTGAATTCTCTGAAGAAACAACTGCTCAAATAGTCCAAACTACTGAACAAACAGCAGAGCAACATAATATAGCAAGGGATTTGAGCAATGTAGTAGAAGAAATAAGAGAACATGTATATAATATGCAGCAATTTGTAGTAGGCAAAGTAATGGAAGAAAAAATGCTAAAGCAAGCCTATGCTGTAAAAGAATATTTTATGAAAAATCAAAATGTAACTGATAACATGATAAATGAATTTATTAAAGAAGTAGGAGTAGATGCAATGTACATTACTGATGAATCAGGGGTCGTGAAATTTACCAATGAAAAATCTGCTGTAGGTTTAAATTTATATGAAGCAGACCATAGCTTCTTGCAACTTAAAAAAAGCAAAACAGAATATATAGTAACTCCAGTTAAAAAAAGAGTAGAAGATGGAAAATTATTTAAGTTTTTAACTCTTACAGACGAAAGAGGAAGACTATATGAAATAGGTCTTGCATTAAATTCAATGATAAAAAATATATAAAAGGTGACTAAAATGCTTATATATGAAGCCATAGAATTGAATATAGATGAGAAAGAGATGATTTCCTTTGTTGGAGGTGGAGGAAAGACTACTACAATTTTTCAATTAGCTAAAGAACTTATATTTCTAGGCAAAAAGGTACTTATATCCACTACTACTAAAATAGGTGTACCTTTAAAGGATCAATATGATTATTTCTTTTTAAAAGATTTAAAACATAATTTCAATCCACAAAACTCTACTATTACAATATTAGGTGAAGAAATAAAAGGTAAAAAACTAATAGGTATTTCTCCAGAAAGATTAGATGAGATTTTTACAAGAAATATATTTGATATCATTCTAATAGAGGCAGATGGTGCCAATAAGAAAACTATAAAAGCACCAGCTAGTCATGAACCAGTAGTGCCAATAAGTAGCACTAAAACCATAGGAGTTATAGGTTTAGATTCCTTGGGAAAGTCAATAGATAAAAACAATGTCCATAGGGCAGAAATATTATCAGCAATATCAGAAAAAGCATTACTAGATATAATTGATGAAGAAACTATTATAAAACTTGTTTTAGATAAAAATGGATTATTTAAAAATACATATGGAAATAAAATTCTATTGCTGAATAAAGCTGATGATGAAATAAAAATTCTTAGGGGAACAAAAATCAAAAAGGTATTAAAGGATAATGGATTTAAAGATGTAATCATATCAAATATCAAAAAAAAGGAATTTTTCTAGGTGAATAATCATGATAACAGGAATTATCTTAGCATCAGGTTTTTCAAGAAGAATGAAAAGGGATAAGCTATTAATAAAAGTAGATGGAGAAAGCATAATTGAAAGAGTAATAAAAGCCTGTATAAATTCAAAATTAGATGATGTAATTTTAGTCTATAGAAGTAAGGAAGTAAAAGAAATAGGAGAAAAGTATAATATAAAGACTATTTATAATAAGGATGCTTATCTAGGACAATCACAGGCACTAAAACTAGGTATAAATAAAACTATAGATGGAAGTGACTACATGTTTTTAGTAGGGGATCAACCCTTTCTTACACCAGAAATTATAAATATACTAATAGGAGAATATTATAATTCAAATTTACCTATTTTAGTGCCTTATTATAACGGAATTAGAGGAATGCCTATGATTATTTCTTCTATTTTTAAAGAAGAACTTCTAAAAATCACAGGGGATAAAGGTGGAAGGGATATAGTAGAAAAAAATATTTTTAGAGGAAAGAAGGTTTATATAAAAGAAGAAAAGATAGGTATGGATATAGATACACCAGAAGATTTAAACATTATAAAATATAAATAAAAAATGATAAATTCTAAGTAGGTGTTAATATATGGATACAATAATTATTCGTGGTGGTGGCGATATAGCTACAGGTATAGGACATAGATTATATATGGCAGGATTTAAAGTAGTGATTTTAGATATAGAAAAACCATTAGCCATTAGAAGAAAAGTATCATTTTGTGAGGCTATATACATGGGAGAAATTTCAGTAGAAGGGGTTAAAGCCGTTTTAGCAAAAAATTTAGACGAGATTTATAATACTATTAATAGAGGAGCTATCCCAGTATATGTAGATGAGAAGGGTGAGATAATAAACAGATTAAATCCAATAGCAGTAGTAGATAGTATACTTGCTAAGAAAAATCTCGGAACTACAAAAAATATGGCTCCCATAACCATAGGAGTGGGACCTGGATTTGAAGCAGGAGTAGACGTGGATTTAGTTGTAGAAACTAAAAGAGGTCATTTTTTAGGTAAAGTAATACATAATGGAAAGGCGGAAAACAACACAGGAATTCCTGGAGAAGTAATGGGATATAAGGAAGAAAGAATAATTAGGGCTAATGCTAATGGAATATTTAAGTCTTATTATGATATAGGAAGTAAGATTGAAGCAGGAGAAATAGTAGGTGAAACTGGAGGGGTAAAAATACCAGCAAAAATCTCTGGTATATTAAGAGGAATTATAAAAGAAGGACTTTATGTAAAGGAAGGATTAAAAATAGGAGATATAGATCCTAGGGGAATAGAGGATTATGCCTATACTATATCTGACAAAGCTAGAGCAGTAGGAGGCGGAGTCTTGGAGGGAATAATGTATCTAATGAGAGGAAGGAGATTTTAAATGGGAGATTTCTTAGTAATGAAAAAAGCATTAGAGGAAATAGATAATGGAAAAGAATTGGCAATAGCAACTATTATAAAATCAGAAGGCTCGACTCCAAGAGGGCTAGGCACTATGATGGCAGTATTAGAAGATGGCTCCATATATGGAACCATTGGAGGTGGAGCACTGGAAAAGTATATTATAGAATTATGTATTGGAGCTATAAAGGAAGGAGAGAGTAAAACCATAGATTTACCACTAGATGCAGAAGGGGTGGACATGGTTTGTGGTGGAAAGGTTGAAGTATTTATTGATGTGTATAAGATAAAACCAAAACTTCTAATAATTGGTGGTGGACATGTTGGATATGCAATATATAATATTGCATCTTTACTTAATTTTAATATTTCAATATTTGAAGATAGAGAAGAATTTCTAACAAAGGAAAGATTTCCATTAGCAAAGGAATTAATATTAGGATCTATAGATGAAAGACTTAGGAATTATAAAATAGATAATAATACATATATAGTTATAGTATCCCGTGGTCACAAATCCGATGAAAGAGCTTTATTAGAAGTAATCAATTCTAATGCAAAATACATTGGTGTCATGGGAAGCAAAGGAAAAGTAATGACTATGATGGATAAAATAAGAAATAGCGGCATAACTGAAGAAAATATAAATAAAATATATGCACCAATAGGATTGAAGATATCTTCTGGAAGCCCTGAAGAAATAGCTATGAGCATTATGGCAGAAATATTATTGATAAAAAACAATGGAACTCTCAAACATATGAAACAATAACTGTAGAAAATGGTGCCTGGCACCATTTTCTACAGTTATTGTTAAATTACATCATATTGATTTAATTTATTATAGAGATGCCTTTCGCTCATACCTAGCATTTGAGCAGTTTTTCTTTTATTATTATCGCAATATTCCAATGTAGCAAGGATTAGTTTTTTTTCAGCAGTTTCTATAGTATCACCAATATAGACAGGAACACTTTCACTTAATAAAACCCTATGAGTGTTAGGTATAATTTCACTTGGTAAATCTTGTACTTGAATAGTACTTTTGTCTGCAAGGGCTACTGCACGTTCAATAATATTTTGCAGTTCTCTAACATTACCAGGGTAATCATGATTTTCTAGTACATCTATGGCAGCTCTACTTATACCAGTAACTTCTTTATTAAAAGATTTACTATACTTATTTATAAAATGTTTTGTAAGTGCAGGAATATCCTCTTTTCTATTTCTTAAAGGAGGAGCTTCTATATTAACAACATTTAAACGAAAGAATAAGTCCTCCCTAAAATTTCCTTTTTTAACCTCAGCACTAAGGTTTAGATTTGTAGCTGCTATTAGTCTAAAATCAACTGGTATTGATTTTTCGCTTCCAAGGGGTGTAATAGTTTTTTCTTGTATAACCCGAAGGAGTTTTGCTTGTAATTGTATATCCATATCTCCAATTTCATCTAAGAATAAAGTACCCTTATCAGCCAGCTCGAATTTCCCCTTATATTTATTATTTGCACCTGTAAAGGCACCTTTTTCATATCCAAATAGTTCAGATTCCAGTAGATTATGAGGAATTGCCGCACAATTTATTATTTCCATATTATGATCTTTTCGTCTGCTTGTTTCATGAATTGCTCTAGCAATAAGTTCTTTTCCTGTTCCAGATTCTCCCGATATAAGAACAGTAATATCTACATCTTTTACTCTATCAATCATTTTAAAAACTTCATTCATAGCATGACTTGAAGAAACCATCTTCAGGCTAAACTTATTTGCATTGACTTTCCTAGTTAAATCCTCTACTTGATCGGAAAGGGACTGATAATCAAGAGCCTTATTTATTAAAGAGATTAATCCATTTATATCAAGGGGTTTAGTAATATAATAATAAGCACCTCTTTGAATTGCTTCAATAGAGTCTTCAATTGAACCATAAGCAGTCATTGCAATTACAATTACCCTTGGATTTTCAGATTTTATTGTATTTAATACTTCAAGACCTTTATAATCTCCAAGGTATTGATCAAGTAAAACTAGATCTATATTTTTAGAACTTATCATATCTAAACCTTCCAATACATCTGGAGTTGTATATACATTAAAGTGATCTTCAAGGGCAAATCTTAATGCTGTAAGAATTGAGATTTCATCATCTATAACTAAAATATTATGCATGTTATTTCTCCTTCCTATCAAGTGGCTCAGTAGGTACATAAATTGTAGCCGTAGTACCTTTGCCATCTGTACTTTCCAATGTTATTTCTCCATTATTCTCTCTTATTAATCTTTCTGTTACAGAAAGACCAATTCCATATCCCGTTTTCTTAGAGGAATAAAAAGGGTCAAATAATTTATCTAACATTTCCTCTGGAATTCCAGAACCATTGTCTTTTATTATAATGGAAGCTTTCATATCTTTAATATTACTATCTATATCTATGCTTCCATTTTCATCAACAGCATCAATACTATTAAGTAGAACATTGATTAGTATCTGTTTCATTTGTGATTCATCAGCATAAATACAAATATCCATATTTCCTATATTTACTTTGATCTTCTTTTCTTGAAGTTTTTGTTTTAATAGTGTTAATACATCATAGCATATTTCAGATAATAAAATTGTTTCGGGTTTTGGATTTTTTGGTTTTGAATAATCAAGTAATGAACCAACTAAATCATTTAGTCTCTTTATTTCACTAGGAACAATTTTTATTAATTCATTTCTAAAATTTTTATCATCTATTTTCAAAGGAATTAAATCAATAAAAGCATTAATGGATGTTAAAGGATTTCTAAGCTCATGGGCAATACCAGATGATAGTTTTCCCAAGGCTTGCATCTTATCGTTATACATAGCAATATTATTTAATTCAATAATTTCTTTTGTTCTTAACTCTACTTCTTGTTTTAGCCTCTTATTCCAATAATAAACTATATAAATAAATATTATGGAGATTGAAAGTGCAACTAATAATATTGAAAGAAGTTCCTTCCATTTCTGGTTAATGTCTAAAATAGTTTCTCCAAACCATTTTCTATAGATTTTATCATAGGTTCCATTGGCTTTTATTGCTTCTAAGCCTGAATTTAAGATGTTTAATAATTCTGTATTTCCTTTTTTTACAGCTATGGCATATTTAGTGGAATAAAGAGGTTCTCCTACAATTTTTACAGATTCTGTTAGACCCAAGGCTTGAACATAATAAATTCCCGTTAACCTATTACCTACATAAGCATCAGACTCTCCATATAATAATGATTGAAGGGCTTCCAGTTGATTTGTTTTTTGTATTACAGTAACATTAGGAATTCTTCTTGTAATTTCCTTAGAAACGTCCTCAGATTGAATAGAAACTTTTTTTCCAGACAAATCATTTATGTTATGAATTAGGCTAGAGTTTTTTAATACAAATATATTTTGAGAGTTCATTACTATCTCTTGGGTAAAATCATAAACTTTATCACGTTCTGGTGTAACAGTCATGCCTTGAACAGCATCAATTTCCCCATCTTTCAAGAGTTCCATAGTATCTTCCCAACTATTTGGAATCAATTCAATTTCCAACCCAAGTTCTATAGCAATAGCTCTTATAATATCTATATTGAACCCCCTAAAATTGTTATTATCATCTAGAAATTCGTAGGGTGGATAATTATTATCTCCACCTATTTTTAGAGGCTCTTCATTAATATTTTGTAATGGAGCAGCAGAAGTGGGAATAGAAGAATATAAAAAAATCATGATAAGCAAATAAATAGATAAAACTCTTCTTGGAATCATTTTACACCTCAGTTTTTAAATTTTATTATATATTATTATATCACTTGTATGAAAAAATTTCATAGTATGAATTAATTTCATGGTTTTTCCTATTATATTTTAGGAGCTTTTTCAACTATAAACGATATATAGCAGTTTATTCATGATTAAGAATATAAAGAAATTCTGGCATACTATTTGCAATAATAGATGTCATCAAAATAAAGTTTCTAAAAATAAAGGAGGATTTTTAATGAAAAGGAAGGCTTTTTTGGCAGTTTTATTGGTTTTAAGTATAGTTTCACTTACTGCATGTAGTGGTGGTGGAGGAGGAAGTTCTAACCCTTCTGAATTATATATAGCAGCAGCTAACCCTATGACAGGAGATTCAGCTCAATTTGGAGATATGAAAGCTAAAGCAATTCAATTAGCATTAGATGAAGTAAATGAACAGGGGGGAATTGATGGCAAACAGGTAAAATTAATTGTTGGTGATGATACAGGGAACCCTAAAGAAGCACCAAATGTGGCTCAAAAGTTTGCAGGAGATAATAAAGTTTTAGCAGTAATTGGTCACTGGAACAGTTCCTGTACACTAGCAGCTAGAGGAATTTATGAAGCAGCAGGAATACCGGTTATTACAGACTCAGTTAATAAACAAATAACAGATGGAACTACACCTCATTTATACCGTATTTCATTAACTGATACTACTCAAGCTAAAAATTTAGCACAATATGCTTACAATGTATTAGGTAAAAAAAATGCAGCTATTTTATTTACAGCTAATGACTTTGGTACAGGACTTAAAAATGATTTTACAGAAGAATTTGAAGGTCTAGGTGGTAAAGTTGTTGCAGCAGAAACATATTTTGAAGGACAGTCAAAAGACTTTAGTCCTCAGCTTACAAAGATTAAAGGTGAAAGCCCAGATATAATGTTTATTGCAGGTTATTATGTAGAGACAGCTTTAATTGCACAGCAAGCAGGATCAGCAGGATTAAATGTACCAATGATAGGAACAGAGGGAATTAGTTCAGATGAATTAATAAAATTAGGCGGACAAGCTGTTGAAGGAATAAGATTTGCTGCTTTCTTCCATCCAGATGTTGAATTCCCTGGGACAAAAGAATTTGTTGAATCTTTCCGAGCAAAATATAATAAAGAACCTGATAATTATTCAGCTTTAGCATATGACTCAGCAAAGCTTATTATTGAAGGCATGAAGAAAAATGGAGCAACAAGAGAAGGTATAACGAAGTTTTTACAAGAAGTTAAGGACTTCCCTGGAGTAGCTGGACCTATATCTTTTGAAAATAATGATGTAACAAGAAATATTCTAATACTAGAAGTTAAAGGTGGTAAAATCGTTTTATCAGAAGACCAACTAAACTAAAAACATTAGGGAGCCTTTAAAGGCTCCCTAATAGACAAAAGGAGAGTGAAAGATATGTTTATGGAGCAATTAAGTAATGGTATAGCCCTTGGAAGTATTTATGCTCTAACGGCTATAGGCTTTACAATGGTCTATGGAATCATTAGACTTATAAACTTTGCTCATGGAGATGTGTATATGATAGGTGCTTTTTTAACATATACAGGACTGACAATATTTAATATGTCAATAATGCTGGCATTCTTATTTGGAATGATAGGGGCATCTATTTTTGGAATACTTATTGCAAAATTCGCCTATAGTCCTGTATTTAAAGCACCAAAAATAAACTTGTTTCTATCTGCAGTTGGAGTGGGAATATTTTTAGAGAATTTTGCAATGCTTATATGGGGACCTGAAACTCAATCTTTTCCAACTGTAATAAATAATAAGATATTTAGTTTTATGGGCATTAGAGTTAATACTATTCAACTGATAATCTTAGGTACAACAATTGTTTTAGTAGCAGTATTAACTTATATAGTACAATATACAAGGATTGGTAGAGCAATGAGATGTGTATCTCAAGATATGGATGTTTCAAGACTTATGGGGATTAATACAAATAAGGTTGTATATTTTACCTTTGCCCTTGGTTCCTCTTTAGGAGCTGCTGCAGGTACTTTAGTTGCAATATATTATAAAGCAGCATATCCCATGATGGGTTATGTACCAGGATTAAAGGCATTTATTGCAGCTGTAATAGGAGGTATAGGCAGTATTCCAGGTGCAATGCTTGGGGGGCTTATAATGGGAGTATCAGAAAGCTTAGGTGCGGCATATATATCTTCTGGATATAGAGATGCTATAGCCTTTATAATTTTAATAATCATACTTATCCTAAAGCCAGACGGATTGTTAGGTAAGGGCATTAAAGAAAAGGTATAGGAGGTGGATAATGATGAGTAATATTTCAAAGGTTTTATTTAATCTAATATTATATTCAGGTATATTGTATTTAGGAATTATTGTGCTGTCAAAGATATTTGATTTAGGTACTAAAAAATTTATGATTCTAGATAATAAAAAGAGAAAAGCTTCAACCTATGTATTTTTAGTATTGGGAGCATTATTACCTTTAATTTTAGCTAACAATACTTATGCCCTTAGAACAAGTGTATTAGTTTTGATATATATAGTGTTGGCACTTAGCTTAAACTTTGTTCTTGGATTTGCAGGGCAACTTTCCATGGGACATTCTGCATTTTATGCTGTAGGGGCATATACCACTGCTATTCTTACAGTGACTTATCACGTGCCTTTTTGGATTGCATTAGTATGTAGTGCAATTGTTTCTGCTATATTTGGATTGTTACTAGGGGTTCCTACTCTAAGATTAAAAGGAGACTATTTAGCTATTACAACAATAGGTTTCAGTGAAATACTAAGACTGGTTTTAATAAATTGGGCATCCTTTACAAGAGGACCGGCTGGGATACCAGGTATTCCATCTCCTAAGATATTTGGTTATACAATAAGTAGTAATACAGGATATTATTATATTCTATATATCCTAGTAATTTTAACTATCTTTATATCCTATAGGCTATTAAACTCTAGATTAGGAAGAGGATTAGTTGCAGTAAAGGATGACGAAGTAGCTGCAGAAGCAATGGGAATAAATCCAACATTTTTAAAAATACTTGCATTTGTTTTAGGTGCAGCCATAGCAGGATTAGCTGGAGGTATATTTGCCTCATTTATTCATTATGTAAATCCTGACAATTTCACATATATGGAATCAGTAGTAATGTTAACAATGGTAGTATTAGGCGGCGTAGGAAGTGTGCCTGGTATTATTGTAGGTGCAACAGTATTGACTATATTACCTGAGGCATTAAGAGGTATATCCACATATAGATATGCAATATATGGAATATTATTAGTAATGATGATGATAGTAAGACCTCAAGGAATGATCAGCATGTCTAGTCTAAAGGGAGGTGGAAAAAATGAGAATTCTCGAAGCTAAAGGAATTACAATGTGTTTTGGTGGGTTAACTGCTGTAAACAATGTGGATTTTCATATAGATAAAGATGAGATTGTAAGTTTAATAGGACCTAATGGAGCAGGAAAAACTACTTTTTTTAATGCTATTACTGGAATATATGAGCCAACAGCAGGAGAGGTCACATTCTTAGGAGAAAAAGTTAAAAAATCTAAACCCTATGAAATAACAAAGATGGGGATTGGTAGAACTTTTCAAAATATAAGATTATTCAGTACCATGACAGTGCTTGAAAATGTAATGGTAGGACAATATTGTAGAACATCATCAAACTTATTAGCTACCATATTAAAATCGCCTAAGCTTGTGAAAGAAGAAAAAGCAGTTGAAGAGAAAGTAATGGAGATACTAGACTTCTTGGAATTAACTCATTTAAAAGATGAAATAGCAACTAGCCTACCCTATGGATATCAAAGGAGAGTTGAAATTGCAAGGGCTTTAGCCACAGAACCAAAATTACTTTTACTTGATGAGCCAGCGGCAGGTATGAACTCAGGTGAAAAGGTTGAAATGACAAATTTAATAAAGAAGATTAGAGATAAAGGAAATACTATTTTAGTTATTGAACATGATATGAAACTTGTAATGGGTATTTCTGATAGGATTTCGGTGCTAGAATATGGCAATAAAATAGCAGAAGGATTACCACAGGAAATTCAACAAAATCAAAGGGTAATAGAAGCTTATTTAGGTAAAGGAGGTGCTAAATAATGTTGAAGGTTGAAGACTTAAATGTATATTATGGAGGAATTCATGCATTACAAGGATTATCCTTTGAAATAAAAAAGGGAGAGATAATAACTTTAATAGGAAGTAATGGGGCAGGAAAATCTAGTACTCTGAGAGCTATATCTAACTTAGTAAAATCTAAAGGAAGTATAAAATATAAAGATGAAGAAATAAATGAGTTAAGTGCGGAAAAAATAGTAGCTAAAAGACTTATTCATGTTCCAGAAGGAAGACGAATATTTACGGCATTAACTGTAGAAGAGAATCTTCTTATGGGAGCTTATTTGAGAAGAGATAAGGAAAAAATACGTAAAGACCTTGAATTTGTATATAAATTATTTCCTAGATTAAAGGAGAGAACTAAACAATATGGAGGAACCTTAAGTGGTGGAGAGCAACAAATGTTAGCCATAGGCAGAGCCCTTTTATCAGATCCTGAACTACTAATGTTAGACGAACCATCAATGGGATTAGCACCAATAGTTATTGAAGAAATATTTGAATCTATTAAGGAGATAAACAAAGAAACGGGATTAACATTTTTATTTGTTGAACAAAATGCCAATATTGCACTGCAAACAGCAGATAGAGGTTATGTAATAGAAACTGGGAAGATTTTGTTCTCAGGTGATGCTAAGGATTTATTACATGATGATAGAGTAAGAAAAGCTTATTTAGGGGAAGAATAAAAAAAGGTTCCGAAAATGGTGTTATACACAATTTTCGGAACCTTTTTAAAATCCATTATAATGTACTTTATCATAAGGCAAAGTTTCAAGATTATGATGACTTTTTTCTTCATCAGGATAACCTATGGAAATTATAGTTTCTACATTGTATTTTTCAGGAATATTTAAAAGTTTTTTTACATAATCTTCTACATTTTCACCATCTTCAGTTAACCTATTCCTTACTTGAATCCAACAAGAACCAAGTCCTAATGACTCTGCTGATAATTGTATTACAGTAGCCATAATAGAAGCATCTTCTATCCAAGTATCTGTAATATCAGGGTCTACTAAAACTGCAATTGCTAATTCAGCATTTGCTATAGGCTGAGAAGCTCCACCTCTAGAAGCCCCTAAATTTTTAAGTAGTTCTTTATTGTTTACTACAACAAGTTCCCAAGGTCTTTTATTTTTTCCAGAAGGAGAGGTTAAAGCTCCTTGCAATATTTTATCTAAGATTTTTTCTTCTATTTCTTGATTTTTATATTTCCTTATGCTCCTTCTTTTCATCAATAAATCTAACATATTAACCCTCCTATTTTAAATTTTTCATATATATATTATATCATAAAAATTAGGAGAGTTTAGGACAAACAGAATATAAGTTATTTTATAACTTTATCTATTGACTAAATTGTTGTTATTATGTCTTTATGAAGGGTAAAACTGACGAACCTATTATATTACAAGTAAAATTATTAGAAAAAGTAGGATTATTTTATTTGGTTAAGGAGCAGTATAATTTTTAGAAAAATTTTGATTTAAATAACATATTGAAATTTAATTAATAACTTATATTAGGTATAAATTGATGTGGAAATGTAAATGTGATATTATAAAATTAGTGTTTAATAGTTCAAGCAGTAAAGATATATTTGATAGGGTAAAATAAATATAAGGGGAATTAGTATGGAAGTCAAGAGATGTTCTTGGGCAAAAAAGGATGTAGATATAGTATATCATGATAATGAATGGGGGAAACCAGTTCATGATGATAATCTATTGTTTGAAATTCTTATTTTAGAAGGTATGCAGGCTGGATTAAGTTGGACTACGATTTTAAATAAGAGAGAAAGTATGAGGATAGCCTTTGATGGTTTCAATCCCCAAATAATTGCTGAATACAGTACAGAGAAAAAGGAGGAGCTATTACTTAATCCTAGTATTATTCGAAATAAGGCTAAAATAAATGCATTAGTAACTAATGCAAAGGCATTTCTACGTATCCAAGAAGAATATGGTTCTTTTAATAATTATATTTGGAAATTTGTTGATAATCAGCCAATAGTGAATAAATGGACAGATCTATCTCAAGTTCCTGTAAATACGGAGATTTCTGGGAGAATAAGTAAAGATTTATATGCTCGTGGATTTAAATTTATAGGTTCAACCATTTGTTATGCTTTTATGCAAGCCGTAGGCATGGTTAATGATCATATGGTATGGTGTGAACAATATTCAAAATCTTAGTTCAACTATATACTATTATTAAATTAAAGTTTTCAGAAAGAAAATGAAGTGAGTTTAAGATTTCAATATAATTGTTCAAATATAGATTGGGAAAATGTAGTTAAAATACTAAAAGAAGTTGAAATGGATTTGGTCGAGCAATTTCAGATGGAGTATATCAGGCTGCAATTTATGATATAGCAGTATCTTCTGAATATCAAAGGAAGAGTATAGGAAGAATTATTATAGAGAAGATTTTAGAAGGACTACCTAATTGTAATTATATTTTATATGTTTCACCAGGAAAGGAAACTTTTTATGGAAAGTTTAACTTTAGAAAGATGAAAACAGGAATGGCATTGTTTAATAACCCAGATAAGATGAAGGATAAAGGATTTGTACAATAATAAAAGGAGATGATAAGATGAATAATTATAAGTGTACAGTATGTGGCTATACCTATAGACCAGAAAAGGGGGATAAAATACATGGTATAGAGTCTAATACAGCTTTTGAGGATTTGCCAGAAGATTGGAAATGCCCAACCTGCAACCAGCCTAAAATGGCTTTTGAGGAAATAAAATAACCTCTATATATTTGAATGAGAAAGGAGAAAAAATGAAAGAAATAAATAAAATATTTAAGATAAAAATAATTATTATTTTAATCATTATATCAATAATAGGGCTTAAAGGTAATGATAAATCTTTAGCAGCAGGAAATATTAAATTAGTCGTAGATGGAAAAGATATAACCTCTAAATCAATGCCAATAGTAAGGAATGGTAGAACTTTAGTACCTGTACGCTTTGTATCAGAAGAATTAGGAGCAACAGTTACTTGGAACAATGATGACAGGATTGTAAAAATTGAAAAAGGAAATAGTACAATATCTTTAAAGATTGATAGTCGCTTAGTTCAGTATATAGATAAGGAAGAGAAATATTTTTTATCTGATGTAGCGCCTGTAATAATAGATGGGCGTACTTATACGCCTTTGAGATTAGTAAGTAATGCTTTAGGTATAGGAATTGAATGGGATGGAATTAATAGTGTTGTTAATATCAACTCTAATATTTCATCAGATTTTACTCCGTTTTTTCAAGAAAGTATTTTAATTGCAGATAATAATATTAGTGGTAAAACTGAGTTACAGCTTAATTTACCTAATGGTGCACCTAAAAATGCAGTAGAAATAAAATACCTATTAATGGATCCTAAAACAGCTAAGGGAAAAGTTATAGCTAGAGGAAATGATTTAGGTGGAAAATATATATGGCTGCCAAATATAAAGGATAATGGAAAGAAGGTTCTTGTGGCTGCTGTATATGATAATAAGGGGAATTTCCTTTCAGGGGATGCAATACCTGTAAATATGAATATAATTCCCAATGTATTTTTAACGGGAGTAGAAAACGGACAAGTAGTAAATGAAAATATAGTTTTAAATCCTAATGTTAATTTTGTAGCTTCCTATGTAAAATATGAAATAGTTAATCTAGATAAAAACAAGACCAATTTAACAACAGAATTGGATCCACAAGGTTCATATAAATGGTCTCCTATGGTAGATGATAATGGAAACTATTCTGTAAAGGTAATCGCCTATGATGAAAATAATAATGCCTATCCAAGTGAAGCTATTAATATTAAAATTGAAGTTCCATATATTTTAGGGTTCTCAGGAGTTAAAGATGGTATGATAATAGATAAACCAGTTAATTTATCTGCTACTAGAAATTTTAATGTTATAGAAACAGAATATATTCTAAGGGATCCAAATACAGGAGTGGAAGAAGTCCTTAAAAAGCAAGGATATGGAAGTTATAAATGGTTTCCAAGTCCAGAGTATAAAGGTGATAAAGAGCTTTTAGTTAGAGTAAAAGATACCTTTGGAATAATACACCAAACTAAAGGTGTTCCTGTTAAATTACCTGGGAAGCCTAGTCTGCTTATTGAAGGAGTGGGACCGAAACAAGTAATTACATCGGAAGTAAAGCTAAAAGCTTTAAGTAATATTGGCTTAAATAGTGTTGATTATATCCTAATAAATTCAACTAAAGGAACTAAAAAAACTTTAGCATCTGGACAAAATCCTTCTATAGAATATAAATTTACACCAACTAAAGGAGAACTAAGCTATAGCCATATTAAAGCAGTAGGCGTATATAATGGCAAGACTATAGAAAGTGAAGAAATTCCAATTAAGATTTATTTGGGGCAGACCTACGGACCAAAACCAATTGTTGCAAAAGATAAGTTTTTAGGGGTAGCATCTAATCTAGCAAAAGAATCTTGGGGAAATACAGGGATGTCTGCTGCTTTACAAACAGCACAAGCTATATTAGAAACAGGATGGGGGCAATCTGTACCTGTAGATAAATATACTGGAAAAGTCTCTAATAATCTCTTTGGAATTAAGGGGAAAGGCACAGCAGGTTCAGTTATATCCAACACATGGGAAGAGTACAATGGAACTAAATTTAGAATTGATGCAGAGTTTAGAGCTTATAACAATATCAATGAAAGTTGGTTAAATCATAAAGAGCTACTCTTAAAAGGTGAAAGGTATGGTATATTTAGGGATGTAATGCATGATAGTACTCAAGGTGCTTGGGCACTAAGAAGAGCAGGATATGCAACGGATTCTCAATATCCTATAAAACTAATGAATATCATTAAACAATATAAATTATATGAATTGGATGAAATAGGAATATAAATAAGGACAAGCCCATTGTTAAAGGGCTTGTTTTTATATATTAAAGAATTAATATTTAACTTGCTGTAGATATACCAATATTAAAAAACTTTAAAAGTAGAAATCTTAAAAAAGAAGGAATTTCATAACTTATAGCGAATATATTAAATGGACTTTATAAAAAATAAAGGGGGAGAATATTTTGTTTAATGATTATAATTATAATAAGTCTTGGGAAAGTCCAGGGTCTAAAAATAATGATGATGTAATGACCGTTGGAGAATGGATAACTGTATTAATTGTATTTGCTATCCCAATTATAAACATAGTTATGTATTTTATATGGGGATTTGGAGGTAATGCAAATAAAAACCTTCAAAATTTTTGTAAAGCAACTTTAATAATGGCTGCTGTAGGTATTGTGTTTGGTCTATTATTTGCGGGATGTTCACGTATTTAGAAGACAAGATAAAAAGAAAGGAAGATGAAAGTGAGTAAAATGTTAATAGTTGTTGATATGCAAAATGACTTTATAGATGGAGTATTGGGTACCAAGGAAGCAATAGATATTATTCCAAATGTAGTCCGAAAAATAAAGAATTTTCAAGGGAATATAATATATACAAGAGATACTCATAAAGAAAACTATCTATCTACACAGGAAGGTAGATGTTTACCAGTAAAACATTGTATAGAAAATACTCATGGGTGGGAGTTACATAAGGATATTCAAAATTTAATAAGGGATACTAAAACTAATATTTATAATAAAGATACTTTTGGCTCTAAGGAATTAGTTCAAGAACTAATGGATATTAACAAAAAAGAGCCAATAGAGGAAATTCAGATAATAGGTCTTTGTACAGATATTTGTGTTATCTCAAATGCATTATTAATTAAGGCATTTTTACCAGAAGTAAAAATATCAGTAGATGAAAAATGTTGTGCAGGTGTGACTCCAGAAAGCCATAAAAATGCAATAAATGCAATGAAGATGTGTCAAGTTGTTATTGTATAAATAAATCCAATAATTCACCACTATAGTATAAGATTCATATGATATATAGAACGATAAAATAATGGTGGTGAGAAAATGAGTGAAAATACATGTTTAACTTTAGGAATGAAAGCACCAGATTTTGCTGGGCTGTCAACATTTGGACCTGTGAAATTATCTGATTATACAGGGAAATGGGTAATATTGTTTTCTCATCCAGGAGATTTTACTCCTGTGTGAACCACGGAATTTATTGCCCTTGCAAGGCAATATGATTCTTTTCTTGAGAGAAATGCCCAGCTTTTAGGAATAAGCTTAGATAGTAATCCATCCCATCTTGCATGGGTTTATAATATATATCAAAACACAGGTATTCAAATTCCTTTCCCAATAGTAGCAGATAAAGACATGAGTATTGCTAAAATGTATGGAATGATTGCCCCAAATATAAGTACAAGTACAACAGTACGGAATGTGTTTATCATAGATGATAAACAGATTATTCGTGCGATATTAGTATATCCTTTATCTAATGGTAGATATATACCAGAGATATTAAGATTACTGATTGCATTACAAACTACAGATATGTATGGAGTAGCAACTCCAGCAGATTGGCTCCCAGGGCAGCCAGTAGTAGTACCAGCACCTACAACCTATGAAGAGCTTCTTAGAAGAGTAGGAGGAGAAGACGGATATTATTGTGTAGATTGGTATTTATGTTATAAAGATATTAATTAGATAATTTTAATAAAATAGTCTAATAAGTTTAGATTCCAAACTTATTAGACTATTTTTATTTTCCCATCATATGGTTTCATTATAGATTTTATAATATCTAAATCTTCAGAACTTGTATCTAACCAGTACTTTTCCATTTCTCTAGGTAAAATAACAGGCATCCTGTGATGGATTTCTTTCATAGTTTCATTAGCATCTGTTGTAATTATAGTAAAAGATTCATATTCTTTACCATCTGTATCTCTAAAAACATTATATAATCCAGCTAAAGAGAAGATATTTTCATCTTTCACAGATATTTTTCTTTTTATTTTCTTTCCGTTTATATTCTGCCATTCAAAAAAACTGGTTACGGGAACTAAACATCTTCTACTGTAAAATGAATTTTTAAACAAGGGTTTAATATCTACTGTCTCAGTCCTTGCGTTTATTATGGGCTTTTTAGTAAATGCAGGCATAAATCCCCATTTCATTATTTTCAGTTCGTTATTATTATTATTATTTATTACAATAGGAACCATATTTGTAGGAAATACTTCCTCCTGAGGATTAAATCTTCCTACAGTTTTTATAGCTTTATATCTTTCTATTAACATATCTATATTTGTATCTAGAGAAAATCTACCACACATAATATCACCTAATTAAATATTTTATAATGTTATTATACCCAGAAAGATAATGAAAGAACAGAGCAAAAATAGTATTTGAATATTATATAGAAAATAAATGTTTTTGTTCTACTATTGTAGAAGTATAAGCTAAAGAAAATTCACGAAAAATGCTTTTATAAGAATTAATTAGAAGGAGTAGTATGGGGAATTACATTTCTTTATATTCTTTCTTCAATATTCCCATAAATAAAGTATCAGTATATTTTCCATCAACAAAGAAATTTTCTCTTATTCTGCCTTCTTCTTTAAATCCACATTTCTCATAGCAGGAGATAGCCCTTTTATTATATGCTCTTACTTCTAAATCTAATTTATGAAGATTTAATTTATTAAAAGCAAATTCTTGAATGAGTTTAATTGCTTCGCTGCCATAGCCCTTACTTAAATTATCCTTAGTCCCTATTACAATGCCTAATGTTCCAACTCTATTAACCCAATCTATCCTTATTAAATCAATTTGACCAATGTATTCTTCAGTGTCTTTATGAGCTATAACAAAACCTTTAAAGTTAGAAGCACCTTGCAGAATATTATTTAAGAAGTTTTCAGTTTCATTTAAAGTATGGGGATATAAAAATATATTGCTCAAATATTGGGTAATCTCAATATCATTTACCCATTTTCTCATATATGGTAAATCTTCTTTTCTATACTCTCTTAATACTATCCTATCACCAATTAATCTAGCCAATAATATCACCTCTTATTTTTATAGTACATTATATCATAGAGAATATAATAACAATATAAGTTTTTGGAATGAATTCATTAATTATTATAGGATAACATGAAATAAAGATATAGAATTATCATAATCATAAAACTACGGAGTTTGTAACTCAGAAGATAAAATGATTAATACCTAAAAATAAAAAGTGAAGTCTAGAGGAAATTTAGGTAAATATTTTTATCCCAATAAATAGTAGGACACAATTCCCAGTTTTTCCTTAATATGATATAATTTATAATAAATTTCTAAGTTTTTAGGACGGATGTCCTTCATTAGAGTATGAATTTTATTATATACTTTAAGGAGTGGGAACTTTGCATATAATTGAAATCATTGAATCAAATAAAGGAATAAAAAAGATATTAAGAGATTGTCCCTATGAGATTTTAAAAAAGTGGGAATTTAAGGAATACTCTAAGGGGCAACTAATATGTCATCAAGATATGCAATATGAGTATTTCTATATTATAGTCAAAGGTTATGCTAATATATCTTTGACAGCAGAAAATGGAAAAAAGTATTCTCAGGCCATATATAAAAATGGAGATTACTTTGGGGAATTGGAGATATTTGATAATAAGCCATATATTTGCTCTATTGAAGCTTTAACAGATATTCAGGTAATTCGTATAGGAAGAGAAAATTTTCTAAAATGGATTGATAAGGATAGAAGTTTTTCTTTACATATAATGAAAACATTATGTGATAGTTTTTATAAACTATCAAAATTAGCAGGTGAAAACACTTTGTATTCTTTAAAGTATAGATTATGTAATTATCTATTATATAGATTAGATTCAGGAGTTAAATCAAGTAGTGGTATAGAAATCAATGTAAACAAAGAACAATTAAGTGAACAGTTTGCAGTTACATCTAGGAGCATAAATAGAATACTTCAGCAATTAAAAGAAAATGGTATCATAGACGTATCAAATAATTCAATTAATATTATTGATATAAAAAGACTGAGAGAGGAAGAAATCCTAAGTCGAAAGGAATAATTATGTCAATAAAATCGAGAGAAATCGATTTTATATATTAAAATAATAAGGGGGAGTTTTCTTTGAAAAAGAAACTTTTAATTTTATTATCACTAATGTTGATAGTATCCACAGTATTAGCTGGATGTAAAAAAACTGATGTACCAACAACTTCAGATAAGCCAGCTACTAATGATGCATCAGATATTGTTGAAGCAACAAAGGTAGGATTAGTATTAGCAGGTGGATTAGGAGACCGTTCATTTTATGATTCATCTCACGAAGGTGTAGAGCAAGCTAAGAAGGATTTAGGCATTGAGTACAAAGTATATGAATGCAGAAATGATTCATCATTATTAAATGACCAATTAGTACAAGCTTCTCAATATGCTTCAATAGTAGCAGTTGTAGGTTTCGAGTTTTATGATGTAGTTCAGGAAGTAGCAAAGGAATTCCCAAAAATTTCATATATCTATGTAGACAATGAAATTGAAGGAATTGATAATCTAATCACTATATCCTATGCAGAAAATGAAGGTTCATTTTTAGCAGGTGCTTTAGCTGCCATGCTTACAACTGAAACATCTATAGAAGGCATAGATGAGGGTAAATTAATAGGTATGGTTGGAGGAATGGATATTCCTGTAATAAGAAACTTCCAAGCAGGCTATGAAGCAGGGGCAAAATACATTGATCCAGAAGTTAAAGTTGAAACCATATTTGCAGAAGATTTTGAAGATCCAGCAAAAGGTAAGGAAAGTGCAACGGCACTTTATTCAAGGGGAGCAGATATTATATTCCAAGTAGCAGGGAAAACAGGGGAAGGTGTATTTGAAGCTGCCAAGGAAATGGGCAAATATGCCATAGGAGTAGATACTGATCAACGTTATATAAATCCAGAAGTTATAGTTGCTTCCATGGTTAAAAAAGTAGGTAAATCAATTTATGATACTATAGAAAATATACAAAACGATAAAATAGAAAAAGGTAAAGTAGTTCATTATGGTTTAGCACAAGATGGTGTAGAAATGGGATATGGTTCAAGTAATATGACTCAATTTGCAACAGAAGATATGAAAGCAAAACTTGAAGATATAAAGGCAAAAATCATTAGTGGAGAAATAGAAGCACCAACAGGTAAATAAGATTTAATGGAGAAGTAGACAGCTACTTCTCCATTTTACAATAATTATGGTTATATAAGATAACGAGGTGAGAATTTAAGTGGATGATAAAGTTTTAGAATTAAAAAATATATCCAAACAATTTCCTGGGGTATTAGCAAATGATAATATTAACCTTGAAATAAAAAGAGGAGAAATTCATGCAATAGTTGGAGAAAATGGAGCTGGAAAGTCTACTCTTATGAATATATTATATGGACTTTACGAACCTACTATAGGAGAAATTTATTTTAATAGTAAGGCTGTAAAATTTATGAGTCCTTTAGATGCAATAGAATTAGGAATTGGTATGGTACATCAGCATTTTATGCTAGTACCTTCTTTTACTGTGGCAGAAAATATAGTATTAGGTACAGAACCGAGGAAAAATAAAATGTTTGTAAATAAGGAAAAAGCAATTGAAGTTACAAAGGAATTATCCAATACCTATGGATTAATTGTTGACCCAATGCTGAAAGTGGAGTCATTATCAGTAGGAATTCAGCAAAGAGTTGAAATATTAAAGGCACTTTATAAGGGTGCTGATATATTAATATTAGATGAACCAACGGCGGTTTTAACACCTCAGGAAACAGAAGAATTATTTAAAGTCATAAGAAAACTAGTAAATGAATTAGGTAAAACAATAATAATAATTACCCATAAGCTTCAAGAAGTATTATCCATATCAGATAGGGTAAGTGTTATGCGTCAAGGAAAGATGATAGGAACTTTAAATACTAAAGATGCCAACGAGCAAATATTGGCGGAAATGATGGTCGGTAGGGAAGTTTTATTTCATAAACTAGATAAGAGAAACACTGAAAATAAGGAAGTGCTAAGAGTAGAAAAATTAAGTGCAAAAAATAATAGAGGACTCTTAGCTATAAAGGATATTAGTTTTAACTTAAAATCTGGTGAAATTCTTGGCATAGCTGGAATAGAGGGGAATGGACAATCTGAGTTAGTAGAAGTATTAACAGGTCTTAGGGAAAAGGAAAGTGGAGAGTTTTTTATAAAGGAAATAGAATCATCAAACAAATCCCCGAGAGATATTAGAAAGTTAGGCATTGCACATGTACCAGAGGATAGATTGGCAATGGGATTATCTAAAGATGCCACTATTTCTGAAAATATTATTATGGGTTCTCAATATAAAAAACCCTATGCAATTAAAGGACTTCAGTTAAATAAATCAAAGATTAGGGAAAAAAGTAAAGAACTTATAAATCGATTTGATATAAGGACGCCTTCAGAAGAAGTTTTTGCTGGAAATCTATCAGGTGGAAATATGCAGAAAATGATTATTGCTAGAGAATTTACTTTCGATACCCCAATATTAATTATATCTCAACCTACTAGAGGAGTAGATATAGGAGCAATTGAGTTTATTCATAAAGAGATAATAAAAAAGAGAAATGAAGGATGTGCTATTCTATTAGTATCTGCAGAATTAGATGAAATATTTAGATTATCAGACAGGATAATGACTATTTATGAGGGAAGTATAACTGGTGAATTTGATGAAGGAACTATATCAAAGCAAGAAATAGGTCTTTATATGACTGGAAAAAACATGAGTTTGGAAGAAGGTGTATAGGATGAAAAAAATAATTGAAAAAAGAAATTTAGAGTATATAATCTCCCTTTTTATATCTATATTTGCTTCATTATTAATAGGTGCTTTAATTATGATGGCAAATGGGAGAAGTCCTTTAGTTGGATACGGTGCTTTAATAAAAGGTGGGTTCGGCTCCAAATATAATATAGCTACAACATTTGCTAAAACTGTTCCTTTGGTATTAACTGGATTAGCAACAGCCATATCCTTTAGGTCAGGAATATCAAATATTGGTGGAGAAGGACAACTTTATTTAGGGGCATTTGCTGCAGCTTATGTTGGTATAACTTTTACCGGTCTTCCAGGTTCTATTGGTATAGTATTGGCAATTTTGACAGGAGCTTTTATAGGAGGAGTTTATGCGTTTTTCCCTGCTTTACTTAAGGTAAAGTATGAGGTAGATGAAGTTATAACTACAATAATGTTAAATACAGTGGCTACTTTATTTACTGGATATTTAGTTAATTATCCTTTTGCTACAACTAAGGGAAAAATGGGAGGTACAGAGATTATAGCAGAACAATTTCAACTTTCTAGATTAGTAAGATTATCTACCTTAAATACTAGCATATTTTATATGGGAATTATTGCCATAGTAATGTATTATTTAATGGAAAAAACTTCTTTTGGATACGATTGTAAAATGGTAGGACAAAACTCCTTATTTGGAAGATATGGCGGAATAAAGGATAAGAAACAAATGGTAATAGCCATGGTGATATCGGGAGCATTATGTGGTATTGCTGGAGTATTTGAAGTTATAGGAGTGCACTATAGGTTTTTACAACATATATCTCCAGGATATGCATTTGATGGTATGTTAATAGCTTTAATAGTGAGAAACAACCCTATAGGTGTAGTAATTATGTCCATATTCTTTGGTGCTTTAAAAACAGGTTCCATTTCTATGGAGAACGCTACAGGAATACCATCAGAATTAGTATTAGTTATTCAATCCATAATAATTTTATTTATTGCAGGAGAAGCGGGATTTAAAAATATCTATAAAAACTGGCGTCTAAAAAAGGTTGGAAGAGTAGGTGAAAAAAATGTTTAGTGAACTTTTTAATTTAGCATTGATACAACATACCATAAGAACTGCTACGCCACTTATATTAGCAGCATTAGGAGGATTACTTACTCAACAAGCAGGAATACTCAATATAGGTATGGAAGGTATGATTCTTTTAGGAGCATTTTTTGGAGTAGTGGGAAGTTATTTCTTTGGCAGCTCATTTATGGGAGTGCTTTTAGCAGCTTTTATTGGTTTATTAATAGGTCTTTTATTTGCTTTATTTGTTATAGACTTAAAATCAGATGAATTTGTAATAGGCATAGCTATAAATATTTTTGCAGGAGGATTAACAGTATTTTTACTTAGAAGTATATTTGGAGTTAAAGGAGCTTTTTCTTCACCAGATATAGTACCATTACCAAGACTTAATTTTCCAATGCTCAATAAGATTTCTTTTTTAAATACTATTTTTAATAATCATACAGTATTTATTTATATTAGTTGGATTTTAGTAGTATTAACTTATATATATTTATATAAAACCCCACAAGGAATTTGGCTTCGTGCTTCTGGAGAATATCCTGATGCTTTAGAAACAGCAGGTATTAGTCCAAGAAAAATGAAATATATTAGTTCAATAGCCTGTGGAATATTATGTGGTTTGGCTGGAGCTCATCTTTCCTTAGGATATTTAACTTTGTTTACAGAAAACATGAGTGCTAATAGAGGGTTTATTGCTTTAGCTGCAATAATATTTGGTAAAGCTAATCCAGTAGGTACATTTTTTGCAGCTTTATTATTTGGATTTTTCGATGCCCTAGGTATTAGATTACAAGTTGTAGGAATTCCTTCTCAATTTACCCAAATGATTCCTTATATAGCAACTATATTTGCATTAATTATTGTAACTAAAAGGCAAATGGCGAAGAAAAATAAAGGTAGGATAAATAATGTATAAAGTTAAAAAATATGATGTTGTAGTTATAGGTGGAGGAATAGGAGGATATTACAGTGCTAGGGTCTTAAGAAATGGGGGAAAGGTCGTAGCTTTAATAGAGAAGGATAAATTAGGAGGTATTGCCCTTAGATGGGGTGCATTGCCAGTAAAGAAGATTTTAGATTCTTTTAAAGGCATAAAAAAAGAACAAATAAAAGAAATTAGGGAAAATCTTATAACAAAATGGGATGATGATTTAAAGAAATTAGAAAAGAAAATTATAAACAATTTATTAGATGATGAAATAGATATATACTATGGAGATGGTGAATTCATAGATTCTAAAAGATTTAAAATAGGATCTCAAATAATAGAAACCGATTATTTTATTGTGGCTACAGGAACTAAACCTGCTAGTATAAAAGATATTCCTATTGATGGAGTAAATATAATTACTCATAAAGAGGCTATAGATTTAACAAATATACCTAAGAGTATAATAATTTTAGGCGGAAATGTAGAAGGTATAGAATTTGCAGCTTTATATGCCAAGATAGGTGTAGATGTTATTGTTATAGAGAAAGAAGAAAGTATTTTACTTGGAAATGATGAAGATTTAGTATTTCCTATAGAAGAAAATCTTAAATCTTTAAATGTAAAGATTATAAAAGGCATAGGTGCTAGAAAGGCAGAAATAGGTAAAAATCGAGTTAATGTATTATTAGATGATGGAAGTATTGTTTCTGCAGAAAAGGCTTTAGTTA
This sequence comes from Tissierella praeacuta DSM 18095, assembly GCF_900128955.1. Lineage (GTDB taxonomy): Bacteria > Bacillota > Clostridia > Tissierellales > Tissierellaceae > Tissierella > Tissierella praeacuta. Next base: position 187,162 of record NZ_FQTY01000003.1, read on the forward strand.
CCTTTATGAGAACCCCAAATTTTCCAAAGGGAATTGAAAACACCAAAATAAAAACTAGTAAAGATAGAATTATAGTTCGTGAAGATTTATTAACTGATGAAGAAAATATTTTTGCCATAGGTGATATTAATGGAATTTTAGGCATGGCTCATGTGGCTATTCAGCAGGGAATAAAAGTTTCAGATTATATATTAAGAGATATACCAGTAGATATATCCTATGAGGTTTTACCTAGAGCAGTGTTTACATTTCCAGAAATGGCTGGAGTAGGGAAACAAGAGTGGGAATTGAAAAAGGATAATACCCCATATAAACTAGGAATTGCCTATTTTAAAGATAGTTGGAGAGGTTGGGCAAAGAATATAGAAGAAGGATTTGTAAAAACCATAATAGGCTTAGATAATAAGATTTTAGGTATATGGATGGTAGGAGAGAACGTATCAGAATATATTGGATTAATGGGGCAATTAATAAAGGAAGAAAGAACAGTAGATGAAATACTATCTAATTTAATCATTCATCCTAGTTTAACGGAAACCATATTAGAAGCTTTACTGCAATCAAAAAATGAGAAGGTGATAGGATGAAACAGCCTCATATATTATGTGAAGAAAAAGATATATCAGAGTACGTAATACTCCCAGGAGATCCAGCTAGGGTATTGAGAGTTGGAGAATTCTTAGATTCTTATGAAGAAATAGCATATAATAGAGAATTTAGAACAATAAGGGGATATTACAAAGGTGTACCTATAACAATTACTTCTACTGGAATAGGAGGTCCATCTGCTGCAATAGCTATAGAGGAATTGATATCTTGTGGAGCAAGATATCTCATTAGAATTGGGTCAGCAGGTGCAGTTCAACCAAATATTAGGCTGGGAGATCTAGTTATTTGTTCAGCAGCTGTGAGAGAAGATGGGACTACCAATATGTATGTTTCACCAAATTATCCTGCAGTATCAGATATTAAATTTACAAATTTAATTATAAATACATGTGAAGAATTAAAATATAGATATCATTGTGGATTAGTTAGATCTCATGATTCATTCTATATTGATGAAGAAAATCAAATCATGGAGAAATGGAGTAAGAAAAACGTATTAGCATCAGATATGGAAACTGCATCCTTATTTGTGTTGGGACAAATTAGAGGCGTAAAAGTTGCTAGTATATTAAACAATGTAGTGGAGTATAAATCTGATACAAAGAAAGGTATAGTAGATTATGCTATGGAAAGCATAGGTACAGTAGAAGGAGAGAGAAGGGAAATTATTTTAGCATTAGAATCTTTAAAAAAACTTTATGATCAAAGATAAATTTTTAAATCTGCAGAGGCTGTCCTTTTCTATGGACAGCTTTAATGTTAATATATAACTATCTATAGGAAAGGAATGATTTGTGTTGTAAATAATGAAGGTGATATCATAATTAGAGATGGAGAAAGAATATTACTAGAAATAATAAAAAAACAGATATCAAGAGTGTTAGATTAGAAAAAAACTAACTTTAGATTTGGGAACAGGGGTATTTAATAAGAAACAAGGATTTATAAAATTAAAAGGGAAAATAGAAAGATATCATTTAGAAAAGAAATCAATTTCCATCACGTTTATAGATGTAGATAAATTAGAGAATATCAATGATAAATTTGGACATTGTGAAGGTGATAGATTAATTAATATTATAGCTACTATTATAAAAAATATAAGAAAAGAAGATTTTGTATATAGGTACGGTGGAGGTTAATTTATAATGGTTTTTAAAAATGCTAATATAAAAGAAGCAAAAGAAATATGGAAGTCTTAGGCTAAGAGAATTAATAGAGTATGTGGATAAAGATATGTATGAAGAAAATAATTGGTTGTTAAGAATATTTGAGTTGATTAGATATGTGACCTTATAGTTAAAAAATCTTCTTAATATTAGGAGAAGGAGATTTTTTGATAGTAGAAGAATTTAGAAAAAAGAAGGACTTTAGTCTTATTTGTCGAATATATAAAGGTAAAGATGTAATGACTGGAGGGACTATAATCAATGGAAATAATAGATAATATTCAGAGTTTACTAGGGGATAATCTTAAAAAAACAATTAACAAAGGTGATAAATTATCTATTGTAGCATCTTGCTTTTCTATATATGCTTATGAATCTCTAAAGAAAGAGCTTGAAGGAATAGATGAACTTAAGTTTGTTTTTAATTCTCCTACATTTATTAAAGATAAGATAGATAAAGAAAAAAGAGAATTTTATATACCTAAGTTAAATAGAGAAAGAAGTCTATATGGAACTGAATTTGAAATAAAGTTAAAAAATGAATTGACACAAAAAGCTATTGCTAAGGAATGTAGTGATTGGATAAAAAGAAAAGTAACATTCAAATCAAATAAAACTAATGCAGGATTGCAAGGATTCATTAATATAGAGAGTAATGAGCCTAAATGTACATATACTCAAATTAATGGATTTACTACCGTTGACCTAGGATATGAAAAAGGTAATAATCTTTCAAATATAGCTATAAAATCGGAGGATTATTCAATTACAAAAACATATTTTACCTTATTTGAACAACTATGGAATGATAGAGATAAGCTAGAAGATATAACTAATGAAGTAGTAGATTATATTACAACTGTCTATAATGAAAATTCACCAGAGTTCATATATTTTGTTATTCTCTATAATATATTCAATGAATTTCTTGAAGATATTACAGAAGATATATTACCAAATGAATCTACAGGATTTAAAGAAACAGAAATATGGAAAAGACTATATAATTTTCAAAGGGATGCAGTTATAGGTATAATAAATAAGCTTGAAAAATACAATGGATGTATTCTTGCAGATAGTGTGGGACTTGGAAAGACTTTTACGGCACTAGGGGTAATCAAATACTATGAACTAAGAAATAAATCTGTATTAGTTCTTTGTCCAAAAAAACTATCTGAAAACTGGAACACCTATAGAGAAAATTATACAAATAATATATTAGCTAAAGATAGGTTTAACTATGATGTATTATATCATACAGATTTATCTAGGGAGAATGGCTATAGTAATGGTATAAATTTGGGAAGATTAAATTGGTCAAATTATGATTTGATAGTAATCGATGAATCACATAACTTTAGAAACAACGACCCTTATAAAAACAAACAAACTAGATATCAGCGATTAATGAATGATGTAATAAGGCCAGGAGTAAAGACTAGTGTGCTTATGCTCTCTGCTACACCAGTAAATAATAAATTTACAGATTTAAGAAATCAGTTAGCATTAGCTTATGAAGGCAATACATCAAATATAAATGCAAAACTAAATACAGAGCGAGGAATAGAAGATATTTTTAGAAGAACTCAGTTAAATTTTAACAAATGGTCGAAGTTGCCAAATGATGAAAGGACAACAGAAAGATTACTTCAAATGTTAGATTTTGATTTCTTTGAACTATTGGATAGCCTTACCATTGCCAGGTCACGTAAACATATTCAAAGATACTATAATGTTGAAGAAATAGGCAAGTTTCCAACTAGACTAAAACCAATTTCTCATTTCTGCAAATTGACAGATAGAAAAGATGTAATTAATTATAATGATATATTTAATGAACTAACTAAGTTGAATTTAAGTATATATGCACCGTTTAATTATATATTGGCAAGTAGACTAAATTTCTATGAGAATATTTATGACACCGTAGTAAGAGGGGGGATAGGTAGTTTAAGACAGGCAGATAGAGAACGAAGTCTACAGACTTTAATGAGAATAAATTTATTAAAAAGACTTGAAAGCTCAGTAGATGCCTTTAGAATAACTTTGTCTAAGATGTTAAGTAATATTGAAAATACAATAGAGGATATAGATAAATTTGACTTACATATCTCAAATTGGTTTGTAAATCAAAATGAAATAAATAACATTAATTTAGATGAAGATGATTGGCTAGACGATGATTATAGCATAGGAAGTACTGTAAAGATAAATTTGGCAGATATAGATAGAATTTCATGGCGAGAAGACTTAGAAAGCGATAGAAATGTAATAACTTCACTATTGGAAGAAATGGAAAAAATAACAGCAGACCATGATACTAAACTTAAAACATTAGAAAAGATAATAGATGAAAAAATATATAGACAAATGAATTCTGGAAATAAAAAAGTCATCATATTTACAGCCTTTGCAGATACTGCAGATTATTTATATGAACATATATCAAAGTTTGCTAAGGGAAATTATAACTTAGAAACAGCAAAAGTAGTAGGCTCCGATGCAAATAAAACTACATTAAAAATTAAAAATGATTTGCATACAATTCTTACTTGTTTTTCACCAATATCTAAGGAAAAACATTTGACTATGCCAGATATCAAAGGTGAAATAGATATACTAATAGCCACTGATTGTATTTCTGAAGGTCAAAACCTTCAGGACTGTGATTATTTAATAAATTATGACATACATTGGAATCCAGTAAGGATAACTCAAAGATTTGGGCGAATAGATCGTATCAGATCAAAAAATGAAACCATTCAACTTGTAAACTTTTGGCCAGATATGACCCTTGATGAATATATAAAGCTTAAGGAAAGAGTAGAAAATAGAATGATAATAGTAGATGTAACTGCTACAGGAGATGATAATTATCTTTCAAATAAATCTACAGATTTAGAATATAGGAAGGATCAACTAAAGAGATTACAAGAGGAAGTATTGGATTTAGAAGATATAAATACAGGAGTATCTATAACAGATTTAGGGCTAAATGATTTTAGAATGGATTTAGTAAGCTATGTAAAGGAGAATGGAGATTTAGATAAAGTTCCCAATGGTTTACACACTGTGATTAAATCTGATGAAGAAAAAGGTATTTTACCAGGGACAATCTATGTATTAAAAAACATAAATGATGAACTAGATAAAAATAAACGAAATATGATATATCCTTTTTATCTAGTTTATATGAAGTATAATGGGGAAGTTTATTTAGAACATTTAAAGGTGAAAAAGATACTAGATATCCTAAGAACTGGATGTAAAGGAAAGAATAAACCTGTAAAAGAAGCATATCTAGAGTTTAATAAAGAAACGAAAGATGGCAGAAAAATGGACAAGTACTCTAGATTATTAGAAGATACCATAAGAAGTATAGTAGATGTAAATGAAGATAGCGATATAGATAGCTTGTTTTCAGCTGGTGGAACAACAGCATTACTAGAAAATATAAAAGGTCTAGATGATTTTGAACTAATTTCCTTTGTAATCATAAGGTAGGTGGAAAAAATGTTAAATTTACCAGAGAGAACATATTTAGGAAGAAAGATTCCTAAGAATAAATTCTATAGTAAGATTAATGCAGATAGTAAATTAGAATCCAAGTTTATTAAGGAAGTAGATAATATTATTTGGAAATACAAACTATCAGAAGAAACAACAAATTTAGAATCAACAACTGAGGTTGAAGAAATTCAAATATTTGAAATATCTTTAAAGACTCAAGATCTATCAAAGGAAGTACTTGAAAATATAGATAGAGTCATACCATATCCAATATTATTTATTCTAAGATATGAAGATAAAATAAAACTCTCCATAGGATATAAAGAAAGAAATAAAACTGATGAAAATAAAATGGTAATACATTCTTATTATGAATCAAACTGGCTCAAAGAAGATGAACTAAAAATAGATATACTCTTAGGTTTAACTCTAAAGGATGTTTATGACAATATTATTAGACAACTAATACCCATAGAAAGTAGTAGGGATGATAATATTGAAGATGTAATCCAATTAAATGAAAATATAGAGAAATTAAAAAAGGAAATAGATAGACTAGAGAAAAAAAGAAATAGTGAAAAACAATTTAATAAAAAGGTAGATATAAATAGAGAGCTACGGATGAAAGTTAAGGAATTAGATAGTTTGATTAATAGATAGGAGGACGATGATGGATACTATTGACAATAGAAATATTATTGTTGAAATAAGGAATCTTATTTTAAAATCAAGAGAAAATATTGCCAGAGAAATTAATAGAGAACTGTTAACAACATATTGGAATGTAGGTAGAATAATTGTTGAAAATGAACAAGATGGATTTATAAAGGCAGAATACGGGAAAGAGCTATTAAAACGACTTTCAAAAGAACTAACAAAAGAACTAGGAAAAGGATTTTCAGTATCAAACTTACAATATATGAGGAGGTTTTATCAAACTTATCAAATTCAACAGACAGTGTCTGTTAAATTAAGTTGGTCACATTATTGTGAATTATTAAGTGTTTCTGATGAAGCAGCAAGAAGCTTTTATGAAAAAGAGGCAGTTAATTCCAACTGGTCTGTCCGTGAATTAAAAAGGCAAATAGATTCATCTTTATTTGAAAGATTGTTGCTATCAAAAGGAAATACAAATAAAGAAAAAGTACTAGAATTAGCTACCAAAGGAATAACATTTTCAACTCCAAATGATATCATGAAAGATCCTTATGTTTTTGAGTTTTTAGGATTACCAGAGGACAAGCCAATTTTAGAAAAAGATTTAGAAAAAGCATTGATAGAAAAACTAGAAAATTTTCTGCTTGAATTAGGCAGAGGGTTTATGTATGTAGGTTCACAACAAAGAATTACGGTAGGAAACACCCATTATTATATTGATATGGTTTTTTACAATAAAATCCTTAGAGCCTATGTATTGATTGATTTAAAAATTGGTAGGCTAAAGCCAGAACACATAGGACAGATGAATATGTATGTTAATTATTATGCAGCAGAAGTCAGTGATGATGAGGACAATAAACCAATAGGAATAGTTTTATGTGCAGATAATTCAGAAGTAGTTGCAGAATATGCATTAGGTGGACTTGAAAATAATATTTTCGCTTCAAAATATGTTTATTACTTACCAGATAAGGAAGAACTCATCAATCAAGTAGAAGATGTTATGAAAAACTTATGATCATTTAAGAATATATTGTATATTTCCAGTATGTGCATTTTTGCACATACTTATAAAGAGGACGAAGATGATGGATAAATTAAATAAAGAGTCTATAAATTAATGATATAGGAAGTTTTAGAAGATTAGTTAACTATTTTGGGTATTTTGGACAAGTTGTATATATTTAATTTTACTAAGATTCAGGGAAGTTTAAAGGATAATTTCTATAGAAAAGATAATTTGCTTGGAGGGTTATTATGTCAAGTTTCATGAAACAAATAAAGGAAGACATTAAAGATATTCAGCAAAACAACCCATACATATCTAATATTGAAAAGGATGAATGGGCTTTTAACTATTGGGTTCTTGATAAGCTTTTTTATGTAGATGAAGAATTAATTGAGCAGCAAATAATAGATTACAAAGACTTAGGAATTGATTGTTATGTATTTTATGAAGATACTAAAGAATTATATTTAATACAAAATAAGTATTATTCGGATAATACTAAAATTCAAACAGAGTATGTAAAAAATGATTTTGTTTCAAGAGCAGTCAAGGCTTTAGAGCAGGGTACTTATTCAAAATCAGAGGAACTTCAAAACATATATACTAAATACTCAAGTCATCCAGATTTTATGATTTATTCTGAACTTTATGTAACAAATAATTCAAAGAATGAAAATGCAGAAACATTTGTTAAAGAGTATAGTAAAAAGAATCCAAATCACATGGTAAGTATTTACTACCTAGATGATATAGAAGAAAAATACTTTGGAGAAACTAAGAAAAATAAGACTAACTTAGAAGTAACAATACATAGCGTTAATAAGGGTACTATTTTAAAGATAAATAATGATCAGTATAAACTTAAAAATGTTATAGATGCAAGATATGTATTTACTCCTGTTTCATCTGTATATAGATTATTTAAGGAAGCAAAAGATAATGAGTACCCAATATTCGATCAAAATATTAGAGAATATCTCGGGAATAGCAAGATTAATAAAAACATTTATACAACTCTACTTAATGAGCATGAAAGAAATAATTTTTTTATTATAATAATGGGATTACAGTAATATGTGATAAAATGGACAGCATTTCAGTAAAGTCTTTAGGTAATAACCTTAATGCTTCCTTTAAAATAAAGAACCCGCAGATAGTAAATGGGTGTCAGACTGTAAATTCAATATATGAAGCTCTGAACAAGATTGATCCAAATAAATTAGATGAAGAGTTCAAAGATTGTTTTGTAATGTTAAAAATACTTGAAATTAACAGAGAAGATGATAATGAAAAGATACTCTATAAGGATATAGTTCGATACACAAATTCTCAAAATTCAATTAAGGAATCAACATTTATTGCCAATAGAAGTGAATTTCTAAGATTGCAAACTGAGTTTGAACGAAAAGGATTTTTGCTGTTAATAAAACAAAGTGATAAGCATACTTTTTCCGAAAAGTATTAATTCAGAAAGGCTAAAAAAGTTTGGGATTGAAGAAATAAGAAAAGCAAGTGATTGTTATATAGATTTAGTTAAATTATTACAGGTAATTATAGCTTTTTCAAAAGGTGGATATTATGCATATACGAAGAAAAGTAATTTGTTAAAGGTAGACACAAATGAGTTTAATGAAATTATTGAGTTTATAAAAAATCCAGAATTAACAATAGATATGTTACTAGATCTTTTTCTTTTATATAAGAGAGCCGAAATCGAAAAAAAGAATAGTAAAGATGGTAACAATCCAATTGTTTATTATTTAATTGATGGTTTTGCAAAATACGAGTGTAAAGAAAGAAAAATCTCTATGTTATATGAAGAATTAAATAATATAGAGAAGGTTAATAATATTATAAATTTATATAAAGGAACTACAAAAATGTACTCAATGGAATCGCTTAAAGATGATGGAGTTGAATATAATAAAATGATTAAAAGACAAATTGACTATAATAGATTCGACAAAGTAAGAACAACAGCTAAAGTAATGTTAGATTAATAGATAGGAGGATAATATGGATAAATTAAATATGAAATCAAAGGATATGACAAAGGATAATATAGAAAAAATAGAAAGGTTATTTCCAAATGTAATTACAGAAATTAAAGATAAAGATGGAAATATAACGAAAGCAATAGACTTTGAGCTATTACAGCAGGAATTAAGTGGAGAAATAGTAGAAGGAAATAAAGAAAGATATCAATTAACTTGGCCAGGGAAGAAAGAAGCAATATTAATGGGAAATACACCAATAAACAAAACTCTTAGACCAGTAAAGGAAGATAGTGTAGACTGGGATAATACAGAAAACTTATATATAGAAGGAGATAATTTAGAAGTAATTAAGCTATTGCAAGAATCCTATTTAAATAAAATAAAATGTATATACATAGATCCACCATATAATACAGGAAAAGACTTTGTATATAGGGATAACTTCACCCAAGATAAGGATGAATATTTAGAAGAATCTGGACAAGTAGATGAAGAAGGAAATAGGTTATTTTTAAACACAGATGCCAATGGAAGATATCATAGTGACTGGCTAACTATGATGTACACAAGACTAAAACTTGCAAGAAATCTACTTAGTGAAGATGGAGTAATTTTTATATCCATAGACGATAATGAGGTGCATAATTTAAGGAAGATTTGTGATGAGATTTTTGGGGAAAGGAATTTTGTATGCAATTTTATTTGGCAAAAGACATATAGCACAAAGAATAATAACAAATATGTGTCTGAAGATCATGATTATATTTTTTGCTATGCAAGAAATTTAAATAGTATAGAAGAATTTAAAAGATTAAATAGGACAGAAAAATCAAATGAACAATACAAATATGATGATAATGATGGAAGAGGTTTATATAGATTAGATAATATAACAGCAAGTGGACAAAGAGGATATAATATTAAGCATAATGGCAAAGTATATAAAGAACCATACCCTAGTGGGTGGAGGTTTAAGGAAGATACGATGTATGAGTTAATTAATGATAATAGAATTTATCTTCCTGAAGATGAGAATAAAAGGCCTCAGGTAAAAAGATATTTAAATGAACAAAAAGGTCTGATTTCAAAAACAATTTTACAACATGAGCTTGTAGGGCATACAGATAGTGCAAATAGAAATCTATTCAGATTATTAGGTGATTTAGTTTTTGATTATCCGAAACCTGTTGAACTTATGAATTATTTGATTGGATTAATATCTGATAATGATTCCATTATCCTAGACTTCTTCTCAGGCTCAGCCACCACTGCCCATGCAGTAATGCAACTAAACGCAGAAGATGGTGGTAATAGAAAATATATTATGGTACAACTACCAGAAGAAACTGATGAAAAATCAGAAGCCTATAAAGCAGGATATAAGACCATAGCTGAAATAGGAAAAGAACGTATTCGTAGAGCAGCAAAAAAAATAAAGAAAGAAACAAATGCAGATATAGACTATGGATTTAGAGTGTTTAAAGTAGATTCTTCCAACATGAAAGATATATATTATTTACCAAATGAATTAACTCAAATGAAGTTACATGAATTAGAAGCAAATATAAAAGAAGATAGAACAGGGCTAGATTTATTATCACAGGTAATTTTAGAGGCAGGACTTCCATTATCCCTTCCTATGGAGACAAAGATAATTAGTGGTAAGGAAGTGTATTTTGTAGACGAAAATGCTCTTATAGCATGCTTTGAGAAAAATATAGATGAATCTTTGATAAGAGAAATAGCCAAAATGAAACCTCTTAAGGCAGTATTTAGAGATAATTCTTTCAAAGATTGTCCTTCTAGAATAAATCTAGAAGAAATATTTAAGAGTATGTCTCCAACTACAGAAATAAAGGTTTTATAGGTGGTGAAGAGATGAAAATTAAATTTAAAGAACAGCAATTTCAAAAAGATGCGGTCCGTTCAGTTATTGATTGCTTTAAGGGGCAACCAAGGGAAATTTCTAATTATACTTTAGATAAGGGTAAAATAAAAAAAGGTGATTTAGATCAAACAAGTTTTTTAGATACAGATAAAGGATTTAAAAATAAAAAGATCCTTTTAAGAAATGTAGATGTCTTAGATAATATAAAAAAGGTTCAAAAGAATAATGGACTAATCCAATCAAAAAAACTTGAAGGTGAATATAATCTAACTATTGAAATGGAAACTGGTACAGGAAAGACCTATACCTATATTAGGACAATGTATGAACTATTTAATCATTATGGTTGGAATAAGTATATTGTAGTAGTACCTTCTATTGCAATTAGGGAAGGAGTATATAAATCATTTCAAATGACAGAACAACATTTTATGGATATATACGGGCATAAGATTAGATATTTTATTTATAACTCAAGACATTTAAATAAGTTAGAAACCTTTGCCTCAGATTCAGGTATCAATGTAATGATTATTAATTCCCAGGCATTTAATGTTCGAGGGAAAGATGCTAGAAGAATATATATGGAGTTAGATGAATTTAATACAAGAAAACCTATTGATGTTATAGCAAGCGCTAATCCAATTCTTATAATTGACGAACCACAATCAGTTGAAGGTAAAACTACAAAGGAAGCGCTAAAAGCATTTAATCCCTTATTTACATTAAGATATTCTGCTACCCATAGAGAAGAATATAATAAAATTTATAGATTAGATACATTAGATGCATATAATGAAAAGCTTGTTAAAAAGATCAGAGTAAAAGGGATAGAAGTTAAAGGTTCAAGGGGAACTAATGAATATATTTACTTGGAGGAGATTAATTTATCTAAGAAGGGTTATCCTCTTGCTAAAATAGAATATGAAGTAAAGGGAACTAATGGCATAAGAAAAGAATCAAGATATGTAGATATAGATTTTGACCTATATTCTCACTCTAACTATATGGAGCAATATAGGGGATATAGAGTCTCTGAAATCAATGGCTATAATAATACAATTCACTTTACTAATGGCATTACTCTTAGGGCAGGAGAGGTACAGGGAGATATATCAGAACTAAATATGAGAAGGATACAGATTAGAGAAACTATTAAGTCCCATTTTGAAAAGGAAAGGGAATTATTTAATCAAGGAATAAAGGTATTATCTTTGTTCTTTATAGACGAAGTTGCAAAATATAGGCAATATGATAAAGATGGGAATGAATTAAATGGTATATATTCAACTATATTTGAGGAAGAATATATAAATATTTTAAATGAATATATAAATCTTTTTGATGATCCTTATGTTAAGTATCTGAAGTCCATTGATTTAAAGAAAACTCATGATGGTTATTTTTCCATTGATAAAAATAAGAGAATGATAGATCCTACTGTAAAAGGAAAAGAAAAAGAATCTGATGATGAAACTGCATTTGACAAGATTATGAAGAATAAGGAAAGACTCCTTAGCTTTGAAGAGCCCATTAGATTTATATTTTCCCACTCTGCACTTAGAGAAGGATGGGACAATCCAAATGTATTTCAAATATGTACATTAAAACATAGTGACTCTACAGTAGGGAAAAGACAAGAAGTAGGCAGAGGACTAAGACTTTGTGTCAATAAATATGGAGAGAGAATGGACAAGGAAGTATTAGGGGAAGATGTCCATGAAGTAAATATGCTTACAGTAGTAGCCAGTGAATCTTATGAAAGTTTTGCTAAGGAATTGCAATCAGATATAGCCAAATCATTGTCTGATAGACCAAGAAAAGCAGATAAGGACTTCTTTAAAAATAAAATTATCAAAAATAAGGAAGGTAAGGAAATCCTCATTGATGAAAAACTTGCAAATAATCTCCAATTTACTTTTATACAAAATGGATATGTGGATATAAACTATGAGTTAACAGATAAGTATTTCAAGGATTTGGAAGAAAATAAGTTAATTATTCCAGAAGAATTAAAGGAGTTTGAAGAAGGTATAATTCAATTAGTAGGAAAGATATATGTGGAAGGCAAGACGGATTTAGTAGAAGATGCTAGGGATCAAAATGTTAAAGATATAAAGGTAAATGATAACTTTAATAAAAAAGAGTTTAAAGAACTTTGGGATAAGATCAATATAAAAACAGCATATTATGTAGATTTTGATACAGAAGAATTAATCAGGAATGCCATTGCTTCTTTAGATAAAGATTTAAAAGTGGCTGATTTAACTTATGAAGTAAGAATAGGTGAAATGGAAGAAATAAGCTCAAAAGAAGAATTGGAAAAAGGTGAAGCCTTTGTAGTTAAGGAAGCGGAAATTGATAAGCTAAAAGCTAATTATCACTCAAGCATTAAATATGATTTAATCGGAAAGTTAGTTGATGAGACTAAATTAACTAGAAATGCTATTGTAAGGATATTACAAGGGATACGGGCAAATACATTTTATTTATTCCAAAAAAATCCCGAGGAATTTATTATTAAAGCAGCTAAACTTATTAATGAACAGAAAGCTCATATAATAATTGAGCATATTATTTACAATAAAATAGATGAAGTTTTCGATATAAATATATTTACTGATAATAAATTAAAAGGAATTCTTGGCAAGGATATAATAGAAACTAAAAGACATATCTATGACTATTTAAAATATGACTCTTCTAAAGAGAAAGAATTTGCTGAAGAAATGGATATAAGACCAGAGGTTATAGTATATGCTAAACTACCGAGAGGGTTCTATATTCCAACACCAGTTGGTAAATACAGTCCAGATTGGGCAATAGTATTTGATGAAGAAAAGATAAAGCATATATATTTTGTAGCAGAAACTAAAGGTAAGCTAGAATCCCTTGAATTTGATACTAGGGGGGTAGAAAGGGCAAAGATTCTTTGTGCAAAGAAGCATTTTGAAAAAATAAGTAATGGTGAAGTTAAGTATCATGCTGTGGGGAGCTATGAGCAGTTGATGGAAAAAATAATGAAGGGGAATTAGGAAAAGAAGGAAAGGGGGATAACAATGATAAATAGAAGTAATCCAGAAGATATTTTTAAGATAGTTAAGGAAGATTTCAACTGGCTTAAAGAAGATATTTATGAACATTTAGAAATCTTAAAAGGTAAAATTATAGAATTAGTTAATGAAGATTTAGTAGAAGAGATTGATGAATATAAAGAAAAGCATGAAGATCTTAAGAAAATACTTGAAAAAATAGATGAAGTAAGAAATGAATATATATCTATAATAAAAGGAGAAGAACAGAGTCAATTCATACAAGATACAGAATATGACTATTTGGAAGATTGGACAGGCACTGACCCTATGGAAATATCCCTATTTGGTCAAAGATATTCTGTAAAATATTGGAGAGATATTTTATTGATATTGATGGAAGAGTTATATAAAAAGGATAAAGGCATAATAGCAGATATTTTAAGAAATGATGATTATAAAGAAAGGGCAAGGGTGCCATTTACTTATGAACATAATAAGATAAATAAAAAATACTATAAAAAGACCTCATATGGATTATTTGTACTTGTTAATGACAATGCTAATACTATTTATAGCAGATGTATAAAGGTATTAGAAATTGCTGGATTTAAGGAACAAGATTTAAAGGTAAAGTTAAGTGATACTATAGAAAATGAAAGCAATCAAGAAGTTAATATCGAGAATAATAGTACAGACAATGGAACGATTAAACTTTCTAAAAAGTATGGAAGTATCTCTATTGATAAATCTTTGTTTAAGACCATAGTAAATAGCATTGTAAATAGAAAGGTTGAATATGGTACTGACTATATAGAACCGAGAAAGATTGTAGAAAAATATGAAAGCTTAATCTTGAAAGATACCAAATATACCGTAGCTTATCATGTAGTTATTAATATAGTTAAATTTCTAATGGATATCCATTTCTTAGATAATTATAGAGGAACTAAAAAAGGCAAATATATAGTAGTTGATGATAATTCACTAAAGGCATGGATAGATAAGAATATATAGAAGTTTAGTTACATTAGCTTATAACTATGGAAAAATTTGAAGATTAAAAGGGGATTACTATGTATAGAATAAATAAAATAGATTATTTTATTGGAGTTTTTCTTACCACAATTATCAATTCTTTAAAAGGAGTTCCTGCGTTATTTGATGAAACAAAAGATAGTAAGAGGGTTGAATTTGCAACAGATACAGGTGAATTTAATGTATATATTAAATATACTACTAAATTAAGCAAGGTTAAGAAGAATATTGAAGGTAAGAGAAAAAATAAGATGTCTAGTAATGTATCTTTTTCAAGCAGGGATTATGAAATTCTGGGAGATGATTTCTATAAAAATGATAAGAAGAAATTAATATGTCTTGTATGTACAAATGAAAAATTAAACGAAACATATATGGCTGTATTAGATTATGAAGATGGTATGAAGTGTTTAGAGAAAAGCACTGATAGTGGAAGCAGAAGGATAACTGTCACTAGAATAGGAGCTGAATATAATTTTTATTGCTATGGAGTTGGATTTGAAGAAGAATATATAAGGTGTCCAGTAGATTGTACCAAGTTTTTAGGATTAAAAGCAGCCGAAGCATAGCAAATTATTTAAGCCAATAGTAGTGAAGATTGTGCTGATGTTTATGGAAAATATAAAAAGCAAAAATTAAAGGAGGCAACAAAATGGCAGAAATAAAATACGAAATCACAGAAAAAATAGCAGTACTTTCAGAAAAAGGTAACTGGACTAAGGAATTAAATAAAGTTAGCTGGAATGATAGACCAGCAAAATATGATATTAGAGATTGGAATCATGAAGAGGGTAAGATGGGAAAAGGAACTACTCTTACAGATGAAGAAGCAAAATTATTAAAAGATGCATTAGATAAGGTATTATAAGATTACAAAAAGAAAGGTGACAAGAGAAAAATGAAATATTTATTTTTATGTTATCCAAAATGTAGCACTTGTAACAAAGCTAGGAAATGGCTAGATGAAAATAATATAAAGTATGAAGAAAGAAATATTAAGGAAAACAATCCTAGGGAAGATGAACTAAAGGAATGGATAGGAAAAAGCCATTATCCTATTAAAAGATTTTTTAACACAAGTGGAAATATATATAAAGAGTTAGGATTAAAGGACAAGCTAGCTGATATGTCTGATGATGAGAAAATTAAACTTTTAGCAACTGATGGTATGCTTGTCAAAAGACCTATTATTATAGGTGAAGAAGTTGTTTTAGTTGGTTTTAAGGCAGAGGAATGGGAAAATAATTTGTGTGCCAAGTAAAAAAATAGTCTAGTAAAAGAATATTTAAATTATGGATGTATACGAGTGAGATCTAATGGACCATGGAGATAAAGATATTTATAAAAATAAAATAACTAATTATTATGCCCGCAAGTATGGGTATATATATTGAAAAGTTTGAATTTTCTATTAAGGGAGGAGAGAAGTTGGGAGATATTAAAATATTTATCCTGTCGGATTCATTGGGAGAAACTGCTACTTTAGTAACTAGAGCTGCTATTTCTCAGTTTAAAACCGATAACTATGAGATTAAAAGATTTTCATATGTGCAAGAATTAAATGTATTAAAGGAAATTCTTATAGAAGCATCTCTTACAAGTAATTCTATCTTGATATATACTTTAGTGGATGAAAAATTAATTGAATTTATAAAAGAATATTCTAAGGATACAAATCTTTTAACTATAGATCTAATTAGTCCCTTAATAAATCAAATGAGTAAAATTTTAAAACTTGAACCTGCAAGGGAACCTGGAGTTATAAGAAGGTTGGATGAAACCTATTTTGAAAGAGTGGCTGCTATTGAATTTGCTGTTAAATATGATGATGGCAAGGATCCACGGGGGCTAATTGATGCAGATCTAGTACTAATTGGAGTATCGAGAACATCTAAGACGCCTCTAAGTATGTATCTAGCTAATAAAAACATAAAGGTTGCTAATATTCCTTTAGTAGTAGAGGTTGAGCCACCCAAGGAATTATTTCAAATACCAGCAAAAAAAATTATAGGGCTTACAAATTCTCCAGAAAAGCTAAATGAAATAAGGGAAGAGAGGTTAAAGGCTTTAGGATTATCAGGTGGTTCTAATTATTCAAGTTTGGAAAGAATATTAGATGAATTAGAATATGCAGATAGAATTATGAAAAGGATTGGTTGTCCAGTTATAGATGTTTCTCATAAGGCAATAGAAGAAACATCTGAAATAATATTATTCTTACTTAGAAAAAACGGCATAAATTTCGGCGGATAAAGAGTTTAGAAAGGGGAGTAAGAAATGGAAAACAAATACGTCTATAGTTTTAGTGAAGGCAAGAAGGAAATGAAGAGCTTACTAGGAGGAAAGGGTGCCAATTTAGCTGAGATGACCAATATTGGTCTTCCAGTACCTTCTGGTTTTACTATTACCACAGCTGCATGTATACGCTACTATGATGAAGGCAAAGTATTGTGGAAGGAATTATTAAATGAGATACATGGGCAGTTGAAGGAGTTAGAGAAAAGAGTTGGTAAGAGTTTTTCAGATGAAAATAATCCATTATTGGTTTCTGTAAGATCAGGAGCCGTTTTTTCAATGCCGGGAATGATGGATACTATACTTAATCTAGGATTAAATGATATATCAGTAAAGGGATTAGCAAATTCAACAGGAAACGAAAGATTTGCTTATGATAGTTATAGAAGATTTATTCAAATGTTTGCAGATGTAGCCATGGGTATTCCGAAGGTAAGATTTGACTCCTTACTTGAAGATATGAAAGAAAATAAAAAAATAACAGAGGATACAGACTTAAGTGCAGAGGATTTAAAAATTTTAGTAAAAAAGTATAAGGAAATTTACTTAAATGAATTAAATGAAGAATTTCCGGAAGATCCCATGAAACAACTGGAACTTTCCATTAAAGCTGTATTTGAATCATGGAATAATCCAAGAGCTAAGGTATATAGAAAACTTCATAATATAGCAGACAATCTAGGAACTGCAGTTAATGTTCAGTCCATGGTATTTGGTAATATGGGAGATACATCAGGTACAGGGGTAGCTTTTACAAGAAATCCTGCTACAGGTGAAAACCACTTATTTGGCGAATATTTAATAAATGCTCAAGGAGAAGATGTAGTTGCAGGTATTAGAACTCCAGAGGAAATATCTCATCTGAAAGATATTATGCCAAATGTATATGATGAGTTTGTAAATATAACCCATATATTGGAAAAACATTATAAGGATATGCAAGATATAGAATTTACAATAGAAAATGGTAAGCTTTATATACTTCAAACTAGAAATGGTAAAAGAACTGCCCAAGCAGGAATCAAGGTGGCAGTAGACTTAGTGCATGAAGGTTTAATATCCAAGGAAGAGGCAATTATGAGAATGGAGCCAAACCAATTAAATCAACTACTACATCCCACTTTTGAAGAAAAGACTTTAAAGGAATCTGTGGTAGTAGCTAAAGGATTAGCTGCATCTCCAGGAGCAGCATCAGGAAAGATATATTTTCATGCAGATGATGTAGTAAAAGCTAAGGAAAGAGGAGAGAGGGCAATTTTAGTCAGACAAGAAACTTCTCCAGAAGATATAGAGGGGATGGTTGCAGCAGAAGGAATTCTTACAGCTCGTGGAGGGATGACCTCTCATGCTGCAGTAGTTGCAAGAGGTATGGGTAAATGTTGCGTTGCTGGATGTAGTGAAATAAGAGTCAATGAAGATATGAGGACAATGAGAACTAAGAATTTAATATTTAATGAGGGAGAATTTCTTTCTTTAGATGGAAGTACTGGAACTGTATATAAAGGAGATATAGAAAAGATACAACCAACTTTAAGTGGGAGCTTTGGAGAGTTTATGAAATGGGTAGATGAAATAAGGACTATGGGAGTTAGGACTAATGCTGATAATCCAAAGGATGCAGCTCAAGCCTTAGAATTTGGTGCTGAAGGTATTGGACTATGTAGAACTGAGCATATGTTCTTTGAAGAAAGCAGAATTACATCTGTAAGAAAAATGATTCTTGCCACTAGTTTAGAAGAAAGAAAATCAGCTTTAGCTGAACTTTTACCAGTACAGAGACAGGACTTCTATGAACTTTATGAAGTCATGGGAGAAAAACCAGTTACAGTGAGACTTTTAGATCCTCCATTACATGAATTCTTACCAAATAAGGATGAAGATATAAAAGAATTAGCTGAGGCTATGAGTGTAAGTTTTAACGATTTAAAAGACAGAGTAGAAGAATTAGCTGAATTTAATCCAATGCTTGGGCATAGGGGATGTAGATTAGCTGTAACTTATCCAGAAATATATAGGATGCAGGTAAGAGCAATAATGGAAGCAGCAATAGATATTAAAGAGAAGGGATATAATGATATTTATCCGGAAATTATGATTCCATTAATTGGACATGTAAATGAATTAAAATATGTAAAAAATGAAATTATAGAAGAAATAAATCTTGTATTTGAGGAAAGAAATAATATAGTTAAATATATGATAGGTACAATGCTTGAAGTTCCAAGAGCAGCAATAACTGCAGATGAAATAGCTAGTGAGGCTGAATTCTTTAGCTTTGGAACTAATGATTTAACTCAAATGGGATTTGGATTTTCAAGAGATGATGCAGGAAAATTCCTAAATGAATATATAGAAAAGGGAATTTTTGAAAAGGATCCTTTTCAGGCTATAGATATTGATGGTGTAGGCAAATTAATGGAGATTGCCATAGAATATGGTAGAAAGGCTAATTCAAAATTAAAATTAGGAATATGTGGTGAACATGGTGGAGAACCAAGTTCAGTTGAGTTTTGCCATAAGTTAGGTCTTAACTATGTAAGCTGTTCACCTTTCAGAATACCAATAGCAAGATTAGCAGCCGCCCAAGCACAAATAAATAGTCCAAGATAAATAAAAAATAGTCTAATAAATATGAAAGTATTTATTAGACTATTTCTATTTAGTAATGATGATGTAGATAAAGATTTTGATACAGTTGAATATGAAAATAAAATATAAATTTCAATCTACACTATTCTCTGCCGATATATAATATATAGTTAAAACGGAATGTGAGAAGGAGTGATATTGTGAAAATAGAAAGAACTCAATTTACAATTAGTAACTTTATGCAAAATAATAAACAAATCAAAGGTTTTAAACCTTGGAACAGTAAAAATATTATATCAGGACAAAATATATTTGGATTTAATATGACTCAAAATAAAGATAAAAAGATAGATGATGGTGGAAGTATTGCATCTATAATGAGTAAGAAAATTAAAGATGATATCATTGCAGACAAGATTGCTAAAAAGATTGCAAGAGGTGAAAAACTTACGGAAGAAGAAAAAGCTAAAATCATGGAAATTGATCCTGAAAAATTAAGAAAAGCTGAAATGGCAAATCGAAGACGTGAGGAAATCGAAAGCAGACTAAAAAATGCAAAGTCAGAAAAAGAGGCTAGGGATATTATATTAGAGGCAAAGATGGAGGCAAGGATAATTTCTGATAAAGGTGATATTAAATACGGAGAATATCTAATAGAAGCAGTAAATAAAGCTGAACAAAACTATAATAATAAGGATATCAAAGAAAGTAAAGATATCATTAAAGATGTATTAGATAAAGATAAAGGCAAGTTTTTTGATATTAAATTATAGGTCAAATCAAAGCCATTAAAACCTTAATGTATTAAATAATGAGATTTTAATGGCTTTGATTTTTCTATATATTAAAAAGGATATTGTAATTATTGTTCTCTTTTCAATATGGATATAGTAGCCTTTTCAGGAATCCCAATAGGTTCCACTATTATTTCACCAGCATAATCTTTTCCTTTTAATAATCCTTTCTTCATTAAATGAAAGGTAACAGTCTTATTTGCTTTAACAGATATGCCAAGAACATTTCCATTATCTCCATCTAATCCAGAAGGAATATCTACTGAAAGAATGTTGCTGGAATAATTGTTAATAAAAGAAATTACTTCTTTAAATATTCCACTTACTTCTCTGGTAAGTCCAATTCCAAATATGGAATCTATAGTTAAGTCGTTTTTTAATAAAGATTTCTTGAGAGTTTCAAGTTCCATTTCACTATTATTAATATTAATAAATTTTATTTCCATATTTTTAAGTATATTTAAATTAATATTAAAATCTTTAGTTCCTTTATCCAAATTACCAATAATAAATATATCTACTTTCTTTTCATTTAATATAAGATGACGAGCTATGGCTAAACCATCTCCACCATTATTACCAACTCCACATATTACAGTGAAATTTGTTGTTTTATCTAAATCTATATTATTGACTACCTTTATTGCAGCATTTTCCATAAGAACTATACTGGGAATACAAATATTTTCTATGGCATAGGAGTCCATAGCCTTCATTTCATTACAGCTAATAGTAATCATAAAAAACACTCCTTTCAAGACTATTATATATCTTAGGGAAAGTAGTATCAACAATATATAATTTAGGATATTTGGTTTTCCACTTCATTATTATAATATATAGTTATATAATAGAAATGGAAGATATTATGGTAGCTGTTAATTAATATAAATTTCTTCTAAAAAATGGGGGGATATTATGGAACTTAAGATTTTTCACACAGGGGACATTCACTTGGGAATGAAATTCAATAATTATGCAGATGAAATAAAAGAAAAATTATGTGAGGTCAGATTTTTGACTTTAGAAAATATGATAATAAAATCAAATGAATTAAATGCAGACTTATTTGTTATTGCGGGAGATTTATTTAATACAATACAAGTAGCTAAAAGAGATATACATAGAACTGTAAAGATTTTGGACAAGTTTAATGGAGCATGTGTATTAGTCTTACCTGGAAACCATGATTATGATAATGGTATGACAGATTTATGGAGGGAGTTTACTAAAATACCAAGTGAAAAAATAGTTTTATTAAATGAAAAGAAGTATTATTTTTTAAATAATTATGATTTAGACGTAGTTATATATCCAGCTCCTTGCCATAGCAAACATTCAAGTGAGAATAGCTTAGGTTGGATTAAGGAGGAAGGATTATCACAAACAGGTAAATATCATATAGGAGTTGCCCATGGGGCATTAGAAGGACTTTCTCCTGATATTGAGGGGAATTATTATTATATGGGGATAAATGAGTTAAGTTCTATACCCACAAACTTATGGCTGCTAGGGCATACTCATCTTATGTATCCATTTAAAGATAAAATATTGGATAATAAAATATTTAATGCAGGTACACCGGAGCCAGATGGATTGGATTATAAGGATAAGGGTAATGCTTGGTTTATAAATATAAATGATGGAAAAATAGTTGGTGAGAAAATACCTACAGGAGAATATAGATTTTTCGATCAAGAATTTGAAGTAAATTCTGATGAAGATTTAGACTCTATAGAATTATGGGCTTTAAAGGATGAACCGAATAAGAAAATCATTCGTCTATGTCTTAAAGGCAGTATATCCAATGAAGCCTATGAAAATTTAAATGATTTTTACAGAAATTTAGAATCTAAAATATTTCACTTAATAGTTGACGATTCCCATTTAAGGGTTAGGATAAATAAAACTACTATAGAAAGAGAATTTACAAAGGGCTCTTTTCCCTATGAATTTTTAAATGGTTTGACTTATGATGATGAAGCATTGCAGATTGCATATGATTTATTGAGGAGGAGGTAAAATGTATATTAAATCCTACGAGAGTACGAGATTTGCTGGGTTAAAGGATATTAGTCTGGGGTTTGATAGGGGAGTTAATGTAATATTAGGGCCAAACGAATCAGGAAAGAGTACTATTATTGAAGGGATTCATTCTACTTTATTTAAGGATATAAAACTTAAAAGAAATAATAATCTAGATAAAGAGTTTTTATTTAAGTTTATGCCACAGCCAAATGGTGATTTTATCAATGGCAAAGTTGTTATAGAATATGACAATGGAGAATATGAAATCTATAAAGAATGGGGAAATACTGAAAATATACATTTATTAACTCCAAATGGAACTATTATAAAAAATGAAAATGACATTAAAGAAGAATTGTCTAAAATCTTAACCCATGGAGAAAGCACATATAGCAATATTGTATTTGCGAAGCAAAGAGATTTGAAGAGGGCTTTGTTTAATATAATTAATAATAGGGAAATAACTAATGAGATTAATGATTTATTAAGAAGAACTATGATGGAATTAGACGGTATATCCATTGATACTATACAGAAGAATATAGAAGATGAAATAGATAGTTTATATAAGAGATGGAATAGAGAGAAAAACTATCCAGAAAATAATAGAGGAGTTAATAACCCATATAAAACTGGATTAGGAAAAATATTAGAAAGTTATTACAATAAAGAGAATTTAAAATTGCTTATGGAAAGAGCAGATGAATCAGAAAAAGAGTTTGAAGATATATGTAATAAAATTAAGGAATTAGAGAATAAGATAAAATTACTATCTGAAAAAAAGCTTGGATTAGAAAAGATTGAAGATGATGTAAATAATAGGATGATTTTAGATGCGGAAATATCTTCTATCAATAAAGATTTAGAAGATTTCTCGGAAGCCAATAGAGAATGGCCTAAAACTGAGCAATTATTAGAACAACTGGATGAAAAAATTCTTGTGTTAAAGGAAAAAAGAAAAAAATTAAATAAAGAGAAGGATGATTTAGAGAAATCAAAGAAGAGGGAAGTCCTAGAAAGGAAACTAAAAAATATAGAAGAAATTCAAGAGAAGATAAATTACATTATAAATGAATTATCTACAATACCCATAATAAGCAGTGATGATATAGACAAATTATCTAAGATTCAGACTGAGTTATTAACATTAGATACCACTATGAAGGCTGGTAAAATGATAGGAATATTAAAAAAATCATCGGATAAGCCCTTATATATATCAAGAGATTTTAGGGAGCGAGAAGTACTTGATTTAGGTAATCCATTTGAAGCCAATGGTGTAATAAATATAAGTTATGATAATGAACTTGAAATGGAAATTAAAACAGGAGATTTAGATTTTCAAGAATTGAATGATAAATATAAATCATCTAAGAAAGAATATAATCAATTATTACACATTCTCAAGATTGATACTATAGAAACTGGTAAACTTAATCTCCAAAAAATTAAAAGACTAGAGAATGAAAAGATATCTTTAAACAAACAATTGGAATTCATATTAGATAAGGATACTAAGGAAGAATTAGAGGAAGAATTGAAAGAATTAGAGAATATTAAAGTCTTTAGAGATTTAGATGAAATCCATAAAGAATTAACTGAAATCAATGAGGAAGAATTAGATATTTTAGCAAATAAAAAAAACAAAACAGATCTAATAGTTCAGTGGAAGGAGAAATATACTGACCATGATAATTTATTTGATTTAGTTATAGATAAAAAAACTATACTTAAAGATAAAAGGTCAAAACTAGAAAAATTAAAACCATTACCAGAAGAATTTACTACAGCAGACGAATTTAAAATCAATTTAATTTTAATTAGAGAAGAATTAAATAGTGCTCAAGGTGATTTGGACAAGTTAAAATCCTATTATTATGAAGCTAAAAATAATCTCTTGGATACATCTTTTGAAGAACTAAGAGAAGAATATTTACATTCTGAGTCTATATTTAAAAGGAATATTCAAAGAGGAGAAAAACTCTTAGAAATTCAAAAGGTATTTTTAAAAACAAAAGAAGAACTATCAAGCAATCCTATGGAACCATTAGCCTATGAATTTGCAAGATTGCTGGAAATTATTACAGATGGTAAATATAAAACTGGGGACATAGATGAAGAGTTTAATATAAAGCTTCAAAACTTAAATGGTGAGATTCCTGTGGAACTGTTATCAGCTGGGACTTATGATAGTGTTACATTAGCCCTAAGGTTTTCACTACTAAAGCATATTTTTAAGGGAAAGACTGGATATGTAATATTAGATGATTGTTTAGTAGATTTAGATCCTAAGA
The DNA here is from genome assembly GCF_900128955.1 of Tissierella praeacuta DSM 18095. GTDB lineage: Bacteria > Bacillota > Clostridia > Tissierellales > Tissierellaceae > Tissierella > Tissierella praeacuta. The sequence continues at coordinate 212,074 of NZ_FQTY01000003.1, forward strand.
GAAAGGATCAATCTATAAAACTAATAAATGACTTTGCTAAAGAATACCAAGTTATTTTTACAACTTGTGATCCAGAAACAGCAAAGATGCTAGGTGGAAATATTATAAAAATATAAAGGAAGGTGTTATAAATGGATATTATTAAAAAACATTGTATAGCCTTAATTTTTATCTTTGTATTAATATTAAATAATAATGTTTATGCCGCTGATGGGCTTTATCGTTTAATGCATAATGATCATGATGCATTAATAGTTGGAGAAATAATCAGTATAGATGAAAATGATATAAAAGTTTCTGTAGAAAAAAATATAATTAGTAATAAGAATTTAAATGATTATGCTGTTAGAAAGCAGTTAAATCTTAGTGAAGCAAGTATTATATCATCATTTAGATATACGTTTTTCTATGATGAGAATGACAATGAAGGTAATCCTTCTGTAGGGGATTATGTACTTATGTCAGTTTTAAAATCGAGAAAAGGTTTTGAAATCGCTTGGGGAGCATATAAGGTTGATAGTTTTGATTATAAAAATTTATCAGTGGTTTTACCGAAATATGCAAGTATGAGCTGCAAAATGGAAGCTGCTGCTATCAAAACTTTTGTTAATAGTGATGGAGAAATTAATGAATTTTTCTTTGATGGAGATAAAGAAATTGTTTATGCCGGTGAAGATAAAACTATTATTTTCGATGGAAATATTCAAGAATCAGAAGAAATCTCTTCTGATTCTATAAATAATACGAAAAAGGAGCATTCTATAGCCATAATAGGTGGTGCTGATGGCCCTACGGCTTTATATCTTACGGGAAATCCAATTAAAGCTTTGATTGTTCCAACTATTGTAATTTTATTAGTAGGTTTTGCTATTGGATATTTTGTTAAAGCAAAGATTTCAAAGAAATAAATATATATAAAAAACTATAAAAGGAAAGGTAGGTGAAAATCCTGTAACGCTATAATCTTATTTGTATTAGGTTTGAGTTCAGGATTAAATGAAAGATTATTTATATTCTAATTATATAGTTGAAGAAAAGATATATATAGAAAATATTCCTGCCATTTTATTTAGACCAAAAGATGTAGAAGGAACTATACCAACTATTATATTTTACCATGGCTGGGGTTCAAGTAAGGAATCTCAAAGGATTAGAGGATTAATATTTTCAACAGTAGGCTTTCAAGTATTAATACCAGATGGAATCTATCATGGAGAGAGAGGTTCTATAGATTATGTAACTGCTAGTGGTAAATATTTTTGGGAGACAATATTAAAGAATCTGGAAGAGTCTAATTTATTGATAGAAGAAATTATTAAGAAATATGAAGGAGATCCAGATAATATTTTTCTAACTGGACATTCTATGGGAGGGTTTACTGCTGCAGGAATATTTACACATAATCCTATGATGAAATCCTTAGTTGTTTTAAATGGTTCTTGTGCATGGAAAAACTCTAATGAAATATTTAAAAAATATTTAGGAATTAAAATGACTGAGGACTTAAAAGAAATTGAGGAAAAGATAGTGAAATTAGATCCTTATAACAATTTGGAATTATTTAAGAACAGACCTGTTCTTATACTTCATGGAGATAGTGATAGTGTAGTGTCCATAGATAGCCAAAGATTATTTGTACAAAAGCTTCAGCCTTTGTATAAAAACAAGGAAAATATTAAGTTAGTTGAATATCCTAACTTAAATCATTATGTAACTACAAATATGATGAAAGAAAGTATATCTTGGTTATGTGAATTGAAAAAAATTTAATAAGGGTTAAACTATTTAGCTTATATAAATATTAAATTCTTGAATAAATTCTTTAATTATTATAGTATAGTATAAAATAATCATTGAGGTGAAGAAATGGAATTGCTAAAACAAAGAATAGTTAAAGATGGAACTCTTAAAGAAGGAAATGTTATAAAAGTAGATAGTTTTTTAAACCATCAAATAGATATAGAATTGTTAAATGAAATAGGAAAAGAATTTAAAGCTAGATTTGTATCTGATAAAGTAGATAAAATTCTTACGATAGAAGCGTCAGGTATAGCTATTGCAGTTATTGCAGCTCAACATTTTAATGTCCCAGTAGTATTTGCAAAGAAAACAGAATCAAAAAATCTAGATAATGATACATATGAAAGTACAGTATACTCCTATACAAAGGACAAAACTTATACTATAAGAGTATCAAAGCGATACCTAAATGAAGGGGAAAATATATTGATAATAGATGATTTCCTTGCTAATGGAAAGGCTGCTGAAGGATTGATAGATATAATAAATAGGGCTAACTGCAATTTAGTTGGACTAGGTATTGCTATAGAAAAGGGATTTCAAAAAGGTGGTGACAGTCTAAGGAGTAGAGGAATAAAACTTGAATCTTTAGCAATTGTACAATCTACAGAAAATGGAAAAATTATATTTAGATAAATAACTTCACTTTTTGGTGCCAGGCACCAAAAAGTGAAGTTATTTTAATTTTAAATTCTTACTTGATGATATACTTTTTTACCTTTTCTAATCATTATTTTTCCATCTTTGAAGTCATCTAAAGTAACTTGTTTATCTATTGACTCTACTTTTATATCGTCAATCGTGATACCACCTTGTTCTACAAGTCTTCTTCCTTCACTATTTGATTTAGTAAGGTTTATATCCTTTAATAAGTCAAGAATTCCAATGCCCTTTTCAAATACAGTTTTATCCATTTCAGTAAAAGGAATTGAACCTTCATCTATACCACCAGAGAATAATGCTTTAGCTGCCTGTTGGGCTTTGTTAGCTTCTTCTTCTCCATGAATTAGCTTTGTTACTTCAAAGGCTAATATTTCTTTGGCTTTATTGATTTCTGCTCCCTCTAAAGCATTTAGTTTTCTTACTTCATCCATTGGAACAAATGTTAGTAGTCTTAAACATTTATCAACATCTGCATCATCAACATTTCTCCAGTATTGATAAAATTCATAGGGAGATGTTTTTTCAGGGTCTAACCAAAGAGCCCCCTTTGCTGTTTTACCCATCTTATCTCCTTCACTATTAGTGAGTAAGGTGCAAGTCATAGCATATACCTGTTTGCTGGATTTTCTTCTTACTAAGTCCATACCAGCAATCATATTTGACCATTGGTCATCCCCGCCTAATTGCATTTTACAATTATATTTTTCATTTAATACATAGAAATCATACCCTTGCATTAGCATATAGTTAAATTCCAAAAAAGATAGTCCTTTTTCTAATCTTTGTTTAAAACATTCTGCAGTTAACATTCTATTTACTGAAAAATGAGAACCTACTTCTCTTAAAAAGTCAACATAATTTAAGTCAAGTAACCAATCTGCATTATCAACTAAAATAGCTTTACCTTCACTAAAGTCGATTAATTTACTTAGTTGTTTTTTAATGCTATTTACGTTATGAGCAATATCCTCTTTAGTAAGCATTTTTCTCATATCAGTTCTACCAGAAGGGTCACCAATCATTGCAGTACCACCACCAACTAAGGCGATTGGTCTATGGCCAGCTCTTTGCATATGAGCCATGAACATCATGGCAATAAAGTGACCTACGTGTAAACTGTCAGCAGTAGGGTCAAACCCTATATAAAAAGTCACATTTTCTTTACCTAACAATTCCCTTATTTCTTCTTCATGGGTAGTTTGCTTGATATATCCTCTTTCCATTAAAGCATCGAATACATTTTGCATAATATTCCTCCTGTTTTTTTATTGCTATATTACGTAGTTTTGCAACTCAAATTTGTTCATTAAAACCTATTGTTCCTTATGGTAGGTCATAAAAAAAGGGCCTCATCTCATCTAAAGGACGAGAGGAAACCCGTGGTACCACCTTAATTCGCATAAAGCCTCATCCACGTAACGTGTGGGAAACGCAATAATTAAATTGAAACTCCAGAACTGTAATTCACTAAGCTAAGGATATAGACTTCTCACCAATAGTCTATTCTCTGTGGATTTACCTTTACCTAGTTACTTTTATCCTTCATAGTTAATTATATAATTACATTTTATAATATACTAATATAAAAATGTTGTCAAGAGTCCTTCTATTCTTCTACTTTAAGTTCTACACTATTTTCCCATAATCCATGAATATTACAATAGGATGTTGCATATATTGTACCTGATTTTTCAGCCTTAAATCTAATGGATACATTTGGCTCAGTAAATAATCCACTTTCTCCATGAGAAGTAAAGTCAAATGAGCCAATTTCAATTGGGAATTTATGTCCTTCAGGTTGGAAATATACTTTTATCCATGAAATATAATGTTCAAATGTATTTGGATGTGCTATTTCTTCTCCAACAAGAACTTTTACATCTACTAAATTATCTTTTTTAACTGTTTCAGGTGCATGAATTACTGGAACATGTTTTTCACCTTTCCAATCTCCACTTTGATATAGATTACCTATGCTTTTCATATATAAACCCCTCCATAATAATTATTATTTAACATTCAATAACTGTTATACCCAAATAAAGAAAAAAATAATCAATATTATTAACTAAATATTTAAGATATAGAGTATAATATAATTATACATTTTTTAAGGAGAGATAATATGGGAAACATTGAGTTAGTAGCCACTGCGACTTTTGGCTTAGAGGCTGTAGTTAAGAGAGAATTAATGAACTTAGGATATAATGATTTAAAGGTAGAAAATGGGAAAGTTATATTTACTGGAACGGAGAGGGATATACCAAGAACTAATTTATGGCTCAGGACTGCAGATAGGGTACTTTTAAGGATGGGTGAGTTTAAGGCTTTAACCTTTGAAGAATTATTTGAAAAAACAAAGGAACTTCCTTGGGAAGATTGGATTACAGAAGACGGAAATTTTGTAGTTGAAGGTAAAAGTATAGATTCTAAATTATTTAGTATATCTGATTGCCAGAGAATAGTAGAAAAGGCAGTAGTGGAAAGGTTAAAGACTAAATATAATGTAGAATGGTTTGAAAAAACAGGAGCTAAATATACTATAGAGGTATCGCTATTAAAAGATATAGCAACTTTGACGATAGATACTTCAGGAGATGGACTTCATAAAAGAGGATATAGAGAAAGGCAAGGAGATGCACCTATAAAAGAAACTCTTGCGGCTGCAATGATATTACTTAGTTATTGGAATAAGGATAGAGTTTTATTTGATCCATTTTGTGGTTCTGGAACTATTCCTATAGAGGCAGCTATGATAGGGAGGAATATGGCTCCTGGCCTTGATCGAAACTTTGCAGCAGAAAAATGGCCTAGAGTAAAAAAAGAGTATTGGCAAGAGGCTAAAAAAGAAGCATTTAAAGCTATAGATAATGAAACAAAGCTACACATATTGGGATGTGATATAGATAGAAAGGCAATTCTTCGTGCAAGGGATAATGCGGCTAACTTTGGATTAGAAGATGATATAGCTTTCTTTATTAAAGACTTTAGGGATGCAGAGCTAAAAAATGAATATGGTGTAGTTATTACAAATCCGCCTTATGGTGAACGTATAAGTGAAAGAAGAGAGGTTGAAAGACTCCATAAGGATTTAGGTTTAAAGTTTAAAGAACTTGATACTTGGTCAGTCTATGTAATAACTTCCAATGAAAATTTTGAGAGAGATTATGGTAAGAAAGCAGATAGGAAAAGAAAATTGTATAATGGAAGAATTAAAGTAGATTACTATCAATACTATGGACCAAAACCTATGACAATTAATAAAGAACAATTAACAAAAGACAATTAAAATATTAATAGATTAATGGTATTAAATTGTTAATTGAAAATTGATTAAATGGGAGGGGATATTGTGACTATTTATACTAAGACAGGGGATAAGGGAACAACCAGTCTTTTTGATAATAAGAGAGTATCAAAGGATGATATAAGGGTAGAGAGCTATGGAACTGTTGATGAACTAGGTACATTTATGGGTTTAGCTAAGAATTATGTTGATGATGAAGAAATGTATGATTTAATTCAAAATATACAGAATAAACTTTTTACAGTTGCTACAAATTTAGCCACAGAAGATAGTACGAAGGTAAAGCATCATATAGTAGAGGAAGATATAGATTATTTAGAAAAGATTATTGATTTATATATGGGTAGATTAAATAACCCTACTGGTTTTATTGTACCAGGTTCTGGAAAGAAATCTGCTCATCTTCATGTTGCCAGGACAGTATGCAGGAGAGCGGAGAGAAGAATAATTACTTTATCTAAAGTTGCAGATATAGATCCTTTGGTTATAAAATATGTAAATAGATTATCTGATGCCCTATATTCCATGGCAAGATATTCAGAGGAAAAAGAAGTGCCTGTTAGGTACTAAAGTATTAAATTGTAAAAATATATAGAATTTGTTTATTAAATAGGATAAAATAGGGACAAGAATTACGTTACAAGATACTTAAGGATATTAAATATTATATATGGGTGATAAGCATGCTAGGAAAAGAAAATTTAAATTATGTAGAGAAAAAAATAGAAGAATATGGTATGCTAAACTACCACGTACTAGAAGGTATGGCGGATTGGGTTCGTGTTGTAGATAAAGATGGGACTATTATATATGCAAATAAAACAATGAAGGAAGCTTTGGGTAAGGATTTAGTAGGTATGAAATGTTATAGAGCCCATGGTAAAAAGATGCCATGTAGTTTCTGCATTACGGAAAGAAGTATAAATACTGGAGAGATTGTACAAAAGGAAGAAAAAATTAATGGAAGATACTTTTCAGTAAAATCTTCACCTGTTACTAATTCAGAAGGAAAAGTTTTTGCAGCAGTGGAAGTGTTTAGAGATGTAACTAGGGAAAGAAAACTAGAATTAGAGTTGATTGAGAAGAATAAGAAGATGAGCAAGGATCTTGGATTTGCTAAAAGAATTCAAGAAAAGATTTTACCAAATAAGGAGATATTAGACAATATTTCAATTGATTATATTTATAGACCTTCTGAAATGTTAAGTGGGGATATGTTTGATGTTTTTCATATTGATGATGAAAACATAGGTATATATATTTCAGATGTTTCAGGTCATGGTGTGGCAGCTGCTATGATGACTATGTTTATTAGACAGACTATGAGATCTATAAAAGATGATATATTAAGTCCATCAGTTACATTATCAGAATTATATCGAAGGTTCAGTACATTAAATCTAGAAGTAGACAAGTATTTTACAATATTTTATGGAGTTTTTAATAAGATAACCTATGAATTTAGATATTCTAATGCAGGACATAATTGTATTCCTATTAGATATAATAAAAATAAAATGGAAACACTAGAGATAAAGGGATATCCTATGACTTTGTTATTTAAAGAAATATTTTATGAAGAAAAAAGCATTAAATTGAGTAAGGGAGATAAAATTTTATTTTATACTGATGGCATTACGGAAGCTAAGGATAAATCAGGACGGGAATTTGGTATAGAAAGTGTAATGGAGATTATAGAAAATCATAAAGAAAATATTTTAAATGAGATAAATAACAATATTATAACCCATAGCTGGGGTGAACAACAGGATGACTTTGCCATAGTATTAATGGATGTTATTAAATAAATATACTGAATAAGCCTTTGCTTATTCAGTATATTTATATGGTATAATATATTGGAATAGGAATTGATTTCCAACAAAGCATTTGATATAATATTAACAAAAGGGGATGATGTTTTGAGTTTGGATAATTTATTATTTAAGAAAGAAGGGAATATTGGTATTTTATCTATTAACAGACCAGATGCATTAAACGCTTTAAATTCAGCAGTATTAGATGATTTAAACAATGCTATAGATATGATTAACAGTGATGAAGAAGTTTATGTATTGATATTGACAGGAGAAGGCAGAGCTTTTGTTGCAGGGGCAGATATAGGGGAAATGAAAGGTATGAATACAACAGAGGCTAGAGTCTTTGCTGAAAAGGGATTATCTCTATTTAGAAAGCTTGAGCTTATGGAGAAACCAGTTATAGCAGCCGTAAATGGTTTTGCTTTAGGTGGAGGTTGTGAACTTTCTATGGCTTGTGATATTAGAATAGCATCGGAAAAAGCTAAATTTGGACAACCTGAAGTTGGGCTTGGAATTACTCCAGGTTTTGCTGGGACTCAAAGATTATCTAGACTTGTAGGAATAGGAAGGGCAAAGGAACTTATATTTACTTGTGATATAATTAATGCAGAAGAAGCATATAGAATCGGATTAGTTAATAAAGTAGTATCGGGAGAGGAATTAATGGGAGTAGCTATTGAGATGGCAAATAAGATTATCTCTAAGGCTCAACTTGCTGTAAGATACGCTAAAACTGCTATAAATAGAGGAATGGAAACGGATTTAGATACTGGAATGGCTATTGAAAAGGATTTATTTGGACTTTGCTTTGCAACAGAAGACCAAAAGGAAGGAATGGGCGCGTTTTTAGAAAAACGTACACCTAGTTATAAATTAAAATAATTTGGAGGTGCAGTTCAGTATGAAAAATATAGGTATATTAGGTAGAGGTACAATGGCTTGTGGCATAGTACAGATTTTTGCACAGAAGGATTATAAAGTAACTATGTGGGTTAGGTCAATTGACGAAGCTAATCCAAGAGGAAGTATTAAATCTATAGAAAAAGGGCTAAACAGACTTGTAGAAAAAGAAAAAATTACAAAGGAAGTTATGGATAATACATTAAATAATATTTCTATAACTACATCCTATGAAGATTTAAAAGATTGTGATTTAGTTATTGAAGCCATATCTGAAGATATGGAGTTAAAGAAAGAGATATTTGCTAAATTAGATAAATTGTGTAAAGAAACTGCAATTCTTGCTACTAATACTTCATCATTATCTATTACTGAAATTGCAAAAGTGACTACTAGACCTGATAAAGTTATAGGAATGCATTTTTTTAATCCAGTTCCAATGATGAAATTAGTTGAAGTTATAAAGGGAATTGCAACTTCAGAAGAAACAAAGAATATAATAGTTGAATTATCTAAAGGATTGGGCAAAACTCCAGTAGAAGTAGAAGAAGCACCAGGATTTGTAGTAAATAGAATACTTATCCCTATGATAAATGAGGCAGTAGGCATTTTTGCAGATGGAGTGGCTACAGCTTCAGATATAGATGAGGCTATGAAATTAGGTGCAAATCATCCAATGGGACCTTTAGCTTTAGGAGATTTAATAGGTCTTGATGTTTGTTTAGCTATTATGGATGTTTTATATGAAGAATTTGGTGATTCAAAATACAGAGCTCATCCTCTACTAAGAAAGATGGTAAGAGGTGGATTATTAGGCAGAAAAACTAAAAAGGGATTTTTTGAATATTAAAAATAAACCCTTCCGATTTTGGGGAATATTCACAAGGACAAATTGTGAACCTACCTAATCTATGGGGCATATTAGGCGGACAGTTACGACTGTCCGCCTTTTGCTATCTTAAATTGCAGGTTATAGCTCATAATCCCATTCAAGCACTCCGCAAGCACCTAACATTTTTTCGTGTGACCCAATATCAAATTCTTTCTTCACATAGTTTAACCTCTTTTTCTGCCAATTTGCATGAAACTATGGAGGCATTTAATATCTATGCTTCGATTGAACGATCATATGAAGGTCTTCTCTATATGGGCATCTCAAAGTATGCCGATGAGATTTATCTGAGCCATGAAAATGTGCCAAATGATTTGATGGGATATATCTTTGAAGAATTGATTCGCATTTTTTCGGAAATTTACAACGAGACTGCCGACGACGAATACTTTACCCCTCGTGAAGTTATTCGGTTAATGGTACCGCTTATTTTTAACGAGGATGTTTCTGAACTTTCCGAAGATGGAAAATAATCTATCTATGACCCTGCAGCTGGATTTCGTGTCACAATAATGACAGTAGCAAATAGTATAAGGGTTTTAGAGCTTCTACCAAATATAATTAAATTTTTTACTTGACAAGGAATATAAATCGGATTATATTATAGTTAGTCATGGCTAACCAGAGATGGTATTAGCAAATTGTCGGAGCAAGGAGGTGTGAATTTTGAAAGCAAGGTTTATATTCTGTACCCTGCTTGTATTGCTCTTAACAGGGTGTAGCGTATTAAAAGGTAATGTAGAGGCACAAAGTGGTTTTGTTTTTGCCATGGATACTTTTGTAAGCTGGACAATCTATCATGAGAATGATTGCTCAAAGCAGATAGAAGAGCGAATACATGAGCTGGAGTCCATTTTGTCTACTACGGATATCAACAGCGAAATTCACAGATTGAATGATAGAAAATCATACGTGGTATCTAGCGACACAAGAGATTTGCTAAGTCGGTCGCTTAAGCTCTGCGAAAGAACAGACGGTGTCTTGGATATCTCTATTTATCCTATCGTAAAAGCGTGGGGGTTTACTACGGGTTCCTTTCATGTACCATCTGAGCAGTCGATTTCACAGTTGGTAAAGAATGTTAACTACAGGAAAATTGAATACGATGCTGATAGCGGTGCAGTAAGATTACCAGAAGAGATGGAAATCGATTTGGGAAGTCTAGGAAAAGGATATGTTTCGGAACAACTCATACAGATGCTTAAAGCGAAGGGGATAAAATCGGCATTGGTGAACATCGGAGGAAATATACAAGTCCTAGGAGGAAAAATCAATGGTGAGCCTTGGCTTGTTGGGCTTAGAAATCCATTTTCTGATGGATGTGCATGTAGCTTAAAGATAAAGGACAAAGCTGTCGTAACATCGGGTGGCTATGAACGGTATTTTGAAGAAGGAGGGGTGAAGTATTGCCACATTATCAATCCTAATACGGGAATTCCGATAGAAGGTGATTTAGCATCTGTCACGGTGGTTGGAGAGGATGCCGTAGCCTGCGACGGATTATCTACATCACTATTTATCATGGGTCTGGAAGAAGCAGAAGATTTTTGGAGAAATTCAGATGATTTTGAAGCGATTTTTATAACGAAAGGCGGGCAAATTACCATTACAGAAGGCTTGCAATCAACATTTTCTTTATCAGAAGCTTTTTTTGGGACGTATGTTTCTGTTCTGTCAAAAAATGAAAAATAACAGATATGTTTTACGTGCTTTAATTATGAAAATAATTTAATATTCAGTTATATGCAAATAACTCACATATGAGTTGTTAAATAATATATTTTAATTTAAAAGGAGGTTTAACTATGTATTTTAGTAAAACTAAATTAACCCGGAAGCTACTTTCGTGGTTGATGATTTTTTCAACAGTGGTTACATTACTGCCGATACAAGCATTTGCGGCAAATGTCGCCGAAATAAAGATTGAAAGTTGCAAATCTAATTTCGGTTACGACTTTATGATTACATTTTCTAATGGAGATTGGATAAATGCAATTACAGGCGTAACTGTAAACGATCAACCTTATACAAAAGGTAATAGCTCGTACTCTGTTTATAGCAATACAAAGTATTATGCAAATGCTAATCAACGATATGTTTTGATTGGTGAAGGTTATAGTGGGGAAAACCCTGCAACTTGCAAGATTGAGGCAGAAGGTTATGCCCCTGTATATTTGGAGCTTACAAAAGATACTTATACGGCAACGATTAAAAAAGCAGTAGAGGAAACGCAGACAGGCAAGGAATCTGAAACTTCAGAGCTTCTGAAACCACCATCAGTGGAGAAGTGTGAGGCATATTTTGGCAATGATTTCAAAATATCGGTATCTGATGTGGATTGGATTAATTCCATAAACGGTGTCTCTGTCAACGATCAGGAATATAATGAAGTAGGAATGTCTGCTGCTGTTTGCAGAAGAACCGGGTACTATAAAAATACAGAAGATAAATATGTTTTGGTCGGTGAAGGATATAAGGGTGACGACACAGCTATTTGTAGAATAACGGCAAAAGGGTACGAAACTCTTGTTTTGAAACTTGACAGAACTAAGCATGCAGTGGTTACAGAAACTTCAGATTCCACATCTAATACAGTGCAGAAGCATGATGATGAGGAGGGGGAAGCTCAATCGAATGGAAGTGTTACAGAGCATACTGGTGAAGTGCCGCATACAGGTTCGGTGGACTCCGACGCAGGTATTTCTAGCAGTTTTGCAAAAGCCAAGCTCCCAACCATAGTAAAAAGCAGTACAGTTATCAGTAATGATTTTAACATCATATTTTCTGACGGTGCTTGGGTAGAGGCAGTAACATCTATTAATGTAAATGGTACAGAATATCTCTTGGGGAATGCGCTAACACTAGACCGTAACACGCATTATTATAAGAGAATAGAGGATAAAATTCTTGCAATAGGCGAGGGGTATTCTGGGGCAAATCCGGCTATTTGTGTCATTCAAGCAACAGGTTATGATGATATGACCATAGAGCTGGATAAGACAACACACACTGCTAAAATTAAGGAAACGGGAAGTGTCGTTCCAGAGCCTTCCGCTCCGGCAGAGGATACTAAGGCTTCGGAAACCAGCGGAGACCAAGGAACAAGTAACGTGCCGGACAGATCTACAAGGGAAACTGCAACCGGACTATTGCCTCATCCCAATAGAGTAATGAGCTGTGCGAGTGCGAGCAATGGAAACAGTGATTTTGCTATTCGATTTTCTGATGAGAAGTGGATTAAAGCAATAGAAGCTGTAACCGTAGGGGAGACTGAATATTACTGCTCAGGCAGCGCATCAGGTGTTTGGTCCAACACCAGTTATTTTTTAAACCCCTCCAAAGGAGAAATTTTGCTTGGTGAAAGAGCAGTCAAGGAAGAAGTTCCCACCGAGTGCCTCATTAAAGCAAAAGGATACGAAAACTTAAAACTGACACTTTCGATTAGCAGAGATAGCAGTGGAAGAAAAGTATATTCTGCAATTATTTTTGGAGCAAAACCAGAAGATGTAAATGTGAAAAAGACATTACATATTCGACTGGTAGGTGCTTTTGAAGCTGCAGTAGAAGGTCAGGAAGGCTATGATGCCATCGGTGGTGCTTCTACAAACGTGCAGATGAATAAAAACAGTGATGTAGAGGTACAGGCAGCCTTGGTTGCAGAAGGTGAACAAGTTACAGATTCACACTGGTTTCCTCTTAAGGACAGTGGGGTTGTGGTAGATGGAAAGAAAACAGAAGCGAAGATAGAACCAAGTGGCAGCGGTATGGTTGCCGTATATTCTCCGTATGACAGTTCTCTGACACTAAAGGGTATACCAAAAAAAGCTGAGAAGTATCGTATATATGTTGTGGTGACAGATTCTAAGGGAAACACTGTCAAGAGTGAATCGCTTCCTTTTAACATTTACACAGGCAAGGAAATGTTAGAAGAAAGGCTCACTACGGACGGTTTAGTGCCCATGCCTCATGATAAGAAATTTATTTACGATATGGAGCCGTGGGTAATAACACAGTTCAATCACAGCGACAATAAAGTGACAGTGCCTAAGGATATCAAGGCTTGGTACGGCTCTCATATCAATGGAACATACGGAAAGCTGGGATTTGCAGTAGAAGATGAAAAAACTACTCAGACACTTGTAGTTCCAGATGGTTGCAGTCTGACAATGGTCAACATGCATGTGATGAGCAGTGTACGGATAATCGTGGAAAAAGGAGGAAAGCTGAACCTCAGAGATTCCATAGTGGAAGGCATCATAGAGGTAAATGACGGTGGAAGTTTCTCAATGAACTACGATGATTATAGCAAAAAGTTCCTAAGCGGAGCATCGCTGTCTGGTCAACTGCTACTCAATAATGGTGCCACTTTAGAAAATGCTTCTATAAACTCAAACAGACATTATTTGTCAAATGGTAAGTCTTGGTATAAAACCAACCCACCGGTGGTAACGGTAAAAGGTGACATAACGGTAAAAGGGCAGGTATTTATTCGTGGTGACGAGGGCAATGCATATACCAGTGGCGAAGGGCAGTCTGCTCTTGCTGTAAAAAACGGCAAGATTAATATAAGCAAGGGTTCTGTACTCGCAGCCTACGGTGCGGGTAGTACCTATCTTACCAATAAGGGTGGACATGCTATTATCATGAAAGATGGTGAGATTACAGGTGAAGGTAAACTCATTGCAATAGGCGGCGAAGGTTTCTACAACAATGGTGGAGATGCTATCAACGGAAACGGTAAACTTTATGTCAAAATAGCTTATCTTGAAGGGGGTTCTGCTTTCAGTGCAGTTAGAGGCAGTAATATTCTGCCGGGCAAAGCTGTGGCATCTAAAGTAGATGTTGCACAGAATATCATTAAGAATATCAAGGATGGAAAGCTGTTTCACGGAGTTGGTGATAGCCCCAACACTTCCAGATGGAGAGCAAATGTATCGACTAGACCCACAGCAGAGGAGCTTCGTAATAGCTACAAGGTAGATGGTGAGCCGGATATAAATTACGAAGATGGATCAAATTCTGAAGATACCCGTGAGGATAAAGTTGTAAAAAGACGTTATAATATTTCGGTAGAAGCAAATAACTCGACCTATGGGCAGGTTACGGGAATAGGAGAATATCCGGAAGGATATCAAACAACATTAATGGCAACTCCTAATCCCGGATATCATTTTGTAGCATGGAAAGAAAACGGACAAATCGTAAGTGATAGAGCTATTTACGCATTTACGGTCAATAGAACACGCATTATAAGCGCAATATTTGAAGCAGACAAAGCTAAAAAATATACAGTAGCTATTCACAATGGTTCGGCAAATGTACCAAATGCTGTGGCAGATGGGAATCAAGCACCTCCTAGTAACAATGGTAGTAGTGATGGAAGTAGTAAATCGGAAACAAAAACTGATACACCTACGCCATCAACACAGGCAACTCAAAGTGAACCGTCTGCTAAGAGAAACCATTCCTTTTATTCCGTACCAGCAGAAAAGAAAGTGAAGAAAAATAGGAATATTGATTCGAAGTTGGAGGTAAATAAAGACGTAGAGACTGTAAAAATTACCGAGGAACAGCTTGATTATAGGGTTCAAAAAGCACTGGATACTGCGAAAAAGAATAAAACCGAGCAAAACGGAATAAATATAGAAATCAAGGCAAACACAAAATCCAATAGGCAGATTTCTTTTCAGTTGACAAAAGAAGCATTGGATAAGGCAGTGGAATCACAGGTTCGAGAGCTTAAATTAAACAGTGGTCATGTGGTAGTAGTACTGAATCAAAACGCATTGAAAGAGATCCAAGAGGCTACACATGGCGATATTAAAATCTTGGTAAAGCCTGTGGATAACGACAAACTCTCAAAAGAAGCAGCTAAGGTCATCAATAAGAGACCGGTGTATGACCTGAGCATTGTGGACAGCAAAGGGAATAACATTCACAAGTTCGGTAAAGGCAGAGTTTCTGTGTCGATTCCTTACACACTGGGCAAGGGAGAAAAAGATTCCAATGTCATTGCTTACTACGTTGATACTGCCGGCAAGCTGCAGGAAATACCAAACTCTGTCTACGATACAGAAAATTGTTTGGTAAGCTTCTCAACCGATCATTTATCTGTATATGGAGTGGGTTATAAAGCGGAGAAAGAAAGCTTTACGGATATCAGCAGCCATTGGGCAAAGGAAAGCATTGATTTTGTAGCTACTCGTGGTCTAATGAAAGAAACAGGAAACGGCAAATTTAGCCCTGAAAAAGCCATGACTCGTGGTATGTTTGTTACTGCTCTCGGAAGACTTGGAGGGGCAGATACCACCTCTAAGTACAAGACCAGTCAGTTTACTGATGTAGCAAAGGACGCTTACTACTTCCCGTATGTTGAATGGGCAAGCAAAAATGGTATTGTGAAAGGTACCTCGAATACTATATTTGCACCAGAAGAAAATATTACCCGTGAGCAAATGGCAGTCATCATGTCAGACTACGCAAAAGCGATTGGCTTTGAAGTGCCAAAGGTTCGTGCAGAAAGTAAGTTTTCAGACAGTGACAAAATTAGCAGCTTCGCAAAGGACGCTGTAAAACAGATGCATATGGCAGGTATCCTTTCCGGAAAGAGCGGAAACTTCTTTGAGCCGCAAGGAACTGCCACTAGAGCACAGACAGCAGCAGTCTTAAAGCGCTTCGTCGAGCTGGTAATCAGCAGTGACAATGCACAGGGCTGGACCCAGAACGACAGCGGTAAGTGGATGTACTATAATTATGGAAAGGCGCTTGCCGGAAAAGAATATACATTTAATGCAAGCGGAGAAACCGATGCAACGCCAAATAACTTAACCTACGGAAGTTATACCGTAAAAAAAGGGGATAGCTTTTTGAAGATTTCAAAAGACTATAATTGTAGCATGGTAGAGCTTGCAAGAATCAACGGCAAGACAATTTTCAGTGTCATTCATCCCGGTGAAGTGCTAAAAGTAGCGGAAGAAAAACAAGAAACAACATAAATAGTTATCCCCCTATGAAAGATACAGACCTGATGATATACATCAGGTCTGTATCTTTTAATGATTAGTCTTATCAATCACTGGGACTGTTCAAGTTTTATGATAAACGAATCTGACTCAAATTCCAACACTTCTTCAATAGTATCTCTAAAGCAACTGATAATTTTTACAGTGTTTGTGCATTACAACGTTTCAGCTTGGCTTTCCGGAACAAATATCTGAGAGAGTTGCCCATGGAATACCCATATAATATTAAGGATAATGGTTAGATGGAGTGTTACCCAACATAATATCGGTTAAATTAAACATTGAAAAAGCACACAAATGAAAATGATGTTACCCCCTGAATCCGTGTCCGGATTTAGGGGGTAACATCAGATAATTGGTATGTACTTTTTCTATAGCTTAAATCCGAGAATTTTGTTGACTTACTAAATTCCATATTTTTTCGGTTTATCAGAAATCAAAGTTCTCTGATATATAGGGAAACCGCCTTAAATTACTTTAAGAATATTGTAAGCTTACAAAAAATAAAATAAAAAGAATTAGGTCTAACAACTTGAAAGCTTAAGTGTCAGACCTAATTCTCAGCGTATTCAGTTTGCCTGCCCGTAGGTTCACAAGGTGTCTTTATGGCTACTCGTATTTTGGGAGGGTTTATTTTTAGTACCATAAATAGTGTAAGAATGAGATACCCTTTCTTGTACTGTTTTTTATATAATGAAAAGGTAGAACGTCGAGGATGTTTTTTTGGGCTATAACGCCCGTTATAAAAATTGTCGTCTACCGGCTCATTATATGCATTCGGTTAAGCAGGTTGGGATAATACTTCTGTGTCACAAGCTAAAATGAGTGAAAATGGGTGCAGGTAGAATCTACTTCATTTAATTATTTAAATACAAGGAGGAGGAATTATGATTTCAATTGGCATTGATATTTCAAAAGACAAGGCTACTATTTGTGCTTTGAAAGAGGGTAATGAGACTATTTGGAAACCTTGTAATGTGAATCATTTAAAAACAGATATGAATGACTTTATATCAAAGCTTAAAACTTTATCTAGCGAAGTACGGATTATTATGGAGGTCACAGGAAGCTATCATTTACCGGTATTATACTATTTAAAGTCAGCAGGCTTTTTTGTTGCGGTCATTAATCCCCTAGAGATGAAGCAATTCTCTTGCTCTATGAGTTTCCGAAAAGCCAAGAACGACTAAATTGACTCTAAATTAATTGCAGGATATGGGCTAATGTACTGGCATAACTTAGAGGAATACACCTTGGATACTGAAGTTTATCAAGCCTTAAGACACTTAAATCGATCTTATCAGCATTATATGGAATTAAGGATTAGTCAGATAAATTTTCTAGATTATTTGATTGATCAAGTGTTTCCAGGACTGAAAAAGCTTATTCCTCATGGAGCAGGAGACTTTAAAAAAGATAAACTACTAGACTTTTTAGAAATTTGGTAGCATAAGGATTTAGTACTAGAAAAAACTGAAACAGAATTTATCAAAGACTACCGAAAATGGGCAAAAGAAAAGAGATACCATTCCAATACCGAAAAGGCACAAGCTATCTACAAGGTTGCTCAGGAATGTATCTCCACTCAGCACTTAAATAGCCCATAATTAGAGCGGACGTTTATGAGAGCATTCAGCTGGTTAAACGGATTAACCAAAGCCTTAATTATATTTTATCACAAATGGTTGACCTTGCCGAACCCTTAGAAGAATTTCAAGAAGCAAAAAAATTCTCAGGCATTTTTGACAAGTTAGCACTACAATTGACAGCTGAATTTGGAGACTTAAGTAAATTTAAAAACAAAAAATGTCTCATATCTTACATTGGAATTGACGCTCCACCATATGAATCGGTTGGATTCAAAGGCAACCAACGTAAGATTTCCAAAAGAGGTAATGCAATTCTTAGAAAAGTTGGCTATCAAGCAATGAAATGTATGATGAGTGCAAAAGACCTA
The DNA here is from genome assembly GCF_900128955.1 of Tissierella praeacuta DSM 18095. Classification (GTDB taxonomy): domain Bacteria; phylum Bacillota; class Clostridia; order Tissierellales; family Tissierellaceae; genus Tissierella; species Tissierella praeacuta. The sequence continues at coordinate 230,435 of NZ_FQTY01000003.1, forward strand.
GACAATCCTGTTTACTGTTACATGATTAAAAAAGAAGAAGGTAAAGCTAAGAAAGTTTGTAAATTTGCAGGACTGAATAAATTTTTAAGAATCTACTATGTTAGAGTTATAGAAGCAAAAATAGTAGGAGAGATAAAAAGGGTAGTATAAAGAATCTTATACGAATCTTAGGATGTAAAAAGCCGAATCATGGTCGGCTTATTTGTTATGGATAAAATTAAATATATACAATCAAGATGAATTTTTTAAAAAATCATCTTGAATTTTGTTAGCAGGTTTTTATGCTTTTTTTGAATAAGATTTTTTAAAAATGCTTATATAAGTCTTAAATTTATCATCATATTTATAGGATATATATTTAATATATACCATTTACAATTAAAAAATATAAAATTGGTTACAATATATTAGAAATACTTTACTTAGGAAGGTGGCTTCATATGAGAACTTTTTCTAAGGTTTTTATTATATCATTTATCTGTTTTTTTATTGCAATATCCATTGGTTCTTATTCTTATATAAAAGAAAAGAATATAGAATTTGAAGGCAATATTAATATACCATTAATGGATAAAATGGATATTAGTAAAACCATAGTTAAAAAATTAGAAACAGACACAAAGGAACCGGAGGTGTATTCTAACTTAAAAGAAGCTATAGAAAAGAGTAATAGGGTAAATTTTGTAATATTAGGAATGGAAGATGTAAGGACGGATACTATTATATTTGCCTCTTTTTGCCCAGATACTAAAAAGGTTAATTTAGTAAATATACCTCGAGATACTTATATTCATAGAAAAGGATATAATACAGCAGAGCAAAGGAAAATAAATAGTGTATATGGAGAGCATGGAGTGGAAGGAGTTAAAAAAACTGTATCTCATATATTAAATGAAGTACCGATTCATCATTATATTATGTTAGATTACAAAGGAGTAGAAAAAATTGTTGATGGATTAAATGGTGTTGAAGTAGAGGTGCCTTTTCATATGAAATATAAAGATCCTACAGCAAGTCCTCCATTAAATATAGACATTCCACCTGGGAAACAAGTATTAGATGGTAAAAGTTCAATAGAGTTCTTGAGATATAGAAAAGGAAATAATAAAAAAGGTGGTTATATAGATGGAGATTTAGGAAGAATAAAGGCTCAACAAAGGTTTATACAGTCATTTATAGGGAAGGCATCAGAAAACATATTAACTGTTATTACAAAAGGTTTTAATCATGTTAAAACTGATATTAATTTAATGGACACATTGTCCTATGGTAGAAAAGCTATTGGAATTAATAATGAAGATTTTGAAATGCTTACATTACCAGGAAAAGCAGAGTTTAGAAAAATAAATAAAAAAGTATTATCATATTTCATCTATGATAAAATAGAAGCAACAAAATTATTAGAAAAAATATATAATGTAAAAAGCCCAAATCTTTGATTTTCCATAAGGGCTTTTTTATATATTAAAAAGACTCTCCACCATGCTCAAGATGACAATATATTTATCATTTTGAACACAGAGAAGAATCTATACTTTAATTTATAATTTTAAGTTGTAAAGATTTAAACTGCTGTTTTTTCCTTATTATGTTCTATTATTGAATCACCTACAAGATATACATTTCCAGCACCCATCGTTAGGATAATATCGTTTTCCTTAGCATTATTTAATAAATAATCTTCTACTTCTTCAAATGATCCAAGGTAAACAGCATCAGAACCATTGTTAAATATAGCATTTGCCAAATCTTTAGAATGAATTAGTCCATTATCTATTTCTCTAGCAGCATAAATATCTGTAATTATAACTTTATCTGCTTCAGTAAAGGATTCTGCAAAATTATCTAATAGAAGTTTAGTTCTAGTATAGGTATGTGGTTGGAATACACAATAAATATCTCCAGTTGTAGAATTCTTTAAGGCATTTAATGTAGCACGGATTTCTGTTGGGTGATGTGCATAGTCATCAATGATTTTTACACCTTTATAGTATCCCTTCAATTCCAATCTTCTATGAACACCAGTATAAATTGAGATATTTTTTTGAATTTCTTCCATAGAAATACCATAAATATGAGCTGCAACAATACTAGCTAGAGAATTATATACATTATGAATACCCATAACATTTAATTTAATAGAATGTAGTTCTCCATTAATCTTAAGAGTATAGGATGGATATCCTTCAGGAGAAAAGGTTATATTTTCTGCCTTATAATCTGGATTTCCAGTAATTCCAAAGGTAATTACTTTAGCCTTAGTGCTGGATATTATTTTTTGTGAGCTTATATCATCTATATTAATTAATAGATAGCTATTTTCATCAAGATTTTTACTATATTGAATAAAGGTTTCTAGTATATGATCCATATTTCTAAAATAATCTAAATGATCTGCATCAACATTTAAAATTATAGCCATTGTAGGAAAATATTTTAGTATATTTCCTTTATACTCGCAGGCTTCTGTAAGTATATAATCCTTAGAACCTAATTTTACATTACCACCAATCTCATCTAATTGTCCACCTAAAAGAATAGTGGGATTTAAAGTAGAACGATTTAATATAGTAGATAACATACTAGTGGTAGTAGTCTTTCCATGGGTTCCAGATACTGCTATAGAGTTTTTATAGTTCTTCATTAAAGCACCTAGAAATGTTGCTCTATCAATTACAGGAATATTAAGGGAAAATGCTTTTACAAGCTCTTCATTATCCTTTGATATTGCGTCTGTGTATATTACTAAATCAGCACCATCCACATTACTTGGTCTATGGTTTATGTAAATCTTGGCTCCTAAGTTTTTTAATCTTTCAATTATAGAACTATCTTTTGTATCAGAGCCAGTTACAATATATCCTTCAGATAGTAATATCTCAGCCAAACCACTCATAGATATACCACCAATTCCAATAAAATGAACCCTAGGATATTTATTATCAGTTATGCAAAAGTCGAACATAAGCTTTCCTCCTAAATAAAAAATTACTTTCTCTAATTATTATTACCATATTATATATTAATATTATCTTATTCTAATAGTATTAAATTGTCACTGATAGATTATATCATAATGGGAAAATATTTAAAGATAAATTTGTATATTATGTAAAGTTTATAAGAAATTAATAAAAAAAGTAAAAAAAATTCCAAAAAAAGAAGGAGTTTTTGATTTTTTATAGAATATAAAGAATATTCAATAGTTTTTGCGACTTAAAAAAAGGGGGCTTAATGGATGAATATTACAGATGTAAGGTTGAGAAAGATTTCAGAAGAAGGAAAGATGAAGGCAATAGTATCTGTTACTTTTGATGAAGAATTTGTAGTTCATGACATCAAAATAATTGAAGGTCAAAATGGGTTATTTGTTGCCATGCCAAGTAGAAAAATGGCAGATGGAGAATTTAGAGATATAGCCCATCCCATTAATGCTGAAACTAGGCAAAAGATTCAGGATGCAATTTTTAAAGAATATGAGAAAGTATTAGCTACAGAATAAAAAGAGCCAAAAGGCTCTTTTTTCCATTATAATATAAATTATATAAATTTTATGGATTTTAGTGTAGACTTATATGGGAAATGGGTTAAAATATTATTTGATAGATAATTTAGATTGAGGTGTAAAAAAATGAATATTTCTGTTATATTGGCAGCAGGTGAAGGAACAAGAATGAAATCGAAGATTCCTAAAGTACTACATGAGGTTTGTGGAAAACCTATATTAGAATATGTAATAAATGCTAGCAAAGGTGCATCAGTGGAAAAGAATGTAGTTATCGTAGGCCATGGAGGGGATATAGTTAGAGAATATTTCAAAGAAGAGCCTATAATATTCAAGACTCAACCTATTGGTGACGATGTTCCATATGGGACTGGTTTTGCTGTGATGCAGGCAATGGAGGATATAGATGACAGCAGTACTGTAGTTATATTATATGGGGATACGCCCCTTATTACAGAGTCAACTATAGATGAGTTAATTAATTATCATAGTAAAAATCAATTCAAGGCAACAGTACTTACTGCTATTTTAGATGATCCTACAGGATACGGCAGGATTATAAGAGAAGATACTGGAGATATACTTAAAATTGTAGAACAAAAAGATGCTTCAGAGGAAGAAAAGAAAATAAAAGAAATTAATTCGGGTATATATTGCTTTGATGGTAAGCTGCTTAAATATGCTTTAGGTAAGATTGATAATAATAATGCTCAAAATGAATATTATGTTACAGATGTTATAGGTATACTAAAAGAAGAAGGGCATAAGGTTGGAGCTTATATTATTGAAAATTCCACTGAGATACATGGTGTTAACTCTAGGGTACAATTAGCATTTAGTGAGGAAGTTATGAGAAAAAGGATTAGTGAGTATCATATGGTAAATGGTGTTACTATAATAAATCCTGATAATACTTATATTGAAGATGGAGTTAAGATCGGTAGAGATACTATTATTTATCCAGGAGTAAGTTTAGAAGGAAATACTGAAATAGGAGAAGATTGTATTATTGGAAGCAATTCTAGGATAGTAGAGAGTATGATTCATAATAATGTTAGTATTGAATCTTCAACTATTGAAAATAGTGTTGTGGGAGAAAATACTCATATAGGTCCTTATGCTCATCTTAGACCTAATAGTAATATTGGGAAAAATGCTAAGATTGGTAATTTTGTTGAGGTTAAGAATTCAACCCTTAAGGATAATACAAAAGCTAGCCATTTGGCATATATAGGAGATGCAGATATTGGGCATGATGTAAATATAGGTTGTGGTGTTGTATTTGTAAATTACAATGGTAAGGAGAAGTTTAGGACAACTGTAGGAGATAATGCTTTTGTTGGCAGTAACTCAAATTTAGTAGCACCAGTCAATGTGGAATCATGGGGATATGTAGCAGCAGGTTCTACTATAACTAAAGAAGTACCAGAGGGTACATTATCTATAGCAAGGGCAGAGCAAAAGAATATAGAAGGTTGGGTAGAAAGAAAAGGTTATAAAAAATAATAAATATACTTAGGAGGAATATATAAAAATGAATTTATGCATGGGTGGAAAAAAAGTATTTTCAGGTAATGCAAATAGAGAATTGGCTGAGAAAATTTGTAAGGAATTGGATATACCTCTTGGAACATGTGATGTTAGTCAATTTAGTGATGGAGAAATAAATGTAAACATTAGTGAAACAGTTAGGGGTATAGATGTTTATATAGTACAGCCAACCTGTACACCTGTAAATGATAATCTTATGGAAACTTTAATACTTATAGATGCAGTAAAAAGAGCATCAGCAGGAAGAGTTAATGCTGTAATTCCATACTATGGTTATGCTAGACAAGATAGAAAAACCAAGGCGAGAGAGCCAATAACAGCAAAGTTAGTGGCAAACTTATTTACTACGGCTGGTGCTGATAGAGTAATAAGTATGGATTTACATGCTGCACAAATTCAGGGATATTTTGATATACCAGTTGACCATCTTTCAGGAGTTCCCATATTGGCGGAGTATTTCAAAGATATTGTAGATGAGGAAACCGTTGTAGTTTCTCCTGACTTAGGTGGTGTAACCAGGGCTAGATCCTTTGCTAATCTTTTAGATCTTCCTATAGCTATAATTGAAAAAAGAAGACCAAAAGCAAATGTTTCAGAGGTCATGAATGTTATAGGGGATATTGAGGGTAAAAATGTAATATTGATTGATGATATTATTGATACAGCAGGAACTATAACGAAAGCAGCTAGTGTACTGAAGAACTTTGGTGCAAAGAAAGTTTACGGATGTGCCACTCATGGAGTATTATCAGGTCCAGCTATAGAAAGAATAAGAGATTCTGAGTTGGAGAAATTCATTATTACAGATACAATACCTATTCCAGAAGAGAAGAAAATTGATAAAATAGAAATGGTATCTGTTGCACCATTATTTGCGGAGGCTATAAGAAGGATTCACGATAATGAGTCTGTAAGCAAGTTATTTGAATAGATATAACAGGAGATGATTTTTTGTTTGTTGTAGTAGGTTTAGGAAATCCTGGAAAAGAATATACTAATACTAGGCATAATATAGGGTTTGATACTATAGATTTATTAGCAAGTAGAAATAATATTAAAATAAATAAAATTAAATTCAAATCTGTTTATGGAGAAGGAATTATAGGAAATGAAAAAGTTTTATTGGTTAAGCCTCAAACTTATATGAATAACAGTGGAATTACTGTTAGAGATATATATAATTTTTACAAGGTACCAATTGAAAATATTATTGTGGTAGTTGATGATATTGATATTGATTTTGCTGCAGTAAGAATTAAAAGGAAGGGAAGTGCAGGCTCTCATAATGGATTAAAATCTATAATATATTTATTGCAGAAAGATGATTTTCCTAGGGTTAAAATAGGCATTGGGAAAAAACATGAAGCTCAAGACTTAGCAAATTTTGTTTTAAGTAGATTTTCAAAGTCAGAACGAGAAATTATTGAAGGTTCTATATTACTGGGAGCACAGTCAGTAGAAGCAATTATAAAATATGGTATAGATGAAGCTATGAATGAATTTAATACTAAAGGCAATAGAGCCCAGGATTAAACCTGGGCTATGGTCTTTTCTAAAGGAGTGAGGATATGCCCAATTTTTTAATAGATACATTGGATAATTTAGATGCCTATAATAAACTAAAGAAAGATATAGAAAAGAAAAACAGTCCTATTGCTACTTATGGTATCATTGATGAAAGCATAGGGCATATTCTTTATGCTCTAAAGGAGCATACTAAAAGGCAAATACTAATAATAAGTTATAATGAAATAAGAAGTAGAAGAATTTATGAAGATTTGAAGAATTTAGGTAATGACAATGTATTTTTGCTTCCAAAAAGAGAATTATTGTTTTATGAAGTAGACGCATTCAGTTATGAGAATACTAATGAAAGACTTGGGATTGTATCTAGGCTTGTAGAAGGAGAAGATTTATTACTTGTTACTTCTATAGAGGCCATGTTTCATAAATTAATGTCTAAAGAAATATTTAAATTATATTCACAAGATATAAAGATAGGTGAAGAAATAGATTTAAATAATTTAATAAAGACATTATTGGATGGTGGATATGAGAGAGTAAATATGATTGAAGGTATAGGGCAGTTTAGTATAAGAGGAGGAATAGTAGATTTCTTTCCAGCATATAGTGGAAATCCTATTAGGATTGAACTGTTTGATGAAGAAATAGATTCCATAAGAACTTTTGATATTACTAATCAAAGATCTATTGAGGCTTTAGACAGGACTTTTATTTTTCCGGTAAAGGAAAATTTAATATTAGATAAATATAGAGAAAGTATAATTGAAAGTTTAAATAAGGATTTAAGTAAGGCTTTATCTAAGTCTAAAATTAGCATAATAGAAAAAGAAAATTTAGAAAATAAATTCAATAAATATAAAGAATATTTAACTGAAAAATTATTTATATCCAATATGGATATGGTTGTACCATATATACCAAAAGAATATTTAACATCCATTATTAGTTACTTAAAAGAAGATGCTTTAATTTATATAGATGAACCTAAGAGGATAGAAGAAAGAGTAAAGAATGTAGAATATGATTTTAACTTAAAATTTACAGATCTTTATGAAGTTGGAGAGGTATTACCTTTACATTCTAATATTCTTTATAAATATGATGAATTACTGGAGGAAATAAAGAAAAAGACATGCATTACGAATAGTGCACTTTTGAGTGGAGATAGTGGATGGAATTCTAAATCTATTTATAAATTTTCTATAAAGGGAATGCAATCTTATCATAATAAGATGGATGTTTTAAAAGAGGATATTAATCATTTTAAATATAGAGGATATAAGATTATTATACTTTCAGGAACAGAAGAAAGAGGCAGAAGGCTTCATAAAATGTTATTAGATATGGATATAGAAGCTAATTATATGGCTGATAAATATGCTGAGATTAAATCTTCTCAAGTGTTTATTACATCAGGTAGTATTCACGGAGGTTTTGAATATCCAGACTTAAAGTTAATTGTAATTAGTGATAAGGAAATATTTGGTGCAGGAAAGAAAAAAATAGGAAAGTTAAGAAAGAAAGATCCTAGTAAATCTATTAGTTTTTCAGACTTAAATATCGGTGATTATGTAGTACATGAAAATCATGGAATTGGTAGATATGAAGGTGTAGAGCAATTAAATATTCAAGGCATAAAGAAGGACTATTTGACTATAAGGTATAAAGGTGAAGATAAATTATATGTGCCTATAGATCAAATGCATTTAATTCAGAAATATATAGGTTCTGATAGTATAAAACCAAAGGTAAACAAATTATCAAGTGCAGAATGGGCAAGAACCAAAGAGAAGGCTAAAAAAGCTGTGGAGGAAATGGCTCATGAATTGCTAGAGCTATATGCAAAGAGAGAAAGCTATAAAGGTTTTGTTTTTTCTAAAGATGGTGAGTGGCAGCGACAATTTGAAGACTTGTTTCCTTATGAGGAAACAGAGGGACAAATTAGAAGTATTATAGAAATTAAAAATGATATGGAAAGACCTAAACCAATGGATAGGCTTCTTTGTGGTGATGTGGGTTATGGTAAAACAGAAGTAGCTTTGAGGGCAGCTTTCAAGGCTGTTATGGATGGAAAGCAGGTTGCTTTTTTAGTACCTACAACTATTCTTGCTCAGCAACATTATAATACTATAATGGAGAGATTTGCTGGCTTTCCAATTAAAATAGCCACCCTTAGCAGATTTAGGAGTAAATCAGAACAAAAACTAGCAATTGATAATATTAGAAGAGGATTAGTTGATATTGTAGTTGGTACACACAGGCTGTTATCTAAGGATGTTTCTTTTAATGATTTGGGATTATTGATTATAGATGAAGAGCAGAGATTTGGTGTAAAACATAAGGAAGCTCTTAAAAAATTTAAGGAAACAGTAGATGTATTAACCCTTACTGCTACACCAATACCTAGAACACTTCATATGTCTTTATCTGGTATTAGAGATATGTCCGTAATAGAAGATCCACCTGAAGAAAGGTATCCTGTACAAACCTATGTTGTAGAATTTAATGAGCAAATGATTAGAGATGCTATTTTAAAAGAGCTAGGTCGCGGAGGACAGGTTTATTTTGTATATAATAGAGTTGAAACTATAGAAAAGATTACTTCTATGCTTAGAAAATTAGTACCAGAGGCAAGGTTTGGTGTAGGACATGGACAGATGGGTGAAAGAGAACTGGAGAAGGTTATGGTAAGCTTTTTGGAAAAAGAGATAGATGTTTTAGTATGTACTACTATTATTGAAACAGGTCTTGATATTCCAAATGTTAATACTATAATAATCCATGATGCTGATAAAATGGGTTTATCACAATTGTACCAGCTTAAAGGCAGAGTAGGAAGATCCAATAGAATAGCCTATGGGTATTTTGTTTATGAGAAAAATAAAGTTTTATCAGAGGTAGCTGAAAAAAGACTTAGAGCTATAAAGGAATTTACAGAATTTGGCTCAGGATTTAAAATTGCCATGAGAGATTTAGAAATAAGAGGTGCAGGAAATCTCTTGGGATTAGAACAACATGGGCATATTGAAGCCATAGGATATGATCTATATGTAAAGTTTTTAAATGAGGCTATTAGAAGGTTAAAGGGCGAAAAAATTGAAGAACATATTGATACTACAATAGACATTAAAGTTGATGGATATATTAAACAAAGATATATAGAAGATGAGGAACAAAAAATAGAAGTATATAAAAAGATTGCCTCCATTTCCAGTAAAAATGATTATGGAGAGTTATTAGATGAGCTAATTGATAGGTTTGGTGATTTGCCTAAGGAAGTAGAAAATCTAATGAATATTTCCTATATTAGATATTTATGCAGTAAAAATAATATTAGAAATATTACTGAAGTAGGTAAGGAAGTTATTTTAGAGTTTGAATCTACAAATAATTTATCTGCAGAATTGTTACATTTCTTATCTACAGAATATGGCAGGAGACTATCTTTTGATTTATCTATGGAACCCTCCTTTAAATTTAGGGTAAAAAATAATGTGTTGGAAGAACTAGAAGTTCTTGTAGAAAAAATTAATGGTTTTAATCATGGACAAAATAATATATAATAGAGATAGATTTAATAAATAGATTTAGAGAGGATGTTATTATTGAATAGAATAAGTTATAGAAGATTTGCAATAATAGGGATATTATTAGCACTTGTTTTTACTATAAGTGGATGTACAGGTAATAAAGAAGATATTATTGCAAAAGTAAATGGAGAGAATATAACAACAGAAGAATTTGAAAGTGATTTTCAAGTATTTAAAAGAATTTCTGAGCAACAACTTGGGGAAGATGCTCTAACTCAAGTAGGAGAAGATGGAAAAACTTTAGAGGAAGAACTTAAACAAAAGATTGTTGAAAAGCTGATTATGGAAAGACTTATAGAAAAAGAAGCTAAAAAAATTAATATTGAAATTGCCTCAGAAGAAACTAAGGAACAGATGGAAGAATATATTAATGTAATTGGCGGACAAGAAAAATTTGATGAGTTTTTAAATAATAGTCATATATCTAGAGAATTTTTTGAAGAAAATTTAAGAAAAGAATTATTATTTAATAAATATAGAGAAGCTTTTTTAAATGATACTGCAATAAATGAAAAAGAAATAAAAAATTATTTTGAAAATAATAAGGAAGAATTAGTTGTAGTTAAGGCATCTCATATATTGGTAAAAACAGAAGAAGAAGGTAAAAAAGTATTAAAAAAGATTAAGGCAGGAGAAGATTTTGCAAAACTTGCTAATGAGGTATCAATTGATAAGACTTCTGCTATACAAGGTGGAAATCTAGGATACTTTGCTAAGGGAAACATGATAGCAGAATTTGAAGAAGCTGCCTTTGCATTGAATCCTGGTGAGGTTAGCGATCTAATTCATACTGAAGTAGGTTATCATATAATTAAAGTAGAAGATAAGAAGGATACTTATGAAGCTTTAAAAGATGATATAGTTATGGTGCTGAAAGAAGATAAATATGTAGAAAAAATTAAAAAGTTAAGAGATGAAGCTAAGGTTAAGATATTTTTAGATAATAAGGCTAATAATACCAAATAAAAAATAGATCCGTGAAGATGTTATTAATGTAAACATTTTTACGGATTTATTTTATAATAATTAGAAAAGTCTCCCTTCTATATTTTTACATAAGGAATTTTATATTAGTGCTAAAGCAACTGTTTCTAATGTAAGTTTAGAAGTTTAGGTTAATTACTTTAGGTACTTTAAGTTAATTAATGTAAATACATTAACCTAATCTTTGAAGGATGTATAAAATTTTCCTTTTAGTTAAATAATAATCTCACTACACAATTATTGTTATAGGAGGTCAACAATGAAAGCTACAGGAATTGTTAGAAGAATAGATGAATTAGGCAGAGTTGTAATTCCTAAAGAAATCAGAAGAACACTTAGGATTAGAGAAGGAGATCCTTTGGAGATATTCACTGATAGAGAAGGTCAAGTAATCCTTAAAAAATATTCTCCTATTGGAGAGTTAAATGAATTTGCTCAGGAATATTGTGATTCTCTTCATGAAAGTACTAATCATACTGCCATGATATCTGACAGAGATTTCATAATAGCTATATCTGGTGGATCTAAAAGAGAATATTTAGAAAAAAGAATAAGCCCAGAGTTAGAAAAATTAACAGAAGACAGGCGTACTTATTCAACAGGTAATGATAATAACCCAATGAAAATAACCTATGAAGATCCAAATCTAGAGGATTATACAGCTCAAGTGATTGCACCTATAATTATGCAAGGAGACCCTATAGGTTCTGTAATATTAATATCAAAAGAACCAAATGCAGTTATGGGGGACTTGGAAATAAAGTTAACAGAAACAGCAGCAGGATTTTTATCTAAGCAAATGGAAAATTAATAAACCTACCCTCAGGGTAGGTTTATCTTTTATTTGTATTAATTTTTTTAATTCAATGATATAATATAAAAGATTATGTTTTAGGGGGAAAAATTAATGAGTAAAAAAAGTAATTTTTTGAGGGGAGCTGCTATTTTAGGTATAGCTGGAGTGATTGTAAAGATTCTAGGGGCTATATATAGATTACCTTTATCCAATATAATAAAATCTGAGGGTATGGGATATTATCAGACAGCATATCCCTTGTACACCTTATTGCTTACTATATCAACAGCAGGTTTTCCAATAGCTATAGCTAAATTAGTGTCGGAAAGAAGGGCAATAGGAGACTTTAAAGGAGCTTATAAAGTATTTAAAGTTACACTTATGGGGCTTTTTATAGGAGGGTTACTTACAGCACTATTTGTGTATTTTACGGCGGATATAATAGTGGAAAAATCAGGAAATAGTAATGCTTACTATGCCTTAATTGCTTTAGTACCAGCTTTATTCTTTGTACCTATTATGTCAGCTTTCAGAGGTTTTTTTCAAGGACATCAATTAATGACACCTACGGCTTTATCGCAAATAACGGAACAATTTTTTAGGGTAGCATCTGGTTTATTATTAACTTACCTATTATTAGATAAAGGTATACCTATAGCCGCAGGAGGTGCTTCTTTTGGTGGATCTATAGGAGCTATGGTAGGTGCCCTTACAGTGATTCTTATTTACTTTCATAGAAGAAAGGGAATTATTGGAGAGCTAGATAAAAGTATAATTATAGAAGAATATGAAGTAAAACATATTATAAAAGATCTTCTTATAATTGCTATTCCAATTACATTAGGTGCTGCCATAGTTCCCATAATGGATACAATAGATGTTATGATTGTATTAAATAGGCTTCAACTCATAGGATATACAGAAAAACAGGCAAATGCTTTATATGGTAATTTAAAGGGAATGGCACAAACCTTAATTAATTTGCCTCAAGTGTTTTCTATAGCTATATCAATGAGTTTAGTACCTGCAATATCCGATGCAAATGCTAGAAAAAATAAGAAGGAAATAGAATCCATTATTTCCTCAGGAATTAGAATTACTTTGCTAATAGGCTTACCTTGTGCTTTTGGTTTATTTGTATTGGCAAGGCCTATAATTGAATTACTATATTATAATAATGATATAGAAACCATAGTTAATGTTAGCAATTCTTTATCTATTTTATCTTTTAGTGTAATATTTTTGACCATAGTTCAAACCTTGTCTGCTATATTGCAAGGATTAGGTAGACCAGGGCTGCCAGCAAGAAACTTATTTATTGGTGCAGTAGTTAAAATTATACTTTCATATACATTAACAATTATACCAAGTATAAATATTTATGGTGCAGCAATATCTACTGTTGTAGCATTTGGAATTGCAACTGTTTTGGATTTAATAAGTGTAATAAAATATGCTAAAATAAGGTTAAGTGTTAAAGACATATTTATCAAGCCATTTATTGCATCTTTTGGTATGGCAATAGCAGCCTTTGGTTCTTATATATTTTTAATGGATATTATAAGACCTAAATTAGCAACTATAGTATCTATATTAATAGGTGCAATTTTATATGGATTACTTTTAATTGTAACGGGTTCTATTACTGAAGAAGATTTGATTTTATTGCCTAAAGGTGATAAGATAGGGAAAAAAATAAATAGATTTAAGTTAATTAAGTAGTTAACGTATTATAAAGGAGAAAGGTTATGGGAAAAATATATGTAATAGGATTGGGACCAGGAAGTATAGATTCTCTTACTTTAGGTGCAATAAATAGGATAAACTCTGGTGATAAGAATTTTTTAAGGACAGAGAAACATCCAACTGTCAAGTATTTTATAGATAATAACATTCCGTATAAGTCTTATGATTTTCTATATGATAATGAGGACAGTTTTCACAAGCTTTATGAAAAAATTGCGGAGGACCTAATTGAAGAATCAAAGAAGTATTTAAGTATAAATTATTTTGTACCTGGGAATCCTTTAGTTGCTGAGAAAACTGTAGAAATTTTAATAGATAAAAATATAGATATAGAAATAATATCTGGAATGAGTTTTATTGAACCAATGATTGAACTAATCCGTCGAGATCCAATTAATGGTCTTAAAATAGTTAATGGAGAAGAATTTGATATTTTAATGGTAGATATTAACATAGATATGATAATTACACAGGTATATAATTATAGAATATTATCTGAAATTAAGCTTATACTATCAGAGATCTATGGTGATGAACATGAAATATATTTAATTCATAGTGCAGGTATAGAAGAAGATGAGAAAAAACTCTATATACCTATATATGAATTAGATAGGGTAAAGGAAGTTGGACCTTTAACTAGTATTTTTGTCCCAAAAATGGATAATAACCCTAAGAAAGTTTTTGATTTTAATGATTTATTGGGTATAATGAAAGTGTTAAGGTCACAAAATGGTTGCCCTTGGGATATGGAGCAGACACATGAATCTATACGTCAATCAGTAATCGAGGAAGCCTATGAAGTAGTTGATGCAATTGATAAGGGTGATATAGACAGTATTATTGAAGAATTGGGAGATTTGCTACTTCAAGTTATATTTCATTCACAAATCGCATTTGATGAAGGGGAGTTTAATATATATGATATAACTTCAGCACTTGGCAGCAAATTAATTTATAGACATCCGCATGTTTTTTTGAAAAAAAGTGTGGAAAACTCGGAAGAAGTAGTATATAATTGGAATATGCTAAAATATGCCAAGCGAAATATCACTAAGTTTACAGATAAACTGAAGGATATACCTAGGTTACCAGCTCTTATGACTAGCTTTAAAATTCAAGAAAAAGCAGCAGAAATCGGATTTGATTGGGATAATATCGAAGGACCATTAAATAAGGTAATAGAAGAGCATCAAGAAGTATTAGAAGCCATAGAGAAATTTGGAGGTGGTGATGAAAGAACAGAGGAAGAAGTGGGAGATTTGCTCTTTGCTATAGTTAATCTATCAAGATTTTTAAATATAAATCCTGAGATAGCCTTAAATAGAACTATAAATAAGTTTATTAATCGATTTGAGTTTATGGAAGAAAAACTGGAAGGTCTTGGCAAAAAATTTGAAGAAATAACTTTAGAAGAAATGGATGAACTATGGAATGAAGCAAAAATACATAAAATCCATTAAAATGCTAACAATTATATAATAAAAGAAGGATTTTTCAAATTTATATAGAATTATTTATTGAAAAAATAAAAACTATGAGGAGGAATTTATTATGAACAAAGCTGAATTAGTAGCAAGCATAGCAGAGAAAAGTAACTTAACTAAAAAAGATGCAGAAGGTGCATTAAATGCATTTATGAAAACAGTAGAAGAAACATTGGCACAAGGAGAAAAAGTACAACTTGTTGGTTTTGGTACTTTCGAAGTAAGAGAAAGAAAAGCTAGAGAAGGTAGAAATCCTAGAAACCCAGAAGAAGTAATTAAAATAGCAGCGTCAAAGGCTCCAGTATTTAAAGCAGGAAAAGCTTTAAAAGAAATAGTAAACAAATAATGAAATCAGGTCTTTGACCTGATTTTTTTATCAGGAGGATAAAGATGAGAATTGATAAGTATCTAAAAAATGCGAGGATAATAAAAAGAAGAACTATAGCAAAAGAAGCATGTGAGCAAGGTAGAGTATTTATAAATGAAAAACAAGCAAAACCAGGAGACGAAGTTAAAATTGATGATACAATAAAGATAAATTTTGGCAATGAATCTATGAAGATTCAAGTATTGGGTATAGCTGATAATGTAAAAAAAGATAATGCAATAGAATTATATAAGAAGATAGAATAAAGACTTTGTAATAAAAGTCTTTTTTTTCTCATAGATATTATTAGTTGAAAAATTGGAGGGATAGAGATGACTGAAAATAAAATCAAAATTAGAAATCAAAATATAATGGTTGAAGATAGGGAGAAAATGACAGTGACAGGAGTAGAGCAAGTAGAAAGTTTTAATGATAATACAATTATTTTAACTACAGTAAAAGGTGGAATGACAATAAAGGGGGAGGGATTAAATATAGCTAAATTAAATTTAGATGATGGTAGTGTAAAAATAGAGGGAAAGATTAATGGGGTAAACTATATGAATAAAGAAGGAACTCCAAAGAATATAATGGGGAAAATATTTAAATAAATTTATTTGAGGAGAAGAATATGGATACTTCACTAATGGTGGAATTATATATTTTTTTGACGGCTGCTTATGGAGGGTTAATAGCTGGTTTTATTTATGATATATATAAAACAGTAAGATATTTTTCTAAACCTAGCAAGATTGTTACTTATATAGAAGATATTTTGTTTTGGACGATTATTGCTTCTGTATTTTTTTTCATTCTCATAAAGATTAACTGGGGAGAAATACGAGGATATATTATACTTGGATTTATCATAGGTGCTTTTATATATTTAAAGATATTTAGTAAATTTATCTACCCTATTTGCATAAAAGTTGGACGAATTGTACGGGAGATTATAAAAAGGATTGTCTACTTGGTTTTTTATCCAATTAAATTTTTCAAAAGTAAATCCTTGCCAACCGTAAGAAAGATGAAAAAAATTTCTATAGAGCTTGCAAAACAAAGGGAAAAGTATAAAAAAATAATTTCTACAAAAAAATAAAGGAGTTTTTAAATTTTTGTAGAATACTATATATTAGGTGGTGATACTATGGAGAAAAAGAGAAAAAAGAAAAAACTGAAGCTAAGACATATAATAATTTGTTTTTTATTTGGATATTTAGGACTTATTTTTTGGAATCAAAGGACTTTAATGAAAAGATTAGAAACTAAGAAACAAGCCATCGAAACAGAGGTGAAAACATTAGAAATGGAGATAGAAGGTTTAAATAAGGAAATAGAAGATAGTGATAGTTTACAATTTGTAGAAAAGGTAGCAAGAGATGAACTTGGAATGGTAAAACCTAGGGAAATTATATATATAGATAAAAACAAAAAGAAAAACCCGTTTTTAGGGACTTTAAAAAAGCATAACTAATTGACATTAAAAGATTTCTAATATATACTGAATTAAGAAAACTATTTTTAAGGAGGAATCATTAATTTATGCCGGTATCTGTAGGAGATGTAGTTGATGGTACTGTTACAGGGATAACAAACTTTGGAGCTTTTATTCAACTACCAGAAGGGAAAAGTGGACTTGTTCATATTTCAGAGATATCACACGATTATGTAGAGAAAGTAAGTGATCATTTAAAGAAGGATCAAAAAGTTAGGGTTAAGATTTTATCAATTTCAAATGAGGGGAAAATTAGTCTTTCAATTAGACAAGCAAAGCCTAAGACCACAAAACCAGTTGAAATTGAGTGGAATAAACCAGATGATAAACAGAAGTATATGTCCTTTGAAGATAAGATAAATAAGTTTTTAAAGGATAGTAGTGAGAAACAAGAACAACTGAAAACAAGAGATAGTAGAAGAAGCAATAGTATGAAACAAAAGAAAATGAGTGGGATAGAGTTATAAAACCG
This sequence comes from Tissierella praeacuta DSM 18095, assembly GCF_900128955.1. Classification (GTDB taxonomy): domain Bacteria; phylum Bacillota; class Clostridia; order Tissierellales; family Tissierellaceae; genus Tissierella; species Tissierella praeacuta. The sequence goes on from NZ_FQTY01000003.1 coordinate 247,952, forward strand.
GTATTAACCGGTTTTTATTTTTGTTTATTGCTAAAAAGCTACAAAATTAGACATTTAATAGAAAATATATAACTTAAGGAAGCAAAGGTTGAAAATACAATGATTGCTCCTTAAAGTAAAGAATATTAAGGTTTGTTTAGGAAAACTTAAGGTTATAGTATAAACCAATGATTTATGTCTAAAGTTTCTTAAAACCTACTGCCTAGAATTGACAAATTATTAGGACTTGTTTTGTTAGTATTTAATTAAATACTAATAACAGGAGTGATTTTTATGATGAGGACTGATTCTTTAATTACTAAAAGGCATTGGTACAATATAGGATTTGAAGTGGATAGTAGTGCAGTAATAATTATGATTATGGGTTTTTTTCTAGCTAGAGTAAATATACTAAATAAATTGACTCCCTTTGGATTTGCATTTCTAGCTTCATACCTTATAATGAAAAATTTAAACATTCATCTACTTATAGCTGTAATAGTAGGTACTCTATCACTACAAGGAATAAAAGGCATAAGTTATATTTCTTCATATATTTTAATTTATACATTTTTCACTGTATTTAAAAAAGAAAAAACTTATTCTTTATTAAAGGCAGCTGTAGTATCTGCTTTTATATTTACAGGATTTAGAAGTCTAGGGATTTTATTTAGCAATACAATATTTATATATGATTTATTTATGATTATATTTGAAGGAGTAGTAGTTTTTACTATGATTTATATTTTTTCATTTAGTATTCCTATAGAAGAAATTAGAGGGGCAAATCTAAATAATGAAAAAATGATTTGCTCATTTATTACTTTAGCACTGACTTTAGCAGGGATTAAGAATATCTCAGTAATGGGAGTTGAAGTTAAAAACTTAGTTTGTATAGCTGTAATACTACATTTGTCCTATAATTATGGAGCATTTTTAGGTGGTACTATAGGGATAATTCTAGGAATGGTAACATATATATCACACCCCGAGATGCCTTTTATCATAGGTATATTTGGAATTACGGGGCTTTTAGCTGGAATATTTAAGGATTTAGGAATCTTTGGTTCAGTTTTAGGATTTTTTCTAGGAAATGGGATTATCTCTTTTTATATAAATGGGTTAGGAACTTCCTTTTTAAATTTTAAAGAAATAATATTAGCATCATTATTCTTTTTAATAACTGCGGAAAAGATGAATTTTGAAATATCTGAACTATTGACAGTTGATTTTGATTTAAAAAAAGAATATGCAGAGAAGAAGGATGAGGTTGTAGTCAAAAAACTAAATAGGATGTCAGAGCTATTTAATAATCTAAGCAGCACTTTTAAGGAATCGGCAGAAGAAAAGGATTTTTATTTTACAAATGAAGTATATAGCATGGTAGATGGCATAGCCAACAATATTTGTACAAACTGCTCTAAATATGAAGAATGTTGGGAAAAAAATTATTATAAATCCTATCAAAATTTTTTCAACTTAGTAGGTCTTGTTGAGATGAATGGAATTGATAATGAAATGGTTTATTCAGAAGCCAATAGTTTTTGCATTAGGGGAAGAGAAATAATCGAAACAATTGATAGGGCTGTGGAAAGATCCACATTAAATTACAACTGGCAATTAAGATTAAGAGAAAGTAGAATTTTGTTATCAGAGCAGTTAGAAGGTATTAGTAAGGCCATAGAAGATATGACAGCTAATCTTTATACCAACTCTACCTTTAACAAAGAGATTGAAGAAGGTTTGTATAAGGATTTGAAAAATAATAGAATAGATATAAAGGATATTTCTGTTTTGCAAATGGGAGAAGAAGATTTTGAGATATATATAGATTTAAATACCCCTATGGATGTGAATAATAGATTAGAAACAATTATATCACAAAGTTTAGGTTTTTCAGTAGCAAGTGATACTAGTTTCAATAGCATATCTAGTAGGAAGCAAAGATTTAAACTTTTAAAATCCAATAGATTCAGTGCCATAACTAAAATGGCAACAATGGGAAATTCGGAGAATAAAATATCTGGTGATAACTTCACATTTGGGGAAATTGATAATATTCATTATTCTGCATTAAGTGATGGAATGGGTATAGGAAGAAAGGCTAATGAGGAAAGCAAGGTAGCGATTTCTCTTTTAGAAAAACTTATGGAAGCAAATATAGATAAGGATATAATACTAAAAACTATAAATTCTGTATTAAGGACAAAATCCAATGATGAGATATTTACAACATTAGATCTTTCTTTTATAGATTTATATTTAGGAAAACTGCAGATGATTAAGTCTGGTGCACCGGCAACGTTTATAAAGAAAAGGGATAGAGTGGAAATAATTAATTCAAGGACATTGCCTGTAGGAATATTAAAGGAAATAGATTTTAACTTATATGAAGAATATATTGAAGATGGAGATATTATCATTATGGTTTCAGATGGGGTTTTAGATGCAAATAGATATATAGATAATTCAGAAGCTTGGTTGAAAGATATTATAACTAAAATAGATAGTATTAATCCCCAAGTTATAGCCAATGAAATAATAAAAGAAGCTAGTAATGTAGTATTGAATACTAGGGACGATATGACAGTCTTAGTAACAAAGGTTTGGAAAAACATATAGGGCAGTGGATAGCTAGGGGTTTATAGTTAATAGTATTTATATTTCTTCCCTAGTTTAAGGTTGCAATAAATAAAAATTTATTGCAACCTTAAATTTTGTTGACAATTAGGTTATAATAAAGATATAGTTGACATTGGTTTAGTAAATAAATTATAGGGTGATTGTTTTGAAGAATAAAGTACTATCTACTATTAAAGATTATAATTTAATTGGTGAAAATGATAATATAGTTGTAGGGGTTTCTGGGGGACCAGATTCTATGGCATTACTATATGTTTTACTAGAGATTAAAGATTTAATTAATTTTAATATATATATTGCTCATGTAAATCATGGAGTAAGAGGGGAAGATGCTAAAGCAGATCAATTGTTTGTTGAGGGTATGGCTAAAAAACTGGGTTTACCATATTATACTAAAAATGTAAATATGGTTGAATATGGTAAAGAAAAGGGTATATCTTCAGAAGAGGCTGGAAGGGAACTTAGATATGGATTTTTTAGAGAAATTCTTGAATTAGTAGGCGGAGGTAAAATAGCTGTAGCTCATAATATGAATGATCAAGCAGAAACTTTAATTATGAGATTTTTAAGAGGAACAGGAATTGATGGTTTAAAGGGTATGGATTTTGTAATCAAAGATATAATCAGACCAATACTGGGTATAAGTAGGAAAGAAATAGAGACTTATATAAAAGAAAAAGAAATAGAGACAGTATTGGATAAAACAAATTTAGAACCTATTTATAGTAGAAATAAGGTTAGATTAGAACTAATTCCTTATATTGAGGAAAATTTTAACCCTAATATAGTTAACACTCTTTGGAGAACCTCTAGGATTTCTTCTATGGATAGTGAATTTTTAGAAGAATTTTCTGAGTTAAGATATAATATTATAGTGAAAAATCAAGATAAACGTAGTATAATCTTAGATGGTAGGAAATTATTAGAGGAACATAGAAGTATTCAGCAAAGAATTATAAGATTGGCTATATTAAAAATTAATGATTCTTTACATGGGATTACTGAGGCTCAAATATCCTCAGTCATAAATCTTTTATTGACATTAGGAACTGGGAGGGAAGTTCATTTATCTAATGATATAGTTGCAAAATTAACTTATGGAGATTTAATTATTGAAAAGGGTATAAGTAAATCTATAAACAAATATTCATATAAATTAAACTTTCCAGGACTTAATATTATAAATGATATAGGCTATTCTTTTGATATTAAAGTCTTTGATATATATAAAGATTTTAATATGAATAAAGATAAGAATATCAAGTATTTTGACCTAGATAAGATTAAGGGAGAATTAGTTGTAAGAAATAGAATAGATGGAGATAGAATAATACCCTTTGGTATGAGAGGGACAAAGAAACTTAAGGATTATTTTATTGATGAAAAAATTCCAAAGGAACTAAGGGATAAGATTCCATTAATTGTAGATGATGAAAATATTCTTTGGGTTGTGGGGTATAGGACAAATGATTTGTATAAGGTTACTAAGAAAACAAAAAGGATCTTATCAATATATTATAATTAATTAACAATACATAATAAGGAGGATTATACAATGAAAGATATAATCAAAAGTATATTAGTTTCTGAAGAAGACATTGAAAAGAGAGTAAAAGAATTAGGAGCTCAAATTACTGAGGATTATAAGGATAAGGATTTAATTTTAGTAGGAATATTAAAAGGTGCTGTTATTTTCATGTCAGATTTAGCTAGAAATATAAACAAGCCAATAGGATTGGATTTCATGGCTGTTTCATCCTATGGCAGATCTTCAACTTCAACTGGTGAGGTTAGAATAATAAAAGATTTGGACTTTAGTGTAGAAGATAAGGATGTATTAATTGTAGAAGATATTATAGATACAGGTTATACATTAGCTTATTTAACAGATAATTTGAGGAAGAGGGGTGCAGCTTCTGTTAAGGTGTGTACTCTTTTAGATAAACCAGATAGAAGAAAGGTTGATGTAGGTGTGGATTATTTAGGTTTTGCTATTCCTGATGAGTTTGTGGTAGGATATGGGCTAGATTATTCTGAAATAGGAAGAAATTTACCCTATGTTGCCGCACTTAAAGAGGAAGTATATAGTTAGTAGAAGGTTGAAAAAACTATATAATGATGATATAATAAAAAGATATTATTTACTTATAAGAGGAGGGAGGATTTGTATTGAAGAGATTTTTCAAAGGTATTAGTGTGTACCTACTAATAGTGATTATTATAATGCTTTTAGTAACAAGATTTGGAAATGATGTTGAACAGGTTAAGAAAATAGACGTAACTGAATTGGTAGGACATTTAAATAAGGGTAGAGTTGAAAGCATTGAAATGGAAGGAAATGAAGTGAAAGGTAAATTGAAGGATAAGACTCAATTTACAACTTTATTGCCTAATGAAATGAGATATACATTTTATTCAGATTATTTAAAGGATTTAGTTGATAGTGAAAAGATACATTATGGTGCTATACCAGAACCTACGACTCCTTGGTTTGTAAATGTAATTCCAACTATATTAACTCTTTTAGTTATTGCAGTGTTTTGGTTTGTATTTATGCAACAATCCCAAGGTGGCGGAGGAAAGGTAATGTCCTTTGGCAGGTCTAGGGCTAAGATGGTTAAAGAAGATGGAAAGGTTATTACATTTGCCGATGTAGCAGGATTACAGGAAGAAAAGGAAGAGTTAAAGGAAATAGTAGATTTTCTTAGAACTCCTAGAAAATATATTGAGATAGGTGCTAGAATTCCTACGGGGGTATTGTTAGTTGGGCCTCCTGGAACAGGTAAAACTTATCTTTCCAAAGCAGTAGCAGGAGAGGCAGGAGTACCTTTCTTTACTATATCTGGTTCTGATTTTGTGGAAATGTTTGTAGGTGTTGGAGCAAGCAGAGTTAGGGATTTATTTGAACAAGCAAAGAAAAATGCTCCTTGTATAGTATTTATTGATGAAATTGATGCAGTAGGTAGGAGAAGAGGTGCTGGACTTGGTGGAGGTCATGACGAAAGAGAACAAACATTGAACCAACTACTTGTTGAAATGGATGGCTTTGCAACCAATGAGGGTATAATTGTAATGGCAGCAACCAATAGAGCTGATATACTTGACCCTGCATTACTTCGTCCCGGTAGATTTGATAGAACAATTTATGTAGGGTTACCTGATGTAAGAGGTAGAGAAGAGATATTAAAGGTTCATACAAAAAATAAACCATTGGATAATGATGTTGATTTACAAGTAGTTGCTAAGAGAACTCCAGGATTTACACCAGCAGATTTAGAAAACTTAGTAAATGAGGCAGCATTACTTACTGCCAGATTTAATTTAAAAGCTATACCTATGGATTTAATTGAAGAAGCTTCCATTAAAGTTCAAGCAGGGCCAGAGAAGAAGTCTAAAGTTGTTAGTGAGAAGGAGAGGAAGCTTACAGCTTATCATGAGGCAGGGCATGCACTTACTTCTAGACTTACTCCAGATACTGATCCAGTTCATATGGTAACTATTATTCCAAGGGGAATGGCTGGAGGCTTTACAGCTTATATACCAGAAGAAGATAGAAGTTTTTTAACAAAAAAACAAATGGAAAGTAAACTTGTAACTCTTCTTGGAGGTAGAGTAGCGGAAGCATTAGTATTAGGGGATATAAGTACAGGTGCTCAAAACGACATTGAAAGAGCTACTAAAATTGCCAGATCAATGGTTACCCATTATGGTATGAGTGATAAACTTGGACCTATGACCTATGGTACTGATGATGAAGAAGTATTTGTAGGCAGAGATTTTGGCAGGACTAGAAATTATAGTGAAGATGTAGCAGCTGCCATAGATAAGGAAATGAGAACTTTAATTGATACTGCATATAATAAAGCAGAGCAATTATTAAGGGATAATATGGATAAACTTCATAGAGTAGCAGAAGCTTTATTAGAGAAAGAGACTATAGATGGTAAAGAATTTGAATCTTTGTTCATAGGAGCATAAAGTAGGTGATCCCTTTTATAGGGAGCCTACTTTTTTTATGACCTAACTGAATGAATGTTATAAAAGAAGGAATTGCTACATATTTATATATATAAATGCAATATTCCATTCATTTTTAAATTATATTGAAATATATGTTGCAAAAACCTGGTACTTATTACTATAATATACTATGAAGATAAGTTTTTAGGTAAAATTTAAAATTGCCATAATAAGGAGGTAAATCAAGTTGTTTGATGATAAAAAGCTTGAAGAAATTAAGATGTCGGTAGATAATTGGGATAATGGGGTAGTGAAGAAATCCTTAGCTAAGTTTCCTGAAAGAAAGGAAAAGTTTACTACAGGCTCAAATATAGAAGTAGATAGGCTATATACTCCATTAGATGTAGAGGGTGTAAATTACAATGAAGATTTAGGCTTTCCAGGAGAATTTCCATTTACTAGAGGTGTTCAATCTACAATGTATAGAGGTAGACTTTGGACTATGAGACAATATGCTGGATTTGCATCAGCTGAAGAATCAAACCAAAGATATAAATACTTATTGGAACAAGGTCAAACTGGATTAAGTGTTGCTTTTGACTTACCAACACAAATAGGTTATGATTCTGATGACGGGTTATCAGAAGGTGAAGTTGGAAAAGTAGGAGTAGCTATAGATTCTTTGAAGGATATGGAAGTTTTATTTGATGGCATACCTTTAGATAGAGTTAGTACATCAATGACTATTAATGCACCAGCATCTGTTTTATTAGCAATGTATATTGCAGTTGCAGAAAAGCAAGGCGTTTCAAAGGATAAGTTAAGGGGAACTATACAAAATGACATCTTAAAGGAATACATAGCAAGAGGAACTTATATATTCCCACCAGAACCATCAATGAGATTAATTACTAATATATTTGAATATTGTTCAAAAGAAGTTCCAGCATGGAATACTATAAGTATTAGTGGTTATCACATAAGAGAAGCAGGCTCTACAGCATCCCAAGAAGTTGCTTTTACATTAGCAGACGGTATAGCTTATGTTGAAGCAGCCATTAAAGCAGGACTTGATGTAGATGATTTTGCACCAAGATTATCTTTTTTCTTCAATGCTCACAATGACCTTTTAGAAGAAGTTGCAAAGTACAGGGCAGCTAGAAGATTATGGGCTAAAATAATGAAGGAAAGATTCAAGGCAAAGAGTCCAAAATCAATGCAACTTAAGTTTCATACTCAAACGGCTGGATCTACATTAACAGCGCAGCAACCTGATAATAATATAATAAGGGTTACAATTCAAACACTAGCAGCAGTTCTTGGTGGAACTCAATCACTTCATACTAATTCAAGGGATGAGGCTTTAGCATTACCAACAGAAGATTCTGTTAGGATTGCTTTAAGAACTCAACAAATAGTTGCTCATGAATCTGGTGTAACGGAAACAATAGATCCATTAGCGGGTTCTTATTATATTGAAAGTTTAACTAATAAGATAGAAAAAGAGGCAATTAAATATATAGAAACTATAGATGAATTAGGCGGAGCACCTAAGGCAATAGAAAAGGGATATATTCAAAAAGAAATTCAGAATGCTGCGTATAGATATCAAATGGAAGTAGAATCTTTAGAGAGAATAGTAGTAGGAGTAAATAAATTCCAAATTGAAGAAACAGATAAAAAGGAATTATTAAAAGTAGATAAAACAGTTGAAATAAATCAAAAAGAAAAATTAAAGAAGCTAAGAGCGGAAAGAAATAATGAAGAAGTTGAAAGAAAATTAAATTTATTAAAAGAAAAAGCTAATACGGAAGAAAACTTAATGCCGTTTATATTAGATGCTGTTAAAGCGTATGCGACCCTTGGGGAAGTTTGTAATGTTTTACGTGAAGTATTTGGAGAATATCAACAGTCAGTAATATTATAACAATTAACATATTAATTTATATTAATTAGTTTTAATTGTTAATGGTTAATTGTTATCTGTTAATTGAATAAACGGGAGGTATATAAAAACATGGATAGACCAATTAGAGTTTTAGTTGCAAAACCTGGACTTGATGGACATGATAGGGGAGCTAAGGTAATTGCAAGAGCATTAAGAGATGCGGGAATGGAAGTTATATATACAGGTCTTAGACAAACGCCTGAGCAAATAGTTGCGGCTGCTATTCAAGAGGACGTAGATGTAGTGGCAATGAGTATATTGTCAGGAGCACATAATCATTTATTTCCAAAGGTAGTAAATCTATTAAAAGATGAAGGAGTAGATGATATGCTTATAGTAGGGGGAGGAGTTATTCCAGAAGATGATATTCCCTATCTTATAGAATCAGGAGTGGAAGGGATTTTTACTCCAGGTACACCAACAAAGGATGTAGTAGATTTTATTACAAGTAACCTTAAGAGATAATAGGTGGTGTCTTATTTGAATATAAATGAAGGTTTATTGGAAGGTAATAAAAGAGCATGTGCTAGACTTATTACTATGTTAGAAAATAATGATAAAGAAGCAATTGATATATTAAAAAAATTATATAATAAATCAGGTAAAGCCTATGTAGTTGGTATAACAGGACCTCCTGGAGCAGGTAAATCTACTTTGACTGATAAACTAACTAAGGAACTTAGGAAACAAGGGAAGAAAGTAGGCATAGTTGCTGTGGATCCTACTAGCCCATTTAGTGGAGGAGCTATCTTAGGGGATAGAATAAGAATGAATGATCTTGCCTTAGATAAAGATGTATTTATAAGAAGTATGGGTACTCGTGGTTCATTGGGAGGTATGTCAAAGGCTACTTGGGGTGCTATAAAGGTTTTAGATATTTTTGGGTGTGATTATATTTTTATAGAAACAGTAGGAGTTGGGCAATCAGAAGTGGATATAGTAAAGACTGCAGATACTGTGCTTATGGTCATGGTTCCCAATCTAGGGGACGATATTCAGGCAATAAAGGCAGGAATAATGGAAATAGCAGATGTATTTGCCATAAATAAATCTGATTTAGATGGAGCTGACAAAACTAAGGTTGAAATAGAAATGAATTTGGACTTAAATGAACATAGTGATTATAGGCCACCGGTGATTAAAGTATCGGCAGGAAAAAATAAAGATATAGATATACTTTTAGAGAAGATTTTAGAGCATAGAGAATATCTGGAGAAGACACATGAGCTGGAAAAGATAAGAATAAGAAATAATAAATTAGAGATATTGAAAATGGTAGAAGAAGATTTAATGAAATTGATTTTAGACAGAGCAGTCAAGGAAGATTTAATAGAAAACTTAGCGAAAAGGGTTACTCTAAGAGAAACAGATCCTTATACTGCGAAAGATGAGATAATACAGTTAATAACCAATTGATAATTGATGCTAACAGATTAATCTTGAAAAAATAAATGAGTGATAGTTTGGTATGACTAAAATTATATAAATTATTAGATATATGGTTTTATTTTCCGTTGTCAAATAAAGAGAAAAACTGCTAATTGTTAATTTAATAATGAAAGGAGAAAGTAAAATGGTTGGTAAAGTTGACCATATTGGTATTGCTGTTAAAAATTTAAATGAAACATTAAGATTTTACGAGGACATTCTTGGGATGAAAAGTGTAAATGAGGAAGTAGTGGAAGAGCAAAAAGTTAAGGTTGCATTTTTACCCATAGGGGATACAGAAGTTGAATTACTAGAATCTACTGAAGAAGATGGTCCTATAGCTAAATTTATTGAGAAAAAGGGTGAAGGGATACAACATATTGCTTATAGAGTAGATGATATTGAAAAAGCTATTGAAGAAATGAAGGAAAAAGGAATTAAGATGATAGATGAGAAACCAAGATATGGTGCTGGTGGTGCAAAAATTGCCTTTTTACATCCAAAATCAACTTTTGGAGTGTTGATAGAGCTTTGTCAAAGGGATTAGGTACTTAACAAAAGAAGGAGGGTAAATATGAAGGAAAAAATTGAAATACTCCTAGAAAACACTAAGAAAATTGAGCTTGGTGGTGGGGAGAAAAGAATTGAAAAACACCATAAGTCAGGAAAGCTTACTGCAAGAGAAAGAATTAATTTGTTATTTGATGAAGGCAGTTTTATAGAAATTGATAAGTTTGTTGAGCATAGATGTACGAACTTTGATATGGCAAAATTAGAGGCGCCTGCAGATGGAGTAGTTACTGGTTATGGTACAGTTGATGGAAGACTTGTATTTACTTATGCTCAAGATTTTACAGTAGTTGGTGGGTCTTTAGGCGAGATGCATGCTGCGAAGATTTGCAAAGTACAAGATATGGCACTTAAAATGGGAGCGCCAATTATAGGATTTAATGATTCAGGTGGAGCTAGAATTCAAGAGGGAGTAGATGCACTGTCAGGATATGGAAAAATATTTTATAGAAACACTATTGCATCAGGAGTGATACCTCAAATTTCAGTTATAATGGGACCCTCAGCAGGTGGAGCAGTTTATTCACCAGCCTTGACAGATTTTATATTTATGGTAGATAAGACAAGTATGATGTTTATTACAGGACCTCAAGTAATTAAATCTGTAACAGGGGAGGAAGTTACTCAAGAAGAACTAGGCGGTGCCAATACTCATAATAAAATATCAGGAGTAGCACATTTTGTAGATAAGACAGAAGCAGAATGTATTGAAAGAATTAAAGAGTTATTATCTTTTTTACCATCTAATAATTTAGAAGTAGCACCTATTTATGCTATAGAAGATGATATAAATAGAGTAGAAGAAAGATTAAATGAAATTGTTCCAGTTAATCCTAATAAGCCATACGATATGAAGGAAGTTATAAAATTATTGGGTGATGGTGGAGAATTTTTCGAGATTCAACCATATTATGCACAGAATATTATAACTGGATATATTAGATTAAATGGAAAAACTATAGGAGTTGTTGGTAATCAACCTAAGGTTTTAGCAGGATGTCTAGATATAAATGCATCAGATAAAGCAGGAAGATTTATTAGAACTTGTGATGCGTTTAATATACCTTTGCTTAATTTAGTAGATGTTCCAGGATTTTTACCAGGTACTGAGCAGGAATATGGTGGAATAATTAGGCATGGTGCTAAGATGTTATATGCTTATAGTGAGGCAACTGTACCTAAAGTTACATTAATTGTTAGAAAAGCTTATGGCGGAGCTTATCTTGCAATGTGCTCTAAAGACTTAGGTGCTGATCAAGTATTTGCATGGCCAAATGCTGAAATAGCTGTTATGGGACCAGATGGTGCTGCAAATATAATATTTAAAAAGGATATTGAGAATTCTGATGATCCTATTATAACTAGACAAGAAAAAATTGCTGAATACAGGGATACTGTAGCTAATCCATATATTGCAGCTCAAAGAGGATTTGTTGATGATATATTAGTTCCAAGTATTACAAGACCTAGGCTTATTTCAGCTTTCGATATGTTAGAATCTAAGAGAGAAAGTAGACCTGCAAAAAAACATGGTAATATACCAGTATAAAAGAGGTGAAATCATTGGGTGATATTATTAGCTTTAAAGATAGTTTAGTAATTACAGTATTTAGTATGTCTGTTGTATTTCTAGGTTTAGTCGTACTTGCAGTTCTTATATCTGTACTAAAAAGTATAGGTGGCGAAAAAAAGGTTGAAGAGATTAAAAAATCACCAGTACCAATTAAACCAAAAGAAAATGTAGTAGAAAACATAACTACTACAAATGATGAAGAATTAGTAGCAGTTATTGCTGCAGCTGTGGCATCAAGTTTGGGAGTTAATGTACCTGAGGTAAACATAAAAAGCATTAGAAGAATACCTCAAACTTCTCCAGCATGGGCAGCAGCTAGTAGACAAGAGCAAATATACGGTAAATTACAATAAAAGCTTCTATGGAAGCATAAATAAGGAGGCATAACAATGAGAAAGTTTATAATAAATGTTAATGGTAATTCTTATGAAGTGGAAGTTGAAGAAGTAGTATCAGGAAGCACAGTACAAAGGTCAGCGGCACCAGTAGCTCAAGCACCAGTATCAAAACCTGTAGCGAAATCTACACCAGCACCTGCTCCAAAGGAAGAGAAAAAGGAAGTAGTAGTATCTGCAGGACAAGAAGTTGTAGAAGCTCCAATGCCAGGAAATATCTGGAAGATAGAAGTAAAAGAAGGAGATAAAGTTAAGGCTGGGGATATATTATTAATTCTAGAAGCTATGAAAATGGAAAATGAAATATTAGCTCCTAGAGATGGAGTCGTTGCTAGTATCAATACTACACAAGGAGCTACTGTAAATACAGGAGATAAATTAGTAGTATTAGACTAATTCCATTGAGAAAGGAAGGTAAGTTTCATGAACTTAGGAGATATATTACTGGAATTTTTCCAGAGTACAGGATTTGCTGCCATTACTTGGGGACAAGCAGTAATGATTTTAATATCCTGTGTACTATTATATTTAGCAATTGCTAAGGGATTTGAGCCTCTATTACTTATTCCAATTGCATTTGGTATGTTATTGGCTAATTTGCCTGAGGCTGGTCTTATGGCACCTCCAGTTGTGAAGATTGCTCCACATCCAGTAACTGGAGAGTTGGTTTCTACTGTTGTAGAAAATGGAGGACTTTTATATTATTTGTATCAAGGTGTTAAGCTAGGAATATATCCACCACTTATATTTCTAGGTGTAGGAGCTATGACTGATTTTGGACCTCTTATAGCTAATCCAAAGAGTATATTACTTGGAGCAGCAGCACAATTTGGTATTTTTGTTACCTTTGTAGGTGCAATTCTTTTAGGATTTACAGGACCAGAAGCAGCAAGTATTGGTATTATTGGTGGAGCAGATGGACCTACAGCTTTATATTTAACGTCTAAACTAGCACCTCATTTATTAGGACCTATAGCAGTTGCAGCTTACTCATATATGGCGTTGGTTCCAATTATTCAACCACCAATTATGAAAGCATTGACAACTAAAGAAGAAAGAGAAGTAGTTATGGATCAACTTAGGGTAGTATCAAAAAAAGAGAAAGTTATTTTTCCAATTATGGTTACAATACTAGTTTCCTTACTATTGCCTTCTGCAGCATCTTTAGTTGGTATGTTAATGTTAGGTAATCTATTTAGAGAATCCTTAGTCACAGATAGATTGTCAAAAACAGCTCAAAATGAATTAGTTAATATAGTTACAATATTTTTAGGTACAACTGTAGGAGCAACAGCTAATGCAGAAACTTTCCTTACAGTTAAAACTTTAAGCATTATAGCATTAGGACTTGTAGCATTTTCCATAGGTACTGCTACAGGAGTAATATTTGGTAAGATTATGTATAAAACTTCTGGAGGAAAAGTTAATCCACTTATAGGATCTGCTGGAGTATCTGCAGTGCCAATGGCAGCTAGGGTATCACAAAAAGTTGGTCAAGAGGCTAATCCGAAAAACTTCTTATTAATGCACGCTATGGGACCCAATGTAGCAGGAGTAATAGGTTCAGCTATAGCAGCAGGACTATTGTTGAATTTCTTTGGAGGCTAAGATTAATTAAAAATTAACAGAGAATAAAGAACAATTAAATCGAGATTCTTCACCATTTTTGGAATGACCAAACTCGTCATCCTCAGTGTAACGAAGGATCTCGGTTTTTCGTTTTTAATTCTTAACGGTTAATCATTAATTGTTAATTGAGAGGATGATATTATGTATCAAGGTTATATAACTGATGTTCCTGGTATCAAAGTGGGTCATGCACAATCGGAAGAAGGTATGACAGGTTGCACTGTAATTATATGTGATAGTGGTGCAACAGGAGGTGTAGATGTAAGAGGATCAGCTCCAGGTACTAGAGAAACGGATTTATTTAAATCAGAGAAGATGGTAGATAAGGTTCATGCTGTAGTATTATCAGGGGGTTCTGCATTTGGTCTTGAAGCAGCATCAGGTGTTATGAGGTATTTAGAGGAGCAGAATATAGGATTTGATGTAGGAGTAACTAAGGTTCCCATAGTAGCTTCTGCTGTGATATTTGATTTGAATATAGGAAATTGTAAGATTAGACCAGACTTTAATATGGGATATATTGCCGCTAAAAATGCCAATGTAAATAATATACAGGGTAATGTAGGATGTGGTATGGGAGCTACTATAGGCAAGATTTTAGGACCAGAAAATGCTATGAAATCTGGTTTAGGTTCCGCTACTATAAAAGTAGGAGAATTAATAGTATCGGCAATGGTTGCTGTAAATAGTTTTGGTGATATCTATGATTATAAAAATAATAAGCAAATTGCAGGAGTATATGATTATAAAAACAATAAATTATTAAATACTATAGATATTATGAAAAATAAAAATAGAAACTTAGGGTTTAACATACAAAATACAACAATAGGTATAATTGCTACAAATGCAAAGTTAACTAAAGCTGAGGCAAATAAAATTTCAGAAATGGCTCATAATGGATTTGCAAGATCAATAAATCCAATTCATACTATGGTAGATGGAGATACGATATTTACTATGGCTACTAATGAAATAATGGCAGATATAAGCCTTATAGGGACTATGGCAGGGGAGGCAATGAGTAAGGCTATAGTAAATGGTGTGTTGTTTGCAGAGGGAGTATGTGGACTGAAAGCCTTGAAGGATATTTAATTAATTGTGTTAGAACATAAAAATTAATATTGAATTAATGTAGAAATAGAATTATAATGTTTTTGTTAGATAGCCAATATCAAATTAGAATTGGACTGGCTAAAAGTTAAAATTTAATATTTTATCGACTGGTATCCAAAATTAAAAGGAACTAGAGCGGGAGGGATTTTAATGGTAAAAGAAAAAGGATTTAATGTAAGAAAGATGACCATTATAGGAGTTTTAGGGGCTATTTCAGCAGTTCTTGGTATGACTCCATTAGGTTTTATACCTGTAGGACCTACAAGGGCAACAATAATGCATATACCTGTTATAATTGGTGCAGTAATGGAAGGACCAGTTGTAGGTGCTTTTGTTGGACTCATATTTGGACTATTTAGTATTTTTCAAGCTATGACTAATCAAACACCAGTATCTTTTGTATTTTTAAATCCATTGGTTTCAGTATTACCTAGAATATTAATAGGTATAGTATCTTTTTATGTATATGATATATTGAAAGATTTAGGTAAAAATAAGATTATGGCAATTTTGTATTTGATTTTCACAGGAATTATAGGATATTTATCTTATGGGATATATATCAACATAAAAACTTCACAGAGTATATGGTCGATTATAATAAATATATTTCTTATAATATTAACTTTAATTATAGCTTATTTTGTTCAAACAAAGTTTAAAAATAAAGCTTTGGAAATTATAATGGCATCTGCTATTGGTACAATGACCAATACTATAGGAGTTCTTTCCATGATATATTTACTTTATGCTGAAAGATTTGTAGAGGCTATAGGTGGGGATGTTTCTACTGCAAGAAAGATAATTTTTGGTATAGGAGTAACTAATGGTATACCTGAAGCAATTATTGCTATTATAATAGTAACTTCTGTAGTTGGAAGTTTAAAGAACAAAAGATAAGGAATGGAGTGTGAAATTATTGTTATTAGTTATAGATGTTGGCAATACTAACATAGTATTTGGGGTATATGATGATAAAGAGTTATTATATGATTGGAGAATAGCAACTGAAAGGGACAGAACATCTGATGAATATGGACTTTTATTTGAACAAATTTTCAGATACCATGGAATAAATCCAAAAGAGGTTAAAGATGTTATTATTTCTTCTGTAGTACCACCACTTATGCATACTTTACCAGCTATGAGTATAAAATACTTCGGTATAGATCCTATTGTAGTAGGACCTGGAGTTAAAACTGGAATGAATATAAAATATGATAATCCCAGAGAAGTAGGAGCCGATAGAATAGTAAATGCTGTAGCTGCTTATGAAAAATATGGTGGCCCTTTAATAATAGTGGATTTTGGTACAGCTATTACATTTTGTGCTGTATCTAAAGAAGGTGATTATTTAGGAGGTGCAATTACTCCAGGGATAAAGATTTCTTCGGAAGCATTATTTATGAGGACAGCTAAACTTCCTAAGGTTGAAATTGCGAAACCAGATAAAGTAATAGCAAAGAATACAACAAACAGTATTCAATCAGGATTGGTTTTTGGTTATATAGGTATGGTTGATTATATAATAGAAAAGATGATTAAAGAAATGGGAGAAAATGAAAATACTGTAAATATTATAGCAACAGGTGGATTTTCAAACTTAATAGCATCTGAAAGCAGATATGTAAAGAATATAGATAAAATGTTGACATTGGAAGGTTTAAGGATAATATTTGAAAGAAACAAGTAAGTAGCTTAGAGCTACTTACTTTTCTAATATTTGAGGTGGAAATATGAGAATAGGAAATATAGAAATTGAGAATAATGTATTTTTGGCTCCTATGGCTGGAGTTACAGATTTAGCATTTAGAATATTGTGTAAGGAGATGGGAGCAGGTTTAGTAGTTTCTGAAATGGTCAGTAGTAAGGGGATGTATTACAAGGATCCTGGAACTAAAACATTGTTGCAGGTAAACCCAGAGGAAAGACCAATAGCAATCCAGATATTTGGTTCAGATCCATATATAATGGCAAATGTTGTAAGAGAATACTTAAACCCTAGGGAAGATATAGATATAATAGATATAAATATGGGCTGTCCTGCTCCAAAGATAGTTAAAAATGGTGATGGTAGTGCTTTAATGAAAAATCCAATCTTAGTTAGAGATATAATAAAAGAAGTTATAAAGGTATCTAAAAAGCCTGTTACCTTAAAGATACGTATGGGTTGGGATTATGATAATATTAATGGAATAGATATAGCTAAAATAGCAGAGGAAGAAGGGATTTCTGCCTTAACAATTCATGCAAGAACTAGGGATATGTTTTATTCTGGTGAAGCAGATTGGGAATTTATTAAGAAAGTTAAAGAAAGTGTAAGTATACCTGTTATAGGAAATGGAGATATATTTGAACCACAAGATGGACTTAGAATGTTTAATTTTACTAACTGTGATGCTATAGCAATAGGGAGAGGTTCTCAAGGAAATCCATGGATATTTAGAAGAATAATTAATTTAATGACTGGAGATGAAGATATCCCACCTTCAAAAGAAGAAATAATTCAGATGTGTATAAGACATTTAAATCTTGTTTGTTCCATAAAAGGTGAAAGAGTTGGTGTAAGAGAAATGAGAAAACATGCTGCTTGGTATTTAAAAGGACTAAGAAATTCTAATGAAATAAAAAATCTAATATACACAATTGAAAATAAAGAAGATATGGAGAAAGTATTGTTAGAGTATATTAATCTTTATCCATAGTATATGTAATGAATGTAAACCTCTTTTCATATAATAGAGTTAAAACTAGAGAGGAGGGGTATTATAGAACTTTTATATATAATAAATTGTGAAAAATATATAGAATATTATAAAAAAGGAATTAGAAAATATTTGCCAGAATTTCTTTTGCCGAAAATCAAGCCTAAGGTAATAGACAGTATTATAAGAAGAAATGATATAATAGGAAAAATAGCTGGAATAAATTTAAAACCCATTGATTTTAATGATGAATATGAGTTTAAAGAGTATTTAGATGCTATAATAAGACTAAAGGGAGATGAAAATTATACTGGTTTATTTATTGAAGGATATAAAGACTTAAGTAAAGAATCCATATTTCGTATAGAAGAATTTACAAATATGAAAATATCGGATGGAGAAAATATTAAAATAACTAATCTTCCTTTAATAATGAAAGAAATATGCAATAGGATGAAAACAAACTTAGAAGAAAAGGAAATTTTAGTGATTTCTGATAATAAAGAAAAAATAAAAGCCCTAATTAAAGGAATTTCAAAAGATATAAGGTTTATAACTGCCATAGGTTGTGAGAAGGATAATGATGAGATTTATGAATATATATTGGAAGAAACAGGATTATCCTTATTTTATCCATCTAATATTAAAAGAATTTTAGGAAATTATAGTATAATAATTAATTTGATAGGAAATTTGCAGATTGATTTTTCTAAAGTAAGAAAAAATTGCATAATCTTTGACTTTGGTAATGGTATTCATTTAAGCCATAAAAGAACCTTGCCTTTCATTAAAGATTTTGCTTTTGCTTTAAATGATTTAAGTATTGAGGAAAATATATGGATGGAGGGTATGGTTCTTTCCAGTTTGGCAGAGTCTCTAATAGGAGGTAATATGAAAGGGATAAGGTATTTATATTGTGAAGATAATTATTATACTATTGAAGATTATGTAAAATCCTTTATAAATATTAAAGGGAATTTCTAAGTACTTGACATTATGGTTCCACTTGATTATAATATCTTGCATACAAGTAGGAAATGTAATTTTTCTATTAATTAAATAGTTTGCATAGATAGATAATATTTATAATAATTTTAAAGGCAATAATATATATTGGGTAAAGGAGAGAATGAAATGCCAGAAAGAGATGTATTCTTAACTGAGGATGGATTAAAGAAGTTAGAGGATGAGTTAGATGAGTTAAAGACCGTTAGAAGGAAAGAAATTGCTGAAAAAATAAAACAAGCTTTAAGTTTTGGAGATATAAGTGAAAACTCAGAATATGATCAGGCTAAAAATGATCAAGCTCAATTGGAAGAAAGAATTGCGAAGTTAGAAACTATGTTAAGAAATGCAAAGATAATAGATGAAGATGATATAACAACAGATGTTGTAGGAATTGGATCTAAAGTTTTGGTAAAAGATTTAGAATATGATGAAGAAATGGAATTTATTATAGTGGGCTCTGCAGAGGCTGATCCATATAATGGTAAAATATCAAATGAATCTCCTGTAGGTTCCGCACTTTTAGGACATAAATCTGAAGATATTGTAGAGGTAGTTGTTCCAGATGGGAAAATAGAATATCAAATACTAACTATTACTAGATAAAAAGGTTAATAAACTAAGGAGGCAAAGTAATGGGAGAAACCGAATTAAATTTAAATGAAATGTTGATGATGAGAAGAGAAAAACTTAAGGAACTGATCGAAAAAGGAAAAAACCCTTTTCTAGTTGAGAAATTTGATTATACGCATCATAGTGCTACTATTAAAAATAAATTTGAAGAATTGGAAGGGCAAAAGGTAGCAGTTGCAGGACGAGTAATGTCTAGGCGTGGGCATGGAAAAGTTAGTTTTATTGACTTACAAGATAGTGAAGGTCGTATTCAAATATTTGCTAAACAAGATGCAATGGGTGAAGAAGAGTATAAAGATTTAAGTCTTTTAGATCTTGGAGATATTATAGGTGTTAAAGGAGAGGTATTTAGAACAAATGCTGGTGAAATATCCATAAGAGCTGAAGAAATAATTATAATGACTAAATCCCTACAAATATTACCAGAAAAATTTCATGGTTTAAAGGATCAGGATTTAAGATATAGACAAAGATATGTAGATTTAATAGTAAATCCAGAAGTGAAAGAGACATTTATTTTAAGAACGAAGATAATAAAGGCTGTAAGAGAATACTTAGATGATAGGGGATTCCTAGAGGTAGAAACTCCAATTTTAAGTCCGATAGCAGGAGGGGCAAATGCAAGACCTTTTGCTACACATCATAATGCATTAGATATTGACATGTACTTAAGAATAGCCAATGAACTATATTTAAAGAGGCTTATAGTTGGTGGGTTTGAAAAGGTCTATGAAATGGGAAGAATGTTTAGAAACGAAGGGATGAGCCCAAAACACAATCCTGAATTTACTAATATAGAACTTTATCAGGCATATGTAGACTATGAAGAAATGATGAGATTAACTGAAAATCTTTTTGCTTATGTAGCAGAAAAAGCTTTAGGAAGTACTAAAATAAATTATCAAGGCACCGAAATAGAATTATCTCCACCATGGAGAAGGTTAGATATGGCAGATGCAGTAAAGGAATTTACAGGAGTAGACTTTTCTACAATCAACACTGATGAAGAAGCTATAGCAGTTGCTAAGGAAAAGGGATTAGAAATAAAACCAGGTATGACTAGAGGTCATATTATATCGGAAATGTTTGAGGAATTCTGTGAGGAACATTTAATTCAGCCTACGTTTATTACAGGACATCCAGTAGAGATATCACCTCTTGCTAAGAGAAACCCAGAAGACCCAAGAAAGACTAATAGATTTGAAGCGTTTATCAATACTTGGGAATTAGCAAATGCTTTCTCAGAATTAAATGATCCAATTGATCAAAGACAAAGATTTGAAGACCAAGTTAAGCAAAAGGATTTAGGAGATGATGAAGCCCATCCAATGGATACAGATTTCTTAAATGCAATAGAAGTAGGTCTTCCACCTACTGGAGGACTTGGGATTGGTATTGATAGAATGATAATACTTCTTACAAATCAGCCAAGCATAAGGGATATATTGTTATTTCCAACTATGAAGCCATTAGATGAGTAAAATAATAGTTACGGGCAGGAGATTAGATTCCTGCTCTTTTTTATTTTAAATATACTTGGGTATATATTATAAAAATACTTTCCTTAAAACAAGGAGTGGTGGTTAAATGAAGAAGATTTTACATATTATATCTCAGTATCCTGGGAAAACAGGTAGCGGAATATATTTGCAAGAATTAATAAGAGAAGGAAATAAAAAAAATTATATTCAAGGATTAATTGCTGGAATACCAAATGGAGATTCCATTAAGCTTAGTTATATAGATAAGTTTTATCCTTTAATATTTAATACAGAAGAACTTCCATTTCCCATCTTAGGTATGAGTGATATTATGCCTTATGAAAGTGTTAGATATTGTGATTTAACTATAGACATGCTGAATAAATGGAAGTTCTATTTTAAAAGGGTAATTCTTAATGCTATAGAAGATTTTAAACCAGATATTATACTATCTCACCATTTATGGTTATCAACTTCTTTAGTTGCAAAACTGGCTGAAGATATAAAGGTAATAGGAATATGTCATGGGACAGATATTAGGCAATTTGAGAAATGTCCACAATATAGACAAGAAGTATTAGTTGGTTGTAAAGAACTGGACAAGATTTTTTCATTAAGTGAAGAGCAAAGAGAAGATATTAGTATGAAATATAATATTCCAAATGAAAAGATTATGGTAATAGGTGGAGGATATAATGAGGATATTTTTTCCCCTCCCTTAAACAAAGTTTATAATAATGAAATAAAGATGGTATATGCAGGGAAACTGAGTTATGCCAAAGGTATAATGTCTTTACTTAGAGTATTTGATAAATTAAAAGAAAAATATAATATTAGATTGATTCTAGCCGGTTCAGGGACAGGAGAAGAAGAAAAGAAAATTAAGGAGCTAGGGACTAGATTAGGCGTGGAATTATTAGGAGAAGTAACTCAAAGAAATTTAGGCAAAATATTTAAAGAATCCGATATATTTGTATTACCTTCTTTTTATGAGGGATTATCTTTAGTTACAATAGAAGCTCTAGCTAGTGGATTATTAGCAGTAGTAACAGAAATTCCAGGGCTTAAATCAAATTTAGGTGATACCATTAATAATAGTGGGGTAATAGAGTATGTACAGCTTCCAGATATGAGTCAAGTTGATAAACCATTAGAAATAGAATTGCCATTATTTGAAGATAGATTACAAGACGCTATTGAAAGACAAATTGTGAAGAAATATGAAAACTATAAGATGGATTATAATACTAAAAAAGAAATAAAGAAGATGTCTTGGGGAAATGTATTTAATAAAATAGAAGGATATTTTTAGTTCTTGTTTTTCATAAGGTTTTAATTCTTTTTAATGTTAATGATGAATAAAATACAGATAAAAGCAAAGTATACTATTAAAGAAAATATACAATAGGAGGTATACTATGCAAATAAACTTAAGTCAAAAAGAGAGAATGATTTTAGAGGATGGAAAGCACCAAGAGGATATTTGTGTCAAGAAATATCAAAGTTTTGCTAATCAAGCAAAAGACCCTAATTTAAAACAGTTGTTAAATAAGCTAGCTTCAGAAGAACAGCATCATTACAATATTATAAATGAATTGTTGCAAGGGAAAAAACCAAATTTAACACATACTAATAAAACTCAACAAACTCAACAAACAACTAATACAAATAGTGGTAACAATATGTCTTTTAATAATCCTGAGGATGCACTATTATGTAGTGATTTATTAGCAACTGAGAAATATGTCTCTGGTTTTTATGATACTGGTGTATTTGAATCTGCAAACAAAGAAGTAAGAGAAGCCCTTCAACATATACAAAAAGACGAACAAAAACATGGAGAAGAATTGTTTAACTATATGAATACTCATGGAATGTATGATGTAAAATAGAATTATAGAGTATTTAAAACTGGGAAAGAATAAAGGTGTACTTGTATACCTTTATTCTTTTATTTCTAGAAAAACAAAAACTTTTTTAAAAAGGTATTGACTTTATGTTTAAAACCGTGTATCATAATAAAAGTCGGCTGGGGCATTGAACCAAAAGCAAATCAAATAAGATTTGAAAAAAGTTCAAAAAAACAGTTGACAACTCTTGAAAAAGAGAGTATGATAGTAAAAGTCGGCTGTGACATTAAACTTCATAAATCTGCAAAATGATTTAAAAAAGTTTAAAAATAACAGTTGACAGCAAAGGAAAAGTTTGCTATACTAAGTAAGTCACCTCAAGGGGTGACGATGAACCTAGAAAACTAAACAGTGTGAGAAACTTTGAATTATAAAAAGTAATGACCTAACCCAATGAGCGTAGCGAATTGAAGGTAGGTCAGATGTCGCGAAGTCCAAATCTATGA